>NZ_BAAGVC010000043.1:0-363321 GCF_054781075.1 Cyclobacterium sediminis | reverse complement strand
ATATCATTTACCTTGACTATTGCTACTTTTTTGCTGCAGGTCTGCCCTGAGTTTATTCAGTGGTCAAAAAAGTAAGCAACCTGTCCTGAAGCGGAGCTAGTCAGGAGAAAACCCCACCGCTGAGTATCTTTTCGGCTAAAATTTAAGGCCTCCCGCACACAGGCAAACTCCTTAGTTTTTGGTTTTAATATTGGCCTTGTTTATTAAATGTCTACTAAACCAAAAACTTCGTCAAACAGTGCCTGTGCCCTTGCCAACCCCTACTAAATTTCTTAATGCCGAAAATCTACAAGGCGGAAATTAATTTATCATATGACCTTAACTCAATTCAGTTTTATAAAAATCTATCATAGATAGGCTTAGGGAAGACTTTTAGTGGGAAAAGCTGTAAGAATCCCGAACAAGTTGAGACTGACATTCCCTTTCCCACCTCAGAAAACCCACTAAAAGGGTTCCCAGAAACGATATAGTTTTTTATTTAGAGCGATTTAAAATCGAATTCAGGTCCACACATTTTTCAATACCAACCATAGCATAGAGAGCAAAAAAAGTTATCCAAAAAAAGGCTGAGTTCTGAAAGCACTCCTTAACTAGGAATGGCTTCAAAACTCAGCCTTTAAATATATACCTGAAGCAATGCTCTTACCTTAGTAATTCATTGCCAATAGCTCTTTAAATTACTGACTTCCACCAGCTACACTTTTTCCTTTCGTATTAATACGATAGAAGGTGATTTGGTTTTGAAGTCATCTTTTTAAGCGGTGGAGCAAAATGAGTAAGTTTGATTCCCTTAACCGCAATCTTATACTCTTCAAGGGTAGGTGTTCTACCTAGAATGGCTGAAAGGATAACTACCGGCGTTGAACCTAGCAATGATTCGCCTTTTTTACGGTCAGAATCCTTCACTACTCTTCCTTGGAATAAACGCGTGGAAGTGGCCATCACTGTATCTCCTTTTTCAGCTTTCTCTTGGTTACCCATACAAAGGTTACATCCGGGACGCTCTAGGTACAGAATATTGTCATACTCTGTTCTTGCACTACTTTTAGGTGCAGCATCGTCAAATTCAAAACCGGAATATTTTTGAAGAATTTCCCAGTCGCCTTCTTCTTTCAACTCATCAATGATATTGTAAGTTGGGGCAGTCACTACCAAAGGTGCTTTGAATTCAACTTTCCCATAGTGATCTTCCATGTTTTTCAACATTTTGGCCACTATTTTGATATCTCCTTTATGCACCATACAAGAACCTACAAAGCCAAGGTCAATATGTTTTTCTCCTTGGTAATAGGAAAGTTCACGGATGGTGTCATGCGTATAACGTTTAGAAACGTCCTCATTGTGAACATCCGGATCAGCGATCATTGGCTCATCAATGATGTCCAAATCAACTACAAATTCCGCATGGTATTTTGCATTCTCATCAGGAGTTAATGGAGGTTTTTTGCCTGTTCTTATCTCCTCAATTCTGTTATTGGCCTTATCAATCAAACCTTGAAGTACCTGATTGTGATTGTCCATGCCCTTGTCGATCATTATTTGGATACGACCTTTGGCAATTTCCAAAGACTCTATCAACGTTTCATCCTCTGAGATACAGATTGAAGCTTTCGCTTTCATTTCTGCAGTCCAATCTGTGAATGTAAAAGCTTGGTCAGAAGGAAGGGTACCAATATGCACCTCAATCACTCTTCCTTGGAAGACATTCTCGCCTTTAAACGCTTTTAGCATTTGAGATTGTGTAGCATGTACTACATCTCTGAAATCCATATGGTCTTTCATTTTACCTTTAAAGGTAACTTTCACTGACTCCGGGATTGGCATTGAAGCCTCGCCTGTGGCCAGGGCTAGCGCAACCGTACCTGAATCTGCTCCAAAAGCAACGCCTTTAGACATTCTGGTGTGGGAATCTCCTCCAATGATAATGGCCCAATCATCAACGGTAAGGTCATTTAATACCTTATGAATCACATCCGTTAGGGGTGCATATTTATGTTCAGGATCACGGGCAGTTATCAAACCAAAATCATTCATGAATTTCATCAATTTTGGTATGTTTTGTTGAGATTTTAAATCCCAAACAGAGGCGGTATGACAGCCCGACTGATAACCGGCATCAACAATAGGAGAAATGACTGTAGCAGCCATCATTTCCAATTCTTGAGAAGTCATCAAACCTGTGGTATCTTGAGAACCTACAATATTAACTTCAGCACGAACATAAGAACCTGCGTGAAGCACGGCTCCGGTGGTACCTACAGCATTTGCATTAAAAATTTTCTCTACAGCTGTCAGGCCTTGTCCTTTATGCGATATTTCTTTTGAAGGCGCATAAACTAAGGGCAATTCTATGTCGAGGATTTTCGCTGCGATGGTTTGAAGCTTTTTACCAAATACAATGGCATATGAGCCTCCGGCTTTCATAAACTCCATCTTCTGTGGGGTGAAAGCAGATGATATATCCATCAGTTCTTTCTCTCCATCATAGAGTTTTTTGGTTTTTGTATTGATGGTCAATACAGTACCTGTTTCTACAGAATATATTTGTTCTAAAACGGGTTCTCCGTTTTCATCAACAATTAGATTCCCTTCAGCATCGTATTTCTTTTTCCAGTTTTTTAAGTCTAAACCAATACCGCCGGTTACACCCACGGTGGTAAGGAAAATTGGTGAAATCCCATTTGTTCCTGCCACTACAGGCGCTATGTTGATAAAAGGTATATATGGGCTGGCCTTTTTCCCTATCCATAGTGCAACGTTGTTCACTCCGGACATCCTTGAAGAACCAACGCCCATGGTGCCTTTTTCAGCCACCAACATCACCCTTTTGTCAGGATGCTTGGCCTGAAGTTCTAGCAGCTCTTTTTGTTGTTCTTTATTGTGTTCGAACATGCATTGGCCATGCAGTTGTCGATCAGATCTTGAATGAGCATCTCCACCCGGAGACAATAAATCTGTCGAGATATCTCCCACACCCGCAATAAAAGTGACGAGTTTAATTTCTTCTGGAAGTTCAGGCAATTTAGTAAAGAACTCTGCTTTTGCGTAGCTTTCTAAAATGTCCTTCGCAACAGGGTTTCCCTCTTTGAAGGCTTTTTCTAAACGATCTGTATCTGCTTCATATAGAAAAACCTGTGTCTTCAAGACTTTTGCAGCTTCTTCTGCTATGGAAACATCTTCACCAAGCGCCAAATCCAGTAAAACTTTTACTGAAGGGCCACCTTTCATGTGTGACAATTGCTCCAAAGCAAAGGCAGGTGAAATTTCTTCTAATACAGATTCACCAAGAATAATTTCCTTTAAAAACTCAGCTTTAACAATGGCTGCAGAAGTAGTACCCGGCAAAACATTGTAAATAAAGAAATTCAAAGAATCTTTCCTGTGTTCATGATGAAGGTCTTTGATTTGTGCGATGATTTCAGTCAATAAATCTGCACTATCAATCGGTTTCGGATCAAGATTATCCTTTTTCCTATCTTCTATCTCTTCTAGGTACTTACTATATTCACTCATAAATTTTTTTATCTCTATTCACAAAGTTAAAAATTGAACGCTTTTTATCATAGCATTGCTCCTGTTATTTTTTATATGCTTAACATGCTTATACTGTGTTAAATTCGTATTGGCAACATTTTTTTGAAGAAATATTTCTTAGTTAAATCATTAGAGAAATATTTAATGTAGGCACTTGCCACTGGGCGATTGTTCAGAACATGGGTAAGGAGAGCTTCTTTTCTTTCTAAAAATCATGGAATACCCCTATTTTCACCCTCCATTTATAGCCTAACCTAAGGAACTTTACCCATTTGCTTACTTTCCTCTGATCAAACAGACATTTTATTTCTCCCTATTTGCCCCCCCTTGCTGTTTTTTCCACAGCTCAAATGCTTCTCTATTTTCTTCTTTCGTAAGAGGATATAAACCCACAATCGTGTGTCCTGCCAATACCCGCTCAGTAACAAAATCTTCATAGAGGGTCATGTTTATTGCCTCCTCGGCTATTTCATCAGCCATGTGAGCCGGAATAACCATCACTCCATCATCATCTCCAACAACCACATCTCCCGGGAAAACCGCCACATCCCCACACCCGATTGGCACGTTAATATCCATTGCTTGGTGTAAGGTTAAATTGGTTGGTGCACTTACCCTATGATGATAGGAAGGCATGTCCAACTTGGCAATTTCTGCTGAATCCCGAAACCCTCCGTCTGTAACAATACCGGCTGCTCCCCGAACCATAAGGCGGGAAGCCAATATTGAACCGGCAGAAGCCGCTCTACTTTTTTTACGGCTATCAATTACAAGTACTGCTCCTTTAGGACAAGTCTCTACCGCCACCCGTTGAGGATGCTTGGGGTCTTGAAATACAGTGATTGGGTTGAGATCTTCCCTGGCAGGAATATACCGTAAAGTAAAAGCTTCTCCAACCATGGTAGGTTTTCCTTCTGCCAAAGGTTTCACCCCTTGAATGAATTGATTTTTCAAACCTCGCTTGAACAAGGCTGTGGCAAGTGTGGCAGTGCTTACCGTTTCTAATTTTTCGCGTGTAGTGGCTAACATTATTTTAGTTTTGATAAGGTTTTAAAAATAGGCTGGTTTTTGGGCCGGTATCGCCTATTCCTGCGATGCTTCTACATTGAAGTCTATGATGGTAAAAAGGCTTAGGTAGATAAAAATACACCTCATTCCTTACTCACCATAATTCTATAAAAGTACTGCAGAAAGCTAAACCTCAATAATGACTTTAAAAGTAATGATAAGTAAGTAAACTACCTGCATTCATGCAAGGTTAAAGGAATTTTGTTGGCATTTGCTATACAATCATTGTGAGCCCTCGGGCTGTCATGGCATAACATTCATTATGGGTTTGTTATTTCATCGGCTTGCAGGTTAAGCCCTAAGAAATTATATAAAAACTAAGATTGTAATCAGAATATTTCTGTAAATTGCTTTAATAAATCTGATCGGTTAAACCGATTATTATAGCTTATGAATAAAAAACCATATCCACAATTCACCTGAGATGACAATCAGGTTCGGATTGACAGAGACTCAAGGATTGCGTTGCTGTCTGTTTGTATTGTTGTCATGCTTTTTTTTCTTTATCTGTGCTTGCAAGCAAGATTATGAGTTAAAGCATACCGCCAATCCCTTAGCGGAATTTGACCCACAGGAGAGCACCTTCATTTGCTGGACACCCCAATTTCAAGAAATATCACTAAAACTTATCCAGGAGATAGCAGAAGTGGATCATGTCACGCTTTTCTACAACCAACGTAACCAACAGCCGGAAGCGCTACAAAAATTATTCAGGCAAAGAAAGATCAATTTAAAAAATGTCAGCCTATCTCCTTTTAAATTAGAAAAAGACAATATCTGGATCAGGGATTATGGCCCCATCCTTATGCAGGATGAGCAGGGACAGGAGGAAATGGTTAATTTTCATTATCACCATGAAGAAAACCAGGAATACAATTTATTCAATGAGCAATATGCTTCAAAAATGAGAATCCCTTTTATGAGAAGCAGGTTGTCCAGCTCCGGAGGAGGGCGTGAGATCAATGGAAGAGGAACCATAATATTAATTGAGGGACATGAGCAATACATCAACCCTGATCTTAGCAAGGAGGAAATTGAAAAGGAATACAAAGAAAAGCTAAAACAAAAAAATGTCATCTGGTTAAAGAAAGGCATTCCGCAAGACGATCTGTTTGACAATGGTCCGGTGATTGACAATATTTATGGCAATGGAGTTCATTGGCATGTGGATGAATTCTGCCGATTTGCAGATGCCCAAACCATCTTGCTGGCCCAAGTAGATCCGGCAGACCTGGCTTTGGATCCATTCTACCAAGTAGTGCATGAGAGGTTGGAAGAAAGTTATCAGATACTCAAGAATGCAAGTGATCAGGATGGCAACCCTTTTAAGATCATCCGAGTACCACAGGCACCTATTATTTTTGATCAGGGCAATTACAAGGGCCAGGCAATCTTTTATACCCCGGTAACCAGCTATTTAAACTTTGTCTTGACCAATAACTTGGTGGTGATACCCGCCTATTACAACCCGGGTGACCCTGATTTTATACGCCAAAAAGATGAACAGGCCAGAAAAGCTTTTCAGGAAGTTTTTCATAGCAGAAAAGTGGTGATGATAAATGCCACTGAACTCAATTATAGTGGAGGTGGACTACACTGTATCACCATGCATAAACCTAAAATAGAAAAACCATCCAACCTCAGGGTCAAATGGAACAACACCCTTAAAAGGTGGAAGGGTTAAAACGGGAACTGAACATTTTCTCATCTATCTTACTAATTGGATCCAATTTTTAGAGGCAAAACAAGCGCAATTCCTTGAGCTTCTTTAAGATTAAATACATGTGTCAATTAAATTCAAGGTAAACCTATAATAAGGTATCGAGATCAAAGGAATAAACATTACCTAAATCATCTGAGAAAAATATTAGTTTGGGCTCATCCGGTAAAAAACAAGCCTTACTTGATGTGACATCTCCATTTTTGCCTAAGATATTGGTTTTAAGTTGTATTAACTCTCTAAAATGCCAGCTGTCATTCTTTTTTATTACTTCATTGACAGAAATAAAATAGCGATTATCTTCTCGATTTCTTACGCTATGTATTTCAAAAATTTCCCCCGATGCCACATGGTTAATAATAGGGCGACTAGGGCCTCTTTGTTGGGTTAGGTTCTCATAGCGAATGTTGGTCCAATGGCCCGTTCTATCCCTTACTCGCAATACAAATTGAGGTTGATTCATTTTGTCCACACTACTCTTTGTGACCAAAAGCATTTCTCCATTTTCAAAAACAGTAGCATTCAAGTGATCGTCTGCATTATTGTCTCCCTGCTGAACAATTACAGGCTGTGACCAATGATCAAAGGCATCACCATCACGGTGAATCCGCTCCACTATAGATTGGGTATCTTGGTTAGACCAGATCACAGAAACTTGGTCTTTTCGTCCAACGATTAATGAGATATCATCCTTATTAATGTCATCCGCAAGTATAAAAGGATCGGCCCAATCCTGACCGTTGAGCGAATGCCAAACCATGATGTTTTCATTTATATCAGCACAAATCCAAAATTGATTTTCTGAATCTTGTGTTATGGTTGCCGTTTCTATAGCATTACAGCTTTCAGGAATAGGAAGGTTAACCTTCCATTGATGTTGATATTCCTTACTTTCGGGGGCATAGATTAGTTTAACTACCGTCAAGGCACATTCATCCACCAAGACCAGTTGTGTCTCCTCACCTTTGCTCAATACATCAGCCCTAGGCGGCAAATTCTTCCATGCCTGGTTAACTTTAATTTGACTCGTCCATCCTAAAGGTTCTTTTTTCAATAACTTCGGTCCGTCTTTATCACCTACGATTAGCCATTGCCCATATTTATTGGTCCAGGATTTTGATTGAGGTTTGTCTGCCGTTGCATCGCCATAATCCACCTTAAAAATAGGATCTAAATAAATCTCCGGGGTTTTTATTGTTTGGGAAAAGGTTGGATAGCTAAATAGCAAAAAATAAACAAGGGGCAGGAAAAAGGCTAAAATACTTTTTGATTTCATAAGTGTTGTAGGTAATCAACAAAATTAATTATTTAGACTTCAGCGCAAGTTAAAAAATCATTGCTTTACCATTAAATTTAAAGAGCAGGGTACAATTTAAGGCCCAATTTGATGGATAATTCACAAGAATCCATCTCAACAATCCGGATTTATTCGCGCATCTAAAACCTGCTAAATCATATAATTAGCCACCTAAATCTCTTATCCATAAATAGCCGTTATAGAACTTTCCGATTCACTTAATATTGAGCTAGCATAAAAAGCAATAGGGAATACCATTCTTTATCATAACCCAAGGCACTCAAGTGGACGCTAAGCATGGCTCCTGAGCCTGCTGAAGGGTGGAGAAGGGATCCTGGACATTTCTCAGGGTTCAACACTGCATTCAGACTAGGCTGTTCCAGCCATCAGAATGCTTAGTTATTGCCATCCGTATTCCTATTTTTAATTCAATTCCGACTCAATTTGTTTGAGATGAGCTAATAGAAATGATCTAGTCTCTCTATCATTAACTTTCTTAAGCTTTTTAGTAGTCATAATAAAATTATTCTTTATTCTAACAAACTGTTCAGAATTTTCAAATGCTTTCAGCCAGTCAGAAAAATCAGCAAGTTCATTTTGGTCTGAACTATAATTGAAATATTCAGTAAATTCAGGACTCGTCAAGTTTGAATATTCATATTTTTCAATTGGTTCAATCGGTCTTCCAAAGTATTTATCAAACAAGTATGAATTGGCGAAAAATACTTGAAATGCTTTTCTCTCAGCTTTTTTTATATTTTTTGTCTTGAAAAGTATAATAAGCCATTCAAATAAAAAGTCAGGCATTCCTATGTCATCACTAAAATTCTTTTCAAACCAATTCAAATAGGTCAAACCTCCTTTGAAATCATTAATCTTGATAAATAGTCCTGGCGGTACATACCTTAAACCACGGCTGTCGTCAAAGCAACCAAATTTTCTTTTCTCAGCAACTAAAGTAGCTCTGATACTTCTTATTTTCTTTTTGATTTTTTCAATTTGTCTTGGTGTCATTTTCCTTATTTAGGCTAAACGGTATAGGGGTAGATTGCCAGGTAGTTTCCTATCAAACCGCCATGCAGCTTGAGCGGGCCAAAAGCCTTGATATTTAAACATTACCTGCCAATGTTGATAAAAATGGTAGACCAATCAATGGGGTCTCCTTGACCTATTATCAGTTAACTAATCAGACAATGTTCCATTCAGAAATATATGTGAAAAAATCAATTCGTTTTTATTATATTTCTCAGGATTAGCGTCAAAGTCCGCTTTTCTACTATCATTGTTTAATGAATTTCTTTTTTCCTCTAATGTTAAAGGTTGACTGGATGGATAAATTTTCACAATATGTTTCTTTGTTTCACTCAATTTCACAAATCTTGACTGCTTTCTATAATAAGAACAATAACCATCCCAGTTAGCTAACTCATTTTTTACTCCGTCGACCTCAATAATATACCTTCCTCCTGTTGGACCAACTAATATATCTAAACCCATTTCATTCCCTATAAAGGAAAATTGGTAAGTAGCGTTCGTGTCTTGAGAAACAAAATAGGGATTTTCTAATGGTTTAAATTTGTCGAGATAGCTTAACTGTCCGGTTGAATCAACATAATCGTAATTTTTTGATTGTCTTACTATACCTTTAATCATCGTTGTGTTTTCATAATTGTCAGCAATCAATACAGGCTTTAATACATGTTCTTTTACACCGCTTAACGTATCTATCTTCAATAAACATTTTGCTAAAATATCCTTATAAACTTCGTGTCCGAAATCTGTTGGATGAACTTTGTCTGCTGTAAAAACGTACTGTCCGGAACTGTTTAAGAAAGTAGCTTTGTCATAATCGCTGTCATACCAAACAACAGAATCTGATTCAATCCTATTAAAAGTTTGAGGCGTCAATAAAACTGACGGTATGTCATAATATGAGGCTATTGAATCGTGTTTAGTCGCAGACATATTCATTTTACCGTTTTCACAGTCAGATAAGGAAGCTTCATTAACTGTATAAACGAAGCAAATATCTGTATATGGATTTTTTGACCATATTTTACGCACCATTCCTTCCATACTTTTTTCTACATCAGAGGAACTTGCACCGCCATCATTAACTGCAAATTCGATGAAAATCAAGTCAAAGTCGGACTTACTCAGTAAATGTTCATCAATTCTAAATACCCCATATTTAGAGTTAGTGCCTCCAATGGCGGCACTGTAGCTGAATAAGCCTTTAATGGAGTATTGTTCTTCTATCCAAGATACTATTTTAGGTCGCCAACCATTTGCCGCAGTGATACTTCCTCCTATAAATCCAATTTTAATGTCTTGTTTTGTATTTATCTTATCAAAGAAATTAGGTAGACCCTGTCTTGCTGAAAATTCAGTTGTGTCTTTCAATTCCCACTGAGCAAAGCATTGTAAAGAGATTATCAACAAAATACTAGATAGTATAAATTTCCTTTTCATATTCTTGATTATTTAAATTATTTACTTTGCCTAATGTCAGTACTTTTTTTCTCGGTCACCACGTGTTTTAGCTTGGAGACGGTGGGAAATCTGAGCCGTATTCTTCAAGCTTACTCCTAGTTTTTTAAAGATACTGTTTTTTTAGTTACTCAGTACCACCCGCTGTATCCAATGGTGATGTTAGGCTACGCATTATTCTACTTGCTTTAAAATCCAATCTGCCATTTCCTTTAATGCTATGGGTGAAAATGTTTCCTTAATCTTTGCATACTCAGCAGGGGAACCCGTTTCGCAGTTCTGGAAAAGATGATTAAGATTCGGCAACTTTTTTATAGTCACACTTGAATTGCCCCCCTTTTTAATAGCGTTACTAATTCCAGATAAATTCTCTTTAGGAGTTACCACCAAATCCTTTTCTCCATTTAAGGCCAAAACGGGACAAGTGACCTTTTCTAGTATTGATGCAGGATCGTATTTCAGGAAATTTCTAAACCATTCCGACGACCACTTATCTAATTGGGTTGATACAGCCTTTTCTCTTGACATTTCCGATGGTATTAGTTCAGCTGGAGAATTATCGTAGGACTGTTCGATAAGTCTAGCTAAGTCAGTCTTCAATGTACGACCATCTGTAGACATGGATATCATTCGATATGCCTTCTTATGTACTGGTAGTATAAATTCTTTTATGTCAGATTCCGAAATACCATCTGCCCTAGCAATTAATTCTTGCTGCATCAGAAGGACTTTCATTATTTCAATCCCTGGACCAGCAAGCAGAACGATGAAACTTACATCTTTAGAATTAGATGCGACCATTGGTGCAACCATCCCTCCTTCACTATGTCCAATTAGACCGATTTTATCTTTGTTTATCTCTTTCCTCGTTTTTAAAAATTCAATAGCACTGACAACGTCTGATGCAAAATCTATAGTCGTAGTTGTTTTGAAGTTACCAGTGGATTTCCCAACACCCCTATCATCATACCTTAGAACAGCTATTCCATGTTTTGTTAAATGGTCAGAAATGATCAAAAATGGTTTATGTCCCGAAATTTCTTCATCTCTGTTTTGGGCACCGCTTCCGGAAATTAAAATGACAGCCGGATAATTTCCTGCTGCCGTCGGTAATGTCAGTGTTCCGGCTAAAGTGACGTGGGAATCATTGTTTTTAAAAGTAATTTCTTCAGTGTAGTATGGATATGGCTTTGATGGTTCTTGAGGTCTATTGATGGAAGTCTTATAGAAAATAAATACAATTAGTCCAATTGCCATTACTCCGAACGAAATCCCAACACTAACTGCTATTCTTTTTGTTTTCATAATGGGCTTAGATATTGGCTAATCGGGTCAGGTTGGGGAATTGCACCCCAACCTTCCCACGGAACTCCCGAACATCGGGACAGGCTGTGCGTGAGACTCTCACCTCACACGGCTCTTCATGTTTTTTAAATCGCTCAGTCCGACTAAGGTACCTAAGGTTGAACCAATTTCCAATGCGCAAACAGTCCCGGAGAAGACTTGTACTGACGCTTAAGCCATCTGACTGCGGCCATTTTGTACAATCCCTTCTCCCATTTGACCCATTTGAGCAGCCGGTGGTTGAGTTGATTCCATACCTCACGCATAGATTCTCCCCTTAGCTTGTGGTAGTAGTTGAGCAGTCCCCTGGCAACTGGATTGAGTCGACGGGCAATCTCGTGAATAGGCTGGCGCCACTTGTTCCTTGAAATGAAATGGCCTGTACTGCGTTTCCCGACAGTCGGGACAGGCTCTGCCAGCTTAACCCCGGATGCGGTGTGGCCGGTATCTTCCGGACGTCTGCCACACTTGTCATAGGTACACACGTAATTACCTATTTTCCACATCTAGATTTGCTTTCTCGAGGCTTCATCACTGGTTTATTTTCATTCAGCTCCATCAGTACTTACCTACGGGGATCACTGTCCCTGTTTTTCCTTACCGCTCACCACATATTGGTTTCCCAGTTATGCAGCGCAAGGTAGTTTGATGGCTGCTCCGACAAGCCGCCATCGGAGGGCCTATCTATCGGTTGCCCAATAGTCCTCCATCCATTTCAAAGCATTCAGCCCCTTGGGGCTGATTCAAGTCACACACGGGATTCAGCTTGGAGATGGCGGGCATTTGAAAACCTTCACTTCCAGCCTACTCCTAACTTCTTAAATAAACTAAACTTTCTATTTACTCTGAACCGCCCGCTGTATCCAAAGTGATGTTAGCGTTTTGTTGTTTATTTCTTTCTCCCTAAATCCGAAAATGTTGTCTTTGAGAGCTTTTTTAAGGATTTAATGAAATCTTTGTCATCTAGAGTTGCTAACTGTGACTTTGCTGTTTTACTGAGCTGAATAAATCTGTCTTCCTTTTTCTCTTTTCTTTCAATCAGGATAGCATTCACATTTTCTAGGTTTGAAAGCACAACCAATTTATTGATACTGGCAAAATCCCTAACGTTTAAACCTTTATCCGCATGTTCCTTATTAGCTTCTCTCCAATCTTTAGCAGTACATCCAAAAAGAGCTACATTTAATAAATCGGCTTCTTCGGCATAAATCAACCACTCCTTATCTTTTAAGTAGTTTTTATCTGGTATTATGTGATTTTTGATAGCATTAGTATGAATGTGATAGTTTGTCTTAGTTAATATTCTTTTGACGTTCCATTCAAGGTTGTATTGATTCGTCTCTATTTCCTTAAGCCTTTGAAATTCCTTGATGAGCAATAGTTTAAACATTGGGCTTATCCAAGAGCCAAATTCAAAAGCAATATCTTTGTGGGCATAAGTACCACCATATCTTCCTGCCTTTGAAAAAATTCCAATAGCGTTGGTTGCTTCAATCCATTTTCTTGGTGTTAGGTTAAAGCTGTTAAGCCCTGCTTGTTTTCTAAAGGTGTCGAATTCGACAGGTTTAAAATCTGGATTATGAAGGGTTTCCCAAAGCCCAATAAACTCAACCGTATTTCTATTCCGCATCCAATTTCTGATATGGTCTTCCCCTTCTTCGCCTCGTACCATATCCGTTAAGCAAATATAATCCCCACTATTCTGCTCAATAATGGATATCGACTTTTTATCAACTTCGATTTTAGAGGTCTTTGCCTTAAAATAGTTTTTCTTAAAAGTAGCAAAATTTTGGATGCAGAGGTCTTTTCACAATATACGCTAACGGTCTTGTGTCGAGTAGGAAAAGGGAGTTTCACCCTTCCCCTCTCACAGAACCGTACGTGATAGTCTCCCATCATACGGCTCTTCTAATTTAATTTACAAATATAAGCTCATCCTCTTTCAAGTTGGCAAATCGTATTTTAAATTAGCTAACCCCTTTGCTCCACTCCCATTACAGGAGATTCATCACTACTACGGGTTAGTCCGCTACCTTACACTACATTGGTAATCATCTTGCGGTTGCTCTGCTTGATCTTTCCCTTTTACATTAATGTAAGGCTTCCTGCGTTCCATCTATAAGCCCAGATAAAAGTCATGCCCCCTATATGGTAATAACAGCCTAAAATTCACTCCAAAACCGTTTACCTATTCAATAATAAATACTAAAAAAAGGAACCCTAGGACAAAGAACAATTTAAAAACAGCAACTTTTTCATCCTCACATCGCTAAAAAAGCAAAAGAAGAAAATCATTCCCCATAGTAAACCAAGTTCCCAACATCACTTCAATGTTTCATTGAAGTTTACCCTGAAACTTTCTCAGGGTTCAACACTGCATTCAGACTAGGCTGTTCCAGCCATCAGAATGCTTAGTTATTGTGGCTAGTTTTTCTTTTTCTGATGTAAATTTCAGTAGCAACTACACACAATATTAACAGAAAAAAATGAAGGCCTATTCCAAATTGTTCATTAGCTAGTATGGAAGACTCAGAAACATTGGCTGGATAATCCAATGTCCATATAGGTTCAATTCCTTTTTGACCACCAATGATAGATTGAACAAAATTAAGTCCAAAATGTAAACCCGTGGGAACGGCTATCCCTCCAGACCATAAGGCTGTTAATGCATATGCGAAAGCCCATATTCCAGGGCCGAGCAGTGAAGCCTTAGGGCTCCACATCATTAGCATATGATAAACAGCAAATAGAATGGCTAAAATGATTTGTGTTGTTCTAAATCCGAATGCTTTGTTAAGGGTTAATAAAGGGTATGATCGGAATGCCACTTCCTCCATAAAAGCAAGTGGGATAAATGCCATTGACCAGAATAGAAATGGGAATAGTGAAATGTGATCATTTAAAGACAGTTCCAAATTACTATACCATACTTGGGAAAGCATCATCGCTGTAGCAAATACAATACCCAAAGATAACCCAGCCCCAAACTTAGCAAAAGAGCTTTTCTCCCAGCTAAGGCCGTAGTCTTTAGGCTTTTTTTTCTCAAATTTCAGAAATACTATAACTGTAAGTAATACCCCAATCGTACCCAATATTCCTTGGGCATAGCGCTCAAATTGTGATGGAAAAAGGAATTTTAACTGAGATAATAGTGCACCAAAGAATAAATACATTGCTATGAAGCCAATTGATCTTAGTAGTGCTTTTAGTTTAGTATTTAGCTGACTCATTTTTTAATACTATTTGATCTATTAGTTGTCTTCCATTTTCTATGATGGGATGATCGTAGTTGTTGAGAAAAAAATCCTTTCGTATAGCGTGTGGTTTAAAACCATTTTTCTTGTAAAATCTCAAAGAGCTGGAGGAAGCATCACCAGTTCCCACAAGTACAATTTTAGCAGGGTAGATTTCCTTAACCTTTTGAATGCACCAGCTCCCAATCCCACAGTTGCGGTGTTCTTTAATTATCGCCAGATTTTTAATTTCAATGGTATAAGTGTCTATTTCCTGAATAGCGCAGACGCCAACCACCTGATTCTTATTCTTAATTAGATAAATTTCGCATTGGTGAATATAATTATTGATGGCCTCTTTGGTTTCATCAGCCAATAGCAAAAGGGGATACGGAATAAATTCATTGCTTAACCTTTCGCTGAAGTGTAGGGCTGAACTTTTCATAATCCTTCTACGCTATAGAGCGAATTCATTTGCTTGCTCATTACTTTTTCGGGTGTTATTTTCATGATACCCCTAAGAAATATCTGGCCTGCTCTATGGTGTACCATTCGCCCAAAATTCCACGAATTATTTACCACATAGTCTACCTTTTTCCTGCGTTGGGTTTCAAATTTTATGAAGGCATCTTGTGGCGTGTTGGACTCATTTAAGCAGTGGCTCATATAGAAAGCGTCTTCTATTCCCTGACAAGCGCCTTGACCCATATTAGGGGTGGTGGCATGTGCAGCATCACCAAGTAGACAAGTGTGGGAATCATGCCAGGTATCCAATCTTTTCAAATCTATCAGCTCGGTTGTATGCATATCTCCTGATGCCTCAATGATTTTATCTATAATTGGATCAAAGTCTTTAAACAAAGCTGATAATGAAGTTTTGCTTAGTTCTTGAGGGCAAATTTCTTTATTCAAAACCGTGAAGAAGTATACGGAATTGTCAGATAGCTGAGAAAAGCCAAATCTTCGTTTATCTCCCCAAACTTCTTTTCCTTCACATTTTAAGTGATTGGGGAGCGTGATATTTGCAATGCCTCTACAGCAAATTTGTCCGCTTTGCCTAAATTCCGAAGGCAACCCCATGGCCTTTCTCACTCGTGAATTAATGCCATCAGCTCCCAGTACAACATCGGTTTGAATAGTTTTTTTATCAAAATGCAATTGAACCTTTTTCTCATGTACTTCTTGATTTAAATAGGGCATGCCTAGCGCAACAAGATTGAGTTGTTCACATCTATCGTAGAGAATGCGTTGCAGTTTTCCACGATGGATTGCAATTGTTTGGTTTCCATGTTTATCTTCAACAACTGCTTTTTTGATTTTTTTGATAGGTCGAAGGTTAGGATAGGTGATTTCCATTTTGTTGAGCATACAACCTTCATTTATTGCCTCTTCCTTTATTCCAAGCCAATGCAAAATTTGAACAGCATTTGGCTGCAGCCATACGCCAGCACCAATCTCATTAAGTGTTTCAGCCTGTTCGTAAACTTTTGAAGGTATGCCCAGCTTGTGCAAAGCCAATGCTGTAGTTAAACCAGTAATTCCCCCTCCTATTATCGATATATTCATTAACCTTGTAATTTTAGGTCAAATTTACTAAAATAGGTCAAGTATACTAATTTTATGAAAACAAAAGAACGCATACTCTTTAAAGCATTAGAGTTGTTCAATGATCACGGACTTAAGGATGTCACTTTAAGGCAAATAGCAAGTTCCCTTGAAATGAGTCAAGGGAATTTGAATTACCACTTCAAAACAAAAGCAGAAATCGTATCTCAATTGTATTTTGCATTGGTAGAGAAGATGGATTATGAAATGAACAAAATAAGTCATGATAAGCCTCTTCTATCTTTTCTATATGAGAGCGCTCAAGTATCCATGAGTATTTTATTTCAATACAGATTTATTACTCGGGATTTATACCATCTGCTGGGAAGTGATAAAACATTGAAAAAGCATTATCTTCAATTACAGCAAGTGCGTAAGCAACAATACGTATTGCTTTTTGAAAACTTAACTCATCAAGGTCTCATGCGAGAAGAGGAACTGGAAGGTGAATATGAAAGGCTGTATAAGCGCATGAATATCTTGGGTGATAATTGGGTGAATGCTGCTGATTTTTTCAATAAAGAAGATGCGTCAAAAGTAGATTATTATCATGCCTTGTTATTTGAAGTGATTTATCCATATCTAACCAAACAAGGAAAAAAGCAGTACCTAGATTTGTTTAATTAGCCACAACGTCTCGGCTAAAAAGCGTTGCTGTCCCGCAGGGCAGCTATGATTTTTTAGCCATTGTTGGCAGTAGTTTTTACTCTGTCAATATTTTCGTTGTATATTTTGTTACAAAGCTTCTTAAAAAAGAGTCAATAAATTCTTCTGAATCACCATCTTTCTGTAAATCAGCTTTAATTTTCTTGTATTCTTCCGTCTGTTTGAAAGCTTGGAATTGTTTCTCTTTGAATTTTTCGTAATCTTTATATTTAAAGTGCTTTTCTTTTTTCAAATCGCCTTTGTCAATTTCCAATAAAACATATTTTTTGTATGTTGATCCATATCCCATATGAACATAATTTACAAGTTTTCCGTGTGGTATAACAAGAAGTCCTGTCAACCAATATATTTTTAAATCTTTTTGGTCTGGAAATACTTCTTTTATCACACTACGCCATTTATAAGAGTAAGATTCTTTTGAGTTAGTGTCGTGGTATTCGATTTCAATGTCTTTTAAAAATAGTTGGCTATCCTTAACTTCAAAAGTTGCAACATATCCCCGCCATAAAGCTGTGGATATTATTCCGCCTTTGGGTCTTTTGTCAGGGTGTTTTTCAAAATAGGCTTCTAATGGATTGCTATGTAAACTATATTCTTTTCCATTGTAGATTATTTTGTCAGGATACTGTGCTGTCGCAAAAACGTTTAATCCTAAAAATATAGTCAATATTAGTGTCAAAAATGTTTTCATATGTTTATCTCAGTAGGGCTTTTTATAATTACTGCCAATCGAGTAGAGTAAGATACGAAATAATTCGTATCCCCACCCTCTCACACCACCGTACGTACCGGCCGGTATACGGCGGTTCATTAAACATGGCAATATCTTTTGTAAATGTTAGCTGTTGGAACGAAGCCTTTCTTAGCTAAGTGCCCGTTTGTTAATGTGGTACGAAGAATTGGGCTCTGCACAACATGCCAGCCACCTCTTCTTGTAAAACCCCACTTAACCGCAAGCCACTCTGGTAAGCCGAGTTTAATAAGGTTCCGTATTCTGGTTCTTATTCGTTTCCAACTCTTCCAAATGCAATACCGAAGTCGGCTCCCTAGGAGACGATCTAAATCGACAAGCCTTGTTTTGATGTTGGCATAACGGAAATAACCAATCCATCCGGAACAGTATTGCTTAAGCTTTGCTACCCTAGCCTCATATGAGAGGGGATAGCTTTTCTTGGTAATGGCTTTGCACCTTCTGACAAACTTTTGCCAGTTGCTTTCCATGACTTTTAAGCCAAATCTTTGGCTGCATGTCCTGTAAATACCATAACCCAACAGCTCCATGTGTCCAACGTAACGAACGGCACTTTTCTCTTTATTAACCTTAAGCTTTAGATTGCCTTCTACAAACCTGTTCATGGATTGCATGACCCGTAAAGCTGATCGCTTTGTTTTAAGATAGATACTGAATCGAGTAAGCCCAGGGAACCTCCCCCTGAGCTTCTCACAGATCCGTGCGTGATAGTCTCCCATCACACGGCTCTTCTTATTCCAGCCACCCCTAAATTTTCAGGGTTCGGAGGACGGACACCTAAGCGCCAATGGGCAAACAGATTGGGGTTTTGGTAACAAACCTTACCCAACCAATGCTCCGATCGCCTCTTGTGCCGTCGCAACTTTTTGAATTTCCTGCTTGCCCAGTGCGACAATCTGCGGTTTAAGCTTTGGAATAGCGGGTACAGGGCTGATTTATAAAACCGGCCATAGTAGTTGATATAGCCCTGCAACTTTGCATTGAACATACGGGCCAGATCTTCTATACTTTTATCACTCCGGTTTTGTAGATTCCAGCTCCTGATTTCCCTGCCAATTCTTACCTTGGCCTTATTGCTGATAGCTGGGCTGAAGTTGATAAAGTGTTTACCCCATCTGTTCTTCGACCTGCGTGCCCTAAATGTAAATCCTAAAAAGTCAAACTGCTCGTTCTCATGGTGGCCTCTTCGGTCATCATCTCGACAGTAGACTAACTTGGTCTTTCTTTCATTTAGAGACAGCCCGCATTGGGACAGCCTTTCGCTAATGGCCTCCTGTAATTGTGCTGCTTCCTGTTTGCTCCGGCAATGGCAGATACTATCATCTGCGTACCGCTCAAACTGGATATCCGGGTAATTCCTTTTCATCCATTCATCAAAAGTATAATGCATGAAAAGATTTGCAAGGATGGGACCTATTACTGAACCTTGAGGAATTCCTTGATCCCTCGCCTGACTCTTCCCGTTTGATCTTTGATAGGGTACCTTTAGCCATCTTTCGATATACAACAGCACCCATCTTTCTTGGGTATGGCGTTTTAACGCCTTCAGCAATAATTCATGGTCTATGGTATCGAAAAATCTTCGGATATCCATATCCAATACCCAGTCTCTCCTCCAGCATCTTCGTCTTGCTCGTTCTACCGCATCGTGGGCAGATTTCCCAGGACGATAGCCATAGGAATCTTCATGGAAGATTGGTTCCAGAATCGGTTCTAGATAGTTTACCGCTAACATTTGGGCTATTCGATCCAACACGGTTGGAATGCCTAATGGACGGGTTTCTCCTTTCTGGCCTGCTTTCGGTATTTCAACCAGCTTTACAGCTTGCGGATGGTAACTGCCTGAACTCATTCGGTTCCATAATTTATAGAGATTCTTCCCTATTTTTAACTCAAAGTCTTCCAGACTTATACCATCAATGCCCGCTGATCCACTGTTTCTCTTTACCTGCAGGTAGGCCTTCCATACTTGCCGCTTTGGAATTTCAAACGGCTTTGCTGTCTTAGTTGAGTTCATCCTAAAATTAATTTTCAGTTGGCTAACTTTCAGCTAGAATAAGCTGCCCCCTTCGCTCCACCTCAATTACTAAGGCTTCTTCACTACTACGGGGCAGTCTGCCCCTGTACGGTGTATTGGTACTCAGAGCCTAACAGGTCTGCTGATTGGCTCGCTCCCTTAGCACCACCGCCCAGGTTCCCAAGTTCCTTGACGACGCCTCTTTACAGCTCATGCCATCTTTGTGCCGGATGCCGACCAGACAGCGATACAGGTCTCTTCTGGACTTATCCCGGGTTAACGACTTCCTCCCGGTTCTGACATCTTCCCTACGCTTTCGACATGTCTTCAATGGTTTCCTTACGGTCATCTTCTGTAAAGTCACTTGATAGTTTTACTCTACCTTTTCCGTATCACTCACTACAAAGCCTCTTAAGCAATGCAGCATACGGTAGTTTGATACCAGTTCCTGTTAACCGATACCGGAGGGCCTACCTCCATCATCGTCAAAGCATAGAAGACTTATTCCTATCAGTCTTCTTTCTTGGCGTACAATCATCTGCATATCTTACAAAACGATGCTTGCGATATTCCAATTCCTTGTCTAACTCATTAAGAAGAATGTTCGATAATAAAGGGCTGAGTGGGCTTCCCTGAGGTGTCCCCTCTTTCCGTTTGGATGTTACCCCATCGAGTAATATCCCTGATTGCAAATATCTTCTTATGAGACTTAGTAGAGTCTTATCCTGAATATCCTTGGCTAACAGGCTCATTAGATAGTCATGACTTACCCTGTCAAAGAATTTGGACAGGTGATATCCACCACATAACGTGAACCGCTATTGGCATATGCCAGCGCCTGTTTTATAGCTTGATGTGCACTCTTCCCTTTTCGAAATCCGTAACTGAATGGCGAAAATTTAGAATCAAAGATTCCATTCAACACCTGCTGTATAGCCTGTTGTAGTAAACGGTCTAAAACTGTCGGTATGCCAAGTAGCCGTTTTCCTCCTTTGGGTTTATCAATTTCCACTCCCTTAACAGGTTGGGGACGATAACTCCCGTCCAAAACTGAAGCCTTGATAGTATGCCAGTGTGCTTTTAGATAAAGCTTCAATTCCAAAACCTCCATCCCATCAACACCTGCGCAGCCCCTGTTGCCTACAACACGGTCATAAGCTGCTTTCATATTATCCCTACTTACAATTTCTTCAATCATTTACTGTTTTCTATTGCTGCTTTTCATTGAAAGAATACCTCCAAATGCTAGGATACTACCAGTGACACATCCAGAGAATTTCAGTACAACTGCAAGCGTTTAATGTTCTGTCCTTCGTTACTTTGTGAGGCCTCCAGTTTATCCGTTTCCTAGGGACTGGCTCGTATTTCCGTAACTACTATGACTTCTGCTGACTTCTCACCCTAACCACACGTGGTTGATGAAATCTCCCCGGGTAATGGCATTAACTTTCCCCCTATCGCTGCCGCATCTACGTAGTTCACTATGTGGTAAACAACGGACTTTGATGTGACGTGCCATCTCATCCTAAGCAAACACCCGCCTCTATATGCGGTTCTTGTTCATCAGTACAGGGTTTTGCAGTCTGGCTTCTAATATATCCTGATCCCTCAGGGCTTCATGCGACAACTCGCGATGCTACACTTGCCACTTGCTAGCAGTTCAGTTTACCTCTGCCTGCTCGGGACTTTCACCCTATAGTTAATACCCATGCCGGGCGCACACGTTCTGGCTATGCGCAGTGTCCCGCAGGGCATTGCGTATAGGTGTTGTTGTGGGTATGTAGTTTTTTATTCATCATCATTTTCTTCTTCTCCATCGTAATAAATGTCAAATACGACTTCAAGGTTTCTGTCACTTAGCATTCTCATAATCTCGGGTTTAAGACTAAAACCTCTGTTCCAATTCTCCATATACCCTGCAACGTCAATCCAAGCATCGTATTTGGAAGTTAATTTTTTCCAATTTTCTAAATCAGACGTCAATGAGTTTAACAAGTCCTCTAATTTCTTATTCAAGTCAGTATTATCTCTTTTTGAAGTCAAATACCATTTACCCCAATCTGTTATTCTTGTCTTATTTGAGTTTCCCATAGGGTGTCTTTCATCAGGATTCCAAGATTTTGTTGGTTCTGCCCCAATTAATTTGGTAATCTCATGCCTATCCAAATCCTTAGAATAAAAATTCACTCCAACACTAAACTCTTCGAACGTTCCACCGATTTCTGCAATGTGTTCAGTTTCGTCAAGATTAACAGGCTCCCTTATTATTTCTTCCCCATTTTCGTCAAACCATCTTGTTGAACTCATATAGATTCTGTTTTCTTCTATAACCCACAACGGTTTGCATATGGCTTGTGGCGGTTTCGAAGCACTTCCTGTCCACCGAAATGAAACTTGGCTACGGAGCAAAAACCTTGCTGGTAGCCGTTCACCCGCCATAAGCTATATGTTTTGTTATGGGCTGCCTTTTTTATTTTTAGTTCACTTTATAAATCATTTCGTAGTCGTGGGCTGTCACAAACATTGGTGTTTTGCACCATTCACTTTCTTCGTCTTTATAGGTCTCTCGAAATAGTTCTTGTAATCGCAGAATAACAAGCAGTTCACAGACTTCATATGCCTGTTCAATATTTGGTTCTTCAAATCTGTTGTTTTCGTGAACGTCTTCAAAGGCATTTTGAATTTCTTCAAAACCTGTAATTGTCAAGTCATTTGCAGTTGAGTCATAAAAGTCAGACAACCATTCCCAGTCTGTCAAACTGTAATTTTCAAAAGAGAATAAGTCAATAAACCAACGGTCATAGTTGATTGTAAAACCATTCATTTCGCAATAGTATGCCGCAGGTTTTACTTCTTTTCCAGAACCGAATAGATTTTTTATAAATCCTTGTTTCTTCTTTAAAACTTCTTTTGTCGTCTTATCAAATTCGTTTATGTGTTTTGCCAAGTCAGAAGTCAAATGCAATAAGTTCTTGTCAAGAATTTTGTGAAAGTCAGTTTTCGGTATTTTTTTCAGTTCCTGTTCTGCTATAGCAATTGCTTCGTCAAGTTTTTTGCTTTCGAGAAGTTCGGATAGTTTATCTGCTAATTCAAAGTTCATTGATTACAGTCGGCTTTTAGGTTGCCCATAACGTGGTTCAGCTTGGAGACGGCGAGCTTTCTGAGACGTTCACTTCAAGCCTACTCCTAACTTCTTAAAAATAATGATTTTCATATTTAATCGGTACCGGACGCTGTATCCAAGGTGATGTTGTAAGTAGTGTTTTATTCATTCAATAGTTCATTTGTCAGTTCAATTTTTTCTGAACCGTAATTTTCTATATACTCAACTAATTCAGTTATTTTACTTAAGTTTTTCGGTAATGAATCTGCCATTAAATTTGTTAGGATTTCTGTCTGTTTGAACTCAAAAGGTTTAAATTCTAAGTCCTTTCCAATTGATAGATTATAAATCCAATAAATGCTAATTCCACTGTTTGTAAACCAACCTGTTAATGATTCTATTTCTAAATTCGATTTACCAATCCATTTTACCCTTCCATAATATAGGTGAGAATATTCATTTAGATGTGAGAATTCCTTTTTGTAATATTTCTGTAGGTTGATAATATCAGGCTTCAAGTAAAACTTAAATTTGATATGGTTTAGAATTTCTGTCTTTTCAGTAAGAAAATCTATTAAATCATTACTTACCTCAGTATTTCCTGTAGCAATATGACAACCAAATATCTTTATAAAATATCTAAATAGGTCTTTAATTTTATTTTCCCATTCAGTTCCGTAAATATTTTTAAAATCGATTTCTCCATATTTTAGAATCAGAGAATTATTTTTCCTTAAATAATCAGAGAAAATAGAGTAGGAATCATCCCAAGGTTGACTAGTCTCATTATTACATTTTTTGCAAAACACATTTTCAAAAGTCAATATTCTTGCTTTAGGTCCTCTAATAGCAGTTTCTTTGTTTTTTATGTGTACGGGTTGAAATTGTTGATTCTTTGAATAATCTCCTTTTCCATACCTTGAAGTAATATCAGACTTTTTGAATTTATGTTCGTCTGAATCTGCAAATTCATTACATATCCAACAAGTTTCATTATATGTTTTTGAGTTCAGATACATTACTTACAACGGTAAATTGTATGAGTAGTGGCAGATAGCGTGGTAGTTTCCTGTCAAACCGCTACGCAGTTTGAGCGGTCTACAAACCTTGATATTTGGCACTTTACCTGCCATTACTTATACAAAATGTTAGCTATCGTTTTAATTCATTTTTTTACTATTAGTCTTTCATTGGGATAGTCAATAGTCAAATTGAATTGTTTCATGACTTCAAGCCCTACCTTTCCGTTTCTACCACTTTCAGAATAGATGTTATTTGGTAAAAATGCTGTTGGAATACTGTCAATTTCGATATCTCCGAGTTGGATTTTTTCTGTTACTCCGATATATATTTCATATTTTCCAGATATTCCATACCCTTCCTTTTTCTCTGCATTTTCGGGTATATCAAAACCATTTATCGTTGAGGGTATTAGCTCAAGTGTACCCAGATTTCCTAAATCTAATTGAAGTTTTATTGTTTCAATCGAATTCTCATTAGACTTTATTTTACAATTTATGTAAGGCTTATTATCATGAAAACTTAATGCTAACAAATTACCTGATTTATCATCATTAATAGCATTGGAATTCTTGTAAACCGTACCTCTGCCTGATTCAAAATCCATCTGTAATGGGAAACTTTTAAGAATATCATACCCAATCATACCATCTATTCCTATTTGTTTTATATATGAGTTAAATTCTGCTGGAAAGCGTTCCATGTCTGTCATTATCCCCGAAACATTTTCAAAGTTTATCGATTCGAAATGAAAGTTTAAATTATGGATGAATCGTCCGTCAATGCTATGAATACCTTCCTTTGAATTTAACGGTTTTCCTTTGATATACTTTAGTTTATTTGTTTGTTCGTTTGGGAAAATCAAAATCTGATTTGCTCCTGTATCAAATATAAATTGTAACGTATCCTTTTCAGCTACAATTGGAATTAGTATAAAGCCCTTCGATAAATCAATTTCAAATTCATTCGCCAACTCCGTTTCATTTTCAAACCAATAGATTCGTTCCTCTTTGATTTTTTCATTACAACCACCTAAGAATATTAGTAGTATACCAAATGCAAGAAATCTTGTCATATAATTTGTTTTAATGATAGCTAACGTGATTCAGCTTGGAGCCGGCGGGCTTTTGGAGACGTTCGCTTCCAGCCTACACCTAACTTCTTAAAGATAATGATTTTCATATTTAATCGAAACCGCCCGCTGTATCCAAGGTGATGTTGCCCACAGTATTTATTCTATCCGTTGATGTATTTTTTCTAATTCGTTTTTATTCTCTTCTAATCTTTTTTTAATATTCTCAAAATTGACAGTCAAATAATGTTTTTCCATTTTAATTCCTTTTATGTCGTTAATGCAATTTTGGACTGATTCTGTCATTTTGTGAGTTCTTTTGTCAAATCGTAAGTTTGCTAAAATTGACAGTAAAGGAATAAAAAAATCTTTTTCTAATTTAAATACATCATAATTCCCATCCTGCATATATGGTTTAACTTCGGTATCAAATAAATCGAGTATTGGTCTATATCTTTGGTCATTAAGTGGGTCAGCATTTAATTCTTGTTCTAACTCGCTACCATATATTGCAAAAGATTTAAGTAATTCTTGTAAGTCTTTTGATAAATTGGTTACGTGTTGAGAAGTCCCATTTTTATATTCAATATACTTTTCTTTTAACGTTGTATAGTGATGTCTCACAACTGTTACATAAGAATTTATTTGATTAACATCTTCAATAGCAATATTGTATTTTTTCTTTTTGAACCTCTCCAAGTATTTTAATAAATCCGTTTTGTCAAGTGATTTAAAGGATTCGCCTTCTAAATAAGTTTCCACTTTAAGATTAGGCATTTTAAACTCTTCTTTTTTATGTTCTGTTAAAAATTCATCGATAGAATTGATTTGTCTTTCAATAGGTTTTTTTAAGTTTTGTAGTTCTATTGTCCATCTTTTAGCCGTTTTTTTAATTTTTTTATTGTTCGTTAGATAATCAATGAAACGATTTACTCCAATACCTAATAACAAAGTCAATATTGGAAATATATACTTGAAATAATCTGTTTTTTCTGGTTCTATAAACTGAAATAAAATTTGTTTTTTGTCATTTTCGACTCCAATTTTCATTGTGTCTTTTTTATTCAAAAGAATAGCCTTTTCTGTTGATATTTTATCTCGCACAAAAGTTGAATCATTCTCATTTGTTGAAATTTGAGAAAAGGTATTTAAAAAGCTAAATGCTATAATTATAACTAAAATTTTCTTCATTGTTTATATTGTGGGCAACTTGTTTATATGCGCAGTTTTATTGCACAATATATCCTTATTTGGTTGACTTTGTGTAGTTTTATTTCACTTTATATTTTTATGTCCATATCCTCTATTGGACTTCGAATCTCCCTGATTTCTCGATTACTTACATGTGTATAAATCTCTGTGGTTTTACTGCTTTGATGCCCCAGTAGCTCTTGTATATACCGAATATCCGTCCCTCCTTCATGCAGATGAGTGGCATAGGAATGCCGTAACCAATGTGGAGTGACCGGCTTTTTAATGCCCGCTTTTTCCACCGCAGCTGTTAATACGGCTGCCAGGCTCTTGGCACTGTATTGACCTCCTCCCCTTCCCTCAATCAGGTATTTCTTTGAAATACTGTAGTAATTCAGACACCTGAGTAGGTGTATAGGGAACTGCCCAAACCCGCTCCTTGAGGTACCACTTACATTCCGGAAATCCTTTAACAATCTCTTTTAACTCGAAATCATAGGGGAATTCCAGCCGTATAATAGGTAGCTTTTGAAACCTATCGTTTTTCAAAATAATGGTCTTACGCATACGGTTGAAAAAAATATTTACCACAAGATACAAAAATTCAGGATTTCCCTACTACCTAAATCGTTTGAAGTCATTGTTTTGGACCCGGATTACCTAATAGGATTTCCTGAACTTTCTCAGGGACTGTTGCAATCGCAAGAAAACAGGCTGTTTGGCTGATTTTGAAGCGACTTCAACACGGAATAGAAAGTCTATTGCCTATTTCGGGTTAAATTTGCATTTTACCCCCTCTGACATTAACAAAATGTTAATGCCTAGGCATTCATTTGTTTTAGTCTTTTAATAATTCAATCCAAAAGCCCAAAGAGGAATCTCATTGCGATATCCATATTCTATATCATCTTTCACAACAAATGATTTACCATCTTTTTCTATTTGATTCTGTTGCTTATTTTTTCCTCCAACCTCAAATGTATAGTGCTCAATTACGAAACCTGCTTTTTTTGAAGATATAAACTCATTTTTCACTTGCATTTGATTGAAAAAGAAGGATTCTCGCAAATTACCAACATTTGATTTTTCTCCAACCAAGTTGAAAATGATATTTGTATTATCTAAGAAAACCTTATCAACTTTTCCTAATCCTCGAATTCCACCCGTTTCATTTCGTAACTGCCCAATAAGTCCTGCTTTTTCCATATATGAAAAATAATCATCTAAGGAGTTCCTACTTACACCAATCATTTCAGAAATTTTTGAAAAATTAGGTTTAAACGGTACACTTTCTGCAATGATGGAAAGTAATCGTTTTAGTTTTCGACCTGTCCCAACGCTTAGGTTTGCATATTGCGGAATATCCGATTCTAAAGTTTGAACTATAATTTGACCTAAACGTAAACTCATTTCATTTTCTATACCAAATGGATAGTACCCTCGTCTCAAATAATCATTAAATAGCGGTAAGGGATGTTGAATATTCACAAGTTTTACTTCATTATTTATGATTTGTTTTAAAGTGTATATGTCCGATTCATAATTATGAAACAATTTCAAATATTCACGAAATGACAACCCTTGTAATTTGTAAATAATTGCTCTACGGCTTAAATCAGCAGAACCTTTAAGGATGTCAAGTACAGAAGAACCTGTAAATACAACTTTCAATGTAGGAAATGAGTCATAAATGTTTTTAAGTTCTCGTGACCAGTCAGTGTATTTATGAATTTCGTCTATAAATAAATATTCTCCTGCATTTTTAAAGAAATCTTCTGCTAAATCAATAAGTCTATGGTCTCCAAAATACATA
Source organism: Cyclobacterium sediminis (assembly GCF_054781075.1). Lineage (NCBI taxonomy): Bacteria > Pseudomonadati > Bacteroidota > Cytophagia > Cytophagales > Cyclobacteriaceae > Cyclobacterium > Cyclobacterium sediminis. The sequence continues at coordinate 335,397 of NZ_BAAGVC010000043.1, read as the reverse complement.
TCATCGGCTGAAACATATAAGGCTTTCTTACTATCTAATTTTTCTTTGATGTGTTGAAGAATCATGGTAGTTTTTCCAACTCCACGAGCACCGATAATCCCAATCATTCGGCTTTCCCACGAGACGTTATCGTACAAATAGCGTTTAAAATCTGTTGTGGTATTTTGTAATAGCGTTTCAAATTTCTGATATAATGTTCTCATAATTTCTCAATACTACTTCCACAAATATACAGAAATGCACAACGTATTCAACAATATACCCTATTAATTGCTCAATACAATGTGCAGTATTTCTCTTGGAGTTAACGGGTTACTACTGCATGAAGTTGGCGATTTCGAAGCAAGTAACTGTCAACCAATCACTAAAATTGATAGAAGCACAAGGCAGTAAAAAGTCATCCTATCAGCAGGAGTCTTTCAATTACTTTAATCCCCTATGCTCAATACCGATCCTTGGCAGTAAATGTTAAAAAACAAATACTATTAATCCATGTAATTCCTCAAAAGCCCCCCCTTAAATAAAACCAAGCAAGCCTTCCAGCTTCATGCCCCTACTCCCTTTGATTAGAATCTGATAGTCTTCCAATTTGGAGTCTTGGAGCCAGTTCCTTAGAGAAAAAGGATCGGGAAAATAAAGGGCTTTAGGAGCTTTAGACAAGGCATACTGGGTATCCTTTCCGGTAAAACAAATTTTATCCAAGCTCATTTGATTCACCAACTCCCCCACTTTCTCATGCTCAGCCTTGCTGTACTCCCCTAACTCATACATGTCGCCAAGGATTACCATCTTACGCTTGCGTTTATCCAACTTATCGAAAGCCTTTAAGGCGGCTTCCATGCTGGAAGGATTGGCATTGTATGCATCCAGCAATACCAGGTTGCTTCTTTTTTCGATGACCTGAGATCGCATATTTTCCGGAACATATGCAGCAATGGCCTTGGCGGCTTCCTTCATGGGCACTTCAAAGAATTCGGCCACACACAGGGCTGCAGCAATATTATCAAAGTTATAATGCCCTATCAGATTGGACACATAGCTTGACTCATCAGGTGGCAAGCTAAAGGAGACATTAGGTGAGGCACCTAGGAATGCTACTTGACAAAAATCAGCTTTACCTGGAAACAGTACAGGGTTTTTGAATCTCTTGATCATATTGGTAAAGATCTCCTGCCCCGAATTGATAAATACCTGTCCCCCTGTTTCCCGCAAATATTGAAATAGCTCAGTCTTGGTTTTTAACACCCCTTCTATTCCTCCCATGCCCTCCAAATGTGCCCTGCCTATATTGGTGATCAATCCATGGCTTGGCAAAGCGATCCGACACAATTCATCAATATCTCCCTGCTTGCTGGCCCCCATTTCTATTATGGCAATCTCAGTTTCCGGCTTCAAACCTAATAGCGTCAATGGCACCCCTATATGGTTATTAAGATTGCCAATGGTTGCCTGCACCTTATACTTTCCTGACAAAGCCCTATCCAAGAGCTCCTTGGTAGTGGTTTTGCCATTGGAACCGGTCAATCCTATTACCGGTATGTCCAATTGTTTCCGGTGATGAGTCGCCAATTGCTGCAAAGCTCTTAATACATCCTTTACCAAAAAATACCGCTCGTCCTTAACCACTTTCGGATCATCCACCACCACTGCCTTGGCTCCTGATGCTAGGGCCTTTTCCGCATATTGGTTCCCATCAAATGAGGGGCCTTTTAAAGCAAAAAACAAGTCCCCTTCTTCAATGGTCCGGGTATCCGTTGACACTCGTTTTGAGGAAAGGTAAAGGTCATACAGTTGCGCTATCTTATCCATTTCGGCTAATCATTTATTTGAAAAAACAAACAAGTCCTTTTCTTCCCTTGTTTACAAAAGAAGTAATGTATCTGTTTTTTACTAAATCTCGTTAAAGTTCAAAAATACCTTTCTTAACGGAAAGCAAAAAATTAATTTTAAACCCTAAGAAGATTTAGCTGCCAAATCCCTATGTTGACAAAATCAATTTACCTGCTCTTGTTGCTTATTTTCATCACACCCATTGCTAAGGCCCAATACAACTTTGCTTTTGAAACAAATTTGGAAGTGTTGGACGAAAATGGTGAGGTCCTACCCATGGCTTTTACAGGAGGTATAAATGCTGCACAACTCCAGCAATTTGACAGCAACAACAATGGTGAAGAGGAACTGGTAATTTGGGACATCAATTCAGGGAACATAAAGGTTTTTGAAAAAAACGGTACTGCCTACCGCTATCTCCCGGGGGGAAGTTATTTGTTTCCGGAAGATGTCAATGCATTTCTGCTCCTGGTAGATTTTGATGGGGATGGTAAAAAAGATTTGTTTACCGGCTCCCCATTTGGCATCAAAGCCTACAAAAACATTACCCCTGAGAACAGTACCTTACCTGTATGGGAAGTAGCCCAAAACTTTTTGCGCCTGGAAAATGGATCTAACCTCACGGCCAATATTCTGGATATTCCGCTTATTGAAGACATTGATCAGGATGGGGATTTGGACGTACTTACTTTTAATTTTGCCTCAGGGGATTTTTTAGAATATTACCAGAATACCAGTGTGGAACGCAAGGGTAGCCCTGACATTGACCAGTTCGAGGCTTCCCAAAACCATTGGGGGAACTTTGAATTTTGTGATTGTGGAGACATTAGTTTTGGTATCACATGCGGTGGAAGTCCCATCAGCAACGCCCGGCTGGATGCAGAAAAATTAAAAACCCTTCATTCCGGTGGACACTCCCTACTATACAAAGATCTTAATCAGGATGGAATCAAAGACCTACTTATGGGAAGAGATGAATGCAACAGCCTGTATTTCTTGGCCAATGAAGGGACAGATATCGCTCCGGTTTTCACTTCTATCAGTACAAGCATCCCCCAATTTGGTCAATTGCCTCAATTCCCTAATTTCCATGCAGGATTTGTTTTGGAAGACGACTTGATTGTTTCTTCCCATTCTTCTGCCACTTCTTACAATTATAATATAGACTTTGCGAAAGCACTTTACCGTATCCCAACAGGACCTAATACCAGCACTGAACTGTTTTTAAAACCGGATATGCTGGACTTTGGAGAAAATCCCCGACCCTTTTATATTGGAAATAAATCCAATGGTGAACTCTTCATCGCAGCCAATACCAAGGTAGGAGACGATGTACAAGGAAGAATATTCGCTTATGAAATAACAGCAAATAAAGCCCTACTCACATCCAGTGATTATCTCAATATAAGTGAGCTCGAATTGACAGAACCCAATTACCAAAGGTACACTTCCAAAGACAATCAATCTTTCCATATCATTGCAGGGGACATCTATGAAGAAAATATTCCTTATAAAAAAATTTACGTGGCGCCTGTTGCCAGCCCTGAAGCACGCAATGAATTGGTATTTCCATCACTTGTTTTGAGAGGTTTGGATCAGGTTCACCTTTTTCACGACCAAACGAACGACTACCTACTTTTGGCCAGACAAACCGGTGAGTTACTGCTCTATTCTTTAGACATTGACAATGGATTTGAGCTGAAGTTATTGGAAAATGATTTTTTGGGGTTTATTGACAATCCTGTAGCAAGAAATCTATCCGTTGCCGTAAAATCAGGTGCTTCCCCTTTATTAATGGCCATCAACCAACAGGGTATCTTGTATGCCATTGAGGATTTTCTTCAGGAAAGCGAGACCGTTCAAGTAGCTATCCATTTGTATGACCAAATATTTGATGCCACACGGTTTGGCAAAAACACCTCCCTTACATTTGTCCCGGAATTATTGGGAGAAGGTTTTGATTTGATCCTTGGAAATAGGGCCGGTGGTTTGGAATACCTGAGCCAATTGGATGATGGGGGTTCCGAACCCGGAGCTACCACGGAAATAGTACTGTTCCCCAACCCCACACATGGACAGGAATTCAAAATTGTGATCAATCGAGCTGCTAAGCTGAACATCTACAGTACATCCGGCGCCCTTATTTTGGACGGCATAGACTTGGTAAAAAATCAGGAAAACTTATTCAATGGCCATCACCTACCTTCAGGCTTGTACTTGCTAGAATTCATAAATGATGCCAATGAGAGGCATTACAAAAAGCTGATTGTTAGTCCTTAAATCGTACCCGTAAAAATCCCTCCTTACTTTTTCCGGGACATGCTCTGCTCTCTTATCAAGGGGGAGTTTCAGAATCGGGATTTTATGCTGAATTGATAGGATTCAATCGGGCTGACAAAATTTAGCCCAAAGAAACGAACCCGGAAATCTTAATAATAACGAACTCCCCCTTTTTTTTAAAGGGGGATCAAGGGGGATTTATCACGAAATCTGAAAACTATTCCGAAACCGAGTCAATCAATAGAAAATCCATCCGCATCTTTCCAAGCAGGGAACTTGGTCCTGTAATCCAAAAGTGCTTTCCCATCCAAGGTTACCAAGGAAATCTTAGCAGTTTCCCCACATTGAATCAATTCATCACCCTTGTATCCATAGGCAGCAGAATGGCCACAATAACTTACCCCATTGCCATCTTCACCAACACGATTCACCCCAACACAGTAACATAGGTTTTCAACGGCCCTTGCCCGGAGCAATGCATCCCATGCAGTGACTCTGGATGCCGGCCAAGAAGCAATATAAAAAATCAAATCATAGTCCATCTCTCCCTCTGAAGTAGAAGCATTTCGAGACCAGAGTGGAAATCTCAAATCATAACAGATTTGAGGGCGTATTTTCCAACCCTTGCAGGTGAAGGTTTTATTTTCCATTCCCATGGAAAAATAATTGTCTTCTCCGGCCATGCGAAAGAGGTGGCGTTTGTCATAATGAAGCAGCTCACCTTCCGGAGTAGCCCAAAGCAAGCGATTGTAATGCTTTCCATCTGCTTTGATGATCACACTGCCGGTAATGATGGATTTCAACTGTCCGGCCATTTGAAGCAACCATTTTGAAGCATGCAGGTTCATGGGTTCCGACTGATCCTCTGAATTCATGGTAAAGCCTGTGGTAAACATTTCCGGCAAGACAATGATATCTGCCTTTTCTTTCATTGCCCACAGCTTTTCCTCAAACATGGCAAGATTAGCGGCACTATTTTCCCAATAGATATCTGTTTGAACTAATGCTAAAGTAAGATTTTGCATGATAAGAATTTAAGGGTAAGCAATCAATGAGCAAGGGTCAGGGGTACATCATACGGTAGTCTGTAGGGACCTTTCCTTTGCTTATATCCACCAATTTACCCTTTACCATTCTCCTTTTGAGCCCTTTTAGGTAATCAACAAAAAGTATACCTTCCAGGTGGTCGTATTCATGTTGAATCACTCTTGCTGTCATGCCAGAAAACTCTTCCTCTTGTAGGTTCCAGTTTTCGTCAAAATATTCAATGGTTAATTTTTCAGGTCTTGTGATCTCTGCTCTCACCTCAGGAATGCTCAAACAACCCTCCTCAAAAACATACTTGTCTCCATACTCATCAAGAATAATAGGGTTGATAAAAGCTTTCCTTATGCCTTTCTCTTCATCTTCCTCATCAAGCATAAGGTTACTATCCAAGACAAAGAGGCGAATTCCTTTGTTGATTTGGGGGGCAGCAAGTCCCACGCCATTCGCTTTGCCCATAGTTTCAAACATGTCATGAATTAACCCGCTCACATCGTCGCCTTCACGAATTTCTTCTGCTTCTTTCTTAAGTACCGGATGACCGAAAGCTACTATAGGGTATATCATTTTCTATCTAAATAGGTTTGTAAAATTATAGCGGCACTAATTTTATCCAAATTGCCTGCTTTTTCTTTTCTATCTTTTTTCTTGCTCCCCATATTGATCATGGATTGCATGGCCATCTTGGAAGTGAAGCGCTCATCTACCAATTCAACATTTATCTCCGGGAAGGTTTTCTTTAGTTTTTTCTCCAACGAAATGACTGGCCGAGTCATATTGGTGTCAGTTCCATCCAGGGATTTAGGCCATCCCAAAACAATTGTTGATACCTCCTCGATTTTTGTATAGCGCTTCAAGTAATCTAACAATTGATGTGTGGGTATAGTTTCTAATGGGCTCGCTACAATCACCAATGGATCGGTAACGGCTAAGCCTGTACGCTTAGTTCCTAGGTCAATGGCCAAAACTCTACCCATCAATTGTTCTTTATTTGCAAACGAAGTCTTCTCAAAACTTCCCGCTCAAGTTCTACAGCCTTAGGAAAGAGCAGGTCATTTTCAATTTTTGCGTGAATCATTAATTCCTTCTCCAGCTTTTGAAGTTCAATGAAAAGCACCCGCATAGAAACGCTTGCTGTACCTGAGATCTCATAATCATTGGTGAGTTTTCGAATGCCTTCCATTTCATCATCATGGGCATCATGTTCATCTGCCATTTTCTGAATAGAGGGGAGTTCAAACACTTTTATGGCTTCAATTAAGGGGATGGCACCACTTTCTATCTCATGCAAGTAAGCGATTCTCTCAAATAAAGTGTCTTCCTCTTCATGAATATGGTGAATAAAATCATCAACAAATAATGGAAACATCAGCCGAAGGTCTGTAATCAAGCATTTTTGTTGCTCTTCCATTGCTATACCCTCCACCAAACTGGTAAGAAAAGGCAAGGCTTGCCTGATAAAATGCCTGTGCTTCTTTTTAAGATAGCCTACCAAAACCCCAATAGGATGTAAAAAAAGCTCATCCTTGGTTGGCTCCACCCTACCGGCCCACTCTTCCAATTCTGCGATTACCTGAAAAGGGTTTACTTTGTACTTGGCACAGACTTCTTCCAAGGAGTGCTGCTCATGCTGAAAAAAACTTATGCCGAAATAGTGAAGCACTTCTGCTAAAACATGGTTTTCTGTAACCAATTCTGCAATGGATTTTCTATGTTTGTTTTTGGAAGAGTGCATTGTCACAAAATTAAAAGAAATAAACGTAAAAAAAGTAAGTTATAGCACCGATTTTAAAAATATTACGTTTATCTAAACGAAACGCCTTCAATACATGTTTAATTGTAATATTGGCAAAAAACAATTAAATTAAACGATGCTTTTCTTTGCATTAAAATATAAATAGGAATAACGTGAGCATAAAGAAGAATACAAAATCACAAATACGATTACCCATTTTTTTGGCTTTGGGTATTTCAGCAGGGATTTGGATAGGAGCTACCTTTGCAGCCCCCTCTTCAGACAGGAATGATTTAAAGTCTGCCATTTATAAACTGCAGGAGATCATTACTTATATCAATAGGGATTATGTGGACAGTGTAGACACCAATGAGTTGGTAGAGTTTGGAATAGAGCAAATGCTGGGAAAACTTGACCCTCACTCCAGTTATATCCCCGCCGAAGATGCTGCCTTGGCTAAATCTCAGTTAGAAGGAGAATTTGATGGGATAGGAATTGAGTTTGGTATTTTGAGAGACACCATCTATGTGGTATCCCCGCTTACAGGTGGCCCTTCAGAAAAAATAGGCCTGCAACCGGGTGACCAAATTATCAAAGTAGACGGTGAAACGGTAGCCGGTACCGGCGTTACCAATAGAGATGTATTTGATCTATTGCGTGGACCTAAAGGCAGCCAGGTGGAAATTGCCATCAAAAGAAAGCATGAATCAGACCTTCTTGATTTTAATATCACTCGAGATAAGATTCCGCAATACAGTGTGAATGCTTCATATATGATAGATGGCCAAACAGGCTATATAAAAATCACAAGGTTTGCAGCCAATACCCATGAGGAATTCCGGAATGCATTGCAAGAATTGAAGGGAGAGGGTATGGAACGCTTGATCATCGATCTTCAGGGTAATCCCGGAGGCTATATGGGTGCCGCCATTAATATTGCTGATGAAATGTTGAAAGACAAAGCGGTTATCGTATCCCAAAAAGGAAAGTTAGACAGGTACAGCCAGGAAGCATTTGCTGTACGACCCGGCGCATTTGAAGAGGGTTCTGTGATCGTATTGGTCAATGAAGGAAGTGCTTCAGCATCTGAAATTGTGGCAGGAGCCATTCAAGACAACGACAGAGGGCTGATTGTAGGTAGAAGGTCCTTCGGTAAAGGACTTGTTCAGATGCCTATTGATTTATCTGACGGTGCTGAGTTGCGCCTTACCATTGCGAGGTACTACACCCCTTCTGGCAGATCCATCCAAAAACCTTACGGAGAGAATGATGAAGATTATGCCATGGATTATTTCAATCGTTTGGAACATGGAGAATTTTACAGTGCAGACAGCATTGATTTTAATGACAGTTTAAAATACGAAACGCTTAAAGGAAGAACTGTTTATGGTGGAGGAGGTATCATGCCGGATTATTTTGTTCCGATGGATACTAGCATGTCAAGCTCTTATGTCAACAGGTTGTTTAGATCTGAATCGTGGAGGGAATATATCCTGGATTATTTGGACACCAATAAGAAGAAATTCGATAATATGCCATTTGAGGAGTACAACGAGAACTTTGAAATCTCTGATGCCATGCTCAACGATCTGGTGAAAATGGGAGAAAAATACAAAGTTGAGTTCAATGAAAAGGATTTTAATAAATCGAAGCATTATTTGCAGGTACTCCTAAAAGCCCATATGGCAAGGAATATTTACGATGATGATGCCTTTTACAAAGTTGTAAATGAAGTCAATGAAATCTACCAGCAAGCCATCAAGCTGCTGGAAAATGCAGAAACTTTGGCTTTCTTTAAAGAATAAGCTATATCTCATTAATAAGCCGGAGGAATGAAACCTCCGGCTTTTTTTATATATTTTTGTCACTAAAAGGGTTGTTTAACCTTTTAAATCTTCCATCTTTAACTCAAATCATCCATTTTCCATGAGTGAATTTGCCCAATTAAAAGTCAATCACGTTGCGATCTATGCCAAAGACCTCAAAGAAACCAATCAATTTTACGAGGAAGTAATCGGATTACCTAAAATTGAAGATCCTTTTAAAGACCATCTACATACCTGGTTTGGCATGGGGTACGGCCTATCCATCCACGTAATCGAACGTGAGGTTCCCTGGGAAGAGCAAAACATAGACAGAACCAACCACCTTTGCTTTTGTGTAAAAAACATGGATGCGTTCATAAATAAACTAAAAGATAAAAACGTTCCTTTCGGAAATTCAGAAGGCCTCAATGGAAAAGTAAACCTGCGCCCTGATGGTATCCGCCAAATCTTTTTTCAAGACCCTAACGGTTACTGGTTAGAAATCAATGATGATTTTGAATAGATAAAGTTTTAATAACAAGGATATGATAAATAAAAAGGAGGAACTAAAATGCCCCTCCTTTTTATTCCTTATTTATAAATTTCACTTGGCCATTTATCATTGCCTATATTGATATCCGGAAGAATTTTTTCAGGATCAATCTCAACTCCTACAAGCTGCTTATCAGATTTGTGTTGGTAATTCCAGCTATCTCCTCTTTGCCAAATCTCTACAGGCAACATGATAAGCTCTTTACTTCCATCTGCATAAGTAAGCCCAAGCTTAACTGGCATTGGCACCCCTCCTTTATTGCTTAAGATAACCACTTGATCATTGCCATAAGGCACCACATTTTCAATGGCCAAATCAATATTATCTGTACCATAAAACCAGGATTTCCAGAACCATGAGAGGTTTTCTCCTCCCACATTTTCCACAATATTAAAAAAATCATTGGGTGTAGGGTGTTTGTAGGCCCAGGCCTCGATATAAGCCTTAAAGGCATTGTCAAATCGTTCTTCACCCAATATATACTCCCTCAATAATAACAAACCGATGGCAGGTTTCATGTAGGCAATCATGCCCAAATTAGAGGTATTGGCTACATCAGGATAAGTATCAATTCCTTCTCTGTCCTCACTGTTAAACCAGTTGAGGTACTTTCTAGTTTGTTGCATAGTGGATCCATATTCCCCATCATTGAATGCTTCAGAACTGTAATGGTTAATGAAAGAATTGAAGCCTTCATCCATCCACGCATAACGTCTTTCATTGGAGCCAACAATCATAGGAAACCAATTGTGTCCAAACTCATGATCAGTAACACCCCATAGCGAGCCTTCTTTGCTTTTATAGCTACAGAAATTTAGCCCCGGGTATTCCATTCCGTTAATATCAGCAGCCACATTAACTGCAGAAGGATAAGGATATGGAAACCATTTATTGGAATAATGCTCAATAGACGCTTTGCTGTATTCTGTAGACCTGCTCCAGGCATCTTGCCCATCACTTTCTTTAGGATAGGCAGATTGTGCAAGCGCGCTTTTTCCTTCCGGTAAGTTAATTTTAGCGGCATCCCAAATAAATGCACTTGAAGAAGCAAAAGCTACATCTCTGGCATTTTCTATTTTAAAATGCCAAGTCAAGGCTCCCTCTTGCTTGGGCCTGGTTAATTCCGGCTTGTTCACTTCCTCCGGCTTTACCAGATAAACTGTTTCCTCACTATTCTCCGCTTTTTCCAGTCGATCCAGTAGGGTGTTATTCAATACTTCTTTAGGATTTTGTAAGGCGCCGGAACCTACTACAATATGGTCATAAGGCACCGTAACTTGGTAGTCAAAGTCTCCATAGTCCAAGTAAAACTCACCTGCTCCAAGATAAGGTTCTATGTTCCAACCCTCCACATCGTCAAATACAGCAACTTTGGGATACCATTGAGCCAGCGCATAAATGGTACCATCTTCCACAGCCAATCTACCCATTCTATCCATTCCTTTTACAGGAATTTTAAACTCAAAATTCATGGAAATGGTGGCTTGTCCGCCTTTTGCCGGAATAGGCTCATCAAAAAAGACCTGCATACGGGTATCTGTAATGATGTGTTTGGAAGAAGCCGTACTTCCTCGCTTGTTTAATTTGGCTTCAACATTATTGATGGCAAAGCCTCCATCAACATCTCCTGAATACCTGTTCCCTTGGATGGGGGTAGTCAGTGTCCCTCTGGAATCTGCTTTAAACCTGTTTTGCTCCAAATGCAACCAAACAAAAGGCAGACTTTCAGGGCTATTGTTGGTATAGGTAATGTCCACCTTACCTGCTATAACATGTTCTTGCTCATCCAGTGTTACTGAAATTTTATAATCTGCTTTATTTTGCCAGTAGTCCGGCCCCGGCTTTCCTGAAGCAGCCCTGTAAGCTGAACCTTGCCTATAAGTAAATTCGTTGAAATCATTTTGGTTATTTTCAGTCACCTGGGCAGAGACCCAATTGGCAGAAAACAATAAGGCTACAATCAGCCATTTGCTTAGATGATTATATTTCATAGTTCTTTTTTTTGCTAAATTAAAAGAATCGCCTCATATAAGAGGGGTTCAATCAAATAAATCCTTTCTTCAATTGAATGCTTTTGGCCATATATTGCTTTCTCGCCCTCAAATTGGTAAAAGTTTATTTTGTTAATTAGAAGTACTATTCATCTATTTTTTACCTGACCTGCTTAAACTCCTACAATCTTCGGATTTGTATTTGTAAATTTTTGAGGGGTAATTTGAGGCGCAAATAACAATCCTATGAAATATCACCTAATAATTGCTTTTATATTCATTGCCACTTCGGTATCAATTGCCCAGAATGATAGCACCATTCATGAGCTCAACGAGGTAATCATAAAGGAGAATCGCATGGAAATTCCGTTTTCCAAAAGTTCTAGAAACATAAGCATTATCCATAGAAAGGATATTGAAACCGCCCCTGCACGCAGTCTGCAGGAAATATTATCCTTCACACCGGGGTTGGATGTGAGACAAAGAGGCGTAAGTGGCGTACAGGCAGACATTGGCATTCGCGGTGGTTCTTTTGAGCAAACCCTAATGTTGGTCAATGGAATCAAACTTTCAGATCCACAAACCGGCCACCATATGGTCAATATTCCGGTACCACTAGCTAGTGTACAGAGAATTGATGTCCTCAAAGGGCCTGCTTCCCGAATCTACGGGCAAAATGCTTATGCAGGAGCTATCAATATAATTACAGAGCTTCCGGAAAGTTTTAACCTACAGGCCGGATTATACGGTGGTGACTTTGGGATGAGAGGTGGTTCTTTGCAGGTTTCCTTACCAATCGGAAAATTCAAACAGAGCCTGGCCATATCCCATGATGCCAGCGATGGTCATTGGCACAATAGTGATTATTCTATCCATACCATTTTCTATGAAGCGGGAATTGATTTGAATGATTTTCAGGAGCTAAAAACCATACTTTCCTACGCCAACAGAGATTTTGGTGCCAATGGTTTTTACACAAGTTCATTCCCTGATCAGTATGAAAGTGTACAAACAGGCTTGGCAGCCATCAGCCATACACTAGAAAAAGGCAACACTTACCTGCAGTCAAGGGCCTATTGGAGAAGCAATAAAGATGAGTTTCTATTGAAAAGAAATGACCCCTCTTTTTTCCAAAACCAGCATACTACAAATGTTTACGCAATTGAAATCAATGGACGCCAAGAAACCAATTTCGGCACCTTAGGCTATGGTGTGGAAGGAAGACAAGAAAAAATTGACAGCAATAATTTGGGACTGAGGGAAAGGACCATCATGGGAGCCTTTTTGGAACACCGAACCAACTTCTCCCAGCATGGGGACATCAGAGCCGGACTTTATTCCAACTATTACTCAGAATATGGATGGAAGCATTTTCCCGGTGCTGAGCTGGGCTATCAGCTTAATCCTTGGCTTAGGACTTATGCCAATTTTGGTGTAAGCTTTAGAATCCCAACCTATACCGACTTGTATTACGTAGGGCCAACGAATATTGGCAACGACATGCTGGAACCTGAAAAAGCCGTCAATTATGAAGCAGGTTTTAAATTATCAAAAAATGGGTTCAGGGCTGAGCTGGTCTACTTCAACAGGCATACAGACAACCTGATAGAATGGACCAGAGAAGATCCCGAAGAACCTTGGAAGCCGCAAAATTTTAATGAAGTAACATTCCAAGGCTTAGAGACAGGGTTTCAGTACAGATTTGAAAGCACCCAACATAATTTCCAATTGCGAGAGGTAAGTTTAAGTTATAATTACATTGATGCCAACCTCATAGAGAAAGAGGGTATGGAAACAAGGTACTCTTTAACAGCGCTTAAACATCAGCTAATTTCCGGCCTTCAACTGGCCTTCAAAGAAAATATTGAATTGACTGCCAAAATGCGGTACATCGAAAGGATGAGCTTGGACCCTTATTTTCTACTAGACGCCAGATTGGATTTTAACCGCCTAAAGAAATTCAGCTTTTTTGCCGAAGTTTCCAACATTAGCAATACCGATTATATTGAAGCAGGAACAGTACAAATGCCCGGAAGATGGGCAAGGGGAGGCATGAATTTCAGGCTAAAATAAAATGGCTATAATTAAAAATAAGTTTAACCCGGACGATAAAATAACCTGAGTTCGATTTAAATACTTGTTGGTAAAAATTGGTCATCCTGTCCCAAAAAGGGATCGCAGTGACGGCGTAGCCGATTTTTAAGAATTTAAATCGAACCGGGGTTAATAGATTACCTATTTCGGATTTAAAATAAAGGATGGGTCAACCTGCCAAAAAGCGCCAAACGCTGGCCTGAAATATTTCCGGGTCCACAGTCTTTGAGGGAGCGAAGCATTGCCGGATCCTTATAATAATCATAAGCCATATACAAGGCATTGATTCGATTTGGGGTAAAACAGTGGGTACCTTTGGGATTATCTATTACAAAGTGATAGGCTTGGAGAAGGGAGCCGGAACCATCTTTTTCAATATTGTCATAAATAGAATGGTCACCCAATCTTCTTAAAAATTCGGCATGTGCTGTGAGATGCTCGATATAAGTCATGGTATAATGGGTACCACTGCCATCAGTAGGCAGGTAATCACCATCTATGGGATCATCCCCTCTTCGGATTTCCTCAGGGATCGCACCATTGGGTAAAATCCCCCAAATATTCACTTTGGCATCTAACTTCCAATCATCAGTCGTTTTCTGTCGCCCTATCTGCATGGCATTGTGTGCGGCAAAGGCCTCTTTGGGACTTAAGCTTAAAGCTTTGGGACTAATTTCTTCAAGCTTCCAGTCAGGATGATCCATCAGATAATAAGCAATGAGTGCAGCTGAAAAAGAGCCTGCCACTCCCCAGTTGTTTTTCCTATAACGACTTGCCCATGCTACTTTGCTGTACATGACATCCCTTAACCAAATCTGGTAAGTTAGCTTATCCTTCGATGTCCATTGGCCCCATCCTTCGAGCAGGTCTGCCGCATAAATATAAGGTGTCCCACCTCTGGCAAGGTTCAGTATGCCCTGCGCACCCCAGTCAAACTTTGGTTCCTCTGCATTTTGGTAATTGTAAGTAGAGCTAAGGTCTAAAATTAAGCCTTTTGCTTTTTGGGCGTAGGATTCATTCCCTGTGAGATGCCAAGCGATGGCCAAACCATAAACTAGTTTGCCTCCGGTAGAACTCAGTTGAATAGGGTTAGAGGAACTTCTGCCCACCACCTTGACCTCATCCGGGAGTGGTTCCCACTGTTCAGACGCTTTGTTTAAGTCATCGATAAAGCTTAGAAACTCATTTCGGTTGGTGTGATAGGGCTCTATTCCTTTATTGGCTTTTTCTTTAATTTGCAAAAGTTCTTTGGGGGAAACCAACACACCGATTGGCCTGCCAAGCCTTTGATTGCTTGTAGACTTTGGTTTGGTACTTGCACAGAGAAAGGCGACAACCAATACCGATAACAGTAAAATTTGCTTGATGCGCATTGAATTTGACTTTATTAAATTAACTGAATTTTGTTTACAGCAGGTTTTAATCCGGATTATGTAATAGGATTCGTAATGCCTGTCCTGAACTTTCTCAGGGAGTGTTGCAATCGCAAGAAAATCAGACTGTTTGGAAATTTTAGCATAGCACCGCTATGGTGAAATTGAAAACAGCAACGAAGTGGTTGATTTTAAAGCCATTTCAGCACGTAATAGAATGTCTATTGCATATTTCGGGTTTAATTGAGGTAAAACCTAAAATTAACCCTTTTCTTGCTTCTCCCAAAGGATAAATATAAAAGCCCCAATCATTGGATTATAACCGTTGATTGGGGCCTTCGGACTATCTAAAGAATTTTTTTCAGTCTTTTTATTTTTTTCTAGCTTCCAGATAGGCTTCCAGGAATTTTTTATCATTGGCATCACTATCTCCATATTTTTCCCTTAACTCAACCAATCTTTCATGCATCATGGTCCTTACCTCTGCATGATCCGGATCATCGTAAATATTGTTCATTTCCATAGGATCCTCTTTTAAGTCATACATTTCCCATTCATCAATATCATAATAAAAATGCATCAACTTGTACCGGTCGGTAGCCACCCCATAGTGACGTTTTACCATATGTACAGAAGGATATTCATAATAGGTATAATAAACGGCATCACGCCACTCTCCTGATTCCCCACTCACCAGTTTTCGGAAAGACTCCCCTTGCATTTCTTGAGGGGCATCAATTCCGGCATAATCTAGAAAAGTAGGCGCAAAATCTAAATTCTGCACCAGCTTGTCAATTGTGGTGCCGGGTTTAATTTCCTTAGGGTAACGCACCAACAAAGGCGTTCTGAAAGATTGCTCATACATAAATCGCTTGTCAAACCAACCATGTTCACCCAGGTAAAATCCTTGGTCTGAGGTATACACCACAATGGTGTTTTCGGCCAAACCGTTAGCTTCTAAATAATCCAACACCTCTCCTACTCCATCGTCCACAGATTTAATGGTTCTCAGGTAATCTTTAATGTAGCGGTTAAATTTCCAATGTGCAATTTCTTTCTTTTTTGCATCACTAAAAGTAGACTCATCCCCTTGACCAAAGGCCTTTAAGAAGGCTTCATTTTTAGGATCATAGGCGGCTTTCCATTTGGCCAATTGATCCGGATTGAAACGCTTTAACTCATTACTAAAGCCGGTACTGTCACCATAGGGATCTACCACCATCTTAAAATCATGTCCCCACTGCGCATGCCCGTCAATTTCCATTTCCTGGGTTTTGGCCGCAGTGCCTCTATTTGCATAATTGGTTTCCTGGTCATAAAAATTTGCGGGTGGGGTAAAGTCTTTGTCGTCATACAAGGTCAGGTATTCCTCAGCAGGCTTCCAGTTTCTGTGAGGTGCTTTTTGGTGGTACATCAATGCAAAAGGTTTGTCTTGGTCCCTTCCGCTTTTCAACCATTTCAATGCTTCATCTGTAGTAATGTCGGTTACATATCCTTCAAACCTTTTTCTTTCCCCATCTACAAGAAAATCGGGATTGTAATAATGTCCTTGACCGGGAAGCACCATGGAATAGTCAAAGCCCTGAGGCAATCCATCCAAGTGAATCTTTCCAATCAAAGCAGTTTGATAACCATTGGCTTGTAATAGCTTTGGGAAATTATCTTGATCCCAGTTAAAAGGCTGCACATTGTCTACCTTACCATTGATAAAGCTGTGTTTACCGGTTAGTAATACGGCTCTACTAGGCGCACAAATGGAGTTGGTCACAGTAGCTCTTGTAAAGATGGCCCCTTCACTGGCTATTCTGTCTATGTTAGGAGTTTCATTCAATCCATGCCCATAGGCACTAATGGCCTGATATGCATGGTCATCTGACATGATGAATAAAATATTGGGTGGTTTTTCATTTTCATCTTGCGACTCTTTGGTATTACATGCCATGGCGAAATAAGTAAGCGCTACGATGTAAAAGACTATTTTAAGTTTACAAAAATTCATTTCGTTTATTGTTTAATTTGTTTTAACTCTTCCTGGTTCTCTTCGATTTTTCCCGGTAATCTCTAGCAAGTCATCACCAAGGTCTTCTCGTACTTTATTGGCCAAAGCTGATAATTCGGCTACAATTTCAGGATTTTCATTCTGAACATCATAACGTTCTCCGGGATCTCTTCTAAGATCGTATAAGGCCATTTCTGATTTAACCTGCTTCGTCCCTCCATTCACACCATTTTTTCCTGATGAAGACCCTTCATAGGTTCTGTGCACATGTGGAAAAACCAGCTTCCAGTTGTCTTTCCTAATGGCTTCTAAGGCATTTTTTTGGTAGTAGTAATTAAAAGTTTTTCTTGGATTGGCTCCGGGTTTGTTTTCCCAAAGTTCCAAAATACTTACCCCATCAATTTTTCTCTTCGGTAAAGGCACTTGCAAAATTTCCGCAAAAGTCGGGAAAAAATCAATTGTCGAGGCCAATTTATTATTAATTGTTCCTGCAGGGATCCTCCTCGGCCATTTTACAATACAGGGAACCCTTTGACCACCTTCAAAACTAGTTCCTTTACCTTCTCTTAAACCTCCTGCAGAGCCTGCATGATCACCAAAGTTTAGCCAAGGGCCGTTGTCAGAAGTGAAAATTACAATGGTATTTTCAGACAATTCATTTTCATCCAAGGCTTTGACTATTTCTCCAACCGACCAATCTATTTCCATGATCACATCTCCGTACAAGCCTTGTTTACTTCTCCCTCTAAATTTTCCCGACACTGCCAGAGGCACATGGGGCATGGAGTGAGGTACGACCAATAAAAAAGGACCCGATTTATTTTCTCTTATAAACCTTGTAGCTTCTTCTGTATATAGGCTTGTTAAATTTGCCTGATCCTCCAGATCTTTAATATAAGCTCTGGTGCCATTTCCTTCCAAAAGCGGTAGTTCGGGATAACTTGCTTTCCTTGCGTGGGTTTCCGGAGTTGCCAAATGCATGTCATAGGTCCACTTCCACATGTCGTTGGAATAGGGAAGGCCTACAAATTCATCAAACCCTTGCTGCAAGGGAAGAAAGGGCCTAAGGTGACCCAAATGCCATTTTCCAAATATGGCTGTTTTATAATCACCAGCTCTTTTCACCAACTCGGCTAGCGTTTCCTCCTCAGGATTTAGTCCGATGCTGGCATGTGGATTTAATGCCCCACTTAAACCGATCCGGTTAGGGTAAGTGCCTGTCATGATACCTGCTCTGGATGCACTACAAACAGCCTGAGCCACTTCAAAGTTGGTGAAACGCATGCCTTCATTGGCTAACTTATCGAGGTTAGGCGTCTCAAAATCAAGTGCTCCATAACTTCCTAAATCACCATACCCCAAGTCATCTGCATAAATCAATACAATATTAGGATGTTCAGCTTCTTGGCTCCATACAAGAGAATGTGAAAACAGACCGATAAAGGCAACGGAATACAAAAACTTCTTATACATAATTTCGATGGGTGAAAGAAAAGAGAGTGCAAGGGTATGCACTCTCTTAAATTGGGATAAGACTAATACCCGGGGTTTTGGGTAAGTTCTGGATTTAAATCAATTTCTCTTTGCGGAATGGGCATTAAAACCATATGGTCTTTAATATTTTGAGCCAATTCCACCTTGTTTGATTCAGCAACACTTGCTTCATAGGCAGCATGGTCTTTCATCCGTTGAATAAACCTGCCTGTTCTAACCAAGTCAAACCAACGATGTCCTTCCATGGCCAATTCTTTGTGTCGTTCCTCATAGATAAGGGTTCTCATATCGTCTGGGCTAAGCCCGGAAACATTGTGCGATGTTGAATTATAGGCCCTTTCCATCACCCTATTGAGAGGGATTGCAGCTTCCTCGGTCTGCCCAATTTCGTTCAATGCCTCAGCGTACATCAACAAAGCATCTGCATAACGAATCACATTCATATTGGCATCGCTATTGCCTGGATTGCTTTCATTTTCTTCCCAATATTTTGTGAAAATTGGAATGGTAGCGGTGTGAACCGAGCCATCAAGAAGGCTTACAAAATCAGTTCTAAATGTTCCGCCTTTCCTTTCATCATCTTCAGTATACCTGTCATAAAGATCTCTTGTTGGTATATCCGCTTCATTTGAATTGACCAAACCTAAAACAGCAAATCCTCCGGGTAAAGAATACTTTGGCCCTTGCAGCACCATGGCAGAATTCCCATTCCCCGGGGGGTCCATAAACTCAATTCCAAAAACCATTTCTTTTCCGGTCTCCGTACCCGGCCGCCAATTGTCCCGATAATCTTCATGCAAACCATACCCATAATCTCCTTCATTATTGATTACCTCGGCCAATTTCTCTGCTGATTTATTGAAATCTTTCATGGTCAGGTAAACCTTCCCCAATAGAATTTTGGCAGCTCCCTTAGTGGCTCTTCCTATATTATTTTCTGCGTAAATTTCAGGTAAGCTACTCTCTGCATCCATCAGGTCATTGATAATTTGTTGATAAACCTCAGCACTTCCAACCCTGGGCCCTAAGGCATCTTCTACTGATTCTAGCTTTAAAATAAGCGGCACATCTCCATAGAAACGAACCAAATTGAAATAATACAAGGCTCTCAAAAATTTAGCCTCTCCAATCAGCCTGGCTTTTACTGTTTCATCCATCTCTATACCAGGAATATTAATAATAGCGATATTTGCTCTGGCAATTCCATCATAATTTTGTTGCCACATGGTACGGGTAAATTGGTTTTCTGAGGTGTGCCTCAAGTATTCAAGGTTTTGAAGGTATTGATTGGGCATTCCCAAACCATTTTTTTCGGTATCCGCAGGGAGATCATTCAAAATGAACATATTTCGTTCATAAATGTCATAGAGTTTTCTATAAACAGCTGTCACGGCCGCTTCTGCATCGGACTGACTACTGTAAAAATTTCCGATGACGAATCTATCCTCCGGTGACTCTTTCAAGAACTCATCCATACATGATGACGAACTTAAGATTAGAAAAAGAAATGCTATGTGTTTTATATTTTTCATGTTTATTTGCGATTTATTGGAAGTTAATTTTGGCCCCTATCATAAAAGTTCTGGACTGTGGGTAGCCTCCAAAATCTTCTCCTAACTGAAGGTTGGTTGCCCCACGGTAACTTACTTCCGGATCATATCCGGAATAGTTGGTGAAAGTAAATAGGTTTTGACCTGTAATGTATAACTTTAACCCACTTAATGCCTTGATTTCAGAAGCAGGAAAAGTGTAACCCAAGGTTAGGGTTTTGATTTTTAGATAGGATCCATCTTCCATGAATACATCACTAAATACTGCTGACCTATTGGTAGTGGCCTTGGGATATACATCACTCGGATTGCTTGGTGTCCACCTGTTGACTAAATCACTGTAAACATTCTGTCCTCCTGAAGGCAACTCTAATTCCATGGCGTTGTAATTAAAAATATCTGCACCATATGAAAACTGTGTAAAGGCATTCAATTCAAACCCTTTATAGGATATGGTATTGGTAAATCCACCAAAAAAATCAGGGTTTGGATCTCCAATAATTGCCCTGTCGTAAGTGGCATTGACTACTCCATCAGGAACGCCATTTGGTCCACTGATATCCAAATACCTTCTTCCTCCAACCCAGTTGGTGGGCCCTACTGGTCCGGCAGCCAGTTCTTCGGCATTTTGGATGATGCCATCTGAAACATACCCATAAAACAAACCAATGGGCTGGCCAACAATTAAACGGTGGACTGAACCGGTTTTTAAATGGCCGTCTCCCCCTCCAACATCCTTATAACTTTCACCACCCAATTCTAATACTTTATTACGATTGAAAGAGATGTTAAAGGATGAGGTCCACTTCAATTCAGTTTGAGCCAAGATATCTGCACCAATCATTAGCTCTACCCCTTGGTTTTGAATACTTCCTATATTTTGTAAGGAGGAGCCAAAGCCGGAAACATAAGGCACAGCCACATTATAAATCAAATCGATGGTTTTTTTGAAATAATAATCGGTTGTAAACCTTAATCGCTCATCAAAAAAGCCAAAATCCAATCCGAAGTCAAATTGCGAGGTTTTCTCCCATCTCAAATTGGGGTTAGGGATTGAATTGGGATAAAAACCTGTTGCCAATGTTCTTCCGATAGTGTAAGTAGTATTCGTTAAGGTAGGCAATGAGTTGTACAAACCGATCTCTTGGTTGCCCGTAACACCATAACTCACTCTTGCTTTAAGATTGGAGAAGGTATTCATATTTTGAATAAAATCTTCCTCAATCGCTCTCCAAGCCAATGCTCCGGAAGGAAAAAATGCATACTTGTTATTCTCACCAAACCTGGAGGATCCGTCTATCCGTCCATTTAAGGAAAGTAAATATTTCTCATTAAAGTTATAATTGACTCTACCCAGATAGGAAACCAAACTCCATTCAGTTTTAGATGAGCCAGGCTGGTTGTAAACTGAACCAGAACCTAAAGCATTTTCTTCCAAGGAGTTGTTTACAAAATCCTGAGAAGAAGCCCTTAAACTTTCATAGAAATTCTTCTGAAAAGTAATGCCTCCCAAGAGAGAAACACTATGCATATCATTGATTTTTTTATTCCAACTCAAGGTGTTTTCGTTCAACCAATTCGTTGTATACCCACCATTGACAGTAGCTTTTGCGATACCATTGGACTCAAAAATACTCGTAGGAATAAATGTATCAAACTTGGTATTTACGAGATCAGTACCGAAGGAAACTTTCCCCACTAGGTTTGGGACAAATTCATATTCACCGAAAATATTCCCCAATACCCGTAACATGGCACTTTCCCTCACTTGTTCGAGGGCAGAAGCAACAGGGTTTGGGTAGATAATTCCCGGGCTGTTAACCTGGGTATATATTCCTAGTTCTTGGTTAGTGTACACCGGTAAAATTGGGTTAAACTTCATGGCGCCTGTCACCACACCTCCGGATCCACCAGCATCTGTTGGCACGGCATTCGACAAGGTTTTGCTTACATTAAAATTGGTACCTACCTTAAACTTATTGCTTATATTCCTTGCGATATTAACTCTACCGGAATAGCGTTTAAAACCCGAATTGATAATGACTCCTTCTTGGTTAAAATAATTTCCTGATACTGCATAGTTGGTCTTTTTATCACCACCGGAAAATGACAACTGATAATTCTGCACAGGCGCAGCTCTAAATATCTCTTCTTGCCAATCTGTACCTTTCGGGTTGGCCTGAAGTTCAGCCATCTTATCAGCACCATACACAGGGCTTAAGCCATCGTTGGTGTAAGCCTCATTGACCAAAGTAGCATAATCGAATGCATTCATCACGTCAATTTTCTGAACCACTTTTTGTACACCATAATATGCATCAAAGGAAACCTGATCACGCCCTTCTTTACCACTCTTCGTTGTAATCAAAACCACCCCATTGGCAGCTCTTGCTCCATAAATTGCCGTCGCAGAAGCATCTTTTAGTATTTCAATAGACTCAATATCTGCAGGGTTGATGGTGGACAAACCGCTCATCCGAGCATTGCCTCCTGTTTCCCCAAAACCTGACCCGCTATAAACCGGAAACCCATCAATTACATACAATGGTTCATTCCCACCTTGAAGTGAACTGGAACCACGAATTCGTATAGAAGCGACAGCTCCGGGCATTCCTGATGTTTGGGTAACCATGACTCCCGAGGCACGACCAACAAGTCCTTGGTCAATCGAGGTGATAGGAGTTTGCTGAATTTCACTGGCCTTAACAGATGATACAGCCCCTGTTAGGTCACTCTTCTTTACTGCCCCATAACCAATAACCACCACTTCATTCAGAGAAGCAAGGTTATCAGATAAAGTGACATTTATTTCTGTTTGTGTCCCAACGGCTACTTCTTGCGGACTAAAGCCAATAAAAGAAAACTCTAAGACCGGATTTTCTACATTGTTAGGAATGGTGATACTATAAGCACCATCCAGGTCAGTTACAGTACCAATATTGGTTCCTTTCACCATTATCGTGGCCCCGGGAAGAGGCTCACCACTTTCTTCAGTAATTACGCCTTTGATCACTGTATCAAAGCGCAGCTGGGAATGATCAAGTTCATCTTCCTCCTTCCCAATTATTTCTTCACTTGAAAAAATAACGATATAATCTTTCCGCAATTCTTTATAGCTCACCCCTAATGGTGCAAGCAATTCTTCAAGACCCTTCTCCCTATCTCCTGATAAAGAAGGAGAATTGACCAATTGGTGATCCAATAAATCTTTGCGATACAAAAATGAAATCCCATAATGGTCTCCAAATTGCTCCATGGCCTTTTTAAAAGTCATGGTTTTTGCTGTTTTATTCGGCTGTTTTTGGTTGTCAAATTCATTATAAGAAAGCAACTCCTGCCCTAAGGAATATTGGTTGTTTCCTAAATAAAACAAGCACAGCAGCAAGGCTATGGTGTAATAATAATTTCTCATAAATTGGGTTTTTATTGTTAATATTAATTGAGTTTTGCACTATTTGAGTTTGTCTCAGTTGACAAAAACCGTATCTCCTTCCATATGTATTCTTAGGTTTGTTGCCAATCTTAAGGCTTGTATCAAAACATTGATTTCATTTGAAGGGACTTTTCCTTGAAGGATTATTTCCTTGTCTGAATTCTTTTTAAAGACTACTTTCTTTCCGTAAACTGTATTGATAATCTGAGCCAGGTCTCCTAAGGTTTTGTTGTCCAAAACAATATAATTGTCCTTCCAAGAGGTGTAGCCTTCTGTTACAACTGAGCCATGTTCCACCTTAAAATTCATTTTATCATAACTCATGTACTCTCCCGGGATTAAAGGTATAGTGGTCTCAGTAGATAAAATACTAACCTGTACACTCCCCTCTTCCAATACTACCACCTCTTGATTAGCCCTGTCAATTACGTTAAATTCTGTTCCCAAAACTTCCACCTTTAAGTGCTCGGTAAAAACCTGAAATTTCAAATCGCCATCTTTTGTTTTTTGTTTGACCACATCGAAAAAGGCCTCTCCATTCAAAGAAACCTTCCTTTCCTCTAAAAACCACCAATAAAAACGGGAGTACTCTAATAAAGAGTTTCCATTGAGTGTTACCTTAGTTCCGTCCGGTAATTGAACACTTGCCACCTCTCCGTAGGCCGTTTGATGACTTACCTTATCAATACTAATGACAGCCACCAAGCTTACAACTAAAATCACAGCTGCTGCTGCATACCTAAAAATAATGGCTTTCCAATTTTCCATGGCAACATATTTAGTCTCAAGGCCTGCTTCATCGGTTGCTATCCTTTGCAGTAATTTGCTTTTTTCTTGGGCAAGGACAGTTTTCGACAGCGAGCGATTGGCAAAAGAAACCTTGACAGGATTTTCTGTTTCTTTCCTCAGGTCGTCAAATATTGGTTTGGATTTTTTCAATTTTTAGAATATTCGGTCTTTTAATAAAATCAGCCTACATCACAGGCTTTTATATAAAGAGACTCATTCAAGGGTCAGATACTCAAAAAAATTGGGAAAAATTAAAATTAATTTTACATCAAACAAAAAAATGCAAGCAGAACCCATTCAAATAGACTGCCAATTAACGGGTTAGCGCGTAATGCTTGAAGTGCTCTTTGTAAATTATTAAGTACAGACTGGTAAGCAATCCCTTGGATTTGACTGATTTCCTCAATGCTTAATTTTTCATAATAACGCAAATAAATAGCTTCTTTCTGGCGAGATGGAAGACCATTTATCGCTTTTAAAAGCCTATCCTTCCTTTGCTCATTGGTTTCTACTTCTACTAAAAAATCTTCTTGTGAATATTGGAAGAAGATTCCCTCTACCTCATCGGAATACGCCCCACCAAAGCGTTGCTTTTTTTTGTTGGACTGTAGCAGATGATATAACTTCCGTTTCCCCGACACAAAAAGATACCCTTTGAGGGATTTAATTTCACCTAACTTTGATCTTGATGCCCATAGGTCCACAAATAAATCCTGCACAGCATTCTGCGCCAAATCTTCCTGCCGAGTAAACTTCAATAAATAATAATAAAGGCTTTCATAATATTGATCATAAATCATAGATAGGGCATCACTATTCCCTTTCTTTAACTCAAGAATAAGATCCTTTTCAACTTTCATTGATTAAAGTAATGATTTGTATACAGCATTGAAATCAACAATTCTAGGAAATTTTCCGGAAAAATATAACCCTCTTAATTGATCCTTCTTTAGGTTGAAAATTTCTTGATAATGTAATCTTTACTGAAACTTAGTTTCCTTTCTACTGAAGGAAAATATTCAGGCAAACGCTATTTGACTCCCTCCTCGCGGATAAGTTACATACATTTTTTAAAAGGAAAAAAAGCTACCTTTTATAGGATTAAGCGAACATTGTAAAAATTTAAGCAAGGCAGGGGTTAAAAAGCTTTTTTTTTGGTTGGAGTAATGTTTGGGAACCCTTTCTTTAAAATCATCACAGGTCGTTCCGATATAAAAACGGTTTTTGATGGTGGAAAACAATCCGGTAAATATTATGGATTCCTCCACCTTAGTTTTTTTATATCCTTGTGTCTTTAATCAAGCAAGAGATGAAAAACTGCATCAATGTAAATAATTCTCTTGAAGACCAAGTGAAAAGATGGCTCAAAATCATGGAAGAAAGCAAGTTCAGATGTGAAAAGATATTGTTCCAATTTTCGTAAGGGCTTGCTTTTTATATATCGCTTTACAATCCATATCCAACTTTAAATTGAAACCAATTGTATTACTGGACAACAACAATTTTAATTGGAAAAAAACTAAGTTTATTTTTGCAACATAAAAATTTAACGCTACATTTGCAATCCAAATCGGGTGATTTACCGCTTCAAATTGCTTTAAGCGCACTTCATTCGGAAAGATTAATTTACCAAATAGGGCTAATTAAAAGGTTAAATATAGCCTATAACTAGTTTAAAATATTGGGAGTTTAGCTCAGTTGGTTCAGAGCATCTGCCTTACAAGCAGAGGGTCGGGGGTTCGAATCCCTCAACTCCCACATTAAGCCTTTAAAAGTAAAGGTCGGATAAAAGTTCAAAATTATTTAAAATATTGGGAGTTTAACTCAGTTGGTTCAGAGCATTCCGATTTATATCGGAAGGGTCGGAATTTCGAAAACTTGGGTAAATTGAAGATTTATTCGGTAAATGTACCGAGAGATTTAAGTAATTAATAATAAAAAATATTGGGAGTTTAGCTCAGTTGGTTCAGAGCATCTGCCTTACAAGCAGAGGGTCGGGGGTTCGAATCCCTCAACTCCCACGGATTGAAACCCTAATTATCTATATTTTAGATAGTTAGGGTTCTTTTTTTTTTAACTGCGGGGCTAGTTATGGGGCTTTTAATTTAAGTTTTTTTAATTTAGAAATCTCAAATTTACAAACTCCTCCAATTCGGATAAGTTTAATTTTCAGTTTAGACGAACCAATCAACTGCCGGTTTAAATTCATAATTCCAGTCTATACTTTTTCATAAAGACCCCTATATCAGATACGTTATGCCCCAATACGCTCATGAACAATCTGAGACTAAACGAAGTATTTGCGAGTGAAAAAAGAAGAAAACAGTTTTAGCCCTGTAAATTCACATATACCCTGTCGAAGGGGGAGTAGCACCTAAACTGCTGGGATATATCCAGTGCCATTGGAGGTGGTCTGAGCACCAAACCTTCCCTGAAAAGGGATACTATATTAATCGAAATCAACCTACTACTTACTACAATCAAGGTGTAAATAATAGAATATCAATCAATTAACCTGAAGTAAGATAAAATAATAGAAGTTACTACACCCTACTACAAAAAGGGAATTTGTAGTAAGATGGTCTTTTTACATTTAAGAATATACCTTAATGAATATCAATTGATTAAACACCATATGTAGTAAGGTAGTAGGTGTAGTAGGTGGTTTTGACGAAAAATAAAATATTTAACTATGAATACCATGTTTAACAACAGAAGGGCAAGGCCCTAATTTGGACCAGCTGGGGATTAGATCCAGCAAAGTGAAAGAGGGTTATTGCTTTTACCTTTCCCTATACCGTGAGGAAAAGCTCCCTTCATTTAAAGTAGATCCGGCCACAAATTTATGGATGGATTGAAACAACGGCAAAAATCCTTATTTTATCTGGTTCTAAAGATGAATACGCAATTTCGGATGCGATTAGGGAAATAGCCTCCGTAAACGGATCCTCCTTTTTTCTTCACCAGTTGGATATTTCCCTAGCGGAAAAAACCGGGGATACTGGAATTACCGTCATCAAGACCAATTGTTCTAATTCAATAGGTAGATATTTTCATACGTATATTTATTTTTATATAGATAAAAAAATAATTATTCAACTAAATTACAATTCGAAAGCCGTTCATTGAATTCAATCTACAAACCGGAAAATTCCTTTTTGGACAACCATAAATCCGTTGTGCGCAGTCCTTGCAAGTTGTGTGTTTGTCTGAGAAAACCTAATGGTTTTTTTTCAACCAAACACCGACTCGCCCATCGCCTTAACTACGGCTTTGTAAGGGAGATGGGAGAAGAAAAATCCTCGCAACTCGGATTTTTTAGCCCGCAGGTTATAGAAGCCAGTAGGTTTAAGGTGTTAGTTTTACAGCCTCCAAGTCAGCGCCAAATTAGTTAAATTTGGAAATAGCTCCCAAAATTGATGAAAAACATGGAGATTGCAGAATTTAGGGAATACTCAAAAATCATGGAAAGTAAAATCGAAATCTACCAAGGAAGTGATGGCCAGACTCAAATTGAAGTTCTGGTTGAGAAAGAATCTGTTTGGCTAAACAGAAATCAGATGGCTGTCCTTTTCGGGAGAGATGTAAAAACTATAGGAAAACATATCAATAACGTTTTCAATGATGGTGAATTAGAAAAGGATGCAGTTGTCGCAAATTTTGCGACAACTGCATTAGACGGAAAATCCTACCAAGTAGACCACTATAATCTTGATGTAATTATATCAGTTGGCTACCGGGTCAAATCTGCACAAGGCACGCAATTTCGCCAATGGGCCACCCAGCGACTCAAAGACTACCTCGTGCAGGGCTACGTCATCAATGAAAAAAGATTGGCACAAAAGCAAAAGGAAGTCCAAACGCTTAAGGACGGAATTAGGATCTTAAGCCGGGCAGTAGAACATAAAGCTAATAATCAAAACCTGGATTGGCTGAACCATTTTGCGAAAGGACTGGAATTGCTGGACGATTACGATCATGAAAATCTAGATACAAAAGGTTTAAGTAAGAGAACGGCTAATTATCCCGAACTATCGGATTACCAACATGTAATCTCATCTATGAAGTCCGAGTTTGAGTCGGGCGTTTTTGGAAAAGAAAAGGACGAAAGCTTTGAGAGTGCCATTTCACAAATCGGCAAAGGCTTTGGCGAAGAGGACTTCTACCCAACCTTAGAAGAGAAAGCTGCAATGCTTCTTTACCTAATTGTAAAAAACCATGGTTTCGTTGATGGCAACAAAAGGATTGCCGCAGCTTGTTTTCTTCTCTTTTTACAGTCAAATAACCTATTGCATAATAGAGAAGGGAATTCAATTATCAGCAATGATGCATTGGCTAGCTTAACTTTGTTTATCGCATCAAGCAAACCTGAGGAAATGGACACGGTGAAGAAATTGGTGATTAGTGTTCTAAACCGAAATAAAATATGACGCTAGAACAATTTCATTATCTAATTGACCATACTTCCTCATACGGGATTCAGGACTTGGTGGACGCAACCAAAACAACCAACAAACTGTCCGCCCAGACCCAGGTCTTTATGACGGCCATTGACCGGGGGATCAGTCCGAAATCCGAATACCAATGGTTTAACAACGGCGTGCCGCTAAATTCCCGGGACAGGGCAAGCTATTAAAATACATATTTAATATTAGAAACAAGGATAAAATAGAATCAGTGAGCGAAAGCGAATTAATTATAAATTATTTTATTCAGGATTTGGAAAATATAGATTCGAAAAGTAATCAAAAAATTGATCCTTTGGCTTCGCTTCATTTTTCAAATCAATTTGAAGATTTTAGAATTTTAAATTATCCAGATGAATTCAATAGTCTAGATATGCTAATAATACCTTTTAATAAAAAGTTAAATATAATTTATGTTAAAGATGGTAAAACATATAGCTATATAAATATAAAATTCGACCCAAAATAACTCAACTATTGGTGATTTATGAAGTTAAGTTGGTTGATCATTATTTAATACCTGTCTACTGACTTCGGGTTACAGGTTTAACGGCAAGGAACTCGACGGCGGCGGCGGTTTTTACCTGGGTTCAATTTTTAGCTTTTTTTATGGGGCTCCCCAGGCTTTCTGCATCTCGTTTCTTTTTCTTTCTTCCGTAACTTTTACATACCGTTGGAAACTTTTGTAATCTGCATGGCCTGTTATCTTCATAACCGTTTCAGCGGGAATCCCTTTTTCCAGGGAGAGAGTGGCAAAGGTTTTACGTCCAGTGTGGGCGCTGATGACTTTATATTTAGGGTAGTTTTTGGATACTTTTTCCGCTCCCCTGAATCGAATTATTTCTAGCGGCTCGTTTATCTCGGCCTTTTCGCACAGCTCTTTGATGTATTTGTTAAACTTCTGGTTGGATATAACAGGAATAGGATACGCTCGCTCCTTATATTTTTCAAGGATCAATTTAGAATAGACGTTTAATGGAACAATTAAGGCCTCCTTTGTTTTTTTTATTGTAAGTCTTATTTCCCTTTCTTTGATGTTTTCTCTCCTCAATTGCTCAAGATCTGAGTATCTGAATCCTGTTACACAGCTAAAGCAAAAAACATCCCGAACCTGATCCAGCCGCTTATCCTTGCTCAGATCCAGATTAAAAAGTCCATCAAGTTCATTTTGGGTCAATGCAATTACTTCAAGTTTCTCACGCTTGGTGATAAAATCTTTATATCCGTTGCTAATTTCAACCCCATTTCTTTTCGCATAATTAAGTAGAGCTTTGAGCGTGGTTAGTTGTTTTGCAATCGTGATATTATTAAGCCTTCGGACCGTGGAAGTTGTTATATGAACCTCTTCCCAATTAATTAAGAAGTTCTGGAATGAGTGCACAAATGCATGGTCTAGCTGATCTGGCCGAATAATCTGTTGGTCGTAGCCTGGTAATTCTGCAAATGCCTTTTCAGCGTTTTATATACCTTCAAGCTTCCAGTTGCTCTAGTATGCTCATTCTCTTTTATATACTGGTCAATTAGATCGTAAATTAGATTCGCACCATCCTCCTTTTTTACTTTGGAAGTTTTGGTTTTTTGCAATGCCTCAACTACCATGGTAGCACTGTAGGTTACCCCGTCATAGTCAAATCTAGATTCAATTCCTGCTACTTGATTTTTTAGCCCATAAATTGTCTCCTGATAATTTATAAGTTCATTTTTGGTTGGTAGATCTCCACCGTACTTCTTTTTGAGAAAATCCTTTAATTTGGTTGTGAGATTATTAATCTGCTGACTTTCGATATTCCATAGTTCAGGAAACAATTTAATCCCGGTCGCCACTTTTTTCCGTTGTCCTGCAATTCTCAGAATCAATATAAGAGGATGCTCCCCTTTCTTGTTTACAGTATCCAATCGTAGTTCAAATCTTAAGGTCGCCTCCGTTTCTTTCGGTCTTTGAATGTATACCAAATATATCAAAAAATAATTTAGTGGGGCTATTTGTGGGGCTAATATTTGATACATACCACCCCATAAGTTGTCACACTTCGTGGATTAATGTATGCATATATATGGATATACAGCTATTATGGCAATTTTTTAGTATGACTTGTAGGAAGGTTCGAATCCCTCAACTCCCACATCAAGCCTTTATCTTAAAGGCTTTTTTTATTTATGGATTGCCACTTTTATATATTGTTCTCCAAAACCAGAAACCGTTTCTACATCGGTGCTACTTGTGACGAACTTGACGAGATGGTTCGAAGACATAATTCCATAAGAGAATAGACTAATTTTGCCCAAAACCACATTAAATAAAAAGGCTACCAATTGGTAGCCTTTTTATTCTTTATTACAATACTTTTTAGGAAGTTATAGGTCCAATTCGTAATAGGAACGTTGACCATTTGGATAAACTCCTAAAATAATTACTTCCTCACCTTCATAGCTCTTGAGTGCTTTGATAACATCCTCACCGCTAAGTATTTTTGTTCTACCTATTTTTGTGATAATAAAACCTTCTTGCACACCTGCTTCTCTCCATGCTTTATTATCTATGGATGTAATGGTTGCTCCACCTTCCAACTCAAGCCTTTCTTGATAATCTACTTTCAGGTCCTCAAAAACCACCCCTTCAAATTCAGTGATTTTTGGAAGCACTTTAACCACTACTTTAGTGTCGCCTGAAGTGTTCTTAAGTGTAGCAGTCGTTTCCATTTCCTTGCCATCTCTAAGGAATTTAACCACAACCTTATCTCCCGGACGTTTTCTGGCTACTCTTTCCTGTAGAGAGGAAGTAGTATAGGTATCTACACCATCTACCCCTATGATGACGTCTCCACTTTTCAAACCGGCATCTTCACCACCACTGCCTTCTCTTACTTCAACAACATACACTCCTCTGTCAGCCTTGATATCTTCTCCAAGATTCTCTTCAAGGTCTGCACTGACATCTTGTATGGTCACTCCTAACAAACCTCTCTGGACAGCACCAAACTCCAACAAGTCATCCATTACTTTCTTGGCGATGCTACTTGGAACGGCAAAAGAATAACCGCTAAAACCTCCGGTTCTGGAAGCTATTGCTGTGTTAATCCCAACAATTTCCCCATTTAGATTAACCAAGGGACCTCCGGAGTTACCGGGGTTAACCGCAGCATCGGTTTGGATAAAGGATTCTACCTGTAGGTTATTCTCATCCCTTAATATGCCAATATTCCTGGATTTAGCACTTATTATCCCTGCGGTTACCGTTGAATTCAATTCATAAGGATTTCCTACAGCCAGCACCCATTCACCAATCTGTGCTTGGTCTGAATCCCCAAATGGAATATATGGAAGGTTGTTGGCGTCAATTTTTAATAATGCAAGGTCTGTCGTAGGGTCTGCTCCTATTACCCTTGCAGTAAACCTTCGGTTATCTTCCAAAGTAATTTCCACCTTAGTGGCGTTTTCTATTACATGGTTATTGGTGACTATATAACCATCCTCCGAAATCACTGCTCCGGAACCCGAACTTCTTCCTTCTCTGGGTGTAGACTCACCTCTGGGAGATCTAAAACCAAATAATTCTTCCATTGGATCCACTCCCTGCTGACCTCTACTAACCGTAACTGTACTTCTTACATGCACTACAGCCGGCGTAACCTGAGCTGCAGATGCTACGAAATTAATCCCTTCAGGAACCACAAAATTTTCATCATTAAGCCAATTAACCAAACTAGCATTTTGCTTTTCTGTAAAATTCGTAGATGTTTCTTGGTTGGGTTGCAATAACCCAACGCCAAGTACAGCCACCAAGCCTCCAATTAAAGAAGCAAGCACGATCCCAAGGAAAAATTGTTTTCTATTCATTGTATACCTTTCTTTTAATTTACATCAATTAATACCTAGTATTTTATACTAAAATCACTTCTAAAACGATGCCACTTGTCTTTTAGGTTTAGTATTTAACAGCATTTAACATAAAAACAGAAATTTCTTCCAACTTATTCTACATTAAATAAAGGTAACCAAATAATCCATACATTCATTCAAATCAAAGCAGTTAACCTCTTGTATATTATTAACAGGATGTCAGGTCAAAAGGTTGAACCTTTATACAACCTTTTGACTTTTTTTTCGAAAGAACGCAGTCAAACTTATCACATTGGCAAAAAAACCACAAGAACCTGATAAAAAACATTCCTCGGAATATTAAATGACACCAAAGATGCTTATCAATAACTCACCTAATCTTTTGAATAAAATAATTCAATCCAAAACCATTCCAAATTTTAATTTCAAAAGGACTTAAAAGTACAAAATGACAGTTTTAAACTGTCATTTTGTCAATATTTAAATCCAAGGTGAAATTACTGAAGCCTATCAGCCAAGCTACCTCTTAATTATTGATTTGTAAGTAAGTCCGTTCGGCTGACTTTTGCTATTGGGAAAAATCAAACTGAAAATAAAACCTATTGCGACACAACTCACCACTCCAATGGCTCCATAAAGGTAGCCATTCACCTCCGTAAATCTACTGACCAGAAAAGTGATGCCCGCCCCTGAAAGGGTACCAATCACTACCCCGGTGGAATTGGCTCTTTGACTAAAAATAGCCAGAATAAAAACTCCGGCAAGGCAGCCACCAATCATCCCTAGTAATTTTTGAAAAAAATCAAAAATGAAACCTACCTCAGTAGCAGCTATCCAAATGGCTGTCAAGGTACCAAACACTCCCATGATAACAGTAATTGTTTTAGCTAGTTTTAGGTATTCACCATCCCTAAGCCCCGGCTTAAGGTATCGGTGAATATCTGTAATATAAGCGGTAGCAATGCTATTCATACTACTATCCAATGAAGACATACTGGCGGCAAAAATTCCGGCAATCACCAGACCTGCTATTCCTAAAGGAAGTTCTGCTACAATATAATAGGGCAAAAGTTCCTCAGGATTAGCACTTCCAATTTTTTCCGGATTGGTAAGGTAATAGACGAAAAGCACCGTCCCCAACCCAAAAAACAAAAATATTCCCGGTATGGTGATTAAACCATTGGTCCAAAGGCTTTTGGCTGCCTCTTTTTCATCTTTCACAGTGAGATAGCGCTGAATCACCACCTGATCTGAGGAATAGGGGATTAGATTCAAGAAAAAGAAACCAACAATTGCCACCCAAAACACCAATTGAGTATAATCCCAAGACCAGTCTACGAGCTTGAATTTATCTAATTGCATCCCGACATTAATAACTGTTGAAAAGCCTCCATCTATATTCGCTATTGCAATAAAAATGGAAAGCAGCGCACCTCCAAGCAATACAACTACTTGAATCACATCTGTCCAAATAACAGCTTCCATCCCCCCCAATACGGTGTAGATGGTGCTAAAAACACCCATTATAGCAATGCACAAAAAAATATCCATATTGGTTACCGAGGAAATAGCAATGGCCGGAAGGTAAAGTACCACCCCCATACGGGCCAATTGAAGTAAAATAAATGTCAAACTCCCCAATAACCTAACCCTAATATCAAACCTCAATTCCAAATATTGATAAGCCGTAGTTATGTTCAATCTTCTAAAAAAAGGCAGATAATATTTTACAATTAATGGTACAATGGCGAGAATCATAAAAGAACCAACTGCCAAACGCCAATTGGTAGCATAAACTATAACTGGAATGGCCATAAAGGTAATCGCACTCAATTGTGTCCCATAAATACTTAAGCCGGCAGCCCACCAAGGTATCCTTTTCCCTGCCAAAAAATACTCAGTTGTGGTGTTTTCTCTTTTAGAAAAGTAAAAGCCTATTCCCAACATACAGGCCAAATATGCCCCCAGAGTTGTCCAGTTAGCCATTCCGAAAGGATTTTGAGTGGCTAAGCCCATGACTTTGGGGGACCTTACCCCGGGAGCTTTCTCACCATTAGGCACTACCCAAAACCCTTTCCAAAAAACTGATGGAGCTGTTACTCGGGAACTTCCTTCTGGTAGATCTCCCATTTCAACCCATTTTTCAGCATTGGTATTATAGGCAAGCATTTTGTCTAAAAAACCCGGGTGACTGGCAGGATCTGTGTGCATCAATGTTTCTTCGTCCAAACCGCCTGCAATTAATATATGATCCCCTCCTAGGCTAAATGCGGGAGAAGGGGCGGCTGCCACTCCTCTCGGTAAGTCATTTAACCTTTCCCAAATGCCTTCGTTGGATTGCTCAGCGGGAATAAACCTGTAGGCATCCTTTAGCAAGGTTCTTCCTAAGCTGCCATCCGTATTATGATGAAGTGTAAAACCACTAAAAATATATAAACCTTCTTTGTGAGCGGCAGCTACAGCTTGTATTCTGGCCTTTCCCGGGAAAACAGGGCCCTCCACCCATTCCATCTCAGCTTTATTTTTGTTTAAATCTAGGCTATAAAATTTAGTTTCTGCCAAACCTGTAGCAGTTTGCTGCCCCCCTAAGACGTAAAAAACACCATTCACAATAGTACCTGCCATGCTTGCCAATGGCACCGGTAACGGGGGATAATCATTTTCAATTACAATTTCTCCGTCTTGGTAAACCAAACTAATCACCAAATTGGTATGTGCTTCAGAATCATTACCACCAATCACCCAAACTTTATTGTTATGGGTTCCAGAAACTGCATAGGCCAGCTTTTGAGGAAGTGTATGCTTTGAAACCTGCCAGCCGGCTTCCATGTCTTCCATAAAATAGATTTCATCATACCAAACTTTTTCTCCGCCTTCCCATGGTCTCTTTTCAGGGAAATTAGCACCTCCACCTACCAAAAGCACTCCATTACTTGTGCCGGCAAACATCCCTGCAAAACCTTCTTTATCCGGGATAGCAGGCAACTCCTTCCATACCACTTCCTTGCCAACCGCTTGAAAAACAAAAAAAATTAAAAATAGGCTGAGGTAAAAGTGTTTCTCTAAAGTTGAATACATTTTATTCTTTTGTTATCTAAATAATGATTTTAATTAAGCTTGATCGCCTTTCCTGAAGAAGCCGATTCAAAAGCTGCAAACACAACTTCCATCACTTTTAAAGTCCGTTTTCCAGAAGCTATTGGCTCTCGGTTTTCTAGTATAGCCTCAGAAAATTCTTTCCACTGGTTAACCAAAGCTTCATCCATCCAATCCTTGGATAAAGACCCGGATAGCAGTATATATTTTTGATCTTTTCCTAGGTAGGCACCTTTGGTATTGTCAAGTCTTAGGCTTCCCTCGCTTCCATTGACATCAATACCTATCTCATTTACACCATCTTTAAAACCTGAATAATGCAGAGAAGCCATTTGTCCATTCTTAAACCTTAGTATTATTACTCCTCCATCATCTACCTCATCTCCATGAAAAGCATTGGTCATATGGGCAGAAACACTACTTACTTCAGAGGGCACCAATGCACATATAGCATCCAATTGATGAATGGCTACGGTAAGCAGATATCCACCACCGGATATTTTTTTTAAATGCCAGTCCTTCCTGTCCCCATGTTTCCAAAATGAAATTGAAGTAGCCTTGACCATGAATATTTCACCAATTTCTCCTGAGGCAATACATTGCTTTGCCGCTACAAACCCGGGGGAAAACTGAGCAACCTGACCAATCATTAATTTTACTCCTGATTGTTCGCATGCATCATTGATGGCTATGCAATCAGCATAAGTGGAGGCCATTGGTTTCTCCAGCAGTACATGCTTCCCTACCCTTGCAGCTTCTATTGCTATTTGAGTATGTAAATGGTGAGGAGTGGCGATCAGCACTGCATCAATTTCATTATTATTTATAATTTTCCGATAATCTGTTTCCCCAGCTAGCTTGTATTTATCTGCTAGTTGGGCCAATGAAGAAGCTTCTCTTCTACAAATTACCTTGAGTTTCAGGGTTGGCAATTGCTGTATGGCCTCAATATGCCTTGAGCTGAAATTTCCTGCACCAATTATTCCAATCCTTATCATTCTTTCCTCAGTTCCTATCCTTATAAAGACATCCCTTCGATGCCAACATGTAACCTACTTAATCTTCCCGGCCCAGGCTCTGCCAAACCACCTGTTACCCAAAGGTATCCATTTGCAAAGCACAAGTTGCTTGTAAGCGGGATTCCTGAATCATAGCTTGCTAGTAATTCACCTGATTCAGAAAGAACCTGAATGGCCTGCATGCCATAATGAGCCACCCAAAGCCTTCCTTCTTTATCCATTGCCAATCCATCCGGTAGATTTCCTGTTTCCCTATTCTTTTCATTAAAAGGGAGAGTGGCCATTACGGTCATATAATCAGGACTCGATTCCGGAAGCTTAAGGTCAATTTTAAGCACGCTATTTTTATAACTCTCAGCGACATATAAGAGCGATTTTTCCTTATGGTTAACAATGCCGTTTGGGAAATCTATGCCCCTAGCAACTGCATAAGCTTCCCCATCCCAACCGACAAAATAGACAGCCCCTTTGTGTCTAATAGAATCAGTAAAGAAAAAACCTTTATCGGTATGAACAGCAATGTCATTTGGGCAATGCACCTTCACTCCATTGATGAATTCAGGAGAAACATCTCCCAATTTTTTACCCATGGGATCATAACGTACAACTCTGGAAGTTAAACTATCACAAAGTAAGTGGTCTCCATTGGCCATAATGGCTTGTCCGTTTGGCCGCTTACCTTTGCCCCACAAAATAGGTTCTCCACCTTCAAACCTGTAAATCCCTTCACCGGCAAGATTTGTATAATAAAGGAAACCATCCTCTCCGAATACCGGCCCTTCCGTATAATAATCCAAGGCCAACATGATTTGGGCTTGAGTAGATTCCGGCTTAGGTAGTGTTTGGTGAAAATGGTTTGCTTCTGTCATCTTACTTAAATTTTATCCAATGGAAAAAGAGGTTTCCTTCTGTGATTATAGGTTAAACTTGCCATGTCTGCACGGGTAACACCAGGGGTATTGGCCCTGATTATCGCATTGCATACAGGCTGGTAAGCAGCCAATGGTGCATTTACCCCTTTGGCTACCAACACATCGTAAGTGGTAGGATCAATATCAAAATGGATCAATTGCTGTAAACTGAATGGCACTATCCGTAAGGAGGTCAGCATAATGGTATTGCCGGCCTTGCTGGTTACAATTGCAGTTTCTCCCATATTGAAATTAACCTGCCCCCCATGTCGAGGTTCTTTTTCGGTAAACTTCCCATCGACGATCCGCTCCAACTTTACATCCATAAGCATGGTTTTGCCATGTAAATTGTCCGATTTTGCTCCAATTTTCACAGGAATATAGCCCTCAGGGTTTTTGGCTTTTATTTCAGCCACAGCTTCTGGATCATAAATACACATAAAACCTTTTACTCCGGGACAGGATTCCAATACCTCTAGTAAAAAGGTACTGTCTGCAGGTGAACCTCCACCTACATTGTCTCCCATATCCAATATTAGCAAGGGCTTTTCTGCCTTACTGATATGCTCAGGCAGTTCATCCAATCCTATCTTCTTGCCCGAAAAATCTTCGTGATTTTTTAGCAAATAATCATTGAGAATTGCTGCATTTTTGTCAGCAAGTTTCGTATCATTATTGGTAATCACAATAAAACTGGTACCCATTTCCGGCACATCCGCATAAGGAAATCCCAAAACAACATTTGTGGACAAGACCTCCGGATCATCCATAATATTCCTTGCCAAGGCAAACAATGGTTTGCAAGGATCTGAACCTGTATGTTGCATTTCGATACTAATGGCTACGTTGGTTTGTAAAAAAACCATTTCCGGTTTCACCTCACCCTTAAGGGTGTCTACCATAATTTTAGCAGCTGATCTTCCGGCATCCTTTTGATCCACATGGGGATTGGTTTTATAAGCCACAAGTGCATCTAAGGCCTCCACCATCTTAGGACTTAGGTTGCAATGGGGATCAATCGTCCCTATAACTGGAAGATCAGGTCCCATCATCTCCCGAACCATTGTTAACCAATGCCCATCAAAATCCAAATAAGTCCTACTGACAGCAGCACCATGGGGCACTACCATCAGTCCCTCCAAAGGAAGGCATTCCTTCAAAGTCCGTTGTAACTCATTAAGCAGACGTTCTGCGGTTTCCTTGGCAATAATCCCTCCGGGAGTGGCTTCTGCATAGAAAATAGGAACAAGCTCAATGTCTTCCTCGGCACTCAAGACTTCTACTATTCCGCCAATCTCGTGGTAAGCAGGACCATATTCGGCTATGATATCTTGGCCGTATAGCATATGTCCATTCTCAAAGTCTTCCCAAGATGTTTCTTGATCTAAAAAAGTATTGGACTCATGATAGACACCTATAATTCCTATGCGCTTTTTTGAATTATCTTGCATGTGCCAATAAATCTACTTCAAACTTCAGCAGGGTACCTAAACAACCGATTAAGGTTGTCCTTGCAGGATAAGGTTCTTGGAAATAATCTTTATAAATGATATTAAATGCTGCCAAATCTTCTTGATTGGCAACATAATTCCTCACCTGAACCACATCACTAAAGTCCAAACCTGCTGCCGCCAAAATCTTCCTGGCGTTTTCGAAAGACCTTCTCACTTCTCCTTCAAAAGTATCGTTAACAATTTTTCCGTTTTCATCTACTGATGCTTGTCCTGAAACAAATACCAAATCATTCACTATAAGTGCCGGAGAAAAAGGCAAAGCACTTTTGGGAACCCCTTCTCCTGAAACGACTTCTTTTTTTACCATAATATTATTGAATAGTTTTAATATAAATTATCACCTTTAATTAAGGAAGTTGGTTTTCAATTTACCAATCTAAAATGTCAAATATTGTTTTTAAGTCATTTTATGCAAAAGAATCCCACCAAAAGCTTTTACAATGATTTGCTAGCCTTCAATTTTGGACGCTTTCACCACACGATCTATTAATTCTTCCACTTTCTTGTCTTCCAAAACTTTATTGGTATTTCCCACCGGAGCGATAGATGCTCCAATATCCACGCTGTATCTCATTTGGATGGCCTGCCTGAAGAAGCTCCATATATTGGGAAGCGATTCTGCAATAATTTCCTGAAAAACCAACATAAAGTCTGTTGCAAGTTTCACATCCCCTTTCACAAACTCATTACGGACATACTTACACTCTCGCTCAAAAACATTGTAATAAGACCCTATGGCCCCAGTGGCACCGCATAAAACAGCCTGACACATCAGCTCATCTGCTCCACTAAAAAGTACCAATTTACTTTTTGAACTGTAGGCAATGGTACTGATTTCCAACAAATTATTTGTAGTTAACTTCATCCCAACCATATTGGGCATCTGCAGCAGTTTATTAATAAAATCTACCAATCCTCCGGAAAAATTTGTGGTTCCCAATTGGTAAGGAAAAAAAGGCAAGTCAGATGCTGTAGCAATTGCCTCATAATGTGATAAGGCCATTCCTGCACTTCCGTCTGTGGGCCCATAATATACTGGTGCCACAGAGGATATTCCATCCACCTTGCATTGGGAAGCATGTTGGGCCAAGCGTACTGATTCGGCTGTAGTCATGGAGCCAACCTGAACTATAATTGGCACCTTGCCGGCATTAACACCTGCGGTAATTTCCGTTACCTTTTTCCTATCCTCCTCGGTAAGGAGAAAGCCCTGCCCCGTAGAACCAAGTAGATACAAACCGTCTACTCCTTGGGATAATAAGACCTCTACCCATTTTTCCAATTGTTTAAATGCCGGACGACCATTTCCATCCATAGGCGTAAGCATTGCAGGCCACACCCCTTTCAAATTTTCATACATAGTCTACTTGATTTGTCTTTTATTTTGTAAAATATTGATCCATTTCATTATAACTCTCTAAATAATTAACCGGATTTTTGACTATCAAACGCTCTGTAGCTTCGGGATCTTTAAAACCACTACCCGAAACTATACAAACTGCGTTGGCATTTTTATCCAATTCTCCATCTGCCACTGCTTTCATAAAGCCTGCTAAAGCTACTGCACCGGCAGGTTCAGCATAAATCCCTTCTTTTATAGCCAATAACCGCTGACATTCAAAAGTCTCTTCATCACTTACCAAAAAACCATTCCCGGCAGTACTTTTACAGGCTTGTAAAGTCTCATTCCCATCAATTACCACAGCTACTTGAAGTCCACTCACTTTCGTTGTCGCATTATCAACAGGTTTGGCTGCTTCCAAACCTTTCCTAAGGTTACCTGCTATCGTATCATTTCCTTCAGGTTGCACGCAGTGTACTTTGGGAAGGCTAAAGTTGGAATGTTTTTGTTTCCATATCTGAAAACCTCTTGCCACAGCCAAGGTCAAGCCACCTCCCCCTGATGGTACAAATACATTATCTACCCTCTCCAAGTCTTCTGCAAGCTCAAAACTGAGGGTTTGAACTCCTGTCATTCCTACCGGACTGTATTTAAAGGCACTTACTTGTAAGTGGGTTTGATTTTCGGCTGCCACTTCCCCGAGCTTGTCAAAAACCTTTTCTGTAGCCTCTTTGTTTTTCCCAAACCCTTTGATAACATACAAAGCAGCACCATAAGCTCGCATTTGTTTTAATTTCCCTTCAGGAGCTCCATCCACTATGGCTATTTTACAAGGAATTCCTGCTGCTGCCGAGTAGGCCGCAAGTGCGGCTCCTGTGTTCCCACTAGAAGTGGCCAAACACAACTTGCCCTTATTGGCTTGAATATCTGCTATCGCAAAGGCTGCAAAGCGATCTTTATAGGAGCCTGATGGATTCGCAGATTCCAGTTTAAAATAAAGGTTTGGAAAGCCCAAGGCCGGACCAATCTGTCTTGATTTAACCAGCGGGGTATTCCCCTCTCCCAAAGTAAAAGGTGCTATACCTTCCGGGAGTTTTAATAATTGTGTGTATTTGTCTATTCCTTTCAAAATTCGTTGGGGAATTGTAGTTTTTTACTTTTATAACTGTTGAAATTATGGGTAAACCCACCATCAATATCCAATGATGTGCCATTGATAAAGGAGGCTTTGTCGGAACTGAGCCAGAAAACTCCTTCTGCTATCTCCTCTGGAGAGGCGCTTCGTTGTAAAGGCGTCATGTCTTCCATTTCATCCACCAGAACCTGACTTATATTACTTCCTTTAGGATCTTTAAAATCACTGCTCATTGCTGTGGTAACATTTCCGGGACAAACGGCGACTACCCTGATCCCTGACGAACCGTACAAGGCTGCCATTTCATAAGTTAAACTCAGCAATGCACCCTTTGCAGCAATATAAGCCGGGCTTGTTCCTCCTGCTCTATTGGCCATAACGCTACTCATGTGAACAATCACACCTCCATTATTTCCTGATTCCATTTTTTTTGCTGCAAGTTTTGACAGAAATACCGGAGAGGTAAGACAAATTTTTATGGTCTTTTCCCAGTCTTTTATGGAAATAGTCTTTAAGGTCTCAATGGTTCTCCAAGCAGCATTATTTATCAACACATCTATTTTCCCCCATTTGCTGAAGGTTGCACCCACTATTTCATCGACAAAACCATCTATGGCCAAGTCCCCATGCAAAACCAAAACATTCTCCGGTTTTGAAAGGGAATCTGCCGCCGCCAACAATTCTTCTTTGTTTTCAGCAACCATGGTCACTAAATCCCCATTGGCAACAAATGCTTCGGTAATCGCCTTGCCTATGCCTCTGGATGCTCCGGTTACTATTACAACCCTTTGCTTTTTATCCGCTTCACTTTTCATCGTATACTTTTTTATTTACAGGTAAAATCCCAACCAATGCTTCTCCTGCTTTGGCCATTGGTACTGCTCTTTTTAGGAATACCATTCCTGATTGCTGGGCTGGAATTTCTGCTCCTTTTTCACCATTTTCTCTTAATAAACACCCTAATTTATCCCCTTTTGTAACTAGATCTCCCAAATCTACAGAGGGTAGAAATATTCCTTCTTCCGGCGCAGGGTGCATCACCTGCAAATGCCCACTTCCCGGTTGATCATCTTCGATTTTGACCATTGCTTTCCTTTCCTTTTTCTGTTGGGGTAACATTCCGAAAAGTTGAAGGACATTTTCACAACCTTCTACCAACTCATCCACACCTTCAGCACGGAAAGCTCCTCCACCATTTTCAGTATAAATTGCCGGAATATTGGCATCTCTCGCCACAGACAAGGTTCTTCCTTCCAATTCGGGGCTTGTACCCCAAACAATAGGCAAGTTAAAGGCTTCTGCCATGGCTCTTTGTGTTTCCAATACCTTTGAGTTGGGGTGGAGCATATAACCTGAAAGTGGAGAGATGTCAAACAAATCACCTCCGGTATGCATATCGATAAAAAAATCTGCCTTTTTAATCATTTCGCTGATTTCCGCCGCCACTTGTTCAGTAATGCTGCCATTGGCATTTCCCGGACAAGTCCTGGCAAGGTCTAGTTTGTCTTCTCCAATGCGTGCTGCGGAGAAGTAGGCATTTCTATTGGTGATCGGTACAAGGGTAACAGAACCGGAAGCCAGCTTACCTTCCAATAAGTTCATTAGCTCTAATACCGCCAAGACAGGTTCGTATTCATCTCCGTGCACTCCTGCAATAATAAGCCCTTGTGGACCTTCTTTTGCGG
This sequence comes from Cyclobacterium sediminis, assembly GCF_054781075.1. Classification (NCBI taxonomy): domain Bacteria; kingdom Pseudomonadati; phylum Bacteroidota; class Cytophagia; order Cytophagales; family Cyclobacteriaceae; genus Cyclobacterium; species Cyclobacterium sediminis. The sequence goes on along the minus strand of NZ_BAAGVC010000043.1, from coordinate 292,419 downwards.
ATTTTATAACTCGGGAAGAAAATAATTCAGCCATTTCTTATTTAATTTTTTAACATTTCGATTTTCACTATTTCTTGACTTATCCTTTCAGCCATTAATGCATGTCCCTTGTCATTGGGATGCACCCCATCCAACAATAATTCTTCCCTTGATGGGTTTTGGGCATAGTAATCAGAAAATAGTCTAAAATTATCTAGGAGTCCTGTATTGTATTTTACCGACAATTTTTTCACAACTTCTACATATTGCGCCAACCTTACATTTTGGTATTCGGGATATTTACCCCTAAGCCCGTTTGGCGCTATTAAAATCACATCAACACCTATGCTCTGAAGCTCCTTAATCATAAATTTAAGGTTACGTTTATACTGCTTTAATGGAATCCTTGATTGTCCATCAGGCTCGGAACCATCAATATGGGCATCGTTTGTCCCAAAACCTATGATTACCAAATCAGGCTCATGTGCCAGCACATCTGTTTCAAATCTGTCCCTAGCATGTTTTATTTTAAACAAATCGTGGTCTTTTATGCTGCCAGTATGACTTCCGGGAATCCCGGAATTAATCACTTCTGCTTCGATACCTTCCGCTGAAAGAAGTGAAGGCAGTCTTTGAGCAAAAACCTGATCAATGGTTTTTCTTGTGGCAGTTATGGAATTGCCAAAAGCGACAATTTTAAGGGCTTGTTCTCCCAATGAGGAAGCTTCTGCCTCAATTTTGGTTTGAACACCATCACCCAAAACCGCCAAGGGAAACATCCATAGAAAAGCCAAAACGAGGATTGTATTTCTTTGCATATATAATTAGATGGTCAGCACAGGTTTTCAAGACTAAACCAACTCAAAAGCACATTATTCTCCATAAAGCCAATCAAGGTCTAAAAGACTTAATCGCGTAATGGAAAGCCCGGTTCCTTGCGGTCTATTTCCGGCACAATAGGAAAGTAGCACCTGCTCATCATTGACAAAATGAATGGCTGTGTAACAATACCAACCATCGGGATCATCTTCGAGTACTTTTTCTTTTTCCCAGGTTTTACCTTCATTCTTGGAAATGGCTATATTTAAAGGAGTCCTTTTCCCCTTGTATAATCCTTCCTTCACCCCATTATTATTCCAAACCATCATAAGGTCTCCAGTAGATGGTATCCTTGCGACAGTAGCAGGGGACAAGGGAGATGCGATTTTCGTGGGCTTTGCAGAAGTCCATTTTTCTCCTGAATTTTTAGAAAAAGCGGCGTATTGTACACCATCATCGGTACGAATGATCATCATTAGTTTTCCGTTTTTCAGCGCTATAAGTCCGGGTTCTTGTAAAATGACTTTTTTAGGACCCCTTACTTCTTTACTTGATTTCCAAGTAGCTCCATTGTCATCTGAAAAATAAGTAAACAAGCGCCCATTATTGTTAAAATCCTCATCCTCTGCTGTTTGATGTAAAGCAACGGGCATAATGAGTCTACCATTGTCCAATTGTATCACCCTGTTATTGTTGAGCACAAAATAACCTTCCCTTTCAGTGATACATGGAGTCGGTTCTGACCAGGTTTCTCCTTCATCTTTAGAGATTCGCATTAAAGGTATACAGTCACTTATTCCATTTTTTCTTGCATAAAACAAGGCAATTTCTCCGTTCTGAAGCCTAAGCAATGAAACAGACATTACATTCATTTTCCCATCATTGGGTACTATTACCTTGTCATTATCAGTCCAGGTTTGACCATCATCTTCAGAATACCTCGCAGCCAAATGGGCGGAGCCAAAATCACTCCCGGACTTACCGGTAAAATGGGTATAAATAAACATGATTCTCCCATCCTTTAAGCGAACAAAATCTCCTTCGCTGTTACGGGGATTGTTTTCGCCGGGATCCAGTTGCAGAACAGTTTTTACTTGCTGGGCGCTAACCTCATCCAATAAATGAAAGCCAATCAATAGAAAAAGTAGTATCATTTTATATCTAGTCTTCATATTTAATTTTATTCAGCATTTAACACGTAATCCCCAAAGTATTTGGGATAGCCCCAATGAAAGGCAGTGTCTTTTTGATAGCTATGGTCAGGATATACCTTATTTATTGAGTCAATTTCTGCCCTGATCCTTTTAAAATTAACTGAATCAATAAATGGATCTCTTGTTGTCACTCTCCAATTATTTAGCGCTTGCTTCAACCTCTCCATCTCCTCGCGGTAATCGGGATCTTGTGCCAGATTTTTAAACTCCCAAGGATCATTCTCCAAATTATATAATTCAAAGGCCGGAGGATTCTCCCACCTATCATAGACCACTTTGATTTCATCGGTTAATGTAGCTATTTCTTCCCTTGAGGTGCCAGACAAAACCGTAGGGTAAATGTGATCTGTATACACCGAAAAGTAGGGGTCAGGTTCACCACTGTACAAATTGTGAATCAACTTGTATTTGTTGCTCCGAACACTTCTTTTGGGATAAAAATATTTAGCCGTTCCAATCAAACCACCTGCATAAATATACGCATGCCCAGTTGCTTCTCCATTGCCCACCTTTATAAGTGATTTTCCCGGAAGCGCTGATTTTCCTTTGCTAGAAACCGCATCCACGATGGTTGGAAATATATCAATGACGGATGCCATCTGATCATTTATCACCTGCCCTCCGGTTACCCCTTCAGGCCAGGTAATTATCAATGGTATCTTTAGCCCTGCCTCATAATTTGTGGTTTTGCCTCTGGAAAACTGGGCACCATGGTCACTGAGGTAAATAATCAGTGTATTTTTAGCTTTCACTGTTGCTTTAAGCGAGTCTAATAGCATACCTATTGATTCATCCAAACGATTGATCTGACTATAGTAATCCGCTGTCTGCTCTCTCAATCGTTCTGTGTTAGCACCTACAAAAGGAAGCGTACTTGAAACATTATCCCCTGAAACTTCAATCGTAGGCAAGCCTTCAACCTTTCTTAGCAATGGAAAATGGGCATCCGGGAAATTGACCATAAGAAAAAATGGTTTTTCACCTGCAGCTCTTATAAACTCAGAAGCTTTAATCGCATAATCACCCATTTTTTCCTTGCCAAAGTTTGAACTCTCAATTTCATGAAAGTCGAATGGAAATGCAGATTCCGGATTGACATGCAATTTCCCCAAACAACCTGTACTATACCCTTGTTCTTTTAAAAAGGAAGGGATATTCTCAAAGGCCTTATACATTTCAAAATCATGAGTAGCTAGTCCAATCTGTCCATTTTGATGGGGGTAAAGTCCCGTCAAAATTGATCCTCTGGAGGGGCTACAAACAGAATAGGTAGTATAAGCATTGAGAAACTTAACGCCATTTTCAGCCAATGAGTCAATGGTAGGCGTTGTCACTATGCTATTACCGTAAGCTCCCAGGTCCTGTCCATGGTCCTCGGAAACGATCAAGATTATATTGGGCTTCGTTTGCTCACTATTTTTTAGCTCAGATTCGCATGAAGCCATCATTAACATGGCCAATAAGCCTGATAAAGTCAATTCAAATCTGTTGCTAAATAAAATGCTCATGGTCACCTATTCTTTATAAAACCAGTCCGCTCCCAGTTTGGTGATTTTGGTAACCGAAAGCCCCGTTCCGCCCGGTCTATTACCGGCACAGTAACCCAATAGCACCTCATCACCCACGAAATCCATGGCTATATAACAATACCATCCATCGGGATTATCTTCCAAAGTTTTAATATTTGTCCAGGTTTTACCTTCATCCTTTGAAATCGCTGAGTTAAGAGGCGTTCTGAGCTTAGCAATGTCGGGATCATCCGAAAGGTTATTGTTCCATACTGCCAGCAAATCTCCTGTTCCGGGTATTCTTTCTATAGTCGCCGGAGAGACCGGAGAAACCAAAGTACTTTCTTCTACTTCTGACCATGTTTTTCCTTTGTCTTTTGAATAAGAATAGCACTGCACTCCTGCATCAGTTCGAATAACCATTAGGATGGAGCCATCTGCTAACTCAACCAAGCCAGGCTCTTGCAAAACAATTTCTTTGGGGTTAGGAACCATTTCACTTCTTTCCCAAGTTTGCCCATTATCAGTGGAAGAATAGGCATACAAATCTGCTCTTCCTCTCCATTCCATTCCCGGGCCGGCGTGTTTCGCTACAGCAAGCATCAATGTACCATCCTCCAACTGGACCACACGGTCATTGTTTAAAACAAAATAACCTTCATCATCTGTAATACAGGCTATGGGATCTGACCAAGTTTTGGCCTCATCTTTAGAAACCCGCATATAGGGGATACAATCGTCTGTATTGTTTTTCCTTAAATAAAACATGGCAATGTCCCCATTTTGCAGTCTAAGCAATGAAACAGACATCACATTCATCCCTCCTTCATTGGGCAAAATCTCGACATCTTCTTTTGTCCAGGTTTTTCCTTTGTCCTCTGAAAACCTCCCTGCCAAATAAGCTGTGGCATGATCACTTGAAGATTCTCCATAATAATGGGAATAAACAAACAGAATTTTCCCATCCTCCAACTCAATAAAATCACCCTCACTGTTTCTTGGGTTATTCTCTCCAGGATTGAGTACCAGGTTTCCCGGAACACTCACAATCTCTTTTTGAGTTGAATTTGTTGTTTCTTCCTGCTCCTCAACCGGTTTACCTCCACATCCACAAGTTACAAATGCTGTTAACACCAGCATTTTGATTGCTCCACTTAATCTGTACATTGCCATTTTAATATCATTTAGTCATAAAATTCGTCCAAACTTAATTTCCTCACTACCAGAGGTATCTTTTCCCTCAGCTTTTCACGTTCTGCAGCCATATAACCAAGCAGTATATCATCTTCTACAAAGGAAATTGCTGTATAGCAGAAAAATCCTTCAGGGTCATCTTCGAGCACTTTTAAATGCATCCAGCTTTTCCCCTCATCCTTTGAAATAGCTGCTGTAAGTGGCGTTCTGAAAGTGGCTGTTTCTTTTACTAAACCTTTATTATTGTTCCAGATCAACAACAGGTCCCCCGTTGCCGGAATTCTTTTTAGAGAAGCAGGAGCTCTTGGTGAAACGATGTCAGAAGGGTATACCTCTTCCCAACTTAGACCCTTGTCTTTAGATTTGCTTAGGTACTGAACACCACGATCCGTTCGCAACCACATCAAAACCTCACCATTTTCCAATAAAACCACTCCGGGTTCTTGCACAACCACCTTGTCATTATTAGGCATTTCCTGACCCGAATGCCAGGTTTTCCCATTGTCATCAGAGTAATAGCAATAAATAGTCCCGCGCATACTAAAATCGTTGCCGGCGGTTTTATGTAGAGAAACAGGTGCCAGCAGTCTTCCACCGGGGATTTGAATTACCCGATCATTATTTAGTACAAAGTATCCTTTCTTATCTGTGATTACAGGTACTGGTTCAGACCAGGTTTTGGCCTCGTCATTGGAAATCCGCATCATGGGAATACAATCATCCAAAGAATTTTTTCTGACATAAAACAAGGCAATTGCACCATTTTTTAACCTCAGGAAAGAAACAGACATCACATTCATGCCTCCTTCATTAGAAACGATTACCTCATCTTTGCCGGTCCAGGTATTGCCACTGTCCTCAGAATAACGCCCGGCGATCAATCCACTGGCATGGTCCCCGGATCCCCCTTCAAATTTGGAATAGGCAAATAAGATCCTTCCATCGTTCAACTGGATAAAACTCCCCTCACTATTTCTAGGTGGCAGCCCATCTTCTCCAATATGAAGCACAATTTGTGATGGATTGAGGAGTGTCTGAGCTTTAGAAAAACTCCCTGCACCTAGAAGGTATACACCAAAAAGTAATACTAACTTAAATTGTTTCATAATTAATGGTTTGCACCTTCTCATTTAGTGTTCTCCTTCATAATAAACACCTCCGCAGGTCGGAGCTTCAGGATCAAAAATTCCTAGGGATTTGAACATCAATCTTGCTATCTCTGAATGACCATCACCATCCGGATGCAGTGGATCATTGAGCCATTCTTTATAGACCTTTACGCCATTTGGATTTTGGAATTCTTCACACCAATGCCCATAGTTATCAACCAAAATCACCTGCTCTTTTTCCGCAATATTTTTTATTACTTTCACGTATTTCTCCAGACTTGCTCTCGAAGGATCTAAGGCTTGGATAATAGGATTAGGGGTATGCAGTATAGGAATGGCCCCAAAACCTCTAAACTTCTTCACCAAACTGATCATATTTTTCTCGAAAGCATCTAGTGGGACCCTCCCCTTGGCACAATCATTTGTACCTATCATTATTGACACCACATCGGGCTTAAACTGGCTGACCCTCCAATCAAAATCGGCAAGGATATTCCGGCTAGTATTTCCGCTGATTCCTGTGTTGATAATAAGATCCCTTACTCTACCAAGCTCCCACCTTATCCGCTCCGAGAAAATTTCCGGATAGGAGCGATAGCCATGGGTATGTTTTGCGCCATGAGTAATGCTATCACCTGTAAAAACCCAAATCAAGGAATTTTTTCCTTTAAGCAATAAGGCAATTTTCTCTTTGTCATTCTCTTCTGAATTAAGGAAAAAAGAACCTGTCTCTCTACCATTAAACTTAGGTATAAAGGACAATAGGGTAGGTAATGGAATTAGACAAAGAGATTTTATAAAAAACCTTCTTCTGGAAAGGCTATTCATTTTTTTATATTATTACTGATTGAAATCAAGCTGGTATTTTCCAAGCCTATTTTTTTAATTAATATAATCCTTTTCATACAACCTGACCCGAAGACCTCCTTGCATGGTGGTGATCCACAATTCACCCGGATTTCGTTCAAAAACGTAAGGGTACGAAATTCTTCTCAGCGGGGGATCCATATTTTGGCTTTTATCAATTTTAGCAATTACCGTAGGTGAAGACCATGTATTCCCATCATCTTCTGAGAATGCCATAGACAATTCATCTCTGTGGTTACTTGCCGCAACTTCCGACCATTGGTTATCTCCCCCTCTTAGTGGGTATTGATCCGTACCTTCAGGAAACCTTCTATTCCACACCAAAACCAACCTGCCACTTTCCAGCCTTTTCAATAGGCCGGGAGCAGAACTTGCAGGAATATCTGTTGGCCGGATGCCCTCCCAGGTTTTACCATCATCTGTGGAGAAAGCCTCCCAAAAAGTCCCCCAATTGGTTCGCATTAACAACCATAATTTCCCTAAGGGAAGTGATTCGAGCGTAGCTTCAGTAACTCCACTGTGATGCCCAATCCCTCCTAGGTCGATAATATTTGACCGTTCCCAAGTCTTGCCTTCATTCCCCGACTTATAAGTCAGCACCGTATGGTGTCCCGGATGATGTCGCATCATCATTGAAGTGAAAACAACATTCCCATTTTCAGTTTCTATCATGTCACGAATAGCTCCGGTCCATTCATTATGGAGCTTTTGAACGTCTTGCCAGGTTTTGCCACCATCTAAACTTCTCACGGTATAGGTAGGTAGTCTGGCACCTGGTGAATCTGAAATATCTTCTTTCCATTCCCAGTTGGCCCTTTCTTTCAAGTTCATAAAAGCCAAAACAATCACACCATTGCTTGTTTTAAGAATGGCCCGTTCATCTGAAATCAGAAAGTTTTCCGGTTTTTCAAATACAGCGTACCTTTGCCAGGTTTTACCCTCATCGCCACTTATGACACAATCTGTTCCGTCCACAGTTAGGATGTCACCATCCTCCAACTTGACGAATGGTCCCATCATCATGGCTTTCAATTCATCAACATCCGGTTGTACCAGTGCTCCAATGGAAATTGATTTACCATTGTCTGTATTTAAATAAGCATGTTGCGCCTTTCCCGGATGGGAAAGGGCAGCCATGAAGATAATTAAAGTTAAAAATCGATAAATCATTAACATTGGCTAAGGTGTGTTTATGGGTTTATAACTGCCTATTTTTCACTGTTCGTAACCCGGGTTTTGGGTAATTTTAGAATTTAAACTAATGGTTTCTAAAGTAATTGGCCAAACCAAAAGATAATCTTGGCCTTCTTTACCCTGTAAGGAAGGTACTTTCTCAAATGCTTTGTTGAAACGAATGAGGTCCCACCATCTTTTCCCTTCAAAAGCCAATTCAAACAACCTCTCCTGTAAAATGGCCTCATCATTTTCTTCTTGAGAAGCACTCACAAATTCAAAACTAGAGAAATTCTCACCATAAGCTCTTGCTCTTATCTCATTCATTTCAGCTGAGGGGTCCTGACCAAGGGCGTTTTTTGCTTCAGCAATTAGCAATAATAATTCAGCATACCTGTAAATAACAATATCATCTAAAAACCATCGGGATCCTGATTCTGTATAACCGTCCCCTTTTTTCACAATTGATGTTATAAAGGTATTGTTTTCATCTTTGTCATAAATTTCGAAAAAGCTTCCATCTTTTCTACTATCCTCATCTGTAAATTGATTGCGCATGGTAGCTGATGGTGCCCACCAATTAAACCCTCCCGGGGTGCCAATGGTGGCAAGGGTTTCTTCTCCATAAGATTCTTTTAAATCTAGAGAATTAATGTACATGTCTGAAAACAAATTGTTAGACACCTCAAAATCATTGAAATGTACAGAGAAAATAATTTCATTATTTCCCTTATTGTCAAAATCAAAAACCCTAGAGTAATTATCCAAAAGCTCAAGGTCAGCAGTTCTAGCCTCACTCAACGCACTCAATGCCGTTGTTATGTCAGTATCACCTCCATCCATGGTTTTTCCCGTCCACAAATAAACGTCCCCTTTAAGCGTATTGACCGCTGGCTTGGACCACATCGAACGACCATTATCAAAACCATTGTTTGGAAAAAGTTCAATGGCTTTTTCTAAATCAGCTTTTATCAATTCAAAAATTGAAGAAACAGCAGCCCTTTCCTGAAATGTAGTTTCTGCATCAAATCCTTCAACAGGTGTTGTAATCAAAGGAACACCTCCCCAAGTTTTGGCAAGAACAAAGTACATAAAGGCCCTCATGCTATAAGCCTGAGCCAGTAGATCATTTTTATTGTCTTCATTAGGGAAAGTGATATTTGGAACGTTTGTAATGACCAAATTGGCATAGTTGATCACCTTATAGGACTGCAACCAATCAAGGTCTGCATTACTCTCATTCATATCATTTTCAAAATACTTTCTTCTATAATCCGCATTCTGAAGTCCTTCACTCATGATCTCACTCCTAGCTTCTCCCATAAAATAGAGGGTTCTGCTAGACAAATCCCTAAACTGGTTGTACATCCCAACTATCCCTCCATAAGCATCTTGTTCAGACTGCCAAAAAGAGTTAGCGCCAATTGAACTTATAGGGGCTAATTCCAATGGTTCTGTACAGGAATAATTAAGTAGAAAAATAGCGACTCCTAGAAGGTATATCTTTATATTAACTAATTTTTTCATGATTTTTTTTGTGTTTGATCCGGACTTAATTAAAGGGAAAGGTTTATACCTAGCATGAGGTTACGCGGAACAGGAAAACGCCCCCTATTCATTCCTCCTTCTTCCGGAGAAAGACCACTAAAATCTGTCAAATAAAATAAGTTGGTCCCTGTTAGGTTGAGGCGAACGCCTTCAATCCCAATCCTTTTGTACCAACCGGCTGAATAATCGTAACTTAAGGTAAGTTCTCTTAAAGCTAGGAAATCACCTTTTTCATAATTCATCGAACTACCTGCACCATTGTTTAGATTTCTCGGATCTCCTCTCCAGTAATTGCTCTGTGCCACTTGATCTGCCCAGTAAAACTTGGGCACGTCCGTTACATCTCCTTGGTTTTCCCAAGACCTTGCAATATTTGAACTCATATTGGTATTCCCTACAAACTCTCCATCCAAATTGGCCCTCACATAGTTGTAGATGGTATGTCCGGTGGTATAGTCCATTCTCAAGTAAAGATTAATCCCCTTATAATTTACATTATTCGAAAAGCCTCCGGTCCATTTTGGGAAGATATTTCCCATATAAACCCTATCTCGGGTGTCGATCACATCATTGCCATCAACATCCAACCAGATCACATCTCCTCCATACCTGGTTCGGTCAGGTCCGGCCATGATCATATCCTGAGGGGCAGCTGCTGCTTCATCATCAGTAGCAAAAACTGACAAGTACTGATAGCCATACATTTCTCCAATCTGACCTCCTTCTTGTAAACCACCTTTCCATACATAATCACCAACCGAAGGATCATACACATTAAAACCTCCAATTCTATTGTTTTCATTGTCATTTTCCGGAAGTTCCAAGATCTTGTTTTTTACATAAGAAGCGTTGAAGCCTACATTCCACATCCAATCCTGGGTTTCCAAAATGTTATAACTAATTTCCAGCTCCACTCCTTTATTTTCTAAACTTCCGAGGTTTGTCAACACACTGGTAAAACCGGTCAACTTCGGCATGGCCAGGGTAGTAATTAAATTGGAAGTTTCTCTTTGGTAATAATCAAATAAAACACTGAGGCGGTTATTGAATAAACTTGCATCAAAACCAATATCAAAGGTTCTGGATTGCTCCCATTTCAAGTCTGGATTTGCAATAGTTGTGTATTCAACAGCAGCATTTCCTTGGTAAATGGCTCCCACACTATAACCACCCTGTGCTTGGAAATCACTTAGGTTACCTAAATTACCGTTAAGACCATAACTCGCTCTCAATTTGAACTTATCTATTGCTGCCGGAGCATCCCAGAAAGATTCATTGTGTAAATTCCATCCTGCGGAAACGCCCGGGAAAAAACCCCATTTATAAGCAGAACCCAGGTTAGATGCTCCATCATACCTGGCACTTACAGATACTAGGTATTTGTTTTCAAAATCATAATTGGCTCTTCCAAAATAACCAAGGATTAATTGCTTCCCTTTGGAACTGGAAACTTGTACAGGTTCTCCTGAGGCATTCAAGGTAGGAATCAAATCCGTAGCTGCTCCTCGGCCTTGTGCAAAAAGACTGTAATTGTCTCTTTGATACATAGAATATCCAAGAGTAGCATTGAAGTTATGCAACTCAGTAAAACTTTTCTCATAATTCAAAACCGCATCAAACTGAATCTGCTCCCAATTCGTCTGACTCCCGGTAGCATTTCTATCTTCCACCAATTGCGTAGGTGAGTTGAGGTAGGACATCAAAAATGTATTGGCAGTATTTGTTCTCGTAAAAAGAGAGGCCGAAGGCTCAAAGCTCAAGCCGGGAGCAAGTTCCCAATTAGCCCCACCACTTAAGGTCAACAAGGTTAAAGTATTGTCATTATTACTACGATTTAAGTGGTAAATCGGATTACCTAAAGAACGATTCACCCCCGGAGACAAGGTTCCATCTTCAAAGGCATATTTTGCTGTCGGAGGTGTAGCAATGGATCGTTCGAACAAGTTGTTTTCACTGTAAACCAAATTATCCGTGGAACGTGTAAAATTTAAACCTGCAAAAACGAACATCTTGTCACTTACTTGCAACCTACCGTTCATATTGGCAGTAAATCTTTTATAATTGGTAGTTATTGCTATCCCATCCATATCTGAATAACCAACGCCTAAATTAAAGGTGGCTTTCTCCGTTCCTCCAGATAAGTTCAAATAATGATCTTGTGTCATGGCGGTTCTAAAAAGCACCTCTTGCCAATCTACCTCATCAAAAATAATGGTTTTGCTAGGGTCTACCGGATCAGGCATGCTTTGCCAGCCTTCACTCAGTTTGTATTCATTCTCTGGAGTCAAATATTGAGTGGTGTAGGCAGTATTGTTACTAAGGTCATTCCCAATACCATAACCAAATGCTCCATCTAATTGAGCAAGCCTAAATGGTGACTTAATGCCGGTTGCAGCCAAACCTAGCCTTGAATAATAAATATAATCCCTGGCAGATAATAAATCATATTTTTTGCGTAATTGTGAAGCACCAATGGTATACCTGTAGGTTACCTTTGTATCTCCCGCTTTCCCCGACTTTGTGGTCAAGATCACTACTCCATTGGAAGCTCTTGCTCCATAAATAGCAGTGGAAGCCGCATCTTTTAACACCTGCATGGATTCTATATCCATAGGGTTGATTCCCTGTATATCATCCCTGATTACTCCATCTACTACATATAAAGGTTCCGCACCATTAGGATTATTAATAGATGTACCCCCTCTTACAATTATTCTGGGAGAAGCTCCGGGCTGTCCACTCAATGTTTGAACCCTTACACCGGACACCGTTCCTTGTAGTGCAGAAGCGGCATTTCCTAAGGGAGCGTTTTCAAGCACCTTGGTATCCAATGTACTTACCGCGGAAGTTAATTTCTCTCTTGACTGCTCCCCATAACCAATAACCACTATTTCATCCAAAGCTCCCAAAGCAGTTTCCAGGGTCACGTCAATATTGGTTTGGTTCCCTACTGTGATTTCTTGTACCTGAAAGCCTATGGCGGAAAATTTTAGAATGGTATTGTTACCGGAAACATCTATGAAAAATTTCCCATCCATATCGGTAACCGTTCCAGTTGCGGTCCCAACGTTTATTATATTGACTCCCGGTATGGTTGTTCCATCTTCTTTAGAATAAACGGTCCCCGTGACAGTCTGGGTCTGTGCCCACGCCCTCTCAGCAGAGAAGGTTACTAATAGAAGCATTATAAAAACGGATTGCCACCAATGTGTGTAGAGTTTCTCAATCATATTTGTCCTATTTTATATTTTGAATTGAAAATTATTAGCTATAAATAACTTATTAACAACTGGTAAAGTATTAAAAAATATGTATTATTTATTCAAATATAATAAAAAATTATTCTCTTCAAAATCCAGCCATCCAAAACTTAGGGGATATCACTCCCCGAATGGAAATTCAAAATATTATTTTGTATAAAATGGATTCATTAAGTCTTAAAATTAATTCTTAAAAAAAATTAACTTAAATACTCTGAACAAACACCATTAAACCAATTGCTATAAATTACCTTTAAATACCTGTCTAATTTTAACCCACTTTAATCATCCAATTTTTATCAGACTTATTCGACCAGCGTATCCAGCAATAAAATTAAAAATCGTATTTATCCGAAATGAAATATTTCCAATAACCTAAAGTACTTAAAATCAACATTATTACAAAATCAAACCCTATACCATCGTTTGAAATAACGCAAGCCCAATTAGCACCAAGGTTTTTAAAAGCTTTCTGTTAAAATTTATGTAGTATATATACTATTTAAAACTATATTATTGTAAATTTATCATAATAGTGCTCCGCAACTCTTTAAGACCAGAGAAATAAGCAGAATTAACCAAAATTCCGACCATGCCTTTTTAGTACCAAGCACTCCTTCAAGGATCGATTTAATAATACTTATTATATTTGCAACATTCGGAAAACAAAAACACACAAGTGAACACACACAATGTCAAGCCTAAACCTGTTCTAGACACCTCCCTTTCTTTGGTAGACAGGGTAGAACAAAACCTACGAGAATATTTTGCAGAGGCCAATCTTCAACCTGGGGATGCCATTCCAAAAGAATCGGAACTGGCCTTATCTATGGGAGTTAGTAGGACTGCTTTAAGAGAAGCCCTTTCAAGACTTAGAACCCTAGGTTTAATAGAATCCAAAAGGAATAGGGGGATAATATTAACCCAGCCTGATATTTTAGGAAGTTTTGAACGTGTACTTAACCCAATGCTATTGGACAGTGCAACCTTGCAGGATATCTTTGAATTAAGATTGGTGCTAGAAATGGGCATTACAGATTTTCTATTTATAAGAAAAACCAAAGAAAACCTGGAGAAGCTTGAACAACTTGTAAGTAACGAAGAAGAAACTAAGGACAAATTCTTGAAAAATAGGTATGATGTGGAATTTCATTCCATGTTGTATGAAATCTCAGGCAATCAAACTTTATTGCGGTTTCAAAAAATGTTATTGCCAATATTCAACTTGGTTCATAGCGGGCAAATCATTAGTAAATCTGAAGTCAAAAATGCCGTCACTCATCGTGATTTGTTGACTGAACTACAAAAAGGATCACCAGCAACATTTAGAGAAAAAATGAGTATTCACTTGAAAGTCTATCTTGATAAAGTAGACGAATAATAAAAACGGACAGAAAATTAATTCCGCCCGTTTTTTCTTACTTATTTTTTACTTAGTCTTGGTAGTCTTCGGCGACTTGCTTGGATACACCTAAGCCATCAATTCCTAACTCCACAACATCTCCCGCTTTCAAATATCTTGGTGGCTTCAATCCCATACCCACTCCGGCAGGAGTTCCTGTACTAATGATATCGCCCGGTAACAAGCTCATGTATTGACTGATATGACTAACCAATTGAGGAATATTAAAAACCAAATCTGAGGTATTGCTGTCCTGCAACATTTCTCCATTTACCTTTAACCATAACCTTAAATTATGCGGGTCTGCAATCTCATCTTTGCTCACGAGGTTTGGTCCAAGAGGGGCAAAAGAATCTGCACTTTTCCCTTTCAACCATTGACCTCCATGCCTTAACTGAAAGTCTCTTTCACTGACATCATTGTGAAGCACATAACCAAATACATGATCCATGGCATCTTCTTCAGACACATAATTGGCTTTCTTACCGATCACTATTGCCAATTCCACCTCCCAGTCGGTAGCTTTGGAATTTTTTGGTATTACAATAGGATCAAAAGGACCTGAAAGTGCAGAAGTAGCCTTCATAAACAAAACAGGTTGTTCAGGAACTGCCATACCACTTTCTTTGGCGTGCAAGGAGTAATTTAAGCCTACACAAATGATTTTTGAAGGAAAAGGAACCGGAGATCCTAACCTGGCATCGGCAGAAATCTCTGGGCAATCCGCAGCATTCGCTTCCAGCCATACTTCCAGTTCACTTAGCTTACTCACATCCCCTAAGAAGTCAGCCGTCCAGTCTGAACCAAAAGCCGAACAATCAATTTTTTTTCCTTCTGAGGTTATCACTCCGGGCTTCTCCTGACCCACATTTCCAAATCTTATTAATTTCATCTTTTTATAATTGTTTTAAGTAATTACATTTTTAAGTTAGAGAATCCACCATCTACCAAATAATCAGCACCAGTCAAAAACTTCGCTTCATCAGAGGCCAGAAAATAAGCCATATTGGCTACTTCTTCAGGTTTTGCCATTCTTCCGATGGGCTGAGTAGCTGCAAGCTGTTCAAACATTTCCTCTTCCTTGCCCGGATAGGTTTTTGAAATATAATTGTCCACAAATGGTGTATGCACCCTTGCAGGAGAGATGGCGTTGCAGCGAATATTGTCTTTGACATAATCCCTCGAAATGGTAAGGGTCATATTGAGCACGGCACCTTTACTCATTGAATAAGCAAAACGGTCAGGAATACCAACTGTGGCCGCTATGGAGGCCATATTGATAATTACACCTCCCCCATTGGCTTTCATCCTGCCAATCACAGCCTTGGAGCAGTGAAAAACGCCTTTAATATTTACAGCATATAAACGGTCCAGATCTGCTCCTTCCGTAGACTCAAGATCTCCAATATGGGATACCCCCGCATTGTTGATCAATACATCGATCTCCCCTGAAATTGAATCAATAACTGCTGAAACCTGAGATTGATCGGACACATCCGTTTGCTTAAAAAAGACAGCATAGCCCTTCTCCCTTAACTTAACGGATACTTCTTCTCCGTTTTCTTTATTAAAATCCAATAAATAGACATTGGCGCCTGAAGCAGCAAATTTCTCTACTATTGCCAAACCTATCCCACTGGCCCCACCTGTGACCAAAACATTTTTTCCCTTCATTTATATTAAAATATTATTCTTTTTTATTGATCGACTGCTTATTTTCCTAACATAGGAAATAAGCGTTTTAATTCTTCTTCCGAAGGCTGGGTGCCGTACTCACAAACTTCAAAAGCCTCTGCATACTTCACTTGAGCTGCCTTGCTGGCCCCATACCATTTGACCAAGCTTTCCCTTACAGCAGCATTGATCCTTCCCCCTCTTTTTTCTTTTAACCAGGCAATCCTTTCAACTTTACCATCTGGCACCTCATCAGCATACCCTCCTATCCAAGGCAACCACTCATAAAATTGAGACTCATGGGCGTCAAGGCCATGTATTTTTTTGTCAATTACAGGTGTGATATCGATTGCTATGTGAGGTTCGAATGGGTTTGGTTTTTGGAAATGATCTTGAAAATACAAAAATACCGGATTTTTGCTTAGCGGAGGGGTATCTGCAGCCACATTCGGCACACCCACCATATAGGCAGCATCCTGTACCAATACCCCTGTATAGCGATGATCAGGGTGGTAGTCGTTGGGCCTTGGGGCAATGACTACATCTGCATCCCATTCTCTAATTTTACGGATAAGTTGAAGCCTAATTTCCAGCGTTGGCAACAATTCACCATCGTGATTGTCCAGTACATCATAAACAACTCCCAACCTCTTGGCTACTTCTTGGGTTTCTGCAATTCTCCTTTTGGCTAGCATACCTCCGCCCTCTTCCATATGACCGGCATCACCGTTGGTGACAGAAACGAACTTTACCTGATGCCCCATCTCCACGAAAAGAGCTGCTGTGCCACCACTTTTTATATCACAATCATCAGGATGGGCACCTATCATAATGATTTTTAAAGGTCTTTCCTGCGCCCCTACTATAGAAACTGTGAAAAGACAAAATAAAATTGCAATAAAATTTGATTTCATAATCAATATTTCTGTGGTTAAAATTTCAAAGTTGAAGATAGGCATTTAGGGCTGTTTTGCCAATCCGCCCATCCAAATTATCAGTCATTTGCCCCCTTAACTCAGAACTTATTCCTTATCTTTGCATCCTAAAATTTAAACTTGCAAATCAAAGTATCAGTATATGCTTCAGGTAAATGAAATAAGAGCAAACTTTGCCCATGCTTGCGAAAGGCTAAGCGCCAGGAATATTGAAAATCCTGAAGAATTGCTCGGGAATGCATTAAAGTTAGAGGATCTAAGAAAACAAATCCAACTCGACAGAGACAACCTTCAGGCTGAATCAAACGCTATCTCCAAGCAAATCGGCCAATTAATGAAGTCGGGAAACAAAGAAGAAGCAAATAAGATAAAGGAAAGAACTTCTGAGATAAAGCAACAAGTGAAATCGCTAGAGGAACGATATTCCCAAACAGAGGAAGAACTTACCCAGCTACTCTATACCATCCCGAATATTCCTCATGCATCTGTTCCTGCCGGCAACTCAGATACAGACAACGAGGTGGTGTTAGAAAATGGGATGATTCCCAATCTGGAAGACAGCAATAAAAGCCCTCATTGGGATTTGATAAAAAAATACGACATTGTTGATTTTGAATTAGGAGTCAAAATAACCGGTGCAGGATTCCCTGTTTATAAAGGCAAAGGTGCTAAATTACAAAGAGCATTAGTCAATTTTTTCTTAGATGAGGCAGAAAAAGCCGGTTATGCGGAAGTTCAACCTCCCATTTTGATCAATGAAGAAAGTGGCTATGCCACCGGTCAGCTTCCTGACAAAGAAGGCCAAATGTACTTTGCCCAAGAAGATGGGCTTTACCTCATCCCAACTGCAGAAGTTCCGATAACAAACATGTACCGTGGATCCATCTTGCAAGAAGAGGAATTACCTATCAAAAACACCGGTTATACACCTTGCTTTAGGAGAGAGGCAGGAAGTTGGGGGGCTCATGTTAGGGGCCTGAACAGGCTTCACCAATTCGACAAAGTGGAAATTGTACAGATTACGCATCCGGACAACTCTTACAAGACCCTTGATGAGATGAGCCTTCATGTACAAAGTTTGCTTCAAAAACTCGAATTGCCATATAGGGTGCTAAGGCTTTGTGGGGGTGATTTAGGTTTTACTTCTGCCTTAACTTTTGACATGGAAGTTTTTTCTGCAGCGCAGGAAAGGTGGCTAGAGGTTAGTTCTGTAAGTAACTTTGAAACCTATCAATCCAATCGTTTGAAGTTACGTTTTAAAAATAAAGATAAAAAAACAGTGTTGGCGCATACGCTCAATGGAAGCGCCCTTGCTCTTCCTAGAATTATGGCCGCTATATTGGAAAACAACCAAGGGGAAGAAGGAATCAAAATGCCTAAAGTTTTGGTACCTTATTTAGGGTTTGACACCATAAAATAAATCCTATGCCAATTTTTTTTCTGTTAAGATCTTTGAATTAAAAAAGGGCTTTCTTAATTCAAGAAAGCCCTTTTCACTGGTTAATAGAGGGTTTGTTATATGGATAATTTTTGTTTCCATTCTTGAACTTCGGCATAACACTGATCAACAACGTCTTTTTGATCAGCGGTAAGTGGGTTTTTCGCACGTCTACTCACCAACTCCAAATCCAAGCCTTCCTTGTTGAGGTAATACCGCGAAGAAATCATATAATTTTTTGTTATTCTTGATTCCATATCCCGCAATTTTTCTTGCAACCAATCTACTTGCTCTTTTTTCCCTGAATTATCGGCATGCTTACATAGCCAAGCGATCACTTCGGGATAATAATTCCCTGCGATTGGAGACAAACCTGCTCCGCCATTGCGAAGAGAAGCTGCAGCACTTCCCATATGAGCATTGTACAATCCGAGCTTACTTCCTTTAGCAGTCTCAAGTTTTTCTATGATATTATCAATGTCCTCAGAGGTATCCTTATGGTAAACGAACCTACCGGATTCCAACAAAAATTTGAGAACAGGTTGAGAAAGAATTCTCTTGTATGGTGATGGACACTCATATGTTCCCAATG
This sequence comes from Cyclobacterium sediminis, assembly GCF_054781075.1. Taxonomy (NCBI): domain Bacteria; kingdom Pseudomonadati; phylum Bacteroidota; class Cytophagia; order Cytophagales; family Cyclobacteriaceae; genus Cyclobacterium; species Cyclobacterium sediminis. The sequence continues at coordinate 273,707 of NZ_BAAGVC010000043.1, read as the reverse complement.
GAATATTTCCGGTCAAAGAAAGGTAATCTTCAAGATTTTTAATTACAACATCATCAGATTCACCCTTTTCTGCAAAGTGAGAAGTTATCATAATCACGGCATCTACGCCTGTATCGGCTATCTTTTTGGTAAACTCTGCTTTTTCTGCTGCAGTATTGCCAAAGGAGCCCGTAGCAACTACAGGGAATTTTCCATTGACTTTTTTTACCACCGTTTTTGTAACTTTTAACCTTTCTTCCGGGCTGAGGTCATACATTTCACTACTCAGGCAATTGGCAAATAACCCGCGAGCGCCTGATTCAAGGTAATAATCTGTCAGTTTCTTTAACCCTTTATAGTCAACTGTCTTATCTGCTTTATAAGGGGTAAGCATTACAGGAATAAAAGCTTTTTCTACTGCTTTCGCCTTAATTGGTGAGTTGGCCATTAAACTATTCCAAGGAGCCAGTCCTGCCAGCGTTCCTAATGCCATTTTTCCTAAAAATTTTCTCCTGTCATTGTCAAAATCCATGGTTTTTTTAATTGAATTGAACCTAATAATCGGGATTCAAAAGGTTTACATATTAATTTCAATGATAAATATACTTTTTATTAATAACCGTGAAAAGGCAGAAATAGACCAGTGGCAATTCATAAAATTATCCTTATTGGGAGAAATATTTAGTCTTAGGTACCTATATTTGCCTCTACTATGTGGAAGGAAGTAGTATTACTGGTAAAAAAAGAGGCCCTATTGGAATGGCGACAAAAGTACGCCCTCAATGGAATACTTCTATATGTGACCAGTGCAGTATTCATCGCCTATTTGAGCATGGGAACAGGCCAGGGTAATTTGCAGGTTCCCATTTGGAATGCTTTATATTGGATAATAATTTTATTTTCTGCTGTAAATGCAGTGGCCAAAAGTTTTGTTCAGGAACAGGATGGCCGGCAACTCTACTATTTTATGATTGCTTCTCCTGAAGCCATTATTCTCTCAAAAACCATTTACAATACAGGGCTCACCTTGGTTTTGGCACTTTTAGGTTATGTGGTTTTCGGGATTGTTTTTGGTAATCCCGTAGCAGATCAGCCCTTATTTCTATTGAACCTCTTGCTGGGAGCCATAGGTTTTTCAGCTGCATTGACGATGGTCTCTGCCATTGCTTCTAAGGCCAAAAACAATGGAACACTGATGGCTATTTTAAGTTTTCCGGTGATGATCCCCATTCTCTTAATGGCTATTCAAGTTTCCAAAAGCGCCATAGATGGCCTGGATAGAGGGATCAGTGCAGAAAAAATCCTAACCCTTATGGCTATTAATGCCATAGTAATGGCCACTTCCTACCTGCTTTTCCCCTATTTATGGAGGAGCTAGTAGCTAGTACTATCGCGATACGGTGGCTGAGCCTGCCGAAGCTATAGATTTCCAGATGTGATTTTTAATGACCTTTTTTCTCTCTAATTTTTGGCTATAGCCCCACTAGAGGGATATTCACTTTCTAAAAAATAATTATACTCATAACAGGTTACGATTTATCAGGAAGATGGGTATTCGGGAAATAGCAACAAAGCAGCTGATTTTAAAGTGGTTTCAACGCGTAATAGATGCCTTTTTACTTAATCCGGGTTTATCCATTATTAATTTTCCAGCCATTCATCTGAGAATACCCTATATCCGATACCAAATCTACCATGACCTCCACGACTGAAGAAAGTAATCATTGATGTATTGTTTAATTTCCCTAAGGTGCTGTAAGAAAAATAGGAAGGTTCAATAACCTTTGATTTCCAAGTATTCCCCTCATCATCACTGTAAAATACCGCACCTCTAATGCGGTCATCATCCCATTCTATTTTCTTTTGATTAATATCTTGAAGTCCGAGCGGAATTGAGAAATACAATCGGTTATTCCTTCTTGCCAAAGTTCCATGACACGCTATTTCGCTAATGCCGATTAAAAATGGATCCGACCAGGATTTTCCACCATCGCCACTTAGATTGGCTATTCGCTGATTTCGCCCCAAACTCATCATTTCTATAGTATTATATTCTTTGTAGTTTTCAAAATTATTTATTCTCCGAATCATAAGGATTTCTTTTCCTTCCTTTATAGAAACTGCAGAAGCCTCATTCGCTAGATAATCAGTAATCATCCCATCCATTTTCCATGTATCTCCAAAATCATCGCTATAAATAATTCCTGAACCTGAACATTTATAATCCCTAAAATTATTTGTGACTTCCTTCCCGGAAGGCACTGAGTAAATTGGAGCGGCAATGATCATTCTCCCCTTGTTTGGACCCTTTGGTATTTGATGAACTTGTCCAATTGTATTCATAAAAATAGGAATATACCCATTGTATTCTTTAAAAAGTGGTGTATTGTCTCCATTGAGATACTCCATAGTCCAGGATTTACCATCGTCAAAAGAGGTATACTTGACCAATACAGAAGCTTTATCCTTTCCTATGTCCTCGATATCAATACCAGTAGCTTCCTTTAATTTGGAAAAATCATTCTTATAAAACTCTTTTGTCACCTTTAATCCCACACAGGTTAGGAAGGAAATTTTTTCTTCTCCTCCTATATTTGCGGAATAGGGAGATATGGCAAAAAAGTTCATTGGTGAAGAAATCACTTCCACTCCTTCCCAAGACTTTCCAAAATCATAACTTTTATTCATGAGGATCACTTTGGGTTCATTGTCTTCACCATCAAATAGTCGACCCTGACAAAACACCAATAATGTTCCTTTTTCCGTAACCACAAACGAAGGCTGAAATGTTTTGCTAACTGTCAAGCCCCCAACCTTCAGCCCGGGCTCAAAAACCATCTGAAGATCGCTTAAACCATCCATTGCAGCAATTCCCAGCCCTACCTGAGAATATGCATTACACTGTATGAGGACAACTATAACCCAAGTCCATACTTTTTTCATGTGATTGGTAATAAAATTTTTCATTACTACAAAAGCTATATCCTATTAAAATCACCCTATATACTCGCGTTGGACGCAAATGACTATTGACATAAACAGATATGGTATTTTTGGGGATATCTAATCAGTCAAATTCGATAAATTTGTCCATAACTTCAATAAACAAAATCAGATTTGCAAAAGGATCAAAAACAAATTGATAAATTCGTTCTGAAGGTTAACACAAACAGGAAAGAAAATTTTCATTTCTTTAGCCAAAAGACTTAATTTAAGCCTAACAATTGACCAACCTAACTTAAAATGAAAAGCATAAAAATCAACACCTTAAAAACTTACAAGAAAGGTGAAATCCTTTTAAAACAAGGAGAAATTGCTAAATATGGGTACTTGGTAAAAAAAGGTTGCTTAAAAAGTTACACAGTAGACAAGGTGGGAAAAGAGCATATTATGCAGTTTGCTCCCGAAAATTGGATGATTTCAGATTTGGATAGCTTTACCAATCAGGTACCTTCCTCCGTCTCTATTGAGACGATTGAGGATTGCGAGATATCTCTGATTTCCAAATCAGACTTTAAAGATATCGATAGCTTTGATAAAGAGGTAGTGGTAGACATCGCCAATAAGTTTAGGAACAATCTTATTGCATCAAACAAAAGAATTCTGGGACTACTAAGTGCGACATCAGAACAGCGCTACATCGATTTTACAGAAACATATCCCACATTGGTGCAAAGGCTTCCTCTCAAACTAATAGCAGCCTATATTGGGGTTACACCGGAATACTTAAGCGGTATTAGAAGAAGAATGGCTAAAAAGTGAGCCTTAATACATTTCTTAAGGTATCTTATTTTTTACCGATTCACTTTGCTGCAACTTTGTGCCATTATCAATTAAAAACATTTAAAAAATGGCAAATCAAGAAAAAAACAAAGCAATACATATCTCTCTTTGGATTGCACAAGTACTATTGGCAGTTATGTTTATATTGGCAGGCTTAATGAAAGCTACACAGCCTATTGAAGCATTGACTGAATCACTCCCATGGGTTTCCTCAACTTCCTTAGGATTGGTTAGGTTTATTGGTATTAGTGAGTTATTAGGCGGTATAGGTCTAATCCTTCCTGCCTTGCTTCGTATCAAACCATTTTTAACGATATGGGCAGCAATCGGGCTTGCAGTAGTTATGGTATTGGCAGCGATTTTTCATGCTTCCCGAGGTGAATACTCAGGTATTGGAGTGAATTTGGTATTTATGGCAATTGCCTTATTTGTAGCTTGGGGAAGAAGTAAAAAAGTCCCCATTCTCGCAAAATAAATTCTCCAGCGGATTGATCACCTGATTTAAACCTTAAATCCACCATTTGAATCAATCCCAAAAACTCAATAGCCCCCAGCTTTTGCTGGGGCATTGAATCGTATTATGATTTTTAAGGGCTTCAGCCCAACCTTTTACCATTTTTTAGTAAAAAGATTAATTAAACCCTGAACCAAATAAAATACCTAAATCAAGCAACTAAACTAAAAAAAGCAAGCTTTCAATTGCTCCAAAAAAGCAGTTTATATGCTTTCTACAAGTCGTACTATAATCAACAATTTCAATTACACTTACCACTAAGCAAATAAACGGGATAAAAGTAAATAAATCACTTAATATGCCCTATTTTTGCGTGTTGATTCAATGAGGTTATAAATGACCCCCAACCTGTATCCACTAACGTTGTAATGCAGGCATTCAGTGATATAGCTGAATGAAGCAAGGGGAAAAACATGACCCACTAAAAACTCGATTGCATATGAAGGCTTATTGGTGGAAAGTATTGGCCATGGTACTACTGGCATATACCATTACCGCAGGTTTATTGATTGATGTTCCCAGACTTCCCATTCTGAATGAAACAATTAGAGGATTGTTCTTCCATGTAACCATGTGGTTTGGAATGTTATTAATGCTGGTTGTAGCCGTAGTATATGGGGTAAAACATCTGCGCTCCGGAAAACTGGAAGATGATGACATGGCCGTAGAATTTACCAATGCAGCCATATTATTTGGGGTAATTGGCATTACTACAGGCATGGTTTGGGCCAAATTTACTTGGGGAGATTTTTGGACAAATGACCCCAAATTGAATGCTTCTGCCATCGGCCTATTGATGTATTTTGCTTACCTGGTTTTGAGAAACTCATTAACCGACGTTTATCAGCGAGCCAAAATCAGTGCTGTATACAGTATTTTCGCATTCGCAGTATTTATCCCCTTGATATTTATCCTTCCCCGGTTAACCGACAGCCTTCACCCCGGCAATGGTGGCAATCCAGGATTTAACGCTTATGATATGGACAGCAACCTTAGAAAGGTTTTTTATCCTGCCATTATCGGATGGACCTTATTAGGTGCTTGGATCAGTACTGTTAGGGTGAGGATTAGGCGCTTGGAAAGAAATTTAGAAGACAAATTGATCAATCAGTAATATGAAAAAGTTCATTATTATTTTCCTGTTTTTTATCAGCTTTTTCGTAAAAGCACAGGACAAAATAGGGATTACAGAAGAGGATTACCAAAATTCCGGTGTCGAGATGGCGGATAAAATGCGTTCTGAAGGAAAAATTTACGTATTAGTCAGCATAATTGGAATTGTTTTGGGAGGAATTCTCGTTTATGTGATACAAACTGACCGTAAAATCAGTGGTTTGGAGAAAAAATATAACGATTAAATCATGAAAAGAGGACATATTTTAGGCCTAGGCATTATTGCTGTTGCGATTGTCATCATTATCACTTCCATTGGTGATGCCAGCACATATGAAAGTTTTTCTACAGCCAAAACAATGGCTTTGAATGGAAAAACGGAAGCAATTCATGTTGTGGGTCAACTTAAGAAAGGTCAAAACGGTGAAGTAGAAGGTATTGAGGTGGGGGAAGACAAAACTTCTTTTACTTTCGTTATGGTAGACAATGATGGAACGGAGCAGCAGGTCTATTACAATGAACCTGTGCCCGCAGACTTTAAAAGATCAGAACAAGTAGTAGTCATAGGTACATACAAAACCAAAGAAATGTTTGTGGCGGAAAAAATCTTGATGAAGTGCCCTTCAAAATACCAGGAAACCGATGTAAAACCAAGCGCATCTTGATTACTTCCTGAACTATTATCCACTCAAAAAGAACCTTATAATGATGAATACCTTTATAGGTAACCTGGGGCATTTTATGGTAATTCTGGCTTTTGTCAGTGCCTTGGTCTCAGCTGTTTCCTACTATTATTACACCCGTGCGAGTGAGTTGGATAAACCATCCTGGAGAAATTTCAGTAGAATCACCTTTTATATCCACGGATTTGCAGCGGTATCCATAGCCTTTTGTTTATTCGAAATTATCTACAACCATCGCTTTGAATACTTTTACGCCTATTCACATTCCTCTAAAGGCCTGCCTGTACATTATATGATTTCCAGCTTCTGGGAGGGACAGGAAGGTGCTTTTATCCTTTGGATTTTCTGGGATGTAGTTTTGGGACTGATTATTATCCATACCAATAAATTCTGGGAAGGCCCGGTAATGTTGGTGTTTGCACTCGTACAGGCCTTTTTGGTTTCCATGATATTGGGAATCGTTATAGGAGACCTGAAAATAGGTAGCTCTCCATTTATGCTGTTGCGTGAAGTTTCGGAGGCACCAATCTTTCAAATCAATCCGGAATACATTCCTGAAGATGGCACCGGCCTAAATCCGCTGTTGCAAAATATCTGGATGGTCATTCACCCGCCAACTTTGTTTTTGGGATATGCCTCCACTTTGGTTCCTTTTGCCTTTTTGATCGCAGGCTTGACACTCAAGCGATACTCTGAATGGATCAGGCCTGCATTGCCTTGGGCAATTTTCTCTGCCATGATCTTGGGTATGGGGATAATTATGGGGGCCTATTGGGCCTATGTGACCTTGAATTTTGGAGGATATTGGAATTGGGATCCGGTAGAGAATGCAGTTTATGTGCCATGGCTCATCATGGTCGCTGCCATACATACCATGATCACTTTCAAGAAAAGCAGTACAGCATTGAAAACATCAATGGTACTGGTAATTGCATCGTTTATATTGGTATTGTATGCTACCTTCTTGGTAAGAAGTGGCGTATTGGGTGATTCTTCTGTACACTCCTTTACAGACCTGGGGCTGTCCGGACAATTACTCATTTATATGTTGTTTTTCTTGGCCATAGCCATCTTTCTTACCGTCAAAGAGTGGAAAAACATTCCAACATCTGAGAAAGAGGCCTCAGTTTATTCCAGAGAATTTTGGATTTTCATTGGAGCCACCACCCTTGCCTTGATGGCTTTTCAAGTAATTGTCCCCACCTCTATCCCTGCTTACAATGCTTTGGTAGAAATATTTGGAGGGCTTTCAAACTTAGCGCCCCCGGCGGATCAGATAGGCTTCTATACCAAGTTCCAACTTTGGTTTGCCGTCGCTTTGGCTTTATTAACCGGGGTTGGACAGTTTTTCTGGTGGAATAAAATGTCGAAAGACGACCTGAAAAATGCTTTGGTCACTCCATATATTATCTCAATGGTTTTGGCTGCTATAATCATTACCCTAGGTAAAGTTTACGACATTACCTATATCGTTATTGTTCTTTCCGGAGCTTTCACCATTGTGGCCAATAGCACCATTCTACTCAAATTACTAAAAGGAAAAACATTCAAGTTGGCGGGCGGATCTCTGGCCCATATTGGTCTGGGAATGATCTTGATTGGCATCATGTTTTCTTCAGGCTATTCAGACACCATTTCTATCAATATGTCAGGATTGACGTATAAAAAGGATTGGGAAGATGACCTGAATAAGGAAAATGTACTGCTTTGGATCAACAAGCCGCTTCAAATGAAAGATTATGAAGTCATCTATAGAGGAAGGTATAAGAAAGTAGTAGGCGTTCCGGGCTATGTTAAAGCAGATGCCATGGAATCCTTGGAAGGCATCAATGAAGCCTTGGCACTTGAAAACATTGAAGTTGATGGTAATACCTATTTCCAAAAAGGGGATACTTTGGATTTGGTTCTTGAAGAAAACTCCTATTTTAAGGTGGAGTATTACCAAGGTGAAGCGTTGAAATTCACCCTTTTTCCAATGTCACAGCCAAACCCAACCATGGGCTTGATCTCATCTCCGGATTCTAAGAAGTACTTGACCAAAGACCTTTACACCCATGTATCGGCCATCAATGATTATGAAGAACCGGAATGGAATGATGATCAATTCATTAATGCAGCTCCTGGAGAGCAATTCTTTATCAATGACTTTGTCACTCAATTTGAAAGTGCAGATGTAGTCAATGAAATTGATGGAGTGGCTTTAGAGGAGGGTGACATTGCTGTAAAAGCAGTACTTAGCATCATGGATTATGACGTTAAGAAGGAGTTGTCTCCGGTGTTTTTGATCCGAGGAAATCAAGTAGGTAAAATTGATTATATAGACCATGACCTCGGCATCAAGGTGGAAGTAGATAATATTGTTCCTGAAGAAAACAAATTTGTGTTTAAGGTCAATACTTATCAAAAAGACTACGTTGTAATGAAAGCAGCGGTAAAACCCATGATCAATGTATTATGGCTGGGCACTGTCATTATGCTGATTGGTTTTTCGGTAGCCATTTATAGAAGATTTGATGAATTTCAAAAGATGAAAGCAAAAGGCCTGGAATAGTAGCTATTAAATAAAAGGTTTAAATTTTAACCCCTAATTAACATTAGGGGTTATTTTTTTATAAATTTATACACATGAAGCTTACGGTATCGGTCATTGGAACGGGAAATGTTGCCTGGCACCTGTCTTCTGCACTAGAAAATGCGGGACATGAGATTTTGGAAGTTTATGGCAGAAATATCCATAAAGCCAATCAGCTTGCCTCAAGGCTTTATGCTACAGAAGCTCAAGATCATCTTGATTTTACTGAGAGCCATGCCAAGCTATTCATTATAGCAGTAAGCGACCAAGCGGTGCCCTCCGTTGCAGAGGCCATCCTACTGCCTGAAGGAAGTATTCTGGTGCATACCAGCGGCACATTGGCTTTGAATATTTTGTCCTATAGTTCGGCAGATTATATCGGCATTTTATATCCTTTACAAGGGTTTACTAAAACAAGAGAACTATCATTTGAAGAAGTGCCTTTTCTTTTAGAGTCAGCTGATAAAGGGACTTTAAAAACATTAAAGAAACTTTGCAAAAGCCTTAAATCTCCTGCCTATGAAATCCGATCCAAAGAACGGAAATCAATTCATGTAGCTGCAGTTTTCGCAGCCAACTTCACCAACCACATGGTCTTTTTAGCAGAGTCCATTATGAAACGGCAAGGCTTGGAATTTGATATTTTAAAACCGCTAATAATTGAGCAAATGAATAAAACACTACAATTAGGTGCAGCTGAAGCTCAAACAGGACCGGCAATCAGAGACGATATTGATACGCTGGAAAATCACCATGATTTCTTGGCCTACAACAATCAGCTTGCCGAGATTTACCGCAGTATCTCTCAGAGCATTATAGACAGGGAAGAATTTTAAACACTGTCTACCAAGTCATTGCCCCCAACATTAACCTATATAAATTTTGATCATATTACCTTGTTTGATTGTAATCTCATTAGTTTTGTAACATGAAAAATCCAAAGGCGTCACCTGTATTTACTTTTGGGGGGTTTATCAAGATTATCCGTCTGGAAAACCTGCTTATGGTTGCCTTTGCACAGTTTATGACTGCCTTCTTTTTGGTGGGCACAACCAAAGCCGGAACACCTGTTTTGGACGATTATCACCTCTATATGCTAATTATATCCACTGTAATTCTTACGGCATCGGGTTATATGATCAATGATTATTATGATGTTAAAATTGATTATGTAAACAGGCCTAAAGCGGTTGTTATCGGCAAGGGCATGAAAAGGAGAATGGTAATGATTCTTCATACCGTAATGAATTTTATAGGTATATTAATCGGTACAGTGGTCCACCCTAAAATTGGAGCGATTACCTTTGTGGCCGCATTTTTATTATGGCTCTACAGTAACACACTCAAACGCCTGCCCTTCATTGGTAACTTGACAGTAGCTTCTTTAACAGGACTTGCCATTTGGATCGTTGGCATTTATTATCAAAAATCTGAATTATTAATCCTCACCTATGCATTATTCGCGTTTTTCATTAACTTAATGCGGGAGATTCTAAAGGACATTGAGGATCGAAATGGAGATAGGAAGCATGGGTGTAAGACCTTGCCCATTGTCTTGGGATTTAGGAAAACCAAAACAATAATATTCGTAATTGCTTTCTTTTTTGTAGCCTCTATTTTATTTGTCACATTCAAGATTAATGAACCGCAACTCTTTCTTTATTTCGGTGCCTTAAGTTTACTGTTCATCTTCTTTATGGTGAAAATTTATAAGGCAGATCGAAAATCTCATTTTACTGAATTAAGTACCATTTCAAAAATACTTATGCTCACAGGAATACTAAGCATGGGGTTTCTATAGTCACTAATTAAATACATATTAACCATGAAAAACAACCTTCTTATTCTATTTCTAATCACTGTACCTTTTCTCTTTACTTCTTGTTCCGGAAAGAAAGAACAATCCAATACAGAGCCCGAGGCCATTACCGAAGACAAATCAAAACTTTTCCCTGACGAAATCACAAAATTCACACCCTTACCGGATAACCCTATTTTCACAGCTGCAAATGAAGATGACTGGGATAGTGGGATTAGAGAAAGGGGGTTCATTATGAAAGAAGAAGATGGTTATCATATGTGGTACACCGGCTTTGATAAATCTTATAAAGACAAAATGCTCAAATTAGGCTATGCTTTCTCAGAAGACGGCATTGAATGGACACGTTATAAAGACAATCCCATTTTTAGTGAAAGTTGGGTGGAAGACATGATGGTGTGGAAAGAGGATGGCATTTATTATATGTTTGCAGAAGGTAAAGGAGACATTGCCAAAATGCTAACCTCTACAGACCGGATCCACTGGGAAAACCAAGGTGACATTGATATAAGAAAGGTAGATGGGAATCCTATAAGTGACGGCCCCTACGGAACACCTACAGTATGGGTAGAAGATGGAGTATGGTATCTTTTTTACGAACGAGGAGATTTGGGTATTTGGCTGGCCACCTCTAAGGACAGAAAGGTGTGGACAAATGTTCAGGATGACCCAATCATTAAAATCGGTCCCGAAGCTTATGACAAGTATGGGGTAGCTGTAAATAAAGTAATCAAATATCAAGGCAACTATTACGCTTATTACCATGCCACATCATTGGAGGACTGGAGTGATTGGACCATGAATATGGCAGTTTCTCCGGACTTGAAGACTTGGACAAAATACTCAGAAAACCCGATCATGGGTGACAATAAATCCAGTGGCTTTCCTGTATATGATGGAGAAAAATTCAGGTTTTACACCATGCATCCTGAGGTAGTCATCCATTACCCTAGCAAATAACATTGATTTAAGTTCAGAATTAAGGAATAGAGATTGAACATTACTTTGTAATATTACAAAAAGGAATAAAACTATTGAACATTGAAAAACATTGCCATTCTCGCTTCCGGTAGCGGTTCAAATGCAGAGAAAATCATCAATCATTTTCAGGGCTCTACCAAAGCTCGCATTTCATTAATTGCCTCCAACAAGAAGGCAGCCTATGTGCTTGAAAGAGCGAAAAAGCATGGTGTACCCACACATACTTTCACCAAAGCGGAATTGGAAAGCGGTAAACTTACCGAAATCCTTATCAATCAACACATTGACTTTGTTGTACTTGCGGGCTTTCTGTTACAAATTCCCAAAGGTTTAATCAAAGCTTTCCCCAATCAAATCGTAAATATTCACCCTGCCTTATTGCCTAAATATGGAGGAAAAGGTATGTATGGAGACAATGTTCACAAGGCTGTAAAAGCTGCCGAAGAAAAAGAAACAGGGATTACGATTCACCTTGTCAATGAAAACTATGATGAGGGGAAAATTATCTTTCAAACGGCAGTAAAAATAGACAAAATAGATACCCCGGACCAAATTGCTGAAAAAGTCCATGTTTTGGAACATAAATACTATCCAAAAATCATTGAAAGTCTGATTTAATGCCTTGATTTTCCTAACTTTGTCACTTCATAAAGTTAAGTTCAAAAGTAAACACCAAACAATCCCCTTTTCTATCGATTTATTTAAAAATATAAATTTAGAGATAGAACTGAATATAAAAAATTACTATAGTAATGGCTGAAAAAAAAATACAATCTGCGCTTATCTCGGTATATTATAAGGACAACCTGGAACCGATCATTGAACAGTTAAAAAACCAGGGGGTAACCATCTATTCAACCGGTGGAACTCAAAAATTTATCGAAGACCAAGGTGCTGATGTTATCCCTGTTGAGGAGTTGACGGGCTACCCTTCCATATTTGGAGGCAGAGTAAAAACACTTCATCCTAAAGTTTTTGGAGGCATATTGCATAGAAGAGACAATGAAGGAGATATAGGGCAGGCCGAAGAATATGGTATTCCGGCTATTGACTTAGTAATAGTAGATCTTTACCCATTTGAAGAGACCGTAGCCTCAGGTGCATCTGAGGAAGACATCATTGAAAAGATAGACATTGGAGGCATAGCCTTAATCAGGGCAGCGGCCAAAAACTTCAAAGACGTAACCATCATAGCTTCCAAGGCCCAATATGGAGAGTTGGAAGAAAAACTAAAAAATCAAGATGGTGCACTTTCATTGGCAGACCGTAAGTATTTTGCTGCGCAGGCTTTTAAAGTTTCTTCCAACTATGACACGCATATATTTAACTATTTTAATCAGGAGGGAAATATTCCTGCATTAAAAATCAGTGAAGAATCTTCCAAAGATTTAAGGTATGGAGAAAATCCACATCAAGAAGCACGTTTCTATGGAGACATCAATGCATTATTTGACCAGTTAAATGGCAAAGAATTGTCCTTTAATAATTTGGTGGATGTGGATGCTTCTGTTTCCCTAATTGCTGAATTTCAAGACGAGACTGCTTTTGCCATCCTTAAGCATACCAATGCCTGTGGTGTTGCGCTAGGAGAAAGTGTAAAAGAAGCCTATGACAAAGCCTTTGCTGCCGACACGATTTCGGCCTTTGGTGGAGTGCTGATCACCAATAAAACGGTGGACTTACCAGCGGCTGAAGCCATGCACGGATTGTTTTTTGAAGTATTAATTGCTCCTGATTTTGACCAAGATGCTTTGGATTTGCTTAAAGGGAAGAAAAACAGAATCCTATTGAAGCAAAAAATGAATATCGCAGGGACAAAGCAAGTTAAAACATTATTGAATGGATTTGTGGAGCAGGACAAGGATCTGAAAACAGAATCCAAAGATCAATTTAAGGTCGTGACCAAGCTTTCTCCTACAGAGGCTGAAAAGGACGCTTTGGTATTTGCTTTAAAGATCTGTAAACATACCAAATCAAACACCATTATTCTAAGTAACCATGACCAGCTATTTTCTAGTGGTGTAGGCCAAACCAGTAGAGTAGATGCATTGAAACAAGCCATAGAAAAAGCCAAAGCTTTTGGTTTTGACCTCAAAGGAGCGGTAATGGCTTCTGATGCATTTTTCCCTTTTCCGGATTGTGTAGAAATCGCAGGAAATGAAGGGATCTCAGCCGTAGTACAGCCAGGAGGTTCTATCAAAGATAAGGACAGCATTGCATATTGTGATGCCCACGGGATGAGCATGGTGATGACAGGTGTCAGACATTTTAAACATTAATTGAGACGAATACGCTTGACTTGGGAAGTCAAGCGTATTATTTATTGGATTCAACTGGAAAATACAGTTTCTCAGTGTTTTTCCTTTTACATTGCCGGTATATTAGGTCCGGTCAATACCGAAGAAAAAACGAATTTAAAATAAGGCTTGAAAGCTCCTGAAATTAGCCTATATTAAGGCTGAGGGATGAAAGGAATCTGGAGGAGTAAGAAATGGCAGTATTCCCAGTTAATCATAGCATAACTATTGCTTATAATTCGTGATAAACCTGATCCTAACACCTCGCCGGAACCTGGAACTTAAGCCAGGTTCAGATATTTATTCGGATTTAATTGCGTTAAATTTAAAGTAACAATAATCATTTAATTTAGAACAGATCAAAATGGGATTATTCGACTTTTTCTCAAGTGACATCGCCATTGACTTAGGAACAGCCAATACGCTGATCATACATAAAGAAAAAATTATTGTGGATGAACCATCCATAATCGCTATAGATAAAACCACCAATAAAGTATTGGCGGTAGGTCGGGAGGCCATGAACATGCATGAAAAAACCCATGAAAACATCAAGACAATCCGTCCATTAAAAGACGGAGTGATCGCAGATTTTTATGCGGCGGAGCAAATGATACGGGGTTTAATTAAAATGATTCCGGGCCATAACAAAGGCATGTTCCCCCAGTCTCACAGGATGGTCATCTGTATTCCTTCCGGCATCACGGAGGTAGAAAAACGAGCCGTAAGGGATTCGGCAGAACATGCAGGTGGTAAGGAGGTTTATATGGTTTATGAACCTATAGCTGCTGCTATAGGTATCGGGATTGACATAGAAAAACCCATGGGATCCATGATCGTAGACATTGGTGGAGGTACAACTGAAATTGCCCTAATTGCACTTTCAGGGATAGTTGCAGACCAATCCATAAGGGTTGCAGGTGACACCTTTACAAAAGATATTCTAGATTATATGAGAAGGCAGCACAACCTGCTTATTGGAGAGAGATCTGCAGAAAAAGTGAAGATTGCGATTGGCTCGGCCTTAACTGAGCTTGATGATCCGCCGGAAGATTATGAAATCAGAGGTAGGGATTTGATGACAGGTATTCCAAAAGTGATTAAAGTTTCGTATTCTGAGATTGCTTTTGCCTTAGATAAGTCTGTATCTAAAATTGAGGAAGCTGTACTCAAAGCATTGGAGATCGCACCACCTGAGCTTTCTGCGGACATTTATGACAATGGTATCCACTTAACAGGAGGAGGAGCTTTGTTGAAAGGTTTGGATCGAAGGTTACATCAGAAAACCAAGCTGCCCATACACATAGCCGAGGATCCATTGAGAGCCGTGGTGAGGGGTACAGGAAACGCCTTGAAAAATATCAACCAATTCAGAACCGTTCTCATGACTTAAAAAGAAGATGCAACAAATCTTTCTATTTTTATATAGACTAAGGGCATTTATTCTTTTTCTGATTCTGGAATTACTGGCATTGGGGATTATTTTCACGCATAATTCACCACAGGGAGCAGTTTATTTTAATAGTAGCAATAAATTTACGGGGCGATTATTGTCTTCAAAAAACAATATTGTCTCTTATTTTACCCTTAATTCCACCAATAAAGCCTTGGCTGAAAAAAATGCCTCCTTGCTTAATCGGTTGGATAAGATGACTACCATTTCTGATTCCGCTTATTTCAATTTAGACAGCTCCTTTAGTAATCATTTCAACTTCTGGTCGGCTAGAGTAATTAATAATTCTATCAACCTAAGTCAAAATTATATCACGTTAAATAAAGGCAGTTTAGATGGTGTGGAGGAAGGCATGGGCGTTTTCAATGAACAAGGAATTGTTGGTCGGGTAAAAGGTACGAGCAGTCATTTTTCTTCTGTAATATCTCTGCTACACACTGACCTTCTGATTTCATCTAAAATAAAGAAGTCCGAAGTCTTTGGTTCTACAAAATGGGATGGGGTAAACTCCAATGAAGCAAAACTGCTATACGTACCCCGTCATGTAAAGGTGGAACCGGGACTGGAAATTGTGACTTCAGGATACAATGCAGTTTTCCCTGAAGGCTTGCCCATAGGTAAAGTGAAGGATGTTTCCCAAGGAAGCGAGACCAATTATCTAGATATTACGATTAGTTTAGGAGCAGACTTTAGTAAACTCAACTTCGTATATCTGGTGAAGAATGATCTCCGTGAAGAAATAGATAGTTTGGAAATGGAAATGGTGACCCCTAATCAATGACAACAGTTAAAATACTCAAGTATAGCTTAAGCTTTTTTATTTACTTTCTGGTCCAGGTATTTATCCTGAAGGATCTGGTCCTATTTGGTTATGCATTTAGCTTTTTATACGTATTTTTCCTTCTCAACCTGCCCCATGAAGTGCCCACAATCCCGTTATTGTTAATAGGTTTTTTCTTGGGCTTGCTAATCGATTTATTTTATGACAGTTTCGGAATTCATGCCGCTAGCACTGTGTTTCTGGCTTTTGTACGGAATACCTGGATTAAAGTGATCATGCCCACAGGAGGGTATGATGATAACGTCCCTCCTACTTTATTAAATATGGGAATAGGCTGGTACATTTTTTATAGTTTACCGCTAATCCTTATTCACCATTTTATATTTTTTTATATTGATAGTTTAGGAACACAATTGTACCTCCCGCTCGTTATAAGAGTATTGAGCAGTCTGGTTTTCACATTTCTATTGGGAACCATCGTTCAGGCAATATTTTACAAAAAAGAAAGGGTAGTATAAATGTACACAGGTAGGTCTTTAGTCGTTGCCATAACCATTGGGGTAATTGCCTTAATTTTATTGGGTAAATTATTTTTGATACAAGTAACGGATGATAGCTATCTAAGAAAAGCAGAACGAAATGCCATTCAGAGAGTAGTCGACCACCCTTACCGGGGCTTGGTGTATGACAGGAATAATTCTTTAATGGTATTCAATGATCCTGTATTTGATCTAATGGTTATCCCAAAAGATTTTAGCCTGAAAGACACCACCAGATTTTGTGAGTTATTTGAAATAGAAAAAGAAAGCTTAATAGAAAATTTCACTGCTGCAAAAAAATATTCCTGGGTTAAGCCATACCCATTAATCAAACAAATTTCTAAAGAGGATTTTGCCAAAGTTCAAGATTTTCTAATCGATTATAAAGGCCTGTTTGTAATGACCAGGTCTGTTCGTTCTTACCCGAGATCTTCAGCAGCAAATGTCCTGGGCTATATTGGAGAAATTAGTGGTTCTCAACTTTCCCGAGACAGTAGCAACTATTATGTCCAAGGTGATTATGTTGGTCACAGTGGAATCGAATCTTATTATGAACCCGAACTCCGTGGTAAGAAAGGCGTAAAATACAAATTGGTCAACGTAAGAGGAATAGAAAAAGGGGCCTTTAAAAATGGAGACCTAGACACCCTATCCCTACCAGGTGAGAACCTTCAGTCTACCATAGACTTAAACTTACAACTTTATGGTGAACACCTTATGGAAGGTAAACGTGGCTCAGTGGTGGCCATCGAGCCCAAGACCGGAGAGATTCTTTCCATCATTTCGGCCCCCTCTTATGACCCCAATGTACTTACCGGAGCAAAGTTTGGAGAAAACTATGAAGTTTTGAACAAAGACCCGGAAAAACCACTATTTAATCGGCCAATCATGGCCATGTACCCTCCGGGTTCAATATTTAAGATTGTACAATCCCTAATCGGCCTTCAAGAGGGAATCATTACGCCAAACACAACTTTTGCTTGTAACAAGGCATTGGTCAATTGCCACAATCACCCCTCTCCTGTAAACCTTTTTGGAGCCATCAGAAATTCGTGCAATCCCTATTACCATCAAGCATTTAGGCAGGTAATCAATCAGGAAGTTTCCTCCAACACCTATACGGATACGCAAATAGGATTGGACAAATGGAGAGAATCTGTGCTAAAATTTGGGTTGAGCAATCGACTTGGAATAGATACTCATGGTGAAAAATCAGGCTCAATCCCTTCAAGTGCCCTCTATGATAAAATTTATGGGAAAGGGCGTTGGAAATATTCAACCATTTACTCTTTGTCTATTGGGCAGGGTGAAATGTTGGTTACGCCACTTCAAATGGCAAATCTTGCAGCCATTTTTGCCAATAAGGGCTATTATTTTACGCCTCATTTAATTAAGGCCATCGACGATGATCCCTCCAGAATACCTGATAAGTTTAAAGAAAAAAGAGATTCCGGAATTGATGCCAAACATTTCGATTTAATACAGAATGCAATGGCCGAGGCGCTATATGGCACTGCTACCAGGGCCATAATGGAAGATATTGAAATCGCCGGAAAGACCGGGACAGCCCAAAACCCTGCAGGAGAAGACCATTCGGTTTTTATTGCTTTTGCTCCCAAAGATGATCCGAAAATTGCCATTTCAGTCTATGTGGAAAATGCAGGATGGGGAGGAAGAGCAGCGGCAAGTACTGCGAGCCTTTTGATAGAAAAGTACCTGACAGGGGAAATCAATAGACCGGAATTGGAGGAATATGTGCTAAAAGGAGATTTTATTTACTAAGTGAGACAGAAAGATACCAATTTACATAAAATAGACTGGGTAACCATTGGGCTATATTTTGCACTTGTTTTCATCGGCTGGCTAAATATCTATGCTGCAGTATATGATGAACAAAACGCCACATCCATTTTTGACTTTTCAATAAATTCAGGGAAACAATTGATTTGGATTGGGACGGCCGTTATATTGATCATTATCATTATGGTAGCAGACTACCGACTATTCCACAACCTTAGCCTGGTATTGTATGCTGTTTTTATCCTTATACTTTTGCTCACCCCTTTTATAGGTAAAGAGATCAATGGCCAAAGGGCTTGGTTTGAACTGGGGATTTTCAGGTTGCAGCCGGCAGAGTTTACCAAATTTGCCACAGCATTGGTTTTGGCCAAGTTAATGGAAAACCCAAGCTTTGATTTAAGCAAACTTAAAGATCAAATGAAAGCTGTAGGGCTGATCTTTCTTCCTATTGCGCTTATCCTACTTCAGCCTGATACAGGTACAGCCATGGTCTACAGTGCTTTTTTTATCATGCTCTATAGGGAAGGCATGCCTCAGAAGTACTATGTTATCGGCTTGGCTTTGGTGGGTTTGACAATTCTTACCCTCGCCATTGAAAACAATCTTTATCTATTTGGAAGCATTGCTGCCCTTATTCTCTTACTGATAATATTGAGTAAAAAGTCGTGGAAAAATGCTTTGGGATTTCTTCTATTAGGCTGCATCATGACTGCTTACGCATTAAGTCTGGACTATGTAGTAGAAAAGCTCCCTGATCATCAACAAAACAGAATCATGGTATTGTTTGATCCGGGTGTAGACCCTTTGGGTGTGGGTTGGAATGTTACTCAATCTAAAATCGCCATTGGTTCCGGAGGTTTATTTGGGAAGGGTTATCTGGAAGGCACACAGACAAAATTTGACTTTGTACCTGAACAGCATACAGACTTTATTTTCTGTACCTTGGGAGAGGAATTTGGATGGATAGGCAGCCTGGTTATGATTTCCTTATTTGTGGCTTTATTGCTTCGGCTCGTCTTTCTGGCAGAAAGACAGAAAACACGCTTTTCAAGGATTTATGGGTATTGTGTGGTCAGCTTATTGTTTTTCCACTTTACGATCAATATAGCCATGACCATCGGCCTATTTCCTGTAGTAGGTATTCCCCTTCCATTTTTCAGTTATGGCGGATCTTCTCTTTGGTCATTTACTATATTGCTATTTATCTTCATTAAGCTTGACTCCAATAGAATTCAAATACTTGGAAGGAGTTACTAGGGGTGAAGCTAAACTTTGACAGCCTTCCTTTGCAATTAAAGACCTTATTGGCAAAGTTAATGCAGCTGAATACATTTGCTCACTTTTGTATAAATGCATGCTATTTTGGCGGTACTGTTCTCCTTAAACAATACCGCCAAAATTATTCTCCACCTTGATTAGTCTGTTTTATCTAAGAAAGTTAAAAGCTTTTCCTAAGTAGCTGCAGTGTTTCCTAAGAGTAAAAAAAGCCCTCCTGCTAAAGCTGCACCAAGGAGAGGGCCTACAATAGGCACCCAACTGTAACTCCAATCGGAGCCACCTTTTCCCTTAATCGGCAGTAATTGATGCATGAACCTAGGCCCCAGGTCTCTGGCCGGGTTGATGGCATAACCAGTGGTACCACCTAAGGAAAGACCTATTACCCAAACTAAAAAGGCGACAGGCAAAGCGCCTATGGAACCCAAGCCAATGGGAGTGCCATTTCCATCATCTATAACCGGACCGGTGGAATAAAGAATAACAATAATAAGTACAAAAGTACCAACCACTTCAGAAATAAAGTTTGAAGACAAATTCCTAATAGCCGGAGCTGTGCCAAATGGAGCGAATTTTAACCCGGGGTCCTCAGTAATATCAAAATGATCCTTATATATCAAATAAGCCACTCCGGCCCCGAGCATTGCGCCCAAGACCTGGGCTAAAACATAGCCGGGAAGCAACTCCCAACCAAAATCACCTACAACTGCCAAAGCCAGGCTAACTGCAGGATTCAGGTGAGCTCCACTATGCGGTCCTGCCACTACCACACCAATAAAAACTCCTAAAGCCCAAGCTGTGGTAATGACTATCCATCCAGAATTTTGGCCTTTGGTTTGGTTTAATACTACATTGGCTACTACCCCTGACCCCATGGCCAATAGCAAAGCCGTTCCTATAAATTCAGCTATATAGACGTTCATATTTAATCATTTAGCCAGTTTAATGAACGTTCTACTGCTTTGTGCCAATAGTTTAAGGTCGGCTGCATGCTTGCAGCATCCTTTTTGGGTTCAAAAGATTCATCCGCTTTCCATAGACTCCTGATTTCATCCAAATCCGCCCAATAGCCAACAGCAAGCCCTGCCAGATAAGCCGCTCCCAATGCTGTGGTCTCGATGATTTCCGGCCGCTTAATCGAACATTGGTTAAGATCTGCTTGAAATTGCATTAAGAAATTATTGGCAGTGGCCCCGCCATCTACGCGCATTTCTCTGGTTTCTTCACCTGCATCTTTTTCCATGGCCTTCAATACATCATGCACTTGAAATGCAATGGCTTCTAACCCGGCCCTGGTCATATGTGCTTTAGTTGTTCCTCTGGTGATACCAAAAAATGCACCTCTGGCTTCCTGGTCCCAATAGGGTGCTCCCATCCCCGTTAAAGCAGGAACAAAATACACGCCTCCATTGTCTTCCAAACCTGAGGCCATTGCTTCACTGTCCTTGGCATCTTGAAACAAGGATAACCCATCTCTAAGCCACTGAATGCCTGCTCCACCAATAAATACGCTTCCTTCCAGGGCATAATTGACCTTGTCTCCTATTTGCCAAGCAACTGTTGTCAAAAGTTTGTTATTGGATTTTACAGGCTTATCTCCGGTATTCATTACCAAAAAGCAGCCGGTCCCATAGGTGGTCTTGGCCATGCCCGGATCTGTACAAAGCTGCCCAAAAAGAGCTGCCTGCTGGTCACCGGCTATGCCTGCGATAGGGATTTTTGCTGACAATAAATTTCCTGAAGTATGTCCATATACTTCACTGCTTGATTTAACTTCAGGCAAAATAGAAGCCGGAATATCCAAAAGATCAAGCAATTCCTGATCCCACTGTTTTTCGTGGATATTGAATAGCATGGTTCTGCTGGCATTGGTAATGTCTGTAATGTGCTCTTTTCCGGCAGTCATTTTCCAAACAAGCCAGCTGTCCACAGTACCGAAACACAGCTCTCCTTTTTCGGCTTTTTCCTTGGCGCCATCAACATTCTCAAGTATCCATTTGATCTTAGTCCCTGAAAAATAAGCATCGATTATCAAGCCCGTCTTGCTCTGAACCAAATCGGAATGACCTTCCTCTTTTAGTTTGTTACAATAAGCCGCTGTTCGCCGATCCTGCCATACAATGGCATTGAAAACAGGCTCTCCTGTCTCTCTGTCCCAAATAATGGTTGTTTCTCTTTGGTTGGTGATGCCGATGGCTGCCACTTGACTTGAGGTAATGTTGGCTTTGGTAATGGCTTCGGTGGCCACTGAGGCTTGCGAAGTCCATATCTCCTTAGGATCGTGTTCAACCCATCCGGTTTTCGGGAAAAATTGTTCAAAATCTTTTTGAGCGGAAGCTACGATCTGGCCTTCCTTGTTGAAAATTATGGCCCTTGAACTGGTCGTTCCCTGGTCCATGGCCATTAAGTATTGGTTATTTGGGTTCATTGAGTTTTAGCTATTTTATTAAGTACTTCTTGGCTAATTTATTAAATTCTTCCAACTCTTCAGTTATCCAAGCCTCATCTTTCTTAAGTTCTTTTGCCATAATCTCGGCTACTTTAGGTGCCATTTCCATGGAAGCTTTGGCATCAAGTAATAATATCCTACAACGTCTCGAGAGGAAATCTTCAATTTTCAGGGCCATTTCTTCCCTGACAGCCCACACCACTTCCGCGGCGGTATAAGGATAGGCTTCATGCAGGCGTTCCGCCAATTCAGGCCTTTGCTTTTGTAAATCCAAAACCAAAGCAGCATCTGCTCCATATAATTGCAAATGCCCCTCAATTTCTTCTTCACTATAGCCATGAAGATGCTTCTCTGCAGAGTTGCTTGCTAACTTTTGCAAACCATGATTTTTAAAATGAACATCTACGGTATCTTCACCCATCTTCCTAAAGGTAGTCCACTTGCCACCTGTGATGGTTATCAAGTTGCTTTTTGATACAATAACTTTGTGACTTCGGGAAATCTCCTTGGTTTTGGTACTGCCCTCTTTTGGGGCAGCGAGTGGTCTAAGACCTGCGAAAACGGAGAGCACATCAGATCGCTTTGGTGGTCTTACCAAATAGTTTTTGGCCGTATCCAATATAAAGGTAATTTCAGAAGCTAAAGGCCTTGGCTCCATCTTAGGCTTTTTCACCAAAGTATCGGTAGTTCCTACTACCAACTTCCCCTCCCAAGGCACAGCAAATAAAACCCTTCCATCAGAGGTCTCCGGAATCATCAAGGCATCTTCTCCTCCCAAAAATGAACTGTCTAATACCAAGTGTATACCTTGACTAGGTTGTATCATTTTAGGCGCCTCAGGATTGTCCATTTGTAGAATTTTGTCTGCAAATACTCCGGTGGCATTGACAACAGATTTAGCAGATATCCTGTAATTGGATTTACCAATTAAATCCCTGAATACCAAACCATTAATTCTCCCATCCTCTCCCTTGGTCAACTTATTGACCCTGGCATAATTAAGGATACAGCCTCCCATTTCAATACAAGTTTTTGCAATGGCCAAGGCTAGCCTTGCATCATCAAATTGACCATCATGGTACAAGATCCCGCCTTTTAAGCCTTTTTGTTTGATTTGAGGTAGCCTTTTAATCGTCTCTTCCTTAGAAACAAACATGGATTTCCCCAAGCGTAGACTACCGGCCATCCAATCGTAAATTTTAAGACCCACCCCATACTTCAGGCGGTCAAAATAGGAGTAAAGCGGGATTACAAAGGGTTGATTAATGGTTAGGTGTGGCGCATTATTCAATAAACGCCCGCGCTCCTTTAAGGCTTCTAATACCAAGCCCACTTCTCCTTGTGCCAAATAGCGTACCCCACCGTGCACCAATTTTGTACTTCTGCTGGAAGTCCCTTTAGCAAAATCTGATTTTTCTAGCAATAAGACTTTTAATCCTCTGGACAAAGCATCCAGTGCGACCCCTAAGCCGGAGGCTCCCCCTCCAATAATTACCAGGTCCCAACTTCCCTTTTCCTCTGTGATTCTCGATAAACTGTTTTCTCTATTCATTGCCGGCTATTTACTCCACTAAAGTAACACAAAGAGAAATAAAAAGAAACAAAAGGAAATCATTTTCGTATATTTGAACCTCATTATTTCTCGAATTATGATCATTGCTAAAAGACACAAATACATATTAGACAAGCTTAAGGAAGCAGGTTATGTAAGTGTTGCTGCTTTGAGTAGAGAAATGGATGTCACAATGGTGACAGTGAGGAAAGACCTTAGAATTTTAGAAGAAAAGGGCTTGCTTTTCAGAACCCATGGAAGTGCCACTCCGGTATCTCCTTATGTCAACGACAAACCTGTCACAGAAAAAAGGCTGGTTCAAGTAAGCCAAAAGAATGCCATTGCAAGTAAGGCAACTGAACTACTTGTTCAAGATGATGTGATAATCATCGGCTCCGGCACAACTGTTTTGGCCTTTGCCCAAACCATTCCAAGGACACTTTCTCTCACAGTGTTAACCGCGGCAATGAATGTAAGCATGGCATTAATGGATGTCCCTAAGGCTGAGGTTGTACAATTGGGCGGTGTGGTACGCAAGAGTAGCAGCTCAGTCGTGGGTCATTTTGCCGAAAACATGATAAAGGATTTTGCTTGCAGCAAACTATTTATCAGTGTAGATGGCATTGATCCTGAATTTGGCCTGACTACTTCCAATTTATTGGAAGCACATCTAAACAGCATTATGATTGCTTCAGCCCAAAAAACCATAGTTTTAGCAGACAGCAGCAAATTTGGTAAAAAAAGTTTTGGAAAGATTGCCAAGATTGAAGACATAGACACTTTAATCGTAGACAAGAATTTATCCACACATTATGTAGAGATGCTGGAAGAAAAAGGGGTTGAAGTCTTATTGGTATAGGTGATTCGCTTTCTAGGGAAAATAAACCTGGCTTATTTTTAGTTACTCACTTCAAAAACCTCAGTTCTTATGATCATCTCACTCAAATCAGAAAATTTAATATCAAAGGTGAAGGTTTGATTGATGGTACTATCAGGTTGCCCCAATAGTTGGAAATTAATACTTGAGCCAATATTTCCAAAAAGCACAATATCACTTTTTTGCTTGGTGATATACTCAGCTATCGTTTGGTTTCCATTTATTTTAAAGAGCTCATTCAATTGGTCCCCAGGCAAGAATTCATACCCTTGAGCATACACAGTTGATTCAGAGGTGATGACCATTGATGTAATTGCCTGTGTAGGTTCAGGTAAGCGGGGACTGCAAGCTATGGCTGCATTAATAAAGGAAAATCGAGGTTGAGCAATGGATGCCATGACTTCGGTATAATCCAGGTCAGCAATCCCAATTTGAATGGCGGCTAGATCGAAGTCAGTCGCTTTTGTTTCTATGAAACCAGTAGAAGTTAAGCTACCTACTAAGACATACAACTCGGTGATTTTGGACTCCATGGGACTAAAAGGTCCACAATCATCAACACACGAAAACGGAATATTTGTTAGAACAACAAGGCTTAGTAAAACTAAAAATCTTTTCATATGGTAAGGGGCAAAATCTAAAAACAGCCAAGAGAATAATTCAACTATCAATGTAGTAACATTTAACGGGTATAAAAACCAATAGGGATTTATATGCTTCTATATCTTTATTAATAGACCATAGATCGAACCATACAGGAGAAGACTACATTAAAGTCAAAAAATAAATTTACTCTTTCAAAAGCCTACCATCACCCAGTTCAATGATGCGTGATGTTTTGTGTGCAAAATCCATGTCATGAGTCACCACTAAAAGTGTTTTGTTGTAGGCTTCGGTAAGCTCTTTAAAAATATTGAACACAATATCTGCATTTTTACTATCCAGATTTCCGGTGGGCTCATCACACATGATAATTAAAGGATCATTGATCATGGCCCTGGCAATGGCTACTCGTTGCTTTTCCCCGCCCGATAGTTGATAGGCCATTTTATGGGCCAGTTTTTCAATCCCTAAATCTTTCAAAAATCCATAAGCATTGTGTTCCAGCTCTTCTTCACTTAATTTATCCAACTTAAACCCCGGCAACATTACATTCTTGAGGGCGGTAAATTCATTCAACAAATAATGAAATTGAAATACAAAGCCTATTTTCTCATTCCGTAAGGAAGCCAATTCCTTTTCTGATTTACCCCTAACACGTATTCCGTCTATTAGAAGTTCACCGGTAAAGTCAGTATCCATGGTGGAAAGAATATAGAGGAGCGTAGATTTTCCACTGCCTGATTTACCTATAATCGATGCGTACTCCCCTCTTGAAAGACTGAAGGAAACTTCTTTCAATACATCAACTTTTACTGGATTCAGAAAAGATTTGCTGATTGATTTGGCCTCTAAAATAATATTCTTTCCCATTTATTTCCCTCTAATAATGATTACAGGATCAACCTTACTTGCTTTTTTGGCAGGAAACCAGCCGGCCAAAAAGGTTGTCACCAAGGCGAATATTGCTGCTATGGAATAGTATTGTATGCCATAATCAATAGGATAGGTAGTTACCGCCGGCATGGTTGGAGAGTCAAATGGGATGGCATCTATGGTGATGGAAAGCAAGAAACCGAAAAGCACACCAACAAATCCTCCGACAATCCCAATACTCAGGCTGATTGAAATGAAAATCTTCTTCACATCAATACCGGCAAATCCTGTAGCTTTAAGTATGGCAATGGTATCCATTTTTTCATAAATGAGCATATTAAGAATATTATAAATACCAAATCCGGATACGATCAATAATGTAATCCCCACGGCATAGGAAATAATAGACCGCACTCCACTTCCTGTTTCAAACTGAGCATTGGCCGTTTGAATATCTTCTGCATCAATTTTGAAGAAATGTTCATACTCTCTGGCGATTGCCGGCGCTTGGTTTAAATCCTTTAGTTTTACTTGGATGTCGCTAATGTAATTATTGTTTTCACCGAGTATTTTTTGGGTAGTTGACAAGCTGGCGAAACTCTGTACCTTATCTATCTCCGAAATTCCGGACTGGAAAAAGCCAATAACTTTTAAGGAAAACTGCTCGCCCTCTGTGCTGGTGACGGTGACCATATCACCTACCTTAGCCCGCATGGTATTGGCAGCTCCTTGACCCAATATTATGCTATTGCTGACATTATTGAGGTCCAAAGAATTTCCTCCAAGGATATAGTCATTGAAGGAGAAATAAGCTGCTTCCTTCTCAGGGTTTATCCCGTTTATAATTCCATTAAGATCTATATTGCCTAAATTATAAAAAACTTGAGCAGTAACTTTAGGTGCCACTCCCAATACCCTGCCATCATTAGAAAGCTTATCGATTATCTGCGGAGCATTGTATATTTCTTTTCGTGTATTGGTAGGTTTAACAGATTGAATAAAGTTATAATGATCCTTGAAATCTTCGCTTAATTCAATGGGTTGCACCTTGGAAGGAAGTATATCATTATAAAGCCTTACATGAGGTGTCCTATTCAAGACTATCCCGTCTAAAAGTTGGTTTAAACCCTCCATAAAACCCAATAGAGAGATAAAAAAAGCAATGCTAAAAGTAACACCCACAGCAGCAACAAGTGTTTGCTTCCATCTGGCTCGCATCAAGGCCCCGGAAATCTCTGTGATGTGTTTAACCTTCATTATTCCGGCAGTTCTATCCTTGTATTACTATCGATACCATCTTTAATTTCTACCAAATCGTAATCCATCAATCCAGTTTCAACTGATTGGAGCTCTCCGCCTTCCAGAATTACTGAAGAATCATTGCGTAAATAATTTCTTGGGATGGTTAAAACCTCTTCTTTGGTTTGGATTAAAATACTGGCCTCAACTGTCAGGTTGGGGAAAAGTTGGGCAGGCCTTTTGGTAAACTTCGCCTCTGCCTGAAAGGACCTTGTACGTGAATTCATCATTGGGTCAATGGCAACAATCTCAGCTTCGAAAACTTGAGACTGGTAACTGTCCATTCTAATAAAAACCCGCTGACCTTTATTCACTTTTACTCTATCCAATTCATCAATATTCAGTTCAATTAAAAAATCCGCACTCCCAATCACAGCCGCTGCCTCTGAACCATTGATTAGATCCCCCTCTTCTCTATTTACCTTGTAAACCAGTCCATCTACCTCACTCTTAATGACATAATCGTTTTCCAATAATTTCGCGATCTCCAAATTGTTTTTGCTTTGTTCGGACTGTAGTTCAAGTTGTCTCTTTACCTCCTCATAATTGGTGCGGGCAGTGGCCAAATTTAGTTGTGCATTTTCATAGTCCAATTGCCTTTTTTCCAAAGTGACTTTAGTGCCTATACTTTTGCCCCAAAGCTTTCTTTGCCGCAGGTACAATAAGGAATCATTGGTCAATTTCTTTTTGGCCAAGTCTATGCCCTTTTTCGCATCAAGCAATTTATTTTCGTTTACCGAAAAATCAGCGGCTACCGAGGCGAGCCTCGCATTTTCAGTAGCTATTTTTAAATTTTTATTGTCCAATTGAAAAATTGGATCTCCCTTTTTAACCAATGAACCTTCTTCTACAAATACTTTTTCAATAGGGCCATTTACCTTTCCTTGGACTTCGTATTGGTTTTCACTTTTTATAGTTCCTGAGGCATATACACTTTCCGTGATGTTTTTCACTTCAGGCCTAATGACATCACTTTTATTGCTGCAGGAAAAAAAGGAGGAAACAATCAACAGCAATACAACTAGCGTACAATTATTCATTCATCTGTTTTTTTGTTCAATTTACTTCTCACTTTAATAGGCAAATAAAGGCAAAAGTGAAATTTTGAATGGAGGCCAAATCCAGGCTATGCAGGCTTTAATTAACGCCATTTTATAGACTTTCCTATTGATTTAGTAAGTATAGGCAAAAGAAATATTATAATCAACCCATTTAAATGGAGATAATAATTCACTCAGGCCCAATAGAAATGGAAGGATAGCATCCCTAACCAAATAGTACTATCAACATAGATGAAGGAACGTTCGACCGGCTTACAAAAAATTTGATAAGGAACAAATTACCTTAATTGGGAATCTTAAGGTTTGCCTGTCGGTTTGATCAATAATTCATTGACATTCACTGTGGCAGGTTGATTTAAGACATATAACACAGCCTGAGCAATGTCTTCCGGTTGAAGCTTGGCTTCCTCTCCTCCATAATCTTTGTCCTCCAGCAATTCTTTGTCAGTAATATCATCCCTGAGATTGGTATCTACTGTTCCCGGCTCGATGGAAGCCACTCGAATATTAAATTCCGGAGACAACTCCATGCGCATAGCCCTTGACAAGGCAATTAGTGCCGCTTTAGACGCCCCGTAAACAGCTCCTCCTTGATACAACTCTTTACCGTCTACAGAGGTAATGTTTATTATATGCCCGGACTTTTGACGCTTCATATCCGGCAATACTTCATAAGTACAACGAAGCACTCCCTTCACATTTACATCTATGGTCTGCAACCATTCCTCAAGGTGCCTGTTCTTCATATAACTCAGTGGCATTACACCGGCAGCATTTACAAGGATATCAATACGACTGTATTTGTCCCTGATTTTCTTAAAAGCCTGGGACACACTTTGGCTGTCACTTACATCCATTTCCACCGCCATGCTTTCATGAGGCAATTTTGATTGGATGTCTTTTAACTTTTCAATGCTTCTACTTGCCAAAATGACCGTACATTCATGTTCGGAAAGCGTGGTAGCTATTGCTTTGCCAATACCACTACTGGCACCTGTAATTACTGCAACCTTGTTTTCAAATTCCATAATAGTTGGATTTAGCTAAAAATTAATTTGGAATAATCGGTTCAAAAATCAAACCATTCTCCCTAATAGGAAACTAAATCTACAGAATTAGAAGCTTTTACCTTAAGGTAGTCCACAAGAAACACTCTTTCATAAGGCGAAAGTAAAGAGCGCAGTATCAACCCTTTTATCCATTCTTTTTATCTTCTCCCTTTTCTGTATGGATAAAAGCATCCAAACGTTTTTGATAGGCAGCCTTATCATCTTCATAAACAGGCATCAGCCCCTTTTTCTCAGGAAAGGTTTCCATATGTAATGTTTGCGTTGGAAAAGCAAACCTAACCCCTAATTCATTGGCAAGTCGAATCGCTGATAGAATCAAATCCTCTCTTGCCTTTAGTTCTTCCGGCCAAGTAGGCACCTTAAAAAAGACATAGAACATAATGTCCAAACTATAAGCTGAAAGATTGTTCAAATAAATATTGTAATAGTCTTTTCTAGTTTTAGGGTGATTTTGAACAATCTTACGTAAGCCACTTAAATAAACTTCAATCAACTCCGGGGGAGTATCATAGGTAATGGTAATATTGGTATAAAATCTCCGGTATTTTCTCAGTCCGTGGTTGTCTACGGTGGCATCAGCAATTTTACCATTGGGAATGTAGACCAGGGAGTTTCTAAAAGTCCTAACCCTGGTGGATCGAAAGCCTACTTCTTCTACTGTTCCGTCTACTTCCCCGCTAGTAATCCAATCACCTACCTGAAATGGTTTGTCGATAAAAATCATAACGGAGCCAAAGAAATTTTTAATGGTATCCTGTGCGGCCAAAGCAAAGGCAAGACCACCAATTGACAACCCGGTAAGGAAAGGTACAATATCAATCCGTAAACCATATTTCAATATAAACAGAGAACCAATGACAATAACAAATGCCTTAAGGGTTTTTCTTACTAATGGCACCAACTGGTCATCAAGGGTAGAAGTTGTCTTATCAGCCATCCTAGCCATATACGCTGATAGTACATTGACCAACTTATAAAAGATGACCGTAACGATAAAAGGTTCTGCAGCATTCAGGAGTATGGTAACCCAAGACGCAACACTTATAGGTAGTTGTAAAACCCGAATAAATATTGCCAATAGCAAAATAATAATATAAATACTGATTATTCTTGCCACCGGCAGCAAGTACTGCTTGGCAATTTGCCCATAACCTGATTTGATAAGAAAGTAATAAAAAAGCCGATCAATCAGCAACGTGAAAAGTTTATGGCTTGTAAATACCATCAACAATAGAAAGAAAATGCCTATCAATTGCCATAGGTATAGCCCAAAATAATGTTGATTGCCTAACCTAGGCAGTATTTCCAGTAATTTGGCCGTACCCATCGGGTAGGTTTCCTGGTGTAAGGCTTTGATGTTTTTTACCGTCGCGGAAGAAAATTTCCAGCGGTTGCCAACTTTTACCAAATAAACCGAAGGGAGTAATAACTCATCAAACACATACACTTGTTGCCCATTTCTCAGCGAATCTCTGTACTCAGCGGAATTAGGGACAGTATTCATCCGCACATAAACACCTTTACCATCAAAAATCTGCTTTAACTTAACTGCCAAAGCTGCTGCATCTTGCCCTTCGCTCCCCTCCATGTCCAATGCCTTAGCTGCGATTTCCGGATTAAAATTGGGCTCATTCAGGTTATAGAAAAAAGTATAGGTGGTATGATAGGGAGAACTGAAATTATTATGATCTGTGGTATCTTGTAGCACCAGAGAACCGGAATTGAATACTTGTGCTTGCAAGGATGATACAAAGCCTAAAAAAATAAAAAAGAAAATTCCTATTATATTTCGCATGCAATTATTCATTGTTAAAATTCACTCTTTAATAAAACCAATCTTTGGTCTGTATTTATAATGGTATTTTGTATTCGTAAAGTTTATCTCCATAAAGGGTCACCAATGTATAGGCATTATCGCTTCCAGAAAAGTGAATCCAAAGGCTTTGGCTAACGCTTATTGGCTTTTGGTTTATCAAATTACCTTTGGCATTATAAAGATAGGCGAATTCTTGAACCTTATCTAAAACGGCAAAAATCTCATTCCCTTCTCCAAAAGAAAAATATTTATACTCCAAATCGTTTGATGGAATGCTCATTTCAAACAATTGTTCTTCATTTGGCCGTAGTACCTTAAGTTTGTTATATTCCTCTACTACCCATACATATTCGCTTTTACTCTGATCGTTCACTAGGCTAAACTTAGTATCGGTATCAGGACGAAGCAGTTGGTTCCTATAGGTAATTTCCCCTTTAAAATTTAGCTTTAGCACCTCCCCTACCTCATTTATGGTGACAAGTTTAGAAAGCTCATTATTACTTCCTTCTTCAATGGCGTATCCAGTATTTACACCGTTTCCAAGGAGAATTCCTCCTCCTACCCTCAGCTCTCCTCTGCGATTGTAAAGGTTTAGCTTGCCATTGGTATGAAGGCTGATCATAAAATCTCCCAAACCGGCTTCCCTATGGTGGCTTGGCAAATAACTTAGCGGCCCACTATTGTGGTCATTGGGGTTCCAGCCATCCAATACATTGCCTTTCTTGTCAAATAAAAACAAGTCTCCATCCTCAGTGGCTACAAAAAATCTGTAATTTCTGTTATTGTCATAATCCAATACGTTCAAATGCGCTATTTCTTTATCTGCTTCTACAGGGAAAGGGTATCCCGGCAACAAATTCCCATACCTATCCAAAGCATAAACAAAGTCTTTGGTTGCAAAAACCAATTGGAGCTTACCATTTTTATAATAATCTATTTGATGTACTTCTCCCACGATTGCTCCCGGAATTTGTTGAGCGAAGACCTTCTCTCCTTCCTCACTAATCAAATGGATAAAATGATCCTCATCCTGAACCAAGAAATCAGTGCTTTTGTCATTAAAGTTCCGGATACCGGAAGGTCCATATATCAATTGCTTTCCAAAGTCGGTACTATTTGATTCGGAAAGGACCAGTTGTTTGTTGGCATCGGCTTCTCCCAAATCAATATTTAACTTAATGGCTGCATTACCTTCTTTAAAAATGGAAATATTCCACCAGTCGAAAGAACGAAATACAGGTTCATATTTCTGAAAAACAGGGCTCCAAGATGGGTCGCTATTGCTAATTAAAATAGGATAAAATCGGTCATTGTTAACAATTATTCGGACAGGAGATCCGTTGTTTTGATCCTTTAAAATGTCCTTATAGGCCAGGGACTTGCCCCAAGTATTGTCATTATAATGATCTTCCAGAAGATTTTTCACCGTTTTCAGACTATTGCCAATTATCAGGTGATTGCCCGTCATGGAAATATAGCTCCTGGAAAAACCGGTGAAATTACCTTCAAAGATATGGGCCGGAAATTCTTCTATATCAAGCATAAATATTTCCTTCCCCATAAAATATTCTTTGAAGAGTTTAGTACTATCGTTCTGGCTCACTTCTAAGGCGAATTTCTCTAAATTTTGGTACCTGCGCTCAGTATTTTCAGGGTTAAGCAAAAGGATTTGATTCGGATTTTTATTAAAAAGATTCTCCTCAAGCACCATGGTTGCTTCTCCACCCAACCCATTGATAAAATTACCTATTTCTTCACTTTCTTCCAGTGTGGTGGCAACCAGAGGCCTTGGATTGAAGGCCCTGTTTGGCACTTGTTTGAACCCATTAAAATTGGGAAATAAATACTGCGTAATCCATGCCGCCCTATTGCTAATAACCGGAGCAAAGGACATCCCACTAGGGGTATCTCCTATGGTTCCTATTGTACCGGATTTTCCTTCGGTAAAAAATTGACCATTAAAAGTTATGGATGAATCCCTAAAGGAAGGAATTAAATTTGCAGACAAATTATTTTCTCTCAATTTTTGCAACAATAATTCTGCATTGTTGGCAGTCAATTCGTTCACCAGAGCTGCAAAACCTTCTCCAGAAAGTCTCAATACTCCTTGAGAATTCAGTGGTTTGGAGGGTTGAAACAAGTGCGGATAGGATTGCTTGAAGTTTTTCAACTCGAGGGATTTGGCATACCTTATGCCATCTTCCACCAAAAACGATGTATGGCTTCCCATCAGTACGTTCTCATAAAGAGCGAACGTAAAAGCTTTCGATTCCGTATCAGATTGTATTTCGTAAAGCTCTACTCCGCTATAAAACCTCTTTTTCAAACCATTTCCTCCATGATTTGTGCCAGGCTTTAGTTTTTCAATAAATTCTAAAAACTGCTCATTGTTAAATGCTATGGCAATTAAAAAACCAAAGGCACCCTTGCCTGTGGGATGTAAAGAAAGCCTAAACCGCTGTCCCTTTAAGTATTTGTCCAGGTTTCCATTTTTACCGGTGACACTATCTAGCAAAATCAGTTGAGACTCCACCATTGCCAAGGCAGGGATATTGTGAAGTTTTTCCCAAACAGGCTGGTTGACCAGGTTGTTCCAATAGCCTACCGGATCATTTGTTTCAAAAACAAAAATGGCATTTGGTGGAATGACTTCCATACCATTTAATTTGGAGTCAAAAAAATCGCTCTTTACCAGCAAAAAGCCGAGAAATCCAAACACCAAAATTAATAAAATTACCAGCAGATTTTTCAATAGGCTATTGTCTTCGAATGTTTATCAACTACTATCAAAACAACAAAAAAATCCCAACTATTCAAAGTTGGGATTTTCATAAAAAAGGTTAATTATTCAATTATTTGTTACCGATTTTATCCAAAACCGACATCACTTCTTTCACATGATTTCTAGAAACTTCTAATAATGCTTTTTCATCATCATTCAAGTCCAATTCAATCACTTTCTCAATACCATTTTTACCAAGGATTACCGGCACCCCTAGGTAACAGTCATCAATTCCATATTCTCCTTCAAGCTTAACACATACAGGGAATACTCTTTTTTGATTTTTCACAATCGCTTCTACCATTTGGGCAGCAGCCGATCCCGGAGCATACCATGCAGAGGTACCCATCAATTTCACAAGTTCTCCTCCTCCGGATTTTGTTCTAGCGATGATTGCGTCTAAAGTATCCTTATCGATCAATTCAGTAACAGGGATACCTGCAACAGTAGTGTATCGAGGCAATGGCACCATGGTATCTCCATGTCCACCCATCAATATCGCTTGGATTTCTTTAGGAGAAATATCAAGCGCCTCAGCCAAGAAAGCCCTGTATCTTGCTGTATCAAGGATTCCAGCCATACCAATCACTCTTGTTCTAGGTAATTTAGATACGATATGCGCTTGGTAAGTCATTACATCCAATGGATTGGAAACAATGATGATAATGGCATCCGGAGAATGTTTAATCACATTTTCTGTAACCATTTTCACGATTCCTGCATTGGTTTCGATCAAATCATCTCTGGTCATGCCCGGCTTACGCGGTAAGCCTGAAGTAATCACCACCACATCAGATCCGGCAGTTTTAGAATAATCATTGGTACTCCCGACAGTCCTGCTATCATAAGCATTGATAGGGGCTTTTTGCCAGATGTCTAAAGCTTTGCCTTCAGCCACACCTTCTTTGATGTCTACTAAGACAATTTCCTCTGCTATTTCTCGGTAAGCCAATACATCAGCACATGTGGCACCAACATTTCCGGCTCCGACTACGGTTACTTTTGTCATCTTTTATAATCGATTTAGATTAATGTTTTATCAAAATTTGCGCTAAGATATTAAAGAATGTGCTTTATATGAAGGAAACCTCATAATTATTCAAACATCTGTCCAAGGTTAAAAAAACCATAGGACTTCTTGTAAGAAGAAAAAAGCTGTTGATTTCTGCGGTCATAAAAGGTCGCCAGTGAACTCATCATTTTTGCCTTTATCTTTTGATTGCTGTGAAAGATATCCAAGATGGCATAATTTGGAATCACCCATAACACAGCCTCTTCTGTGCTTACTATAGCGGTATAAATTCTCTTGGAGTTTTCAAGTAGGGAATTTTCCCCAAAAGGCTCCCCTTCATTGATTTTAATAATGGTTTCAAAATCCGTTCGGATATCGATATTGAGTGTTACTTCAC
The DNA here is from genome assembly GCF_054781075.1 of Cyclobacterium sediminis. Taxonomy (NCBI): domain Bacteria; kingdom Pseudomonadati; phylum Bacteroidota; class Cytophagia; order Cytophagales; family Cyclobacteriaceae; genus Cyclobacterium; species Cyclobacterium sediminis. Next base: position 238,327 of record NZ_BAAGVC010000043.1, on the reverse strand, counting down.
CTTTTTCAAGGATATACAGGGCCTGGCTGGGATCATTCCTAAAAAACACCACCTCATCTTGCACGTATTTTCTTTGGTGAATAGCAGGCAGAAATTGTGACATTTCATCAAAAGTTAAATGCGTAAAAAACTTAACTTTCCCTAAAAAGGCAAATTTCTTTCGCTCTGACGGACTATAGGTTTTCTTAAAAGGATTTTTCATTGTCTAGTTTTTTAACATAAAACACCTTCTTGGTTCTATTGCTGATTTTAAACCTGTCATCAATTCTTAAGCCCACTAGCCAAACAATCTTGTCACCGGAACACATAACCTTCACTTCATTTTTTTTAATTAGTGGCACTTTTTTGTCAATCAAAAAATCACTTACCTTCTTAAAATTCTGCATTCCTAAAGGCATGAATTTATCCCCTTTTTTCCAGTTTCTCAAGACCAAAGGGAATTCCAGCAAATCAAAATCCAATAAAGCATTTTGAGCTGAGTGATCCAATACCCTTGCTTTGTTAAGTTGAGCACAACTATACCTTTGCTTTCCCCCCAAGACAAACCCATCATCAGCAAAGTTTATTTCGATACGTTCGGCTTCCTCCGTTTGTTTTCCTAAAATCAGACAATCCCTATCAATATTCAATAACCAGCCTTCTGAAAGAAATTGTCTACCTGCCTCTTGACGTTCTACAGCATACAAGATATCCTCAATCTGCGCATATACAAAGCCTTTTTTTCTTAACCAATAAAAAAGCAATGATGATTTTCCCGGTAAGCCGGCTAAACTTGAAAAGGGCAACACCTCATACTCTTCATCTGAAAAGACGTTTTCATCGACCCAGAGGTCAAAAAAATGAAAAAATGCCTTTCCTGTATCTTTCAGCCTGTCGAAACTATATTGGATTAACTCCGGTCCTTTTGGGTCAAATTCAAGAAGCAAAGGCAAAAATTTATGCCTGATAAAATTCCTTTTATAAATGGTTTTGGCATTGCTCTGGTCCTCTCTCCACTGCAGCCCATTCCTTTCCAAATAAGCCTTTATTTCATTCCTAGAAAAGGGAAGCAATGGCCTTCGGATAAAATCTCTTTTACTACTCATGCCATATACTCCTTCTATTCCTGTTCCTCGCAACAAATTGAGCATTACAGTCTCAATTTGGTCATCGGCATGATGCGCAACCAACACCCCATCGGCCCTCAAACAGGAATTGAGTTCCTCAAACCAACTGTACCTTAGCTCTCTGGCCGCCATTTGCAGGGAAACCCCATGCTTATCCATATAGGCATGGGTATCAAAATTCTTGGTGTGCACGTGCACTCCCAGTTCTACGCCTAGCTCAATTACAAAAAGTTCGTCTGCATCACTAGCTGCTCCACGCAGTTGAAAATTACAATGAGCTATAGAAATTTTAAAGCCGGCCTTAGTAAGCAAATGGGCTAATACGACACTATCCACCCCACCACTAACCGCAACAAGGTAGGGCGATTGCACATCTAAAATTTTATTTTTGCGTACATGATTGATAAATCGTTCCAGCATAAACCAAAAGTACTATTTTATATTAATTTTGCCTCGGAAATCAATTCGAATGACAAAGACCACATTTATTTTATTTTGCCTACTTATTAGTTTGGCCCTTTCAAAGACAATGGCTCAGGAGAATAAAGGTCGGTTGGAAATCCTACAAGCCGACTCCCTTTTGGGTGGTGAAGGTTTTGAAAGATTAATCACAGATGTTATAATGAAACATAAAACTTCATTGATCTATTGTGACTCGGCCCACTTTTACTCAGAGGACAACCTTGCTAAACTTTTCGGCAATGTAAAAATCGATGACAAACAAGATTCTGTTACGGTTACTAGCCGCTATGCAGAGTATGATGGCGATACTCAATTGGCTTTGTTGAGAAACAATGTAGTGCTGGTTAACGAAGGTACTACGCTATATACCGATTTTCTAGATTATAATCGAGCCACAGGAGAAGCCGTCTATTTCAATTCGGGCATGGTCAAAGACAGCACCAATGTATTGACCAGTGAAAAAGGGAGGTATGAAACGCAAATTGAAAAAATCACTTTCAATAAAAAAGTAGTCTTGGAAAACCCTGACTACACCATGAAATCAAATACGCTGTATTACTACACTACCACCAATATTGCAGAAACAGAAAAGCTAACCAATATCCTTTCTAAGGATGGCAATAAGCTGAATGCTCAAAAGGGAAGTTTTTATGACACCGAGAATAAAATTTTTCGCTTTTATGATGGGGATGTAGAATCCGAAAACAGTATTGTTTACGGAGAGACGCTTTTCTATGACGAAAAGGCACAATACTATGAAGCCAAGAAGAACGTAAGTATCCTTAACAAGGAAAGAAATGTGGAAGTATTTGGGGATGAGGGTAAATATTGGGAGGACAGGCAGTATTCTGAAGTTTATGGAAAAGCATTGGTAAAGAAGTATTTTGATACAGACACCCTGCTTATGATTGCCGATACACTTATTACCCAAGATGGAGAGGATGCTGAAGAGAAGTATACCCTAGCTTATCCCAATATGCGTTTGATTAAATCTGAGCTAGCAGGTAGAGCTGATTCTATGGCATATATTTATGCCGATTCAACTGTTCACCTTTATTCCGACCCGGTACTTTGGAGCAATAAAAGCCAAATTACAGCGGACAGTATTAATTTCCTGATTGCCAATCAAGAAATAGATAAGGCGCTATTAAAAGACAATGCCTTTGCTATCACTCGAGACACCATAGGAAACTTTAACCAAATCAAGGGAAGAAAGATGACCGGCTATTTTGTAGAAAGCGATATGGACAAACTTGATGTGGAAGGAAATGGGGAGTCCTTGTATTTTGCCGTAGAAAATGACACCACAATCAAAGGGTTAAACAAATTGTTGTGCGGTAGAATAATCATGGAGTTTGAAGAGGGGACCGTCTCAAGGATTAGTCATACCATAAAGCCTGAAGCTTCCTTTACACCCCCTCATTTATTTGAAGAAGGGGATCAAAATTTAGAGGGCTTTTCTTGGAGAGCTGACGAAAGACCCAGTCGAAAAACTATAAACGACTGGAGAACGCCAAAAATTAGAGACAAAAACCGATATAGTTTTTTTGATGAGCCCGATGCGAAGCTACGCTACCCTGATAATGATGAAATACAAATAATTACCGATAATTAAATTCATTTCCAGTACATCTTACATTTTTCTGAACTTTTGTTTCTAGGAAAAAATTTTTGAACGGTGATTTGTGAAAAAAATTTCATCATTGTTAACATTTTTTAACCCAAACCTACCTATAAAGTGGAACCAATTTGGTATTTTTATACGTATATACTTCTAAACGAGGGAGAAAATCTTTGTTAACGAAATTAAAAATTTATTGAACTAGACTTTACATGAAATTATTTTTATCACTTTTAATCACCTTACAGTTGTTTGCGCTACAGTTTGTAGACGCAAGGCAAGTACGTGTGTTAAGTGATAAAATTGAATTCAATGGTAAAGTGAATACTACCCAAAGGAAAACGCTCATCCTTCAAAACGATGCCAAAGAAAGTGCTACCTATTACCTTCGCTACTTGCAAGGGAATGTGGGCTCCTCCCAAAATATTCTTATTTGTATCGGGGACAACTGCTATGACCCGAGGAAAGATCTTTCACAAATTAGGTTTACGCTTGAGCCCGGGGAAGTCACTACCAATATATATATTGAATTTGAATTGGGTATCACGGCCACCAAAGGAACATTTGATTTACATTTCTTCAACACTTCCAACAACAGGGATGCATTTATAGTTGAAAATGTTTACAATGTAGTTTCTGATCAACCTTCAGATAATTTTAGTCATAAAGATGTAGATCTGGATGAAATCTATCCTAATCCGAGTGTAAGGACAGCTCAATTGGATTATAAAATAAAAAATTCGAGCGCAAATGTCCGCGTTGTGATCAATAGTTTCATTGGAAACCCCATTTATGATTTTAGACTCGACCCTTCACAAGAATCTCTGGTAATCCCCGTTACAGACCTGAACCCAGGTACTTATTTCTATACTTTGATCGTTGACAATAAAAATATTGTCACTAAAAAACTCTACGTCAAAAGATAAGTATAAGCATTCGCGTAGAAACCTCCTTGATAACCAATTATTAATCCATTATATTTGCAGGTCAAATGATAAAAGCACACCATTACATATTAATTTTCTTTGTTTCACTGCTCACTTTCAGTTGTGGGGAATTTTACAAATTAGAGAAAAGCACCAATTGGGATGAACTCTACGAAGCAGCAAATCGCTACTATGATGAAGGGGAGCATAACAAAGCCATAATTCTATATGACAGGGTTTTACCTGTAATAAAGGGAAGTGGCAAAGCTGAATTGGCAGAGTTTAATTACGCTTATGCTCATTTTCGAACCAAAAGATACATTGAAGCGGCAGAATATTTCAAAACATTTTTTGACACCTATAATCGTTCTCCTTTGGCTGAAGAGGCCTTGTTTATGAATGCTTATTCTTTGTATTTGGATGCTCCGGATTTTAATTTAGATCAAAGAAGTTCAAAAGAAGCTGTCAATGCAATTCAGTTATTTATGAACAGATTTCCTGAATCTGATTCTTATGAGCGTGCAATTTCCATGATTGATGTTCTTCAGAAAAGATTTGAAGAGAAAGCATATACCGAATCAAAAATGTATTATCGTCTGACTGAAGGTTTATTTCCGGGCGAATTTTACAGGGCTTGTATAGTCAATTTTCAAAATTTTGCTAAATCCTATCCGGATAGTGATTATAATGAGGAACTTGCTTTCAATTTGGTAGAAGTAAGTGCGGCATATGCAGAAAGAAGTATTTTTGATAAAAGGGAAGAAAGATTTGAGCAATCCTTGGGCTTTGCCGATGATTTCAAGAAAAAATACCCGGAAAGCGAATACATAGAAGAAGTTATAGAAATTCAATCCGATGCCAAAGAAAAACTTGATGACCACTATGCCTTAAAAGCACAGTATGAAGCCAGAACCGCAGAGGCACTTAAAAGGAGAGAAGAAGAACAAAAAAACCAGGAAGCTACAGAAGCTTTAAAAAAAGTAGGCAATTAAAATCCGATTAAATATGGCAATCAATCAGTCAATTATTACAAGAGATTTGGACAAGGTAGCAGAGAAATCAGGAAACCTTTACCAATCTATATTCACTATCTCTCAAAGGGCAAAGCAAATTTCATCTACAATGAAAGAAGAGTTGAATAATAAGCTTTCAGAGTTTGCTTCAACGGTAGACAACCTTGAAGAGGTTTTTGAAAATAAAGAGCAAATTGAAATATCAAAATTCTATGAAAGAATGCCAAAGCCAAGCACATTGGCAATGGAGGAGTTCATGGAAGACAAAGTAATGTTTAGATTCCCTGAAGAAGAGGAAAGCCAATCTTAACATGCCGCTATCAGGCAAACGTATTCTATTAGGTGTAACCGGAGGCATTGCTGCTTATAAAGTAGCACAACTTGTTCGCTTATTGGTAAAATCACAAGCAGAAGTCAAAGTTATAATGACGGCTTCTGCTTGTGACTTTATCACACCACTTACTTTGGCCACCTTATCCAAGAATCCTGTATCTATTGATTTTTTTAACCAGAAAACGGGTGAATGGACCAATCATGTGGCTTTAGGTGCATGGGCTGACATCATGGTGATCGCTCCATTATCAGCAAATACCTTATCCAAACTGGCCAATGGCCAGAGTGATAGTTTATTGTCGTGTACTTACCTTTCTTGTACAAGTCCGGTACTCCTTGCCCCGGCGATGGATTTAGACATGTACCAACACCCTGCTGTCAAACAAAACCTCACCAGTCTTGAGCGCTATGGCAACCATATCATGGAAGCCGCGAGCGGAGAGTTAGCCAGTGGATTAATTGGTCAGGGACGAATGCCTGAACCGGAAGCGATCTTTGCTTCAATTCATGACATCTTAAATCCTAACCTTAGTTTTCAAGGTTTAAATGTACTTATAACTGCAGGCCCCACTCAGGAGGCCATAGATCCGGTAAGATATATAAGCAATCATTCGAGTGGCAAGATGGGGATTGCACTGGCAGAGAAGGCGGCAGAAAGAGGCGCTGAAGTGACTTTGATTTTGGGCCCCACAGCCATAAAACCCAATTCCCATCCAAACATTACCATCATTCCGGTAACAAGTGCGTTAGACATGTTTGAGGCCAGTCAAAAGTGTCATAGTGAAGCTCAGGTGGTGATTTTTTGCGCTGCAGTAGCTGATTATAGGTCAGAAAAGCCTTCTGTTGAGAAAATTAAGAAAAAGGAAAGTGCTCTTCAGATTCGTTTAATTAAGAACCCTGATATTGCTAAATCTTTGGGTGCTAATAAAAAGCAAGGACAATTGCACATTGGTTTTGCTCTAGAAACAGATGAGGGCTTGCTAAGTGCAGAAAACAAACTTATTGAAAAAAACTTTGATTTTGTGGTCTTAAATTCACTTCTTGATTCCGAAGCTGGTTTTCAAAAAGACACCAATCAAGTCACTATATTGTCTAAAAATAATGAAAGGATTAAAACGCCAGTGATGTCCAAGGAAATGCTGGCTATCCAGCTATTGGATCGAGTTGGCTCACTTCTTGAAAACAAGTTGGATAATTCTGACGTTTGAATTGGAGTATCCATCAACCTTATGAGTGAATCCATGAGGTATTATGCGAGCACCTATTAAAATCATTGCTACAGGTGAGGCTCACCTAAGCATATCTGAAGTAGCTGATTGTTTGGTCAACATTTCAGCAGGTACCGAAAAGCCATGCTATTTCGGGTTTTATGAGTTTCCATTCAGCTTACAAAAAGGAACAGATGGTACGCCACATAATCTTTATATTGCTTTTTGGGCTTTTTTTAAGCCCATTAAAATTGCTTTCTCAGCAGCTCAACTTCACTGTGACAATAAACAGTGAGCGAGCAAGAACCCAGGATACAGATATTTTCGATCAAATGAAATCTGCTTTTGAGCAATTCCTTAATGGACGAAATTGGACGGAAGCAGAGCTCAAACCTCAAGAGAGGATAAAAGGTAATTTATTAATTACAATTAATGATATGCCTCAGGTAGGCATATTTAATGCGACCGTTCAAGTCCAAACCGTAAGGCCCGTCTATGGCTCCAATTATGAAAGTTTGATACTAAACTTTGCAGACCGCAATTGGACCTTTGAATATACGGAATCCCAGCCCTTGGAATTCAATCAGTTTTCTTATTTAAACAATATCACTTCATTATTGGCTTATTATGCGTATATCGCCATAGGGATAGATCACGACTCTTTCGCTCCACGGGGAGGAGATCCTTATTTTGAAGTTGCCAACAATATTGTGGCCAATGCCCAGCAATCCTCAAGTTCAGGGTGGAACCAAAATCCTTCTGACAAAAGAAACAGGTATTGGCTGGCCAATGATCTTTATAACTCGCAAGTGATGGTGCCTGTTAGGGATGCTTATTATTTATACCACAGGATGGGGCTTGATTTATTAACTACTAAGCCATCAGAAAGTTATCAAAACATTCTTGAAGCAATCAAAATGGTACAAGAAGCCAACAAGGTACAACCAAATAGTATTCTAACAATTAGCTTTATGGATGCCAAATCGGATGAAATCAGCAAAATCCTTAAGGCTGCACCTATGGAATTGAAGGAAGAGGCAGTAGAAGTATTACTTAAGGTAGACCCTAACAATGCAAGAAAATACAATGACATTTTGAAAGGATAATCCTCAATTTTGGTTAATTTTGACACCTTAAACGAAACCAAAGCAACATGTTAACCAACCTTAGCATTACCAACTATGCTTTGATAGAGAAATTAGAAATGGAACCTTGTGCCGGCCTCAATATGATCACCGGAGAAACAGGGGCAGGAAAATCCATTATGCTCGGGGCCGTCGGCTTACTATTAGGAAATAGGGCAGATACCAAGGCATTATTTGATGAGCAGAAAAAGTGCATTATTGAGGGAGTGTTCAATATTCAGAATTATGGTTTAGAAAGATTCTTCGAGAAGGAAGAGTTGGACTACGAACCGGCATGTATTATTCGACGTGAAATATCACCTTCCGGAAAATCTCGTGCTTTCATCAATGACACTCCTGTAAGACTTGAAAACCTAAAGGTTCTGGGAAAAATTCTGATGGATATTCATTCCCAAAATGAGACCTTATTGTTGGGGGCTTCTTCTTATCAGCTCTCTCTGATAGATGCTTTTGCTAAGGATCGGAAAGAAAAGGAAGCTTATTCCACACAGTATCATGATTTCATAAAAACGCAAAAAAAAGTGCGCTTGCTCGAGCAAGAAAAGCAACAATACCAGCAAGAGGCCGATTACAATCAGTTTCAGTTGGAGGAGTTGTCTAGTTTAAATCTAGAGGAAGGTGAGCAGGCCGCTTTAGAAGCAAAAGAAGAATTATTAAACCATGCTGAGGAAATAAAATCGAGGGCCTCACAGGCATTGGACCATCTTGAAAATGAGGAGTTGGGTGCCATGCAACAATTGGCAGCAGCCAAGCAACATTTTCAATACCTGCAGAAATTCGGGAAAAATTTTGAAGAGTTAAACCAAAGGTTTGAAAGTTTATTAATAGAACTAAATGACATATTAGAAAGCCTGTCTTTGGAGGAACAGGAAATTGAAGTAGATTTTGAAAAGTCTGAGTGGGTAAGGGAAAGACTAAGTAAAATCTACCAGCTTCAGAAGAAACATGGCCTTCAAAGTGATAAAGAGCTCTTAGATTTGGCTTCATCTCTTGCAGACAAGGTGTTTAAGGGAGATCACCTAGAGGAAGAACTGGCCAATCAACAGGCATTACTCAAGGAGTCCCAAGAAAAACTTAGTGCAATGGGGCAGAAACTTTCAAAGAAAAGACAGGCCATCTTTAGCGGATTTAGCAAAGAGATCCAATTCTTATTGGGGCAGTTAGGTATGGAAAATGCCAAGGTGGAAATCCTTAGAAAAGAAGTCCCGGCAAATGAATCCGGTATAGATGATATTGATATCTTATTTTCTGCCAACAAAGGTATTTTGCCTCAGCCAATTGGACAAGTAGCATCAGGGGGTGAGTTTTCCAGGTTAATGTTTGCCATAAAATATGTTATGGCAGATAAAATGGCTTTGCCTACGCTAATATTTGATGAAATAGACACCGGAATATCCGGAGAAATAGCCCTACAAATGGTCCGAATGATGCAAGAGATTGCAACCAAACATCAGGTTATTTGTATTAGCCATTTGCCACAGGTGGCGGCAAAGGGAGAAAAACACTATTTTGTATACAAAGATAATAGCTCAGAGCGGACGATTAGTAAAATAAAATTATTAAACGCTGAAGAAAGATTGTTTGAAATCGCCACCATGATTTCGGGGTCAAACCCCTCAACTACTGCCTTTGAAAATGCTAAAGAATTGCTCTCGAAATAGTCAATTGCATCTCTTTTATAAAAGCCCAGTGAAAAATGTTTCACGCTTTATTAGTTAAATTTATAGAATATTATTTAATTGAAGTTATAAAATCAAAATAATACAATGCCTGAAAATTTATTAAAAGGAAAAAAAGGAATAATAACCGGCGCACTTGATGAAAATTCTATTGCCTGGCAAACAGCCTTAAAAGCCAAAGAACAAGGGGCAAAATTTGTCCTTACCAATGCCCCAATAGCCATGCGTATGGGCGCCATAAAGGAATTAGCCGATGAATGTGGGACCATAGTTATCCCAGCAGATGCTACATCCGTAGAAGATATCGAGAAACTTTATGATGAAGCAAAAGAATATTTAGGTGGAAATTTTGATTTCTTACTCCACTCCATAGGAATGTCTCCCAATGTTCGAAAGGGAAGATCTTATGGTGACTTGAATTATGATTGGGTACAAAAGTCATATGATGTTTCAGCCGTTTCTTTTCACAAAATGCTTCAAGTTGCAGAAAAGAAAGACATTCTAAACGAATGGGCTTCTGTAATTGCATTAAGTTATATTGCAGCAGAAAGGGCTTTCCCTTTTTATAGTGACATGTCTGAAGCCAAAGCCATACTGGAAAGTATAGCTAGAAACTATGGCCTGAGGTACGGGAAAAGTAAAAATGTGAGAGTAAATACCATTTCTCAATCCCCCACGAAAACCGTAGCAGGTTCAGGTATAGGAGGGTTTGATGATTTCTTTGATTTTGCCGCCTTGGCTTCACCTCTTGGTAATGCTTCAGCAGAATCCTGTGCAGAATACATTGTCACCATGTTTTCCGATTTCACCAGAATGGTAACCATGCAAAACCTGTTTCATGATGGAGGCTATTCTACTACAGGCATTACGCAAGAATTAATTGATGCCTACGTAGCAAGTAAAAAATAAATTGTATACCAACTAAAAAAGCCCCTAAAGCTATCAACTAGCAGTAGGGGCTTTTTTTATGCAATATAATTTTTACATTTTTTCAATTTGTTCGGCCAACCAATCTCCTACTTCAGAAGTTTTATAGGATTTCTCCCCTTCTGAAAGATCTTCAGTTACCACGCCTTTTTCCAAAGACAAGTTAACCACGTCAGAAATAGCTTTAGCTTCATCCATTAAATCAAAAGCATACTCAAACATCATGGAAGCAGACAATACAGCTGCCAAAGGGTTGGCAATGTCTTTACCTGCTGCTTGAGGATAAGAACCGTGTATAGGTTCAAAAAGCTTGGTTTTAAGACCAATTGAAGCAGATGGCATCAATCCCATCGACCCACTAATTACAGAAGCCTCATCTGTAAGGATATCACCGAATAGGTTTTCTGTAATCAAGACATCATAGGCTTTTGGCCATTGAACCAATCTCATGGCTACAGCATCCACAAATTCATATTCAACTTTAACGTCAGGATATTCAGGTGCAAGTCGTTGTACCGTTTCTCTCCAAAGACGTGAAGTGGCCAATACATTAGCTTTATCAACACAGGTCAATAACTTCCTTCTCTTTCTGGCAAATTCAAAACCCATCCTTGCCAGTCTTTCAATTTCCTCAACAGAATATACACAAGAATCAAAAGCTTTTGTTCCTTGTTCATTTCTACCTCTAGGCTCCCCAAAATAAATACCACCTGTCAGTTCCCTTAAAAATACTAGATCAGTACCTTCAATTCTTTCTTTTTTCAAGGGGGACTTGTGAAGCAAGGAAGGGAAAGTGAAGGTAGGACGAACGTTTGAAAAAAGTCCCAACTTCTTCCTCATTTCCAACAAGCCTTGCTCAGGCCTAACTTTTGCGCTAGGGTCATTGTCGAACTTTGGATGACCAATGGCTCCAAAAAGAACGGCATCTGCTGCAACACAGGCATCGTGCGTGGCATCAGGGTATGGGTTACCTACTGCATCAATAGCGGCAGCACCTGTGATGGCTTCATTGTAAGTGATTTTATGTCCAAATTTCTTAGCGACAGCATCCACAACTTTTACTGCCTGATTGATTACTTCAGGGCCAATACCATCACCAGGTAATAGGGCTATATTCATTTCCATAAGGATTCTTTTTTTCAGTTTTGTTACTATTTTTGATTTGTTCTATGATATTAAGCATTTTTTCGGTGGCCATCATGGCTGCAATGGTCTGGTCACTGTCCAAACCTTTGGTCTTGAAGATCCTTCCATTCAAATCCCAGGTAATCACACACTCTACAAAAGCATCGGTCTTACCCCCAGGAGGAATGCTAATATGAAAGTCCGTCAACTTAGGCAATTGCATGTCAAGTCCCTTGTAGATTTTCTTCAGCGCTTTCATAAAAGAATCATACTGCCCATCACCGGAGGCATTCTGTTCATAATAGTTGTCGAAAATTTTAACCCGCAACTGAACTGAAGGCTTTAACCCCTTGGAATGCACCATATGGTATCCATCAATAACAATGTCGTTATTGATGGAATTATTTTGAAGCACATCAGAAATTATATAGGGAAGATCTTCAGTTGTAACCCGTTCCTTCTTATCTCCGAGCTCAATAATTTTTTGTGTAACCTTTGTTAATTCTTCAGGTTCCAGAGAAATGCCTAGCTCTTCCAAGTTCTTGGAAATATTGGCCTTCCCTGAAGTTTTTCCCAAGGCATATTTCCGCGTTCTCCCAAAACGTTCTGGAAGTAAATCACTGAAATACAAGTTCTTTTTATTGTCACCATCGGCATGTACACCTGCTGTTTGGGTAAATACATTTTCCCCAACCACCGGTTTATTTGCAGGTATTCTCAATCCTGAAAATTGCTCTACCAGCTTACTTATCCTATAAATTTTACTTTCGTTGACATTAAGGTGACAAGGTGTGAAATCCTTTATTACCGCTACTATGGATTCAAGTGGAGCATTACCGGCACGCTCTCCTAATCCATTGACAGTGGTATGTATGCCTTTGGCTCCGGTATTTACCGCATGGAGTACATTGGCAACAGATAGGTCATAATCATTGTGCGCATGGAAATCAAAATGCAATTCCGGAAACTTATCACAAATCAGTTCCAAAAACTCCTTTACTTCATCCGGGCAAAGTAGTCCCAAGGTATCCGGAAGCATAATTCTTTTGACCGGCTGTTGGGAGAGGAATTCAATCATTGAAAGGGCATAATCTCTAGAATTACGCATGCCATTGCTCCAGTCCTCCAAATAAACATTTACTTCAATGCCATGTGTTCTTGCATAGGAAATGCATTTCTCAATCTCGGCAAAATGAACTTCCGGTGTTTTCTTGAGCTGATGTGTCAGGTGATTGAGCGAACCTTTGGTTAGCAAATTCATTACTTTGGCACCGGCTTCTACCATCCAATCTACAGATTTCGGGGTATCTACAAATCCCAAAACCTCAATACTACTCAAAAAGCCTCTTTCCTCAGCCCAATTTGTGATCCTTTTGACACCTTCCAACTCTCCTTCTGAAACCCTAGCTGAGGCCACCTCTATTCGGTCAACTCTTAGCTCTTCCAGCAAAAGCTTCGCAATCTGAAGTTTTTCTGAAGGAAGAAATGACACCCCGGAGGTTTGCTCTCCATCCCTCAGGGTGGTGTCCATGATTTCTATATTCTTTTCTCTACGCATTCCCTTACCATTAACCTGACACAATTGAAACTTCGAAACTCAGAGCAAGGTTTACCTTTTGGCTTCGAATGCTACTATTTCTTCTTTAAGGTTCAGCAAATAATCGATATCATCGAACCCATTTTTCATGTTTTGCTTTTTGTAAGAATTGATATCAAATGATTCTGAATTTCCTGTGGACAGCAGCGTAATGGTTTGTTTATTGATGTCTACCTCTACTTCTGTTTCCGGATTGGCCTCAACGGCAGCAAATAACTCCTCTGCAAACTTCGGAGAAACCGTAACTGGAAGCACGCCAATGTTCAAGCAATTGTTTTTGAATATATCAGCAAAGAAACTTGAAACCACACATCTGAACCCGTAATCATAAATGGCCCATACCGCATGTTCACGACTCGAACCTGATCCAAAATTCTTACCTGCCAATAGTATTTTACCACTATAAGTCGGATCATTTAAAACAAAATCCGGTTTAGGATTTCCTTCTTTATCAAAACGCCAGTCTCTGAAAAGGTTGTCCCCAAATCCCTTTCTTTCTGTAGCCTTTAAAAACCTGGCCGGAATAATTTGGTCAGTATCTACATTTTCTGAGGAAAGCGGAACCACCTTACTGGTCAAAACATCAAATTTATCGTATGCCATGGTATTATTTTTCTTGTACTAATTCTTCTATTATATCCCTTGGGTCTGTAATCACCCCTGTAATGGCCACAGCCGCTACGGTTAAAGGTGAAGCCAATAAAGTTCGACTGCCCGGTCCTTGACGTCCTTCAAAGTTTCTGTTTGAAGTTGATACAGCATATTTTCCTGAAGGAATTTTATCATCATTCATGGCCAAACAAGCAGAACAGCCAGGTTGTCTTAATTTAAAGCCTGCATCTTCCAAAGTTTGGACGATACCTTCTTCTATAGCCATTTTTTCTACTTCTCTGGATCCAGGAACAATCCAAGCAGTAATATTGTCTGCTTTTTGTTTTCCTTTTACAAATTGAGCCACTGACCTTAAATCTTCTATACGTCCATTGGTACAACTACCCACAAATACATAGTCAATTTTTTTGCCTTCCATAGCCTCTCCCGGCTGGAAGCCCATATAATCCAAGGACTTGATATAAGATTTATTTTCACTCTCATTCATCCCGTCTGTTGTTGGGATATTTCCTCTCACCTTCACTCCCATACCCGGGTTGGTACCATAGGTGATCATCGGCTCAATGTCGGCAGCATCATATTGGTATTCTACATCAAATGTAGCTCCCTCATCAGTCTGAAGTGTTTTCCAATGTGCCACAGCCTTGTCCCATTCCTCTCCTTTAGGAGAATATTGTTTCCCTTTAAGGTATTCGAAAGTAGTTTCATCAGGGGCTATCAGTCCACCTCTTGCGCCCATCTCAATACTCATATTACAGATGGTCATTCTCGCTTCCATACTCAAAGACCTGATGGCACTTCCTGCATATTCGATGAAATACCCTGTTCCACCACTGGCAGAAATTTGAGCGATGATATACAAGATTATATCCTTAGAGGTAACCCCTTTGCCTAATTCTCCATCGATGGTTATCCTCATTTTCTTAGGCTTTGCTTGCATGATGCATTGGGTAGCAAAAACCATTTCAACTTCTGAAGTCCCTATACCAAAAGCAATGGTACCAAAAGCTCCATGTGTGGAAGTATGACTATCTCCACAAACTATGGTCATTCCCGGTTGGGTAATGCCTAGCTCGGGTCCGATTACATGGACAATTCCATGATGATCAGTCCCTAGATCGTGAAGATCTATTCCGTGCTTCTTACAATTTTCCCTTAACTTTTCAACTTGCATTCGGGAAAGTTGATCCTTGATCGTTTTGTCCTGATCAACAGTGGGTACATTATGATCGGGAGTAGCAATGGTCCTTTCCGGAAACATAACCTTATTTCCTCTTTTTTCGAGGTTTAGGAATGCAACCGGACTGGTTACTTCGTGGATAAAATGCTTATCTATGAAAAACACATCCGGACCACTTGGGATAGACTGGATCACATGCGCATCCCAAATCTTATCAAATAATGATTTCTTCTCCATTATATTTAGATTTTTGCCAAATTTATTTGACAGGTAATTTATTTAAAGCATCAATAAATGCCTTGGCTGAGGCCAATACTATGTCTGTTTCGGATCCGAACCCATGATAGGGCCGTTCATTATGCATCAATCGCATGTGGACTTTACATATATCGTCACTCCCTTTGGTAATCGCTTGGATCAAAAATTCATCCAATATAACCTGCTGAGGAATTAGCTTCTTGATGGATTTAATGACTGCATCTACGGGGCCATTTCCGTCGGATTCACTTTTCTTTTCTTCTTCACCGATAGCAAGAACAACTTTTGCATGACCACCTTCTCCTTCACTTCCTTCGTAGTAAACTTCTTTCATTTCTATGAAAGGAGCATGTTCCAGGTGTTCACCTAATAAAGACAGTAGGTCTTTTCTACCTATGTCTCGTTTTGAGTCTGCAAGGGTTAAGAAATCAGCATAAATTTCATCCAATTTCTCTTTATCAAATTCAAACCCCAGTAATTTGAGGTGATGTTTTAATGCAGCCCTCCCGCTTCTTGCTGTCAGGACTATGGATGATTCTTCTACACCTACATCTTTGGGATCTATGATTTCATAATTCTCCCTATTTTTTAGGACACCATCCTGGTGTATTCCGGATGAGTGTGCAAATGCATTTCTACCTACAATCGCCTTATTTGGCTGTATAGGCATATTCATGAGTTTGGAAATAATCCTACTCGTTTCGTAAATTTTCTTGGTATTGATTCCGGTATAAACCGGTACCTCTTTGTGACTTTTTATGGCCATCACCACTTCTTCCAAGGAGGTGTTGCCGGCACGTTCACCTATGCCATTCATGGTCACTTCCACTTGTCTGGCACCGTTGAGTACGCCTGAAAGGCTATTGGCCGTGGCCAATCCAAGATCATTGTGACAGTGGGTAGACAAGATGGCCTTGTCTATATTTGAGACATTTTCCTTGAGAAAACGAATGATATTTCCGTACTGCTCTGGAAGACAATAGCCTGTAGTATCCGGAATATTGATGACTGTAGCTCCTGCCTTGATCACTGCTTCAACAATCTTTGCAAGAAATTCAGGATCTGCCCTACCGGCATCCTCAGCATAAAACTCCACTTCACCTACAAGGTTCCTTGCAAACTTCACTGCCTTGATGGCTTTTTCAAGCACGGCATCAGGAGTACTTCTAAACTTATGCTCAATATGGTAACCAGAGACACCTATACCGGTGTGGATTCTACTTTTTTTGGCAAACTTTAATGCCTCAGCAGCCACTTCTATGTCTTTCTCTACAGCTCTGGAAAGTGCACAGATGATAGGGTCTTCTACTGCTTTTGATATTTCCACAACAGAATTGAAATCCCCGGGGCTGGATACAGGAAATCCAGCCTCAAGGATATCAACTCCCAATGCTTCCAAAGCCTTGGCTACTACAATTTTTTCCCTGGTATCGAGTTGGCAACCCGGCACCTGTTCTCCATCCCTAAGGGTGGTATCAAATATCCAAAGCTTTTCTGACATCGTTATTTTTTAATTGTTTTCTGGTCTTAATTTACGGACAGTTGCTCCCGCTTGCCACATTTCAGAATCTCTCAATTCTTTCAACTCTTCTTCTAATTTCACCCTATAATCTGGCTTACTATTGGCTTCAATAGACTTGGCAGCTTCTTTTCCTGTCTTTACACTGTTGTATAAGTCTTCAAATACAGGCTTAGTGGCATCTCTGAAAGGTTTCCACCAATCCAACGCACCTCTTTGAGCTGTAGTTGAACAGTTGGCATACATCCAATCCATTCCGTTTTCAGCTACCAAAGGCATCAAACTTTGTGTCAATTCTTCAACAGTTTCATTGAATGCTTCTGAAGGAGTATGACCGTTAGCTCTTAATACTTCGTACTGAGCAGCGAAGATACCCTGAATAGCACCCATCAAAGAACCTCTTTCACCTGTAAGGTCAGATGTTACTTCTTTGTAGAAATCGGTTTCGAACAAATATCCTGAACCTACTCCTATGCCCAAAGCAACTACTCTTTCTTTTGCTCTTCCGGTAGCATCTTGGAAAATAGCAAAAGATGAGTTCAAACCTCTTCCTTCAACAAACATTCTCCTCAATGAAGTTCCTGAACCTTTAGGGGCAACCAAAATCACATCCACATCCGCTGGAGGAACGATACCTGTCTGTTCTTTATAAGTAACACCAAAGCCATGAGAAAAGTAAAGTGCTTTTCCTGGAGTCAAATGTTTCTTAACTGTTGGCCATAAGGCAATTTGTCCGGCATCAGACAACAAGAACTGAAGAATTGTTCCTTTTTCACAGGCTTCTTCCAACTCAAAAAGAGTTTCACCAGGAACCCATCCGTCAGCAACAGCCTTGTCCCAAGTTTTGGAATCTTTTCTTTGTCCTACAATGACATTGAAACCATTGTCTTTTAGGTTTAGTGCCTGTCCAGGGCCTTGAACCCCATATCCTAATACGGCGATTACTTCGTCTTTTAGGACTTCCTTGGCTTTTTCAAGAGGAAATTCTTCTCTTGTCACTACGTTTTCTTCAACTGTACCGAACTTCAGTTTCATAACTATAAATTAAAATTGATTTTAAATTGGTATTATAAATATTTATCAATACTCACCATTGGCTTGGCCACAGCTACTCTGCCGGACCTAACAAATTCCAGAACATTAAATTCTTTTAAAACTTCCAGCAAATCCTGGGTATCTTCTTTATGGCCTGTCATTTCTATGACCACAAAATCCTTCTCGGCTGAAATAATCTTCGCATTGTACTGACGAATTACTTTCTCCAAACCTGGATCTATACTGTCAATTGGAATTTTGTACAAGGCAATCTCTTGAAAAACCATTTCATCATCCACGTAATAAAAGGCTTTGATTACATCAATGATTTTCTCGATTTGCCTTGACAACTGAATCACTTGTTCTTCAGTTGTATTCACCTCAATGGTGATCCTATAGATCCCCTCTTCTCTACTTTCTGAGGCAGTAAAACCATCAATATTGATCCCCCTACGGGTAAATATTAAAGTAATTCTACTGAGTATTCCTATGAAATTTTCTGTAAATACAGAAATTGTGTATCTTCTTTTCATCTGAGTTATTTAAGTCTAACTTCTTCTACAGAACTGCCGGTGGCAATCATTGGAAAAACATTGTCCTCTTTTTCTACTTTCACCTCAAGGAAATAAGGTCCATCATGTACAAACATCTCAGCTACCGCCTGGCGTAAATCAGCCCTTTCATCTACTATCTGTACCTTAAAGCTATAAGCTTCTGCGATTTTTATAAAATCAGGGTTGTCTAGTTCTGTAAAAGAGTAGCGCTTGTCAAAAAACAACTGCTGCCACTGCCTTACCATTCCCAAGAAATTATTGTTAAGCAAAACAACCTTTACAGGAGCTTTGGTTTGCATAATGGCTCCAAGTTCTTGAATGGTCATCTGAATTCCTCCATCTCCCACTACACAGATTACTTCTTTGCTGTAGTCATGGAGCTGAGCTCCCAAAGCGGCAGGAAGAGAGAATCCCATGGTGCCTAGGCCCCCGGAGGTAACCTGTGTTCTGGAGGTCTTGTATTCAAAATACCTCCATGCTACCATTTGATGTTGACCTACATCTGTTACCAAAATAGCATCATCAGCTTTAAACTCATTGATATGTCGAATCACCTCACCCATAGTCAAGCCATTCTTGGTCGGAGACAAGTCATTGCCCACAACCACTCTTTTTTCCTCAGCCTCAAGCGCTCTGAATTGCTTGAACCATTCCGGATGTTCTTTCTTTTCTACCTTCTCAACAAGCTTTTCTAAACTAACTTTACAGTCACCTAGAATAGGTACATCGGCCTTAACAATCTTGTTAATTTCTGCAGGATCCAATTCAAGATGAATAACCTTGGCTTGTTTGGCATAACGCTTCACATCTCCCGTTACCCGGTCATCAAACCGCATGCCCACGCTGATCAAGACATCACATTTATTGGTGAGCAAATTCGGTGCATAATTGCCATGCATTCCCAATTTGCCTACGTAATTTGGATGATCCTCAGACAAGGCTCCTGTACCCAACAAGGTACAAGCAGCAGGAATTCCAGTCTTATCTAAAAATGCTTTTAACTGACTTTCGGCCTTACCCAATATTACACCCTGACCATACAAAAGATAAGGTCTTTTGGCATTATTGATAAGTTCAGCTGCAGCATCAATCACATTGTCTTCCACCTTAGGATAAGGACGGTAAGAGCGAATATTAAGACATGGAACATAATTATAATCTCCCAAGGCTACCTGAGCATCCTTTGTTATGTCTATCAATACCGGCCCTGGTCTTCCGGACCTTGCAATATGAAAACCTTTGGCAATGGCCGGAGCGATATCCTCCACCCTTCTTACTTGTATATTCCATTTAGTGGCAGGCATTGAAATCCCTACCACATCTGTTTCTTGAAAAGCATCTGTTCCCAGAAGTGGTGACAACACCTGTCCTGTAATACAGACGAGAGGTGTACTGTCAATTAAGGCATCAGCCATGCCAGTTATTAAATTGGTTGCTCCCGGACCGGAAGTGGCCATACAAACCCCCACTTTACCGGAAACTCTGGCATATCCCTGGGCAGCATGAATAGCGCCTTGTTCGTGTCGGGTGAGGATATGCTGGATCTGATCCATATAATCATAGAGTGCATCATACACCGGCATGATAGCCCCTCCCGGGTAACCAAAAATAAATTTGGCATTTTCTGCTACCAGGGATTTGATTACAATTTCTGCCCCTCTTATTTGTGAATCATTCATAGTCGTTAATCTTTATCCGTAACGCATCCTTCAGATGCCGTAGAAACTAACTGAGAATATTTTTTTAATGTTCCATTTAAATGGCTTAAGTCTTTATTTACCCAAGTTTTCTTTCGCTCTGCAAAAGTTTCTTCAGATACATCACAAGAGATTTCAAGGGTCTCTCCATTAATGGTGACCATATCGCCATTTTGTAAAAGTCCTATTGGACCACCTGTATATGCTTCCGGTGTTACATGACCTACTACAAAGCCGTGTGTACCTCCTGAAAATCTTCCATCTGTAATCAATGCTACATCAGCTCCCAGCCCTGCTCCAATGATTATAGAAGTAGGTTTAAGCATCTCAGGCATTCCCGGTCCACCTTTTGGACCTACAAACCTGATGACGACAACATCACCTTTTTGAACTTCCATGTTTTTCATGGCATCGTTGGCCTCCTGTTCTGAGTTGTAAACCTTTGCAGGTCCTGTAAATGAGACGCCTTCTTTACCTGATATCTTGGCCACAGAACCTTCAGGAGCAAGGTTGCCTGACAAGATACAAAGGTGCCCTGTTTCTTTCACAGGTGAATCTATTGGGTTGATTACACTTCCTTTCGCTACTTTAATAGGCGCAATATCAGCCAAATTTTCTTCAATGGTTTTGCCTGTAACTGTCATGCAATCTCCATGTAGCAAGCCATTGTCTAGCAGGTAACGCATAAAGGCCGGCAAACCTCCCTGATCGTGCAAGTCCTCCATCATGTATTTACCACTAGGTTTAAAATCACCTAATACAGGAGTAGTGGCATTTATTTTCTTAAAATCTTCCAAGCCAAAGTCAATCTCAGCAGTTCGGGCAATGGCCAACAAGTGCAATACGGCGTTGGTACTTCCTGCAAGTGCTACAACCACCCTTACGGCGTTTTCTAAACTCTTCTTGGTAACAATATCTTTTGGCTTCAAGTCCATGGCCAATAAATTGGCAATGAATTCACCTGCGGCTTCACATTCTGCTGCTTTCTCCTGAGAATTGGCAGGATTGGATGCACTGTAAGGAAGTGAAAGCCCCATGGCTTCTATGGCAGAAGACATGGTATTGGCGGTATACATTCCCCCACAAGCACCTGCTCCGGGACATGCATTTTTGATTACGCCTGTATAATCTTCATCAGATATTTCATTTTTGATTTTCTTGCCATAGGCCTCAAAAGCCGAAACAATATTCAATTTCTCACCTTTATATTTCCCGGACCTGATGGTGCCACCATAAACCATGATAGAAGGCCTGTTTACCCTTAGCATGCCCATAACTGCACCCGGCATGTTTTTATCGCAACCAGCTACTGTAATTATCCCGTCAAATGAATGACCTAGAATAAATGACTCTACAGAATCAGCAATGATCTCTCTAGAAGGAAGACTATAACGCATTCCCGAAGTACCCATTGAAATACCATCACTAATCCCTATTGTATTGAAGACCAATCCAGTCAGTTTTGACTTTCTTGTAGAGGCCTTTATGGCTCTTGCAAAGTCATTAAGGTGCATGTTACAAGGGTTACTTTCATACCCGCAACTTGCCACACCCACAAAAGGTTGCTTCATCTGCTCATCCGTAAGCCCTGTTGCGTACAACATGGCCATTGACGCCGGATTCTCTTGATTATCGCTTACCTCCCAACTATTCTTTTTTGAATTGCTCATTATAACTGAATTATTTTTAACAACTGGCTTATAAAAAAAAGTGCTTCACTCGAATGAAGCACTTTGATTGATTTTTTCTATTGGCAATAGATCAGCGCTTCATCACTTACTAAATGATAATGACAATTAGGACGACAAGGCTGACAACTACTAACATATCTCTTTTAAGAGTATTATTTCTGACTATTTTATATACTATTATAATGCAATATTAAAACCCTTAATCCACACTTACAATATTTTAATTCTTTTTTTAATTTCTTGAAAATAAGAAAATAATGTAAATGAAAACAAATGAAAAATTAAAGCCTTAAATAGTAGATTATCAAATATTTTATTTTAAAAAAATTAATTAAGGTAAAAAAATTCAAAATTTTATTCTGATCCAAACATTTGTTAATTTTTCCCTAAAAAAACCGACTTTTAGGCGATACTTACCAACTTTAAACAGAAGTAGGCCAATAACTAAAAAAATACCTTAAAAAGCTTCATAGAAAATCCACAGCTTTGTTTTAATTTTAATGCTTAAAGCTATACAAATATGATCATTTTTCCCAATGCCAAAATCAACCTTGGCTTACATGTGCTCAGAAAAAGAACCGATGGATTTCATGACATCGAAACGTGCATGTACCCCATTCCTTTAAAAGAGGCATTGGAAATAATCCCCTCCAAATCTTTCTCTTTTAGTCACAGTGGTATCTCCATTCCAGGAGATTCAGCCAATAACCTGATCGTAAAAGCTTATCAGTTATTATCGTCAGATTTTCCCGAAACCCCGGCAATTGCAGCACATTTGCATAAGCGCATACCCATCGGTGCAGGACTTGGTGGGGGCTCTGCCGACGCAGCTTTTGCTTTAAACCTTTTGAACCAACTTTTTTCGTTAGGGCTAGATGCCAAACAATTGGAAAACTATGCCTCACAATTGGGTAGTGACTGCCCGTTTTTTATACAAAACAATCCGCAAATGGCAGAAGGACGGGGTGAAAAACTAACTCCCTTCCCTATCGATCTTTCAGGGAACTGGCTATACTTGATTCACCCGGGCATCCATATCGGCACAAAAGAAGCATATGGAGGCATACAACCCAAGCTTAGTGAGAAGGATTTAAAAACCATTCTTTCGGATCAGTCATCATGGAAATCACAGCTGGTCAACGATTTTGAGAAAGGTGTTTTCGCCAATCACCCCGAAATTGCTACCATCAAAGAAAAACTATATGCTGCTGGTGCATGGTATGCGGCTATGTCCGGTTCCGGCTCTGCAGTTTTTGGATTATTCAAAGACCGACCGGAAGCCATTGATTTTCCGGAAAATTATTTCGTATTCACTGAAAAATTACCTTAAAAAAATGAACGATTTCCAATTGTAAAGCCTGATTCAAAATTTATTAGCCTGCATTTTACGCTCAGTGGATTTTTCTTGGGGTGCTGCCTAACCTTCTTTTTTGGACATAGCGAATCAACGGGTAGATGCAGACTGAGGCCAAAATTATCAGGGTTCCCAAGTAAAATTCAGGAGTCATTTTCTCTTTCTCTCCAAAAATAATAAAAGCCAATAGAATGCCATAAACAGGCTCCATATTTACTGTCAAATTCACTGCAAAGGCTGTCAAACGTTTCATCAAATTCACCGACAATGTAAATGCAATCACTGTACATACTTGAGACAAAACCAGTAGCCAAAACCAATCCAAACCTTTCGGAACCCAAGAAAAACCAGCTTCTGCAAACCAGTTGATATAAAATGGAATAAAGACAGTGGTAAGCACAAAGGCCCCTATCATTTCATAAAAGGTAATAATAAAGGGACTATGGCTTTTAGTTAGTCTCCCATTAATCACGGTAAAACAGGCACTTAATAATGCAGATACAACTGCCAAAAAAAGACCCAAAGAATAGCCCGATTCAAACTTAAAAATCACTATTAGACCTACAATCACGATCAAGCCAAGCAATACTTCATACCATTTTATCGCTTGTTTGTTCACAATAGGTTCAATAATGGCAGTCCACAAAGAGCAAGTGGCCATCCCTGCCAAACAAACAGAAGCTGTAGACACTTGCGCCGCCCAGAAAAACAAAATCCAATGTGCCCCAATTAGGCCTCCGGTTACCAGAAATTTAAGCAAAGCATTCCACCTTACCCTTATATTTCTCTTCTTAAACTTAAGTAAAAAATACAAGCCTGCACCGGCAAGCATGGTTCGGTAAAAAACGATCTCAACGGCAGGAAGACTTATCAGTAAACCCAAAATTGCTGTAAATCCCCATATTAGAACCACGAGATGAAGCCATAAGTAATCTTTTACCATAAGCTACCTTATCTAGGAACTGTTTTGTAAAGCACCAGACCGGTAATTCCAAAAACAATATTAGGCATCCACACGGCAAGGACAGGATAAGCCGTACCTGCTTCCGCAAATGTTCTTGAAAGCAAAAACAGTATGATATAAACGAAAGCTAGCATAAAGCCCAAGGCTATTTTAAATCCTGATCCGCCTCTGGTTTTTCGAGCGGAAACAATGACCCCAATAAAAGTCAATAGAATCGCAGCGAACGGTGACATGAAGCGTACATATTTTTCTATTTTGTAAAAGCTTACATTGTCCGCTCCTCTATCTTCAAGAATCAAAATTTGGTTGGAAAGATCAGGTAGGGTGAGGGTTTCATGATGATTGAGAGGAAGGTCAAAATCATCGGGAGTAATAGACAGGGTGGTATCCATGGCATCTCCGGTAGTCCAAGTCTCCCCCATTTCATTAAACTCTCTCAACCTCCAATTTCGTGCATTCCAGACATGTTTGGCTGTATCCCAAACAATCCTTTCTGCTGAAAATTTTGAGATTAGTTTTCCTTCCTTGATATTTTCCAAAGTAAAATCATGACCTTGATTTACAGAAGTAAAATACCTCCTCATATAGGCAAATAAATTCGGCGCGACCTTAATATGAATATTTTGCTGGTTGACATCTTGACCTTTGTCCAGGTATTCAACCCTAAATTTTGAAACCCCCTCAGTGGCAACCGGTAACACCCAGCCATTTAGAAAGAAACTTACTACGGCGATCAAGAAAGCGGAAAAAAGGAATGGCAGAAGCATTCGTAAAAAACTCACTCCACTACTGAGAATAGCTATGATCTCAGTCCGTCCTGCCATTTTAGAAGTAATGAAGATCACAGAAATAAAGACGGTAATTGGTGTAAGTAAGTTGTTTAGATAAAGGCCATAGTTGAGCATGTATTGCAAAATCTCAGAAGCAGGCACTTCATTCCGAATATAGGTATCATTCTTTTCGGTAAAATCTAGTACCAAAACGACCAAAATCAACATCAAAACCACAAACAAATAGGTTTTGAGAAAATCTTTGATGATTAACTTATCCAATAACTTCATACCAATTGGTCTTTCTCTAGTCTTGCAAATGAAACGGCTACATTAAAAGGAATCTTATAATCTTCGGCTTACTTTTTCTACCATCGCATTTTTCCAAGAGGTAAAATCTCCCGCTTGGATGCGTTCTCTAGCCTGTGTCACCAACCAAAGATAGAAGGATAAATTGTGAATGCTCGCGATTTGAGCAGCAAGCATTTCTTTACTTATGGTAAGGTGCCTAAGGTAGGCTTTCGAATAAAAATTACTTACATGAGAATGAAAGCCACTGTCAATGGGTGAAAAATCCATTTTCCACCTTTCATTCCGAATATTGATAATACCTTCGGTTGTGAAGAGCATGCCATTCCTAGCATTCCTGGTAGGCATCACACAATCAAACATATCAATCCCAAGCGCTATGGATTCCAAAATATTGGCCGGTGTCCCTACCCCCATAAGGTACCTGGGCTTCTCTTCAGGCAATATATCCGTCACCAAATCTGTCATTTCATACATCATTTCGGCCGGCTCCCCGACAGACAACCCTCCAATGGCATTGCCTTCTCTGTCCTGATCACTTACAAAACGCGCAGCATCCTGTCGCAGATCTTTAAAAGTACTTCCCTGAACAATAGGAAACAAAGATTGACTATAGCCATATTTCCCGCTAGTGCTATCAAAGCGCTCTATGCATCTTTTCAACCACCTATGGGTGAGATGCATGGAGTTTTTGGCATAACTCCATTCACAAGGATAAGGGGTACATTCATCAAAGGCCATGATAATATCGGCTCCAATGGTACGCTGTATATCCATTACAGATTCCGGGGTAAAATGATGTTTTGATCCATCGATATGGGATTTGAAAACAACCCCTTCTTCTTTTATTTTCCTGTTTCCTTCCAAGGAGAAAACCTGATACCCTCCACTGTCAGTTAGGATAGGGCTAGACCAGCCGATAAATTTATGCAGGCCTCCAGCTTTTTCAAGCACTTCCAAACCGGGTCTAAGATAAAGGTGATAAGTATTACCCAAAATAATCTGAGCTTTCACATCATAAGTCAATTCTCTTTGGTGAACAGCCTTCACAGAACCTGCGGTCCCTACAGGCATAAAGATCGGTGTTTGAATGGTACCATGATCGGTTTGTATTTCACCGGCTCTGGCTTTTGACTTTTGATCTTTACTTACAAGTTTAAATTTCATTCCTCCCTTTCATTGAATTATCCCTCATTTACTTATTATATTTGAATTCGAATTAGGCAGTAGTGAAATTCTTAGGCATTGAAAATACTATAGAATAAGTCAATATTTTCATTTTTCCCAATATTTTCCCTTGCTATATTTCGATCTTCAGCTATTCAGTTCTCTTTTTAATTGAAACAAGCCTAACGGAAAGTCAATGCTTGCCACAAATGGAACACAAAAATAACTGCAATAAAACAAAAATTTGAGCTTTTTGAATTAATCTTATAGAACTGACAGTAAGCATAAATATGGAAAACACATTATGGTGGATATTTTTTTTGGCTGCAGGGCTACAGTTTACTTACTTGATGGTAGTTTTTGGCAGGTTTGCATTTTTTTATAAAAGGCAGGAAGAAACTGAGCAAGACTTAAATTTGAGTGGGGTAACTGTAATTATTGCAGCAAAGAATGAAGCCGCACACCTGAATGACCTTATACCCTTACTAATGAAGCAGGACTACCCTACCTTCGAAGTATTGGTAGTAAATGATTGTTCAACAGATGAATCTGAGGATATTTTAAGGGCACTGTCCAGCAAATATGACCAGCTAAAAATTGTAAACATTCGGTACACTCCCCAGCATGTAACAGCCAAAAAGTACGCCCTTACACTAGGTATAAAAGTTTCAAAATACGATTCAATCCTATTGACAGATGCAGATTGCAGGCCGGTATCCTCACAATGGATCAGAAGGATGTCTGCTCCAATACGCAATGAAGGTAAAACTTTTGCTCTTGGTCATGGCTCTTACCTGACACTTCCCGGCTTATTGAACAAAATCATCCAATATGAAACCTTATTGACAGCCATTTACTATTTTTCTTTCGGTTATTGGAAGTCTCCTTTTATGGGCGTAGGAAGAAACCTATGTTACCGAAAGGATTTTTTCATGGAAAAGAAGGCTTTTAAATCCCTCTGGCATATAGAAGGGGGTGATGATGACTTGTTTGTAAACAAATACGCCACTGCAGCAAACACGGCAATTGTTGCACAGCCTGATAGCATTACCATCTCTCAACCTAAGACCAATTTTAAGGACTATTTTACACAAAAGAAAAGGCATTTCCATGCCGGCAAATATTATCGTACTAGAGACAAACTAAAACTCGGTTTGTATTCGTTAAGTCATTTAGTATTCTGGTCTTCTGCTATAGGAATTGTAATTCTTGAAAGCACTTGGGAACCAATTGCCCTGGTATTGGGGTTAGTTTTCTTTAGAGCAATGCTCCAATATTTAATTATTCACCGGGTTAGAAAAAAATTAGAGGGGACTGGGAAGGTAATATGGACCTTATTTTTTGATTTGATGTACATGATTTATTTTTGGACCTTGGGAACAAAAGGTTATCTGTCAAAAACAGTTAAATGGAAATAAACGAAAGAAGTTTTTCAGATAAAGCGTTAGAAGATTTCGAATTGATCGACAAAGCGGTCAATGACAAAGACCAGCAAGCGTACGCCTCGCTCATGAAGCGGTACAAGAAGGCCGTGTACTTTATGATCTTAAAAATGATCAGAGGTGCTGACGATGCCGAAGACCTTACAATGGAAGCTTTTGCTAAGGCCTTTAAAAATCTTCATAAATTCAAAAAAGACTATACGTTTAGTACGTGGCTCTTTAGAATTGCGACCAACAATACCATAGATTTTATACGCAAGAAAAAACTCAAAACGATGAGTTTGAACAACACCATGACTGATGATGGTGGCAATGCAGTAAATATCGATGTGGAAGATGATGACAACAATCCTCAGGATGAGTTTATCAAAACGCAAAGAAAAGAAATGGTGAGAATCTTTGTAGACAAGCTACCTGCAAAATACCGAAAACTAGTAAAACTCAGGTATTTTGACGAATTGTCCTATGATGAAATTGCCGCCGAGCTAGACAAACCTCTGGGTACAGTAAAAGCACAACTGCACCGTTCTAGGGAATTGCTCCTAGAAATCGCTCAAGGGAAAAATAAACACATCTAATTCAATGAGTCCAGACCACAAGCTGATCCAGCAATACTTCCCAGAATTGAACGCCCAACAGAAGGAGCAGTTTGCACACATGGGAGAACTTTACCTTGATTGGAACAGTAAAATTAATGTTATCAGCAGGAAAGATATGGACAGCTTCTATGTCCACCATGTATTGCATTCTTTAGGCATCGCCAAGACAGTTTCTTTCAAGCCCGGAACCAAAATACTTGACATAGGCACCGGGGGAGGTTTTCCGGGAATACCGCTGGCTATTCTTTTTCCGGAAGTTCAGTTTCATCTGGTGGACTCCATAGGAAAAAAAATATCCGTGGTAAAAGATGTGGTCAAGCAGTTGGGCTTAAAAAATGTAGAGCCCCAACAGGTCCGTGCTGAAAATCTAATGAGTAGAAAATATCATTTTGTAGTAAGCCGTGCCGTAACGCAAATGGAGAAATTTTATCCTTGGGTAAAAGGCAGGTTCAGAAAAGAAGATGTTCATGAGGAGTTCCAGAATGGAATTCTGTACTTAAAGGGTGGAGATGTGGATGAAGAACTAGAAGCCCTACACCTAAATTATGTAAGCTATCATCTTGAGGACTACTTCAAAGAACCATTTTTTGAAACCAAAAAGGTGGTCTATATTCCTTATGAAGGCAAAAGGTAAGTCAAATATAAAGGCCATTCTTTTTCAACCACATAAAAAAATAACCCGGGAAAGGGGTCTGTAACGACTCTTTTCCCGGGTTATTTTTTTGCTACAAGGAGCTAATTTTTCATTTTACCAGAACGATTTCAATGCTTGATTCACTCACGGTAAGCCCTTCTTCTTGTAAGCTTTCAAAATCAGAAGCATCAATATCTCCTTTTAGCTTAAGCATATTTGCAGAATTGTCAACAACATTTAGTATTACTGCCTCTTCATTATCCGTAATTACCAATTCATCACCAATCAGTTCCCAATTACCCGAAAAGATTTCAACACCATTCACTGGGATTTCCTCACTTTGGAGTGGTACTCCCAATACACTTACCGAGACATCAAATACAAAACTTCCGGTGGCAGAAACCAGTTGATCGCCATCACCGAAAGTTAGGCTCATGTCATAATCTTGACCTACTCCGTCTATACTCACAGGCACTTTCGTAGATGAACCAGGCACTTCAACGGTTCCTCTTCCGATTAAGGTAGCCTCCTGAAGCTCCCATTCGGTATTGGCCAATACTAGCAGAGGCTTTTCGCTGTCTGCGTCGCTCGTACAACTCCAAGTAAATAGGAATGCCAATAATAAAAGTGAATATAGGGGAGTTTTCATGGCTTTAATTATTTCTTTTTATAGGTAATTTTAACTGGCACTCCGGTAAAATCGAAATTCTCTCTCAACCTATTTTCCAAAAATCTGGTATAGGGAGATTTAATATATTGTGGCAAATTACAGAAAAAGGCAAACACCGGGTTTTTAGTAGGCAATTGGGTGATATATTTAATTTTTATATACTTCCCTTTATTTGCCGGCGGTGGATACTTTTCTATTTCCGGTAATAACAACTCATTCAATTTAGATGTAGCTACTTTCCTTTGCTTATTATCATAAACGTTCATCGCCAATTCCATGGCTTGATAAATCCTTTGCTTGGTAAGTGCAGAAATAAAGATAATAGGTATCCATTTATTTTCACCCAACTTTTCGGTCATATTGTCCTTAAACTTTTGCATGGTCTTATGGTCTTTCTCCACCAAATCCCATTTGTTCACCATGATCATCAAGCCTTTATTGTTTTTTATAGACAAAGAGATTAGGTTAACATCTTGAGCTTCCAAGCCTCTGGTGGCATCCACCATAATAATGATCACATCCGAATCTTCAAGGGTTCTTAAAGATCGCATGACAGAATAAAACTCAATGTCTTCTTTTACTTTGGATTTTTTTCTAATACCGGCAGTATCCGTAAGTATATAATCCTTCCCATACAATTGGTAGCGTGTATGGATAGCATCTCTGGTTGTTCCTGCCTCATCTGTGACGATGGATCTTTCTTTTCCTATTAAGGCATTAAGAAAAGAGGATTTACCGACATTTGGCCTACCCAAAATCGCTAATTTAGGAATCCCTTCATCGGGGTCTCTTTCTCCCTCATCAGGAAATTTTTGAATTACATCATCCAGTAAATCTCCCAAGCCACTCCCACTGGTTCCGGTAGTCGGGTAAATGATTTCCTCTCCTATCCCAAGGGCATAAAACTCATTGGCCATCAGCATACTCTCCATATTATCTGCCTTATTGGCCACGATAAAAACAGGCTTATCTGTACCCCTTAGTTCTTTGGCAAACTCTGCATCCAAATCGGTAAGCCCTACCA
Source organism: Cyclobacterium sediminis (assembly GCF_054781075.1). Classification (NCBI taxonomy): domain Bacteria; kingdom Pseudomonadati; phylum Bacteroidota; class Cytophagia; order Cytophagales; family Cyclobacteriaceae; genus Cyclobacterium; species Cyclobacterium sediminis. The sequence goes on along the minus strand of NZ_BAAGVC010000043.1, from coordinate 207,706 downwards.
TACAGTCCACTACAAACAGGATCACTGAAGCCTCTTCAATGGCTAATTTTACTTGCTTACGGATCTCTTTTTCAAAAACATCTTCAGACCCTTTGACATATCCACCGGTGTCAATTACAGAGAAAAACTTTCCTCCCCACTGTGCATGCCCGTAATGCCTGTCTCTGGTCACCCCACTTAGGTTGTCTTCAATGGCTTTTCTTTCTTCTACAAGTCTATTAAAAAGTGTGGACTTGCCCACATTAGGTCTCCCTACAATTGCTACTATATTGGCCATAATTTTATTTATTATTGGTCGTAACCAAATTTTCTCAGTTTATTTTTATTCTTTCTCCAGTTATCTTCCACCTTTACGAAGGTTTCAAGAAAAACTTTTTTACCAAAAAATTTCTCCATTTCAATCCTGGCTTGTGTCCCCACTCTTTTCAGTGCTTTCCCTTTGTCTCCAATAATTATTCCTTTTTGGCTGTCTCTTTCTACAAAAATCACAGCACGCATTCGAATTAAATTTTCAGTCTCTTCAAAATCTTCTATTCGGACTTCAGTACTGTATGGGATTTCTTTTTTATACTGTACAAATATTTTCTCACGGACAATTTCGGAAGCAAAGAAACGCTCGGGGCGGTCACTTAGTTCTTCTTTGTCATAAAATGGTGGATGTACTGGCAAACGATCCAGAATTTCCTGCAAAATCTTTTGAAGATTAAACCCTTCCAGCGCCGAAATAGGAATTACCACATCGGCATTTATCTTTTCCGTCCAATATTCGGTTACTTCAGCAAGCTTTTCCTCTTTGTTCAGGTCAATCTTATTAATGATAAGTAATACCGGAACCGCTGCAGCATTTATTTTTTTGATAATATCTTCAATTTCTTCGTCATTCTCAAAAAGATCTGTAACAAATACGATTACATCTGCATCTTCGAGTGAAAGGTTTACAAAGCCCATCATGCTTTTGTGCAGTTCATATTTCGGTTTAAGCATGCCCGGAGTATCGGAGAAGACGATCTGATACTCAGGTTCATTCATTATCCCAAGGATCCTATGTCTTGTGGTTTGGGCTTTGGATGAAATGATAGAAAGCTTTTCTCCGAGCAAGGCATTCATAAGTGTAGATTTGCCCACATTGGGTTTACCAATAATATTTACAAAGCCTGCTTTATGTGTGTTTTCCGACATGGTCTCAGATTTTTTTTACAAAGGTACTTGATTTTTCATAATATGTCCTTACCTTTGTACCACAATAAAGGAAAGGGCAACAAAAAACGTTTGAAGCCGTAAACTTTAAGAGAGCGATACTAATAAATTATTAAAGATATATCGCGGGATGGATTCGCCAAGGCGTAATCGTTGGGCTCATATCCGCCGCGGCGGACTCAGATTCGAGTCCTCAAAATTGAAATGTAGAATTAAAAATATATCGCGGGATGGAGCAGTTGGTAGCTCGTTGGGCTCATAACCCAAAGGTCACAGGTTCGAGTCCTGTTCCCGCTACTAGAAACCCCTTATACGTCAAGTATTTGGGGTTTTCTTTTTTTGGGGGACAGTTTGGGGGACACTTTTTCTCTACTTGTCGGATTTTTTTGTCAAGACCAAAAGAATTTTAAGTGCATTAAGTTTGTCATGCATTTGAATTGAAACACCAGTATCGTTTTTTTCCAGACCTTATTGCAGCAGATTTAGATTGTGGGGTTTCACTCACCTGTTTCAGGCTCCAGTCCTAACTAAAAAATTCGATAATCTCTGAAAACACAATTTTAGTAATCTCTGCAAGTACTTTTTTTTGTGTAAATCCAAGATCACTCAGTTTTTCGGATGATTGTGATTGGGTCTTATTTTAAATGTCAACATTTGTCAACATTCTTTAGCCTTGTTCTCTTGCAGTGTTATGCCTGTAACCTGCAAGTTTTACCGCTTTAGTAGCATTCAGCTTTGCTTTACCTAAATAATAATTGGCAAATAGGAGCTCCCTTGGTGTAAACTCTTTCCCATGTTCTTCAATTTGGTTTTGGATTTTCATTATATTTAATAAATTAAATCTATACTTAAAAAATCGAAATAATGTTAACCCAGGAATACATGACCGCAAAATTATTCCTTCAATTCCCCAAGGGTAAATATCAGAATTACAGTTGATGCTCATTAATACGAAAATAAAACATAAACCAGAATCTTACTCCTCAACTTAGGTCTTTCATAATACCTAAATATTTAACAATAAAGACCGGTTTTGATGGGAAGAAACTATTTTTTTATTATTTTATTCTTTAGTCCCCAATTATCACTAACTATTGTAAACTTACATTGTTTTTTTCTATCCCATTGGTTGTTATAGCAGCCTTCTTCAATAAATTCCTCTTCTGATTGTTGACAAATATGAACCATGGAGCAAGTTGTTTGGCAAGAATACGTTTCAAATAAACGATCTAAAACAGTTTTTTGAGCCATAAATTCAACAATATCTATTGACGGCTCTTTTTTTGTTTTATCCATTGGAAAGTAAAGGGTACCATCTTGAACTCTAATTGAAGGAATACCATAATTTTCAGTAAGAAAGGTTAGTTTTTCAATTTCAGTCAATTTATCAGAATACAATAATTGAACCAAGGGAGTTATTCCTTCCTCAATATTAAAATGAATATTCTCGATTAATTTCTTGATATATATTAACTCTCTATCTATGTTTTGATTAACCCATAATTCATATTTTTTTAGTGACTCTTTTAAAAACTCTCTACAAGAATAATTTTTTCCAGAGAAATTAATAGTATTAGATTTCATTAACCTATGGTATAAGTCAAAACCATTTAAGTCGGGGTACATTTTAGATTTTTCCAAGTTATCTAAAAAAGAACGACCTGGATTTATTGATGATAAAGAGGCTAATAACAATGAAATTATTTTTCTTTTGTCAGTTAAAATTTCAGGACAAATTTTTTTAACTAAAAATTCAGCAGATTTGTATGGAATGAGGTCATGATTAATTTTATCATCAAAAAGTGATTGGAAGTAATGACACATACTTTCTTTAACACATGTCGCACCAAAGATTACTCGTGTAGGTTTAGAATTTGCAGTATAAAATGATAATTCCACTAATTCATAATTATCACCCCCTATGTTTCTTTTTATTAACTTGTAATCATAGCTAGTGAAATTCCCAACATCAATCCCTTTATTTCCATCCATAACTTTGAATAATTCACTGCCTTTTTTGATACGGTCCGACAAAAAATTAAGTTTAAGAGGCAGGTCAATTTTTGAAGTTGATTTTAAAAACTCTTTAACTTCTTTTAATAATTGAAAATGGAAGATCCCATTTCTTAAACCATAAATTGTCGTGAGATTTTGAATATAATGTAAATATTCATGCGCAAATGTCCCTAAATCTTTTTTACCTAATTGGTTCAAATTAGGTTGAAAATCTCCATTAATAAAGATCGAAAAAAAATTGGTGCTGTAGGTTCCTCTTGATGTTTTTTCGAGTTCAATCATTTTGTTTAGTATAATAAAATCTGGAAGCAGTTTAGATATAATTTGCTGATAAAATCAGTTTGATGCTATTGTGTAAAAAAAACAATCCCAAATGTTCGTCATGCTAATATAATTCTTAAGTAATTACACTAAAGTCATTTCAAGCCTTTCTTTCCATTTTTTCCAGTCAGGCATTATTGTTTCTTGAAGGTCATAGAAGGCACGTGTGTGGTTGTGATGTACCAAGTGACACAACTCATGTATAATGACGTATTCTATACTTCCTTTAGGTGCTTTGATTAATTCAGGGTTTAGAATCACTTTCCCTTTGGGTGTACAACTTCCCCAACGTGTAGACATCTGTCTGACTTGAAGCTCTGGCAAATCAATCTTATACCGAGCAAAAAGTGGAATTATCTTTTTCAATGTTTCTTCGAAGTGAACAGATGCTTTTTCCCTGTACCATTCGGACAATAGATTCTCGGCTGTAAAATTGTCTTTTTTCAGGACTAATAGTGTTCCTCTGTATAGTTTCACATCATTAGTATCTGCCTTTTCGATTCGCAGTTTGTACTGTCTTCCCAAATAAAGATGGGTTTCACCATTGATGTATTTACGGGGTGGTGTTAATGGATGATAGGAAAGAAACTCAAGTTGCTGTTTGATGATCCATGGTGCTTTTTCCCTGAGTTTTGTTTTCAATTTCTCCTCTGTGGTGTCAAGGGGAGCAATCACCCGTACTTTACAATCGGGATAAACCCGAATGCCGAGGGTTTTGCGATCCTGATAGGAGAGTTCATAATTGATCTCTCTGGAACCAAAAATTAAGGATTCTATCGTGGCTGTTTCAGACATATTTCAGCTTTGCAATTTTTAAACCCTCTTCTACTAATTCATCTATCAAATCAAACGGCAATTCAATGTCTTGCTGTACCTTTATCTCAAATAGGTAATCATCAATATCAATCCTGATTTTACCCTCTATGTCTGACTTATTAACCCAATCAATAATTGGTTTTCCATTTTCAAAAACTATGGATTTGATTACATTATCTATGCCTTCTGCTATGATAGCACCTACATTTTCAGCTCCTTCTGATCTTTTCAGGTGATCTTTGAAAATTTCATTTACTAAGTTGTAAATAGCTATACCTGCATCATTACCAACCAAATTTTCAGGAATATTATCCTGTCTTCCATTATGGAATTGGTCTTCATATTCTTTGGCCTTTTTGAGATAGTCAGCCTCCGAAATACGGTGTTGGTGATAACCGTCAATAGTGTCACGAATCAGCCTTGACAATTTTTTGAAGTAAACAGGGTCTTCATTCATTTTCACATTGATCGCTTTGATTGTTCTGCTGGCGATGTGATCTGCTTTGGCTGCTTTACTGGTGATTTTCTCTACTTCCTGTTCCCGTTGCTCTTTATCAAAAATGTTGACCATTTCAGTGATGCGAAGAATTTCACCTTCCGTGGTGATATGCTTGTCAATGAGCTTTTGAACTTGTGGCTCATACTCCTTGTATTCCAGATCGTCAAAGTATCTACGCTTGACAGAGATTCTCAATCCAAGGAAGAATTTGGCGTCCTGCTTGTACTTGTTGATTTGTTGATCCGGTGTCTTACTAATAAACTCAAAACTGGATAGAGCGAGCTTTAGCAAGCGAGAGAAAGCCGATACCTTTTCATAAAAGATGTGTCGAATGGCTTCATCTTGCAAGAGCTTTTCATAAGCAGGTTCATCATACTTGTTTTTGACTTCTTTAAAGATGTCCCATACTTCTGAATGAGCCTGAGGTAACTTCTTGATTTCTTCACTTATGTTGGTCAATGTACCTTCCAAGTCAGCCGCATCATAGTTGTTTGTACCTGAGTAGGTTTCTAATGCACTGTCAAGATTCTCCAGATTACCATAGTAATCTATAATTAAACCATGTTCCTTTCCTGGAGCTAAGCGGTTTACTCTCGCAATCGCTTGTAATAGCGTGTGTTCTTTGAGCTGGCGAGTGAGGTACAAAACGTAGTTGTTAGGAGCATCAAAGCCAGTAAGCAGTTTGTCTACCACAATGATTATTTCAGGGTGGTCTTGCTTTTTGAATGAGTTGATCAATGACTTTTCATAGTTCTCCGGACTGCCATATTTATCCATCATGGCTTTCCAAAACTTCAAGATCAAATCGTCACTTTCTTCAAAAGCATCCTCATAGTTCTCTCGTACATCAGGAGGTGAGATCAGGACTTCACAGGTTACTTTTCCTATCTCCTTGATAAACTCACGGTATCGGATTGCGGTGGTTTTATTGGGTGCTACCAACTGACCCTTGGCCTTTAAACTTCCGAATAGAATATCCTGAACGTTTTGCTCGTAGTGGTCTGAAATATCCCAGGCACGGGCATAGATTACCTCCTCAGCTTTGTTCAGCTGATTGGTGGAGCTAAACTTTCTCTTGAGTGCGGCTTTACCATAAGGGGTAAGCGGTTCGGAAACCCGATCAAAGTAATTGTCCAAAGGTTTTTCATTCACTTCAATCAGGTTGTGGCGACCTTCATAAAGCAATGGAACTACGGCTCCATCTTCAACTGCATCAGTGATAGAGTACACATCTATTAAGCCACCAAAGCGGTTAGCTGTGCTCTTCTCTTTCTTCATTAAAGGTGTTCCCGTAAAGGCAATAAAGCAACCTTTAGGAAATACCTTTTGCATTTTAATGTTGAAAGTGCCGTACTGACTTCTGTGGCCTTCATCTACTAAAACAAAGATGTCAGGTGAATCAAAGCCTTGTTTCGCTCGGTTTACAGCCGCTTCAAACTTGTGGATTAAAGTGGTAATAACCGTATCGCCCGTGCCAGAAAGAAGCTCAACCAAGTGCTTGCCTGTTTGGGCATTTTCAACGGGAATTTGACATTTTTTAAAAGTCTCTGTAATTTGATCATCCAAATCAATACGGTCTGTAACCAAAATGATTTTTGGATTTTTAATTTGAGGGTGTGTAGCAATGAGTTGAGCCAACATAACCATTGTAAGTGATTTACCGCTTCCCTGAGTGTGCCAGATTACACCGCCTTTTCTCAAACCTGCTAGACCTGTTTTTGCAACTTTTTTTAAGGTGTTGTGTACGGCAAAATATTGTTGATAACGCGTTATCTTTTTAATGCCATCATCATACAAAGTGAAGTTAAAAAAGAGGTCTAAGAGGCGTTTTGGTTGGCAAACACTAAACAATAATTTATCTTGTTCTGTAACGGTTTGCTTTTCCAATTCCAGTTGTTGAAAGTAGTTCCAGACATTTTTATACCGCTCTTTAAATAGTGTTGTTCTTTCGTTTGAGGGTAGCGGTTTGTTTTTTAGTTCTTGTAGGTGGTCTTTCCATGCGGTTTCTTCTGCTTTGGTTTTAAAGAGTTCTTTCCAAAAGCTCCAAAACTCTTTCTGAGTGGCAGTTGTAGCGTATTTGGCTTCATGGGTAGCCAATCCCATCACTAGGTTGGAGTATTGATACAATGCACGTATTCCGTCTTCCTGCTGATTCCTAAGATGTTGCTCAATTGATTTGTCAATTGGGTCTTTGATCTTTGGGCTTTTGCACTCAATAACCACAACTGGAATACCATTGATAAACAATACAATATCAGGACGGTAATGCTCGCTACTGCCACTTCTGAGTACACTAAACTCTTCTGATACGTGGTAGGTGTTGTTTTCAGGATGTTTCCAATCAATGTAATGGAATGAGAAGCTCTTTTTATCACCTAAAACAGACTGCTCAAAGCTCCTGCCTAAAGTGATGAGTTCATAGAAGGCTTTATTTGCAGCAATAAAACCATCCTGAACCGGAAGGTCACGAATGGCGAGAATAGCGTTGTTTACGTTGGCATCAGAAAAGGGAAACTCTTTGCCTTTGTATTCAATGGTGTTGATGACTTGAAGTTGATCCTTCAAAATGGTCTCCAACAACACATTGGATGTCCTGCCTCTTCGGGCTTCTAACGCCTGCTCTGGAGAGAGGTATTTCCAGCCCATATTCATGAGCAGCTTCAGTGCGGGAAGCTGTGATATATGGTCTTCATTGAATGATGGTACTGCCATGATTATTGAACTTTTGGATCGGTTTTTGAGTTGTAGATATGAACGATAATAATACTGAATTTTGAAAATCCAATTTTTATTCGCTCATTTGTATTGTCATTACCCAAAGGGTAAAGGACTTGGCAAGTGACATTGTTCACTCGATCGCAGTGCCTAAAGTTGCGTACCTCACTTACGAAGTGAGGTTTTTTTATGTCAATTTCTGTACTCAGCATACCACTTTTTGAATTTATACTTTTCCTGTTTATCAACTGAAAAAGAGGTTATTAACAGGATTTCAGGCTGAATTTCTCTGATTATGATGATGAAGGATTTTTCCTGATACCAGTAAAAATGTTGGTTTTGCCCCTTGTCATTTTTTCTTTTAAAATACTTTATTCTCGAATCACTAGCGTTCAATAAAACTGGACGAATCCAATGCACTTTGTTTGCCCTATCCCTGTCAAAATTTCTTTTGCCTGATATTTTACTCTCTCTCGTGATAATGTGTTCAAAAGCCTGAGCCTTTCCTCTACATATTGGATGCTTTGATTTATTGCTGTTGTATTTAAGTGTTTTGCCATTCAGTACAATTGGGTTTCTGGCAATGTCATTGAGAAAAATTCCGTACATCTGATACAATTGATCAGGCGTTGGCTCATCAAAGCCTAAGTCATCAAACAAGTCTTCTAAATCATCCAGCTCCATTATGACTTAGATTTAGGTTGATGATCGAAAATGTTAAACTTCTCTTCCCAAGGTTCTGTACCCTCGTTCAGCAAATAGCCTGACTTTTCTTCCAGATAGTCAATCACTTCATTTTTAACGGTAGATGCTCCCTCTTTCTCATGTTCCTTTCTTGACTTGTAGGTTATGGCACCAATGAATAAATCAGTGAGTTGAAGAAACTCGCTTTCGTCTGAACGTATGTGTTGAAAATGGACAAAGGGTGATGCACCATAATACTTATTCTCAAATACTGTTTTGATCTGAGCTAACCGTTCTTTACCTCTGGTGTCCTTGATGTCCATATACACCTTGTAATCATGGCCATTTGGAGGATTGGTGGACGAATTGAGAAGGAAGTAAACCAACTTGTAGTAAAAACTGTCATGGTCCCCTTTGTTGAAGGCCGCATGATCAAGTTTCCCTTTGTACTTCACCAATATGCATCTGAACTGAATAGGTGAGTCAAAAAAGAAATCAATGATTTCTTTGTACAGCTTTATACGAGATTTGGAAAGCTTGTTCCACTTGATTTCAGTTGGGGCATTGTGCTTTAGTTTGATGGATTTAATGCCTTCTTTGAGATTGTCATACCCCTCTGCATTTATCTTGGTATAACCAATGCACATAACCGGAAACCCATCATGTTCCAGATGGCAACTTTCATCAATGTATAGATTTTTTGTACTCATGATTCCCTGTTTTTAATCATCCGTTTTAACTATTATTTCCCCCGTCAACAGCTTTTTCATTAAGCCTTTTTTTATATTTAATGGTGTTGAGAACCTGAAGTTGATCCTTCAAAATAGTTTCTAATTCGTTGGAAGTCCTTCCTCCCCTGGCTTCCAAACCTTGCTCAGAGGAAATGTATTGCCATACCTTATTCATGAGCAGCTTCAGTGCATGAAGTTGAGAAATATGATCTTCTTTGAATGATGGTACTGGCATAATTATTTCTCTATTTATGGAACTAAAGGTTAGTCGTTTAAACTCATTATTTTTTTTTGATTAATTAACCATGGCTTTATTTGATAAAAACTTAGCATATCAAATGGCAAATCTTTTTCTTTCAAATATTTCGTTGGCAATTCTTCCGAAGTCAAAATCACTGGAATAACTGTGTAGCCTGAAAGATCAAGGTCATATTTTTCACTTAGTAATGCCACGTTTTCCTTTACCCATCCGAAGCGAGCTTCATGTTTTACAATCCAACCTTTATCAGATTCACTCCCAAATAGATTGTTAACTTCCTCGACCATCTGCTTCACATTTCGGGCAACTTCCGTTTTCTTGCATTCTAATAAAAGGATTCCTTTTAATTCATGGTCAATTACAAGAACATCAATATCACCTAAATCCTTATCTGCTTTAAGAAACTTGTTGTTTTTAATTGGCACCTCTTGATCAACAATCCTTTCACCATCAAGAGCTTTGAAGTAGTCGTAAACTGTCTTGGTAAATTCAGCTCCTTTCCTGTTAAGCTTTTCTCCAATTATTTTTGAAAGACTTCCTCCATCAATACAACGAAGTTTTCCGGTATAAAAAAGATATAAGGTCTGTGTTGCTGCAATTTTTGTCTGCCTAGGTCCATAATGACATAAGAAGTCCTTTTTCTCTTCATCAAACCTCCTTACAATCGGTTTTCTAATTAGTGCTAAACCTCTATTATACCTCCATGGAAACACATCATAAGGGTAGTAACCTTTGGGTAGATCCATCAAGCTTTTTCTTTTGTCTAAGCAATAGTAACTTATTAAGGCATTGAATTCGTAATCTGATAAATCTTTAAAAAACTTTTTTGCTTGCTCTTTCATTTCCATTTGATAGATTTTAGTATAGCCAGGATCTGTTTCAAATGCTAGCCAAATAAGGAAATGGGAGAATCCAAGAATTCCCGTCAAAGTTACACCAAATTCTTCTTCGAAAGCCTTGTCGGTTTTTTTGGAAACCCCAGTATTACCGCTGTAATTTTTCTCCGAGAAATTATCATTAAATTCGGTAATGGCATCGGTCACATTTTCTTTAGTTTTTGCTAACCGAAATGGATTAAAGACTTCTTCATCTAGAGTGTGATCTGTACCAATTCTTTGTGAATCAAGAACATCGATCTTATTTTCAGAAACTCCAAAATTGATCAGGTCTCCTTGCATTCCCCAAGAAATAATCTGTTCCATTAAAGCAAGTAACTCGTCAAGATCAGATTTGCTTGCTATTTTTTCGCCCTCGGAAGGGCATGCTGCAATATGTTCAATTAAGCATCTAGTGCTTAAAGATGTTTGATCAATGTTCTTTAGAGAATTGTTTAATTCTGTTATTTGCTGCTCTTCAGTGACAAAGCAGGCAATTCTTGTAGGGGTTTTTAGAATTGCATCAGTACGCTTTCTCACCAAAGCCTCATTTAGTACGATAAGCCTGCTCAATAAATCTTCACAATCTAGTTTCTCAATTTTCGAATCAAGCCACGGCAAGAGTATTCTTGTTACCAAATTCCTTATGAATTTATACCCATCTTCAATGTCCTTTGTATCAGGACTTAGGTAACCACCCACTAATGCTTTGGGGACTATTTCATCAAGGATTATCCCAATGTTGTACTCTTGAATATACCTGTGACCTTTAAGTCCTCTTGGATCTAATTTGATTTCATTCTCTGTAGTTAAAACAAATATTTTCTTTTTTAACCCAAGTGGGACATTTTCAGCTATAATTGAATCAATAAGATCTTCTGTTAATGCTCGAGTTTTCTTATTTGCTTCATCAAATTGCCTGAATCCATTCAATAATGCTCTAACAAGGATTTGTTCTCCTTCATTGTCGCTTCCATATAGATATGGTGTTATTTGGTCTGGGATTTTAAACAATAGCCCATTCGTGCATATTTCAACTTGAAAAAGATCTATTAATCCTGGCTCTCTTTTAAAAACCGGTTCAATATTTTCAAACTTGGAGCGATCTATGAAGTCGAACGTAATAGTAAAAGGAGAATGAATAATATGGTCAATCGGATTTTGTGCGGTACTTGTAATCTGCCATATCCAGTACGAAATAGCATCTAACATTTCAATATAAACACCTCTAAACTGAGAGTCGACCTTACGTAAATCTCCTGCGAATTCAATCCAAATAGGATGAATATAGCCCTCTACCGCATGAATAAGTTTATTGCCTATATAGGAAATTGGGTAATATATATTGCTTGAACCTTTAACCTTTACACAGGGAATTACTCCCAACTCCCCTTTATTATTTAATCTTTCAATTGAATGTATATCCTCATTTTGAACAACTTCTTTGATGAATGAAGCAGAGTAACCAGGCGCTAACCATAACATAGATGGTAGTGCATCATCGTTCATGTAGAAGCTATCTTTTTTGTCTTTATAGAGCGCATAAAAGTCCAGGTCACTTTGCGAAGGGGGAATTTCCACCTTGCTGAGAAAGCGAGATTTTGCCTCTGAAAAATTCCAAAGAGAAAGTGAATCGTAGTCCCTCGCTTTCATAAGAAGATCAAACTCGTTGACTGAAAAATTTAAAATATTAACTCCTTCTACTTTTTTATAGCTTTGTAAGTATTGCCTTCCAAGACCAGCACTTAACCTGATAAGTAGCACTTTGCCGTCAGGATAATGTTCTTTGATTTTGTTTAGTGTTGCAGATGTTACTTTGTCATATTCATCTTCCTTTCCAATGTGCGTTGAGAAATATGGATGCCTTCTATCATACTTGTTACCATCATCATAGGATAAGACTACATAGGCAATTTTGTCTAAATCGAATCTGAAAACACCATGTTTAAACGAGTCTGGCCTTTCCAATTCAAATTCATCAGAAATTACTGCGTAATGGGATGAATAAAGATGAGAAAGGGAATTGTTCCAAACAATTTCTATATATAAATCAATGAGTTCTGGTAGACAGTCAAATATGATTGCGAATTCAATAACTGCATGTAACAGTGCTACATGAATGTTTGCAGGAGATAATATTCTGTAACCCCCATTAATTTTTTGGAGAGGCCTTGGAATCATTGGATTCTTGTCAGGGTCAGAATTAGACAAATCGGCATCCTCGCCTAAACAGAACAATTGGAGTGTTTCAGGCTGAACATTGTACAAAGCTCCAATCTCCATGATTTTCTCATCAGTAATAATGAGTGAATCATGGAGATTGCTTTCTCCAAGTATTATTTCATTGTCATCTGGGGTTCCAGGTTCATATCTGATTAGTCCACTTTGCTTAATGCAAAAGTCGGACATGCCAAGCATGAATGATGTCGAGTCATAAACCAAGCCTTTGAATTTATCAGGTAGTGAATTTTTTAAATGGAATATTGAGTTAAGTATGGTGCTTAGTATAAGTACTCCAGAATCAGAAATTCCAGGTAGCACTAAGTAATCCCCACCATAGAAAGTTATTAGTTCTGTAAAAAGATTTACTGGAGGGTCTTCTAAATGGTGATGTTCATAATATTGGTTGAGCAATGCCTCAAGTTTTTTCTTATCCGTACTACCGGCATCCTTATTTGCATGTAGTAATGCTTCTCTAATAATGATTTCAAGCCGAATATTCTTTCCATGATTCACTGGGAGTAATGATGCAGTTCCAAACCAATCTAACAGAAACTCCAAATTGAATTCTGCAAAAATGTGTTGCTTGTATGTCCCTTCTGGTTTAACAAGAGTAAGCCCTTTGTTTAAGCAACATTTTTTGTATTTTTTGCCGCTACCACATGGGCATTTGTCATTTCTTCCAATCTTCTTGCTCATGCTTATTCGGTTTTAACTCTAATCTCACCCGTCAACAGCTTTTGCATTAAGCCTTTCTTTTGCTGTTTGAGGGTTGCTATTTGTTGCTGATATAGTTTCAGTTCTTTATCTGCTTCTAAAAGCACTGAAGCAATAGCAATTTGTTCTTCCTGTAGAGGACATTTGATTTCAAGTCTGATAAACTCTTTTTTACTCAATACTCGGTTTCTACCTGCACCACCTGGAGAAATCAAATCCAATAAATACTTGAAGTAAGGTTGAAGTATTAAGAACTTGAAAAAGTCTGGTGATGCTTTATCTGGCTTGAAGGTATAAGTAGGAAATCTATGAGAAACTAAACCGCCTTCATCCTCTTTGCTTGCAATGGCAACTGCATGTTCCCAGGCAAAAGTTATGTTGACAACCAGATCATTCTCTTTTACTTCATACAAAGTTTCCATTGCTATGGCCTCAGGATCAAAATCTGGTTTATGAAAAATTCCTTTTCCATGACTTCTTACCCCTAGGGCAAGGTAGCTTTCCGATGGTTTATTAACAGGGCGAGGAGTGTAATCTATGAAATAACTCAAAGGGTTCTTTTTCCACTCACCGTCAAACCCCTTTAACCTTTTCTTCCCAGTCAACAATTGCTGGGCAAGCCCTTTATTTCGGAGCTTGAATTCAGTAATTAGCTTTTGGGTAATGGAAATGGCTTGATCCCAAGTGCTGAGGATTTCTGCTATTTTTTGTTGCTCAGGAAGTGGAGGTACTGGGACTTGTAATTTTGAAAGACTTGAAGAATAAATATGAACAACAGAATGGCCTTGACCAAGTCTGTGTTTTTGTTTAGCAACTATTCCATTGTTTAGTAGATAGCCTAAAAAATATGGGTTTTGGGAAGTTTGCCTTAATATCACAATGTCCCCACCTGCAAAGGCAGGAAACTCATTTACAAAAGCAGAACTTTTTCCAATTTCTTTTAATGTTTCTCCTGACCCTGCAAAAAGTATATCGCCAAATTTTAACTCGGTACTGTTTTTCGCAGATTCCTCAGAAATAAATGATGTAAATTTTCTAATAACATCATTATGTCGAGTGTACAGTTCACCATAAGTTAAACAGGGAAAACCTTCTTCTTGAATTTCGCTTTTGGAAATACCTTTACCTTTCAGAAAAGCACCTATTTCTTGAAGACTTAGAACGTCCCAGTCAATGGGAATTGCCCCTATGGCTGTCAGCTTAAAGCCCTTGGCTGTATCGTTTGATATATTTAATGACTTGCTCAAAACCCTAATTCTTTTAGATAAACATCCATTTGTTCCTCTACAGATACCAATTCCTTCTTTAACTCAGTAATATTCTGTTGAGTGGCAGGAATGTCCACTACTTCATCTTCTTCAAAAGTGTCCACATAGCGAGGGATATTGAGATTGTACTCGTTTTCTTCCACTTCCTGAATAGTGGCACGATAAGCGAACTTATCTTCCAATACTTCACCTTCATCTGTGGTTCGTGGTGTTTCGGTTTGAAACGCTCTGTACATATCCACCACTTTATCAATGTCCTTATCACGCAAGCGGTTTTGGTTGGTGCCTGATTCGTAACCTTGGCTGGCATCTATAAAAAGAACGTCTTTATTATCTCCCTTCGCACGGTTAAATATCAAAATGGTGGCTGGAATACCTATACCGAAGAAGAGGTTGGCAGGTAAGCCAATTACCGCCTCTAATAGATTTTCTTCAATGAGTTGTTGCCTAATTTTACCTTCACTGCTTCCTCTGAAAAGCACTCCATGAGGGAGAATTACACCTACACGACCGGTATCATGATAAGTAGACTCGATCATGTGAGATATAAAAGCGTAATCACCTTTGCTTTTGGGTGGTACACCTCTGTGGAATCGGGTGAACTGGTCAGATATGGCATTGTCAGCTCCCCATTTATCCAATGAAAATGGAGGATTTGCCCCGACTATGTTTCCTTTGAGTAGGCTGTCATCTTCCAGTAGTTTAGGATTATTCAGAGTGTCTCCCCATTCTATGGTAGCATCATCAATCTCATGCAGGAACATATTCATACGAGCGAGTGCCCAAGTGCTGCCGTTAATTTCTTGTCCGTATAGCGAGAAGTTTTTACTACCTACTTGTTTGGATAGTTTGATCAGCAAAGAACCTGAACCGCAAGTTGGATCTATGATTCTGTCTCCAGGCTGTGGATTTAAGAGTTTGGCTAAGAGTTTAGAAACCTGAGCAGGGGTGTAAAATTCGCCCGCTTTCTTTCCTGCATCACTGGCAAATTTTTCAATCAAGTACTCATAAGCATCACCAATCACGTCATTATCCTCCAGGTGGGAGGGTTGCAGATCCAATGCAGAGAAATCTACCAAGAGGTTTTTAAGCCTTCTGTTACGGTCTTTTGTTTGACCAAGGTTGGCTTCTGAGTTGAAATCAATGTTTCGGAATACACGCTCCAATTTACTGCGGTTGGCATCTTCCATGCTTTCAAGAGCGGTGTTGATCAGCTCACCCACATTGGCAGCATTGCGGTTTTCAAACAGATAGTCGAAAGTACAGGTGTCCGGCAGTTGGAAACGCTCGTTTCTCAATGCTCGCTGCACCCGTATTTCATCACCATTGTATTTTTTTACATAGAAGTTCCTTTTGTCCTTCCATACGTCTGATACATACTTTACGAAAAGCATGGTCAGGATATAGTCCTTGTACTGTGAAGGATCAATCACACCTCTGAAGGTGTCACATGCTTTCCAAACAATGTTGTTGATCTCGCTTTGTTTAATCGGTTTTTTACTCATGTCATTAGCCTTTTGGTGGAAATGGGTCATCTCCATGTGAGTCTTTTCTTTGGATTTTGCCATCTTTGCCATGAATGAATAGTTCAGAACCTTCTTTCTTGGATAGTTCTCGACTGTACTTTTCCGCTTCTTTTTTTGTGTCAAAATGTTTGGAAGCTCTTTCTGCTCCAGATTTCTTTGAATCCCATCCTCCCTCAGTGTTGGGGACTACATGTCTTGATTTCTTACTCATGATTTTGATAGATTATATTCTTAATGACTGCCTGATATACTTTTTGCTTTTCGGAAATGATCTTCTTGGATATTTCCATGTCTTTGTAATGTAGTTGCTTAATGGCAATGGCCTTTCGTTGCAACTTCAATGAAGGGAGCTTCACCATAAAGGCTTCCAATTCGGATTTCCGAATGGAAGGGATGGAGCTGCCAGCTCCCAAAGTTTGAAAGTATGCCTGTGTTTCAGGCATATTAAATAAGGTGGTAAGGAACTCCGGTATTACCCTTGATCGGTCTGCTTTGATAACAAAGAAGATCGAGGAGGCAATGGCTGGACCAAATGATTTATCATAAGTCCAGGCAAAATTTCTCATTCCTTTACCTACCAAAATGATATCACCGTCATCAAGTAGGTGGGATTCATTCTTTTGGTCGATCTGAATAAAAGTGTCTATCTGCTCTGTTTGATTTCCCCAATCATCAAAGTGCTTTGCCTGTAAATAGACAGCATTACCCTCATAAGAGGGCTTGGTGTATAAACCAAATTGTAGTTGGGCAATATCGCTGAGCTTTGCTCTCATTTATTCTCTATAGTTATTTCTACCTCAACAAAGGTAAGTATAATAAATTAAATTTCTTTGTAGAGTTATTCAAATTGCAAATATTATAATTTCCTCAATTTGTAACCTCCTCTTTAACTTTTAAATGAACAGTCCCTTAAAACTATAATTAACAGACATTGAATCAACCATTTTCCATTCATAAGCCACCCCATTAAATAGTAATTTCTTAAATTTTAACTGTAGCCTCATCCCAATTATTTCAATTGGTAAACTTTACCTGCTTTTTATGTTATATTACAAGTTATAAACCACTGAAAACCTGCATTTATGCCAAACCTAAATCACCGCCAATTACTGCCTCAAATTTAGATATGACAGCTTTGCTAAATTTGGGGTAAATTTTACCCTGTATTTTGGCCTGCCAAAAACATCATTTTTTCTTCAACCATTTGGGAGAGGCACTTCCCGATGTTTTCTTGTTTGTATTCCCTCAAAAATCCATCATATATTTTCGCCCTTTTCCTGAATGTCTTAGGCGTTGCCTTGGCTCTTATGACTTCCCTAGATCTGGGATTTCCCATTAATATTTTAATTTCCGCCTCCACCAATGAATCTGAAGGCTCTATTGGTAAATCAGAGCTAAAAACAATTCTTTCGGTTTGTACTACAAGTTCGAAAATCGCTTCAGAAAGCCATCCTTTTTGAAGAAGATCACTGGGAGTATTAACCCTAATTGGAGTTCCTTTTCTCTTCCTGATATAATTCATATTCATTTCCTGCTCTACCCTCAAAGTAGGAGGAATCTTTTTTCGATCATGAATCTTGGCTTCATGCTGCTTGTCATAAAGCTTGAATTTTAGATTGGTTTGTTTTGCATATTGCCCATAAACCTTGTGGGTATTACCCATTCTCATATCCTGAAAAGAAGTGGGGCCTAAAGAAATACACTTGAAATAAAACTTTTCAGCATTGCATGACAAATTGCAGCCGATAGTCATCTTTTTTATTGAAGCTTGAAGAAAACCTGAACCAAACTTCTCAACAAAAATCTGTATAGTTTCTTTTATTTCTTCGATAGTATAATCACCATAATTATTCCCATGATAGAACTTGTGCCAAGAATTATACATTCTCAACTGATCAAAACATATTTCCAGTCTTAGATTTTTCCAAGACCCCACATATTTTAACACCCTATCTTTTCTGTATTTTGGAGAAAATATTATCTCTTTCCATAAAAATGGCTCCTTTACCTCCTTTAATACCTCATCAGGGGGTATAATACCCATAGTTACCTGAACATCATCCAGCATATGAGCCTCCCTTCTTTTTATCCTGCTTTTTTTGATCTTTAGAAACAGGTGTCAACCAAAGTAATAAATCTCCATTATCATCCCTGAATTTAACATAACCTTCATATCGTAACCCGGATGAATCTATAAATGGGTTTTGTTTAAGAAGGAATATACGGTCAATTTGCAATGGTGTCAATGAGGAGAAAAACAATCTTTTACCGGATCTAACACCTACCCCTTGTAAAGAATATTTCCCATTTATCTTGCTTGATTGACATTTCAATTTCTTAGGCAAAAAGTCTAGCAACTTTAATTCATCTATTGCATCAAGACCATAGCACCTAAAATCTTCAAATTCAAAATAATTATTACCCTTATTGAATTTAACTAAAGCATATGGCCCTTGGATATCATTGCATGTTAATTCCATAACTCCAAGGCCTCCACACCAAGTAAAAGAAACAATTCAGGATATGAGTGCAATACGTACAGCAAAAAATCTGTATATTTGGTTACTGCTTTTGATTGGATACCGTAAGTAGTAATGGCGCAAAATAAAGCTACTTTATATTGCGCCAATTCTTTTACCCCTTTCATGACATTAGTACTTTACAGTTTGTACTTCATATAGGGAATCTTCCAATTCACTTTCTTTGTAAAGCACCCTGCCACCTATTAGGTAGGATTTTAACACTCCCCTTTTACTGTATTCATTTAACGTCACTAAAGAAATACGTAATTTTTCGGCAGCTTCTTTCCTTGTTAAAAAAATTTCTTTTGGTGGCTCTGATTGCACAGGTAGCATGTTGAGAACTGCATTTTCAACTGCTTCAGAGATTAACTTATTTAGCTCGTCAGGGGTTGTAATAACAAATTTCATCGTTTTTGAGTTTGATTTGCTCAAAAATGACAAACTTATTTGTGCGGTTTTTTTGCGGTTTCCACAACTTTGTTAATTTTAATCAGGTTCGATTAATTTTCTGACTATTAACCCATGACTTTCGATAAGTTTTATAGCTTCTTTTTTAGCTGATTTTGATTCTAGAAAATCCATTTTACTTAGAGCAGATCTAATCGAGTTAAATTTATCAATCCCTAAAATTGTACTTAACAATTTAGCTTTTTCAGTAACTGGCCCTCTTGCCTTACAATTTTTGAGATTAAATCTTTCGTCTAGAATATCAAGAAAACCTAATTCATATAAAACACAAAGTTTTTGAGGAAGACTGTTCAAAATTTTCTGTTCTTCTTCGGGGAGAGAGATTTCGTCAATCCATTTTTGCAGATTTTTGGTTTTGGCATAAGCAATATGAGCATGAAGAGTTGGATTATCTGCTAAAATCAAACCCCTACCATGAACAACCTGCTCTCCTAAAAAATTGATCGTTTCCTTTTCACGAACAGTTAAACTATTATTTAGATTCTTTTGAATTATCATTTTATAGAAATCTCCATCTATAAAATCTAATTCTTCACCTTTTGGCCCTCTTAATATTTTTTCCAAACCATAATTTGTGACTATTTCTAAATTACTTTTCAGATCTTTCTGTGCAAGAAATACCTTTTCTTCAACATTTAAATGTTGAGGATAATTATAAAGAGAGAAAGGTTCTGGCCAATTTAAATTCATTTGAACTAATAAATGAAAAGCCTTCAGTTTGGCCGCCAAAATCTCATCTTTCACATCTAAAAAGGACTTCATACTTTCATGAGTGAGTTTACCAGTAAAGAATTCTGGTTCCTCAGATCCATTTAACCAATCTTCAAAAGTGTAACCTTCCATTTTAACTTACTATTAGGGTACGTTTATTCCAATGTTCTAATAGTTGCTTTGCATTTTCTTCGGGTGTTACCTTAATGTACAGCAAAAAAGCTTTCTCAGTACGGTGTCCAGTTATTTTCATCAAATTAATAGCAGGAAAACCACTATTGTAAACATTTGTAGCAAATGACCTCCTGGCTGTATGGGTAGTGATAAGTTCCCATTTTTCCTTTTGTTCGGTCACCTTTAGGCCTCCCTTAGTATATTCTGCATCTACAGTAACCCTTAAGCATTCAACTTTCTTTGCTATTTCTTTAAGATAACTATTCATTTTCTGATTACTAATTGCTGGAGGTAAGCTGTTAGGATACCTACCATTGTATTTTTCCATAATTTCCCGAACCATAAAGTGAATCGGTATAATTACCTTTTCTCCAGTTTTGAAAGTTGTAATTTTCAAAAAATCCTCTTCAATATTTTCAGGTTTGATCGTGGTAAAATCTGAAAACCTAAGCCCTGTCCAACACCCTACAATAAATAAATCTCGAACTCTTTCTAAGTGTTGCGTTTTGCTAAGGTCTAATTCATAAAGTTGTCTTACTTCCTCTTCATTCAGGTAAATACTAAATCCAGGCACTTTATGAGCTTTAAACTGTTTGGACTGAAAAAACATATTGGTATTGTAGCCATTTTCAGTGGCATAAGTCAAAAATGTTTTAATAACCTGTATGTATTTCCCTACATTGTTTAATGAAAAACTCCGCTTTGTAATTACTTCTTTTCCATTTACTACTTTCTTTTCCTCCCTATTTAAATAAGCGACGTACTTATTGTAGAAGTTCTTATCAATGCTCTCGAAGGAAAGATTATACCGCTTACTGAATTTTATCAAGCTTTTTTGAACAGTCCTATATTTCTGGATGGAACGATTATCAAAGCGTTTACCCGAAGCTGTTAACCTTAATCCATTTATTGACTCCTCAATGAACCGGTCAAATAATTCCAGAAAAGAATATTGTTGCCCAGCCTCGCTTACCTCCACATTACGACTAAGCTCTAAATCAATTTGCTCTTTAAGTTCAAATGTTGTTGGAAACCGTTTAAGTTGGTTCTCTAATAATTCAAGTGCCTTTTCAGCTGTAGTTTTAATGTGAGACAAAGTGCTATTAAAGATTTTTGCTTTAGCAAAACCTTTCATATTTCTGGCAACCTGTTCTTTCTCATTCCAGAACTTTGGGTGGATACTTTTCTCTGTTGAGTATTTTAGTCGTTTAGAATTAAAACTAATAAACAGGATAATTGGAGTTTCTCCATCTTTGGATGGATCCCGAAGATAAAAATTGAATTTAGCCATAAATACTATCTTTTGATTGGATGACCAAATATAATGATTTTCTAAAATGGGGGACACTTTGGGGGACACTTTTTCTTAATGTAGTTAAATTTGTTCAACCTGTTTTAACCCTTCGAAAGGCTTTCAAAGGGTTGAATTGGTGAAATAAGATAAAATACGATTTATAGGTATGTAGCCCTGTTCCCGCTACTAGAAACCCCTTATACGTCACGTATTTGGGGTTTTCTTTTTTGGGGACAATTATATATGTCCTCACTAAGACGCTAAAAGATTTAAAAAAACCCTCTTGGCGGCTCTGCGTGCAATTTTTATTGTTTATTGGATTTGCAACAATATATCCTCGCAAAGACGCTAAGGCGCAAAGGTTGTTTTTAAACCCCTCTTGGCGACTCTGCGGCTCTGCGTGCAATTTTTCGCCACTATTTTATTAATAAATCTCGCTAAGACGCTGAGGCGCAAAGTTTTTGAACCCTCATCTTAGCGACTCCGCGGCTCTGCGTGCAATTCCTAAAGTTTATTTAATTATAAATCCTCGCTAAGGCGCTAAGATTTTAAACACCCTTCTTAGCGACTCTGCGCGCAATTTTTAATGTTTATTTAACCCCATATCCTCGCAAAGGCGCAAAGGTTGTTTTTACACCCCTCTTGGCGACTTTGTGGCACTCCGCGTGCAATTTTTCGCCACTATTTTATTAATAAATCTCGCTAAGACGCTGAGGCGCAAAGTTTTTGAATCCTCATCTTAGCGACTCCGCGGCTCTGCGTGCAATTCCTAAAGTTTATTTAACCTCATATCCTCGCAAAGGCGCAAAGGTTGTTTTTACCCCCCTCTTGGCAACTCTGCATGCAATTTTTAATGTTTACCTTTAAGTTAGTATTTTTTCAAGCTCATTCAAAAAACTTTCAAGGCCATACCTAGATCTAAATTAATTAGATCTCCCCCGAGTTATCCCAAGCATTTTTTGCTGAATTTTAAATCTTCGCACATTCGGAACCTATACTCGGGTTTGTTTTTGGCATGGTATTGGAAAAGATTATTAATCTCGCACTGACGATTCTAAATAAAATTGAATCCAGAAACTTAAAATAATTCTCGCATGATGTCACAGGGTTCTAAAGAACAGAAGTACAGGTTAAAGGACACTTGGTCTTTATTGAAGGCCACTTATAAAGAATGGTCGGATGATGACGCTTTTGGTAATGCAGCATCAGTAGCCTACTATGCAGTTTTTTCGTTACCGGGGCTGTTACTTATTATAGTATCCATAATTGGAGTTTTTATGGACAGGACAGATACTGTCGCAGAAATCACTTCAGGATTGACAAGTATGATAGGCGCCGAATCTGCAGAAAGTATCGCGGAAATTTTAGTCAATGCGAATATAGCCGATCAATCCGTCCTTATGAGCATCGTAGGGCTTGGCACCATGCTTTTTGGTGCCACGGGGCTTTTTGTTCAATTACAGAAATCTTTAAATTCTATTTGGGAGGTAAAAAAGAGTGAAAAGGCTGGTATAAAAACCCTTTTGAAAGACAGGGCTACCTCACTTGGGATTATTATAGTGATAGGCTTTTTACTGCTCATTTCATTGGTATTGAGTACTACAATCTCTTCAATAGGTGGTTGGTTGACACGTAATTTTGGTGAAAGTCTTTTTATCGTGGCTTATTTAGCCAATATTGTTCTTTCAATAGTCATCATTGCACTGCTTTTTGCAGCAATATTTAAAGTTTTACCAGATGTAAATATTAAATGGCGAATGGTATGGACAGGTGCTATTCTCACATCAGTACTATTTACGATAGGAAAAGCACTTATTGCATTTTATTTAAGTGAGTCAAATCCGGGCGCAACATTTGGTGCTGCAGGAGCAATTATTCTTTTTCTGCTGTGGATTTCCTATTCCTGCCTTATTCTTTTCTTTGGCGCTGAATTCACCCAAGTATATGGAAGAAAATACGGCTATCAATTAGAACCCTCCAGCCATGCCGTTAGAACTTCTGATTTTGAACAGAAGAAAGATAAACTAAGCAAAAGGGAAAAAGAGGATAAGGAAGTGCTTTAAAAGAAAGGTTAGCTGAAAGAAATTTTCACAAAATATTTACAATTCTTGTTAGGTTATTGTTCCTCCCTAAGGCACCAAGACGCAAAGGTTATAGTTATTCCTTTTTTATTAATCTCTACTTAATCTGTTCCTAGAACTCCTTTATTTACGCCTAATTTTACTGAAAAAAATCAAAAACCTTGCTTTGCGGCTCTGCGTGCAGTTTTTAAAGTCCTTTTGTAAGTTATTGTTCTCGCTAAGGCGCTAAGACGCAAAGCTATAAAGGATACTTCCTTTTAAATTGACAAAACCTTTACTGAGTTCTCTTTTTCTTCGCGACTCTGCGGCTCTGCGTGCAATCTATCCTATAAGTTAACAATTGCTCAAAATCATAAAACCCACCCACTTTTTATATATTTACCTGATAGTCACAAATGACCCAAAGCTGTATAACTTATACCATGAAGTATCTGAGAAGCATTGCCTGTATTGCCCTACTTTTTATAACCCAACACTTAATGGCGCAAGAGCCATGGAAAAACCCAATCCAGAAAGAAGAACGGCTGGGTTCACCCCTCGTGGAAACCTCGCCGTTTGTGTTTCAAAAGAAGTTATACCTTCTGGAAAATAACCAACGGTTTTGGGATATTCCGGGAGCAAAACCGGGCGACTATTTTCATGAGGACGAAATCCGTATTAGAGACCTAGAAACAGATCAAATAATTTCCACTCCTCTGAAAAACCATGGCTTTGGAACAGTTTTAATATGGGAAGGCAGGGTATATGTTTTTGCCGGGGATTATGGGGAAGGAAAACCCTGGCGAAAAATGACGGAAATCACAATGACTAGCTCTGAAGATCTTGTCAATTGGAGTAAACCAAAGACTGTCCTTCGTGCAAATGACAATGAGTATTTTTTTAATACTGCTGTTACAAAGGGAAAAGATGGTTTTGTACTGCTGTATGAAACCAGTGACCAACAGTGGAAACCTTTTACCTTTAGGTACATGAGTTCTTCGGATTTGAAGACTTGGGAAGAAATCCCGGAAGCTATTTACGGAGTGGACAAATATGTTGGCGGACCAGCCCTTTATTATGAAGGGGGTTGGTACTACACACTCTACCTAGAATCTCTTCAGCCGGGTTATGAAACCAGAATCACCCGTTCTAAAGACCTTGTCAATTGGGAAGATGCACCCGAAGACAGACCTTTTGTTACTTTTAATCCGGAACATAAAAACATTCCTTTGATTGATTCTGACATCTCTGAGAACAATGCTTCTGATGTGGAACTCTGCTATTTTCAAGGTAAAACCATCCTTTATTTCACAGGAAGTGATCAAACTACAGCAGGGGATTTACAGCGCGCTACTTACGATGGAACACCCAGGGAATTGTTTGAGCATTTCTTTAAAGCTGAAGGGCAATCCGATGTAGCACCAAAACACCAAGGAGACTGGCTACCTGTATTGGAAGCAGGCACAGAAGGTGGCGGAACAGCCATTTTTTCTACTGAGCCATTACGAACTCGCCCCACAGAAAGTCAATTGGCTTACCAAGAAAGGCAGTTGGGAGCCTTTATTCACTTTGGTCCTGCCACCTATATAGGATCTGACATGATGAGCGTGCCTGCAGCTGAAATTTTTAACCCCACTAAACTGGACGCTGAACAGTGGGTTAAAACAGCCAAATCATTTGGGGCAAAACACATCGTTTTAACAGCCAAGCATCACAATGGCTTCTGTCTTTGGCCTACAAAAACTACGAAATACTCTGTTAAAAATGCTAAGTGGAAAAATGGCAATGGCGATGTGGTCAAGGAATTTGTAGCTGCATGTAGAAAGTATGGCCTTGAAATTGGTCTCTATGTGTCAGGTGGAGACAAGCATTTTGGCTGTACCAGCACACCCGATCCACAAGGGGAACGCAAAATTGTAGGAGACATTCATAGGTATTTCCCTGTTTTTCTGGAGCAGCTCAGAGAGTTGCTGACCAACTATGGAGAGATCTCCTACCTTTGGTTTGATGGTGCCTATGATCCCTTCGGCTGGGATGTCATGGATCCTGAAACCAATCAAGCCTTGGGCACAGCTTATGGCGATGCTATCCACAACATGGTGCGGCTTTTGCAACCCGAAGCCATTGTCATGGGAGGAACCAAACCAGATGTTCGCTGGTCGGGAAGTGAACAAGGATGGGCGGCTTATCCTTTAAACAATGTGGTGCAGCCGGGAGAAGGTTTTGATAAATGGGTAGGCCCACAAAGTTCGGGATGGATTCCTGCTGAAGCCAACCTCCATACCCGATCAACTTGGTTTTGGCAACCGGATTCAGATAAAACCTTACGTGACCTTCCTTTTATGATGAATGTGTATTCCGAATCAATCGGTCGCGGAGCCAACCTCCTAGTCAACATGACTCCTGACACCAGCGGTCTGATTCCAGCTGCTGAAGTATTGCGACTGGAAGAATTTGGAGAAGCCATTGCCCAAACTTTCTCCCATCAAGTGGCTGATTACAAGCAGTCGGGAAATATAGGAAAGACTTCTTTTACGCTAACAATTCCTAAAAACCAAACACCCAACCTAATGGTTTTGGAAGAAAACATTGCCAATGGACAACACATCAAGCAATATACCCTTGAAAGTTTTAAAGGTGATAAGTGGCAAACTGTAGCGGAAGGCCAAACCATTGGCAGAAAGCGCATCCACTATTTTGATCCCGTAAAAACGGATAAACTTCGACTTTCTTTGACAGGAGATGATAGTAAAATGGAATTGAAATCATTTACAGTGTATCGAGCAGATTAAGTAAAGCAACTAATCTAAAACATTAATCTTCTAATAGGGCAACTTTAAATGGAGCCATGGGCAGGCCTTCTTGATTAAATATACTATTGGCAGAATAATCCCCCCAGGCATACCTTAAGGACTTGGCTTGTACATTTTCGGGGATTTGGAGGTGAATTTTATTGTCCGCTAAGCTTACTTCTACAGGATAAAATTTCCCTGTTGCGTCCGAAACTTCAAAACCTGATTCTGTAGCATTTATTTTTAAAACCAATTGTTGGCTTTGGTCTTTTACCTGAATTACCAATTCCCTCCCTTTAATCTCATAACTTTTGAAGAAGGGACCATCGGCCACGACCTCTTTTCCATATACTTTTCTCAAGGCCTGAAGCGCGAGCCGATTTCCGAAATCCTGTTTGTTTTTTGGATGAACATCAAAAGGGTCTCCGATATCCACAGAGACAACCATCCCGGTTTTCACTAAATCAAGTGCTTGCTCCTGAGCTTTTCTAAGATAACTTCTGGAGAAAGTTCTTTCTTTAAAATGGTGATTGGCATAAGTTCCGGTGTTTTGAACAAACAAAAAAGGCAGTTTATTGTTGTGCCATAGATCCCTCCAGTCACTAATCAAACGCTTAAACATGGCCTTATAAAGCACCGGCCTGCCTGCATCTGCTCCCCCTTGATCCCAAATAAAACCTTTTATTCCATAAGGTATTACAGGTGCCACCATCCCATTAAAAAGATAGCCGGGCAAATTAAAATAAGAAGGCAAAGCTTCAGGAATTTCCTCAGCATGCTCAAGAACATTCCAGGTTCCAGCCAAGGACAAGACTAGGTCTCCCTGTTCATTGGTAAGCGAAAATGATTGTTTCGCATTATAAATGGCCCCATTTCCCCATGGGCTTGCCAAACGAATAGAGATTGTATTCTTTCCATCATTCACCAGACTATCCGGCACCAAAGCTTTTACAGGAGAGGGATACTGAAAATAACCAAGAGACCGGCCGTTCCAATAGACATGGCTTTGCCGGTTAAGAAACCCCAAATGCAAACTCAAATCACCAATTAAAGAAGATGTATCCAGAGAAACTTCTTTTTGAAACCAGGTAACATGGTCAAGCTTCAAGTTATCATCAGGCATGCTTACTTTTTCCCAACTAAGAACTGGCGCTTTCCCCGATAAAACGCGAGTCCTGACCTCCACATTTGGGTAACTTATGGTATTTCGCCTAAGCTTGTGGTTATCGATACTCGCCGCAACTTTTTCTTTCCACTTTTCTTCTTTATAATCAGGAGGTATCGGGACCAAGTTCAAGGAATCCTTGAAATCCCTTAGACTTGATTGGTTTGTCCAGGTACGGATAGAGGTTCCTACCCAAGAACTATGGATGATTCCGATAGGTATGCCCAGTTCCTGGTATAGTCGCTTAGCAAAAAACCATGCAGAGGCTGAAAACCCTGCCAAAGTATTTGCATTGGCCCTTTCCCATTTACCTTCAGGAAGATCCTCCAAAGGTACCGGAGAAGGAAACACCGGAACGTCAAACAAACGTATGTTAGGCACATCTGCCTCTTCCAATACCTTTTCAGCATCCATTATGGAAGATTGGGGAATCCACTCCCACCCTTTAACGGCGTGCTCCATATTGGATTGGCCGGAAGCAAACCAAACATCTCCTATTAGAACATCAGTGAATTGAAGTTTTTTTTTGAGCTATTTACTGAAAGCGTAAAAGGTCCACCAGCTGTCATAGGAGACAAATTAACCTTCCACGCTCCACTTTGATCCACAAGTGTTTTTACCTTCTCCTTTCCTAATAGGACACTTACCTCTTCACCGGGACTTCCCGCTCCCCAAACCGGAATGGGCTGGCCGCGTTGCAATACCATGTGGTCTGAAAAAATCTTGGCCACACTAATTCCCCTAGGTGGAGCCACTGGCAATACGGTAGTTATAGTAACCGGACCAAAAATTCCGGAAGGAATCAAAGGAGCATTTTCCCATGGCACTCTTAATTTGGGAATACCTTTTATCACTGTCGCAGCTACGTGTGTTTTTGTAAACTGCTCCCCTGTCAACGCATCCCCTGTCAACCTATTGGACCAGGTATTGGCTACTTCAATTTTTAATTGATTAATCCCGGGTTTAATTGCTTCTGTCACATCAAACCGATAGGGCTTTGCCCAAGTAATTCCCAAGGGCTTATCATTTAACCACACCTCGGCGACATGGGAAAGATCTCCTAAATCAAGGTAAATCCTAGACTTAGGGAAATCGGAAGCAAGCATTTTATGAATAAATTGCTTTTCATAACGTGCTGTACCGGAGAAGTATTTGACACCTTCAATTGCTGACTCTGTCCAAGATTTTAACTCCGGAAAAATTGCTTTTTCAGGAGCACCAAAGCCTTCCGGGAAGTAAACCTCCCAAGCCCCATCAAGCTCTTCCTTATGAAGTCTGGTGGATAGTTCCAATAAATTTTCATCTTGGATCAGGCCGAAATCACCCTCCTCCCAAAACTCAATACCATTTTCAGTGTAGCGAAGCTGAGGTGGGTGGATGCCATTATGGTTTACTTTTGTATAGTGCTCAGGATTACTCCCCCTTTGAAAAACCACAAATACACTTTCGTGTGGAGCAAGCGTCAAAGGCAAGGTGGTACCTTTTTCTGATTCTTCATAAACGGGAATGCGGGTTATTTTGCCATTTTCAGGATTCCATAAAGCAGGAATTTTGTCATGCTGTCTAAATTTTAAGTTTCTGGACATCCAAGTATCCGTGGTATTTACCAGAAAATAGAAATCCATTCCTCCCATTTGATAAATGGTGTAATCCAAGGTATAAAAGCCTTTGTCCTTATAATCAAAGTCAGGGTATACATTCAATGCATTAAGTAGCTCTTCAATGGAAGCATTATAATAAATAGACCTGTCCCCTGGTTTGAATGTTGCTTTATTGAATGGCTTCCATAACCTTTCCAGCCAGCCATTCATGTCCGGTAGCCCCTTCATATTTCTTTCGGGAGCTATTCGAATGGGTTGAGGTCCCGTAATAATGGCTCCATCCTTAACCATTTGTTCAAGTTTTGTTAAGACTTTTGGATTGATTTCATATTCCTCAGTCAAGGCCAATAGACTAAATTCCGCTTCATTTCGAGGATTGAAAATTTTTCCGTTTCTCACTTCAAGACCAAGAAGCACTTCGGTATTCACTAACTCATAATCATATCCTTCTCCCGGATTGAAGCGACTGCGTTTGTGTCCTCCGTAATTAGGGATAGTATCTCCATAATAATACAAAACATCCGCTTTAAAGTCAGCCTCTTGAAGGACATATGATATCCGAGCCAAGTATTCATTAAAAGGTCGAATTTTCTTCCACCAAACCCTTTTGTCATTATAGTGGGTGCCTGCGTGGTAAACAATCCCCGGGTTCCCTGTACCTTCAGGGTTATGAGTAGATCCATGGACAACCACCCTGTTCATACCTTCAGCAAAAGCCCTGTCTCCCATAGGCTTCATTTCAAAAGGCCCTTCCTGCCATTGTTGAAAAGTGGTAAAGGCCTCCATCTCCACGATCCCTAACCCATACATGTTGGAGGCAGAAGACACCTCTTTCACCACACGTAACACATCCACTCCCAGCTCACTAAAGTTATGATGATTGATCCAAAACTCCCCTCTAGGGATGTCTAGCCCTTTACCCAAAGCCTTTAATGGTTCCACCGGAACATTATGTAAAGGATAGCCTGGGCCTCCTGCTTCACTATTGTTTTTCAATCCATGCGCATTGCAAATCTCCTTGGACTTCATGTAAAAGTTCTTAATCATCAACTCAGACAAAGTCCTTTGAAAGCCGGCCCTGAAAGCAGAAGTTGCCTCCTCAGAAAGCTTGATTTCATCAAAAAGTATTGGAAGAAATTTCTTTATATCATACCCATTTAGCTCCTGAAATTCCCGGGGTAAAGTCGGTGTCCAATTGAAGCCCCTGGCCTCATAACTGGCCATGTATAGATTTTTAAGGGCTGTTTTTCGCAAGTCTCCCAAAGCCGACTCCAATCGACCTATAATATAATTAAAGTGAAAGGCGGTAGCTTCCGCATCAAAATGATCTACTATCGGACCTGCAGAATACTTGCTGGGTAACACTAAGTTTTCTCCGGAATTGGAACTCACATACCTGACAATTTTCCATTCTCCCACCGGTACTTTCCAATTCAACACCTCTTTTTTTGCATCAAAATATTGAGAAACATCATGTATCCGACTGGTGTCCATCTCCGCATTTCCTTCAAACATAGGGATGGCCAAAACGGCTATCTCTTGGGAATAAACCGGCTTCCCATCTTTGCCATAAGAAATAATTCGCCTCCTCCCCCGGGGATCTTTTTCGGGAATCTCCGGAAAAGGCAAATTAACTTTTTTCTTTGCTCCTCCGGTAACTGTCACCTTGCATTGGTAAATGGATTTTGCAGCATGCTTTGGCGTTAGCCAATTTCCACCTGCATTCCAGCTACTTGCTGTATTCAGCCCAACTTCCATCCCGTATTTACCCGCTTCTTTCACCGCAACTTTTATCGTCTTCAGTGATTCCTCACCCAGGAATTCAGGACCAGTACCTACAAGCACGGTATCTCTTGACCCTATTTCAAAAATGGTAAATCCTGCAATCCCTGCTTCATCGAATGACCGTATTTCCTCTTTTAACCTGACAGTGTCCACATGCCCCCCTAACCACCAATGATAAACCGTAGGCTTGGCTGTACTGGGTGGATCCTGAAAATTTTGTCGCATTTCTTTATAGATTGTGCTTTCCTGGGCCTGGATCAGAAGAGGCCATGTGAAACAAAATCCAACAATTAAACAAAAGAGGTTTGTACTAAATTTCATGGTTATTCGTGTTTATTTAAACGATTAAAGGACGCAGGCTACCTATTTCTCATTTATATTCGGCAAAGGATGCCATTGAAAAAAGTCATCCTCTGTGGCAGCGATCCATTCCTTCAATGCCTTGTTCAATTTCATTTTAACAGGTGCATAAGCTTCCTGATAAGCAAGATTATTTTGTTCTCCGGGATCTTTCCACAAGTCAAATAACTGTTCATTTCGCGCGCCCTGATTGTACAAATTGTATTTGTATCGATCATTTCTGATCATTCTGGCCTGCCTACTCGAGTCCAACTTATCATCAGCCAGCTGTACCACCAAATATTCCCTCAACCTTTCGCCCGGATTTTCCAAAATCGGCTTAAGGCTTTTACCCGTAAATTTAGCTGAGGAAGGCAATCCTGCATAATCAACAATCGTGGGAGCTAGGTCAATTCCTGATACCAACTGATTTCTATCAATGTTTTGTGCAGGGACCCTGCCCTTGTACCGAATAATAAAAGGCACAGTGGCTACTTCTTCATAGAGACTTAATTTGGCAGCCCATTTATGAGCAGCGCCCCCATCCCCATGTTCACTGGTTAAGACTACAATTGTATTCTCATCAAAGCCATTTTTCTTTAAGGCTTCCATGATTTTTCCAATTTCCTTGTCCACCATTTCAGTAAACCGATAATAATGGTACAAGTAGGCTTGCCAATCTTCATCGGTATAGTCCAAGGTCTTCAACAATTCATCTCCATAATGATCCATCAAACGCTTTTCTTTTAGGAATTGTGGTTCATCAGGATCGATTGCGTAATTAAAGGGAAGGGGAGGCAAGTCTTCCAACTCATGGGCTTTGGCATACTCATCCGGCCTTCTGGGTACATGGCAGATATCATGTGGATTATGAAGAGAAACAGCCAATAAAAAAGGTTGATCTTCTGAATAATTGTTAAGGTAATTGACCGTTGCATCCGCAATGGGTCCATCGGTATCTTCACCCAAGTCCCATTCTCTTGAAAGGGATTGAAAGGGAATTACTTCAAAACCGGCAACGGAATCTACTCCACTTTTGGCAGGATAAGACTGTGGCAAATGCCATTTCCCTGCCCATGCAGTATTGTAGCCAGCTTTTTTAAAAATCTGGCCTATGGTAGGCACCTCCGGACGGATATTCGTGGAGTTCCAGACCACACCCGTTTCATGAGGCATCCTCCCTGTAATCAGACTACTTCTTGCAGGGCCACAAACAGGGGATGTACAATAAGATGCGGTAAAAAAGGTTCCTTCTTTAGCTAGTTGGTCCATTGCAGGCGTTTTTAAGAAAGGATTCCCCAAATAGCTTAGCGCATCATTGGTGTGCTGGTCTGTTAGAATAACCAATACATTAGGTTTTTTGTCCCTCTTTTCTGTTTCGCCACTTTGGCAACTTGTCAGTAGACTTAATACAGCATTTATATATAAGGCATGAAAATAAATTCTACCGTTTCTATTTCTCCTCATTTTTATTTTACGGTTTATCTAAAATACCAGAAAACATTTATTATTCATCTTACCTATTTCAACAAATCTCCAACCATGAATCATTTCAAAAAAATTATAGTCCCCATTCTTTCAAAAACAAAACTTTTAATAAGTGTTTTCATAGTCAGTTATTTTGGGTTAATCGTTAATTAAGTTCAGACTACTATGACCGATTCTATATTTAAATAATTGGCAATCTTATGAATGCTTGCTGCGTGATGACCTATGCCCAAGGCAAAATGATGGGTTGGCCCTTCCTTGATCCAGTTGGTCAGAAAAGTGCGAACGTCTGGTTTGAAAAAGCCTCTGGTATTGGTATTTCCTGTAGGAGGAATAGGGCCTTCCACTGATTCACCTTCCGCAATAACAAACTTAAATTTCCCTTCATAATTTGAACTAATGCTCAACATGGTAATGGGGCCTTCTTTGATTTTAAATTCCACTCCTGCACCAAAACCGGGTTTGCCATGGTACTTTTTCAGACTTCGAAGCACTGGCTTGCCCTGAGCAATCGATATATTGTGTGGACCATCATGCCCAACTAAAACAAAGTTTTCTTTAAAATCTACCGGATGAAACTCAGCAAAACTTCCACCTATACCGAAACGGTCCATGATAAACATGGCTATACAGCATTTTAAGTCAGACTCTCCACACATGGGAAAACCTGAACTTGTCAATAGGGAATTGCCAACAATTAAGTTGGACATCACCAATTGGGTTTCACTTTGGGCCTCTCCATTGTAATAATAGGCCAGGCCATCAAGCTTCCGGTCCTCAACGAATTTTTTCAAGGCTATTGAAACACCCGCAGCTACTTTTAAATCTTCCTTTTTCAGTTTCTCAGAAATGGGATCTGATACAGGATCAGGGGTGTCAAAAAAGGATAAAATACGGTCTTCTTCATTGCTTACTTCTTCTTCAGAAACTTGGGCACCATAATTACCTACAATTTCATTGGCCTCGCACTGAACAATATGCACTCCAAAATGAGCTGTGAGCATGGTGGAATCAGTGTGCATGTCTAGCATTGCCTCAATAGGATGTCCAATATGACCTATCCTTGCCGTTTTTAGGCCATGAAGAACATTTGCTATTCGGCAGTACTCTCCTATCATTCGCTCTGATTCGGGATCGTCATGTAAAGTACCGATGATGACTTCAGGCACGCTCTTACCCATCCTAATAGCCACCCCTGCAAACTCAGGCAAAGAGCAAACATCATCATTGTACAGCTGCATGTATGTTGAGGCCCTACTGTAATCCATGGCCTTATCTGGTTGTAAGGCCACCAATACTATTGGCACATTGATGTTTTTGATAATAACACCAAAGGTGCTTGAGGTGGCATAAGTGAGCATGTCACAAAATATCAAATCTAGGTTTGCAGCCTGTAGTTTTGGTACCAAATCATAGGCTGATTGTGCATCATCCACCAAACCAAAATCTATTACCTCCGCATTGTTATGTTCAATTTTTTCTATAAACACTTTTTGCTTGGCTAATAAGGCATCCAAAAGCCCATCAAATTGAGCCCAATATTTGAAATAACCGACGCCAAAAACCCCAATCCTGGGCAATGATGATTTTCTACGTTCAATTTTATATTTCCCCTCCACCGGGTTAACCTTTCCTATACTTTCTTTCATTGTATTAAGTTTCAGTTTTTTTACTTCCTGTTAACGCACTATGTTTAATTCAGCAGTAAGGATCAAGCCCAACTGTCAGTTGAATTTTATGTACTCAATTCGATCGTTTTGATTTTAGGTATAAATACCATTAGAATGACAAAGGCTAAAGGATACATGATGCCGGAGACCAACCAAAGTGGGCCGTAGGAATAGTTTTGAGCAATCCAGCCTATCAAAGGATTAATGATCATTCCTGAAATAGCACCTGCCGTTCCGGATAAGCCTACAACTGAAGATGTTGCATATTTACCAAATACATCCGCTATGGCCGTAATATAATTTGTGATCCAAAAGCCATGGGCCAACATCATTAAACTCATCAGCAGTATCGCTACTTCAATTGTGGAAACTGATGATATAAAAGGAGCCACCAAAGTCAAGGCTGCCGCAAATCCCATTACCCACTTTCTTGCAGCATTAATAGTGAAATTGTGCTTGACCAATTTATCTGAACACCAGCCTCCTAGGATATTCGAAAGGCCCAAGGCCAAGAAAGGGATCCAAAACAATTCTCCAATCCGTTCGAATGATAAGTCTCGCTCTTGGTTTAGATATTTAGGCACCCAAAACATTAAAAAGTAAAATACCGGGTCTAATAAAAACCTAATCAATATAAATACCTGTACTGTTTTATTTTGGAGCAGCTTTTTTATAGAAATTTGGACTGCAGGCTCAGCCATTTCTTTTGCCTCTCGTGCATGAATACTTTTTTTCCATGACTGTCCAAACCAAAGTACAAGCCATATAAAACCTATAAGCCCGGGAATTACAAAACTCCAGCGCCAACCATATTCCCCGGCAATCAATATAGTCAAAGGAGGTGCAGCCACCGCTCCTATTGCTGCGCCGCCAATTGCAATTCCATTGGCAAAAGCCCTTTCCTTTTCATCAAACCATTCATAGACTGATTTTGCAGCACCGGGAAAACAAGCCCCTTCTCCCACTCCCAATAAAAATCTAAATCCTAACAACTGAGAAAAAGTATTCATGACCCCATGAAGAACACTTGCCAAAGACCATATCCCTACCGATAAACCCAATCCCTTCTTTCCTCCAAATCTATCAATCAATCTGCCTCCAACCGTAAACATCAAAGCATAGCTAATCAGAAAGCCGGTGTTTACCCAACCATACTGTACATCTGAAATTGAAAGTTCTTCCTGAATTTTGATTATGGTCATGGACAAGACCTGCCTGTCTAAAAAATTTAGACCTGTAGCAATAAAAATCATTGCTAAAATATACCATCGGATTTTTGGGCTCATTATCTTAACGCTCTAAGTTAATAAAACAATGATATCACTTAATAATCAAATAAACAAGATAATTATATAAATAAAGATACTATGAAACCATTATGACATAAAAACAAAACTTAATTCCGAATATTAAGGTCATTTAAAATATATCTTAACGCCCTAAGTTAGAAAATACGGAATGAATCCATGCCCCCTCTCGGAGACAATTACTGAAAAAAAACATTGAAATTTAAGTTGTAAATTATTCAGCCTTTGTATTCGGGATGTGCAATGATCGCAAATTTGTATTTATCCCCTCTATACAAAGACTTCTCCAATTCAAGCACATTGGCTTTGCCACTTATCACCACACTATCCAAGACAAAAACCGGCAATGGGTAATCTATGTCAAAATTATTATCGCCATCTTCAGGTGGAAGAATTATGGCACTTAAGGTTTGCTTAATATCTGATATCTTCAGCTTGTATTTATCCTCATAAACCTTAAAGTAGGACAGCTCAGTTGAAAGCCTATTGATTTTTGGACAATATTTTAAGGATATATATTTGGTCTCATCTTTCAATAGCATATCATCTGCATACCTCAGCTGATGCACTTTCAAAACAGGACCTTCAATAATATAGTTTTTACCACTTATTTCTGCTGACACCCCATGATCCAAGACTGTTTTTTCTAACACAATGGTCTTGGGCTCAAAACCTTCCACTTTCAAACTTTCATCAAAACCTCTCCTTGTGGCATCAATTGACCCCAAGGTTCTTACCAAGTGATAATCCCCCGTTTTATTTAACACAAACGTCCCTTTCCCTTTGATTCTTTGCGCATAGCCCCTGGACTCTATTTCCAGAAGGCTTTTTCTAGCAGTCGTATTACTAACACCAAATGTGTGAATCAATTCATTCTCAGAAGGGACCTTGTCTCCGGGCAACAATTCACCGCTAATAATTTTATCTATTACTTGCTCACTTATTGCTATAAATTTTGGCGTCTTGTTCTTGTTTGGATTTTTCATAAAAGAATAATATTCTCATTGACTCAGGCAGCGAACACTTGAGTAAGAATTTAAAATCATGGGTAATTCTTGTAAATTAAATGATTTTAAGCGTTAAATGTAAGGGAAAAAAGTTCAAAACACAGAATAGCTCTTTTGAATGTGGCCCATCAGCAAGAAATCAATGGTGAATTTTAACTCTCTACCAAAGGACAGTAAGTAAAAGAAATTGTGATTCGGGTCATAACGAATAGGCTACACCTGCGTAAAAACCAGCATGCAAGGCATACCTTCCGTTTTTTGTGGTTCT
The DNA here is from genome assembly GCF_054781075.1 of Cyclobacterium sediminis. Lineage (NCBI taxonomy): Bacteria > Pseudomonadati > Bacteroidota > Cytophagia > Cytophagales > Cyclobacteriaceae > Cyclobacterium > Cyclobacterium sediminis. The sequence goes on along the minus strand of NZ_BAAGVC010000043.1, from coordinate 171,211 downwards.
ACCAGCCAACACATAACCGGGACTTGGATATTCCCAGTTTTTATCAAAGACGGTAAACCCAATGGAAGGTCCTCCCATAATACTCAAACGATCCCCTAACTTATAGGCGGGAATCAATCTAAAAAAACTTGTATTGTTTGAAAATTCGGAAAAATCAGTTGTTTGTCGATTAACAAATTCAAAGTCCATCAACAGTTTCTTTTTATCCAATACATGCAAACCAAACCCTAAATCTAAACCATACATCCTTTCACTAAGCTCCCTCATACCCAGGCCCACAATCCCATACAACTTTCTTCCACCGGAACGGAAAGTAATTTGCCCGATCCCAGTCTCATCTATACCTACAGCCAGGCTCTTTCTTCCGTCTTCTATAAGATTAATTAGACCGATGGGATAATCACTCGACTTGGCAATATTTATTAACCCGGCCAATTGAACACCAGAAACATGCTCAGCCTTGTTTACGAGCCCGGCGATCTGGTAGCTCACCTCTCCTTGCGAATAATTATTTAATCCTGCAATCTGGAATGCGCCGGTACTACGATCTGCACGATTAGACAGACCTGCTATTTGTAAAACATTAGCTTGGTCGGTTTTATTAAATAAACCAGCTATTTGAATATCGGATGAACCTTGACTGAAATTATAGATTCCGGCAACTTGTCCACCATTTACTTCTCCCTTTACATGGTTGTAAATTCCGCCAACCTGAAAACCATTCACCTTGCCATACACGAAATTATGAATGCCGGAAGCTTGAAAACCATCCACATCCCCACCTGTCATATTAAAAATCCCTGCTACCTGAAACGCTTTTACATCTTTCTGATTGATATTGAAAATGCCGGCAATTTCCAACCCCTCCACTCCGGCAGTATAGCCTCCCAGAATATTTAGGGAAAAATTATTAATCATCTGACTATTAAAGACCCCTTGAGAACTCAACCCCGGCGTAAGGGATACCTGCATAGGGCTTTCTGCAAAAAAACCACCCAAATTTAGCCTTTGCACCCTTTGTCTAAATCCAATAAATAAACGCCCAAGCGCACTGTTTTCCATTGCTTCAACAGCTCCGTCTTCCGGATAAAACCTTAGCTTTCTGGATTTGTCCCTTAAACCTACATCAACTGATGGTAAAATCACAAAAGAAGTATCGCGGTACTCCTCCTTGCTAACGGTCAGCCAAACAAGGTCATCCGGCTGCATTTTATATTTTAACTCGAAGTCCCCATTTTGATCAGACAAGGATGAAACCATGGTGTTCCTTTCATAAACACTGGCAAATGGAACGGCTTCTCCGCTATGTAAATCCCTAACTTTCCCCTTAAGCATTGAGCGCTTGTTCCCTTCAATTAAATCAACATCCAATTTACCCGGTGCATATTTAATAATTACATATTTGTCATGCTCCTTAAATTCAAAATCCTCCCCTAGCAGCAAACGAAGAAAATCAGCTACCTGTCCCTCGTATGAGGGTACCGAAACCGTTTCATCTAGATCAATTAGGCTACTCTGGTAGGAAAAATAAAATCCCTGTTCCTGAGACAACTCATCCATTACATTCCCTAAGGCGACTTGATTAGCCTCCTCATAATTCACCTCATGCAGTAGAAAATCCTGGGCACTAACAAATTTTTGAGGCGTCAGGAAAATGGTGAATAACAGAAAAAACCAGCGAATTTTACAAATCATAGCAATTATCGAGAGACCCTTCGAAGGTAAAAAATTATTCAATAATTATCACCCCTCCCTCATGAGAGATGGACACCCCCAGTGTTTGACGGATAATTTCAAGATTATCTTCAAGGGGTCCAAAAGGCAGTGTAGTGGTAATAGACATGCTTCGGGCACGCTCCGAGACTAGCTCAATTTTACTACCGTAGGCTTCATTTAACCCCTCAATCAGTTCCTCTAAAGCCATATCTTTTGCTACAAATTCTTTGCTAACGTAATATTTAAACAATTGATTCTGTGAAGACTCCTTTCGAATGGTTTCATCGTTGGTAAATATGGTAGCTTTTTCATTTTTTGTAAGGAACAACTTCTCCTTTCCGGTACTCACTTGCACCAAGCCTTCATCTACTATAACAATGGTTTTTCCTTCGGCTTTTTTAATATTAAAGGAAGTTCCTAACACCTTCACTTCTACCTCATCCACTGCAATTATAAATGGCTTTTGGGGATTCTCTTGAACTTCAAAATAAGCCTCCCCTTCTATAAGCGCTACGAAACGGTCATCCCCTAAAAACCGCTGACTGTAGGAGAGTCGGGTATGCTTATTAAGGGTAAGCTGGGACCCATCCAGTAAAACCTCTTCCTTAGACTCTTCTAAAGAAGCCAGGCCTACACTGCCATAAAACGCTTTTCCGGAGTGGGGTAAAAAAGAAAATACTATGGCAAGTACCCCCAACAACAACACAACCGTAGCAGCTATTTTAACCCATGGCGATGATAAAAACCTTTGACTACTCCTTAGGTCTGGTTTTAAAAGTTTTGATTCTCTATTCTTTTTAAACTGCTCCCATGCTTTATCTACATCTATCTCTTCAGCATTGACTATTTCTTTGGATTTTTCCCATACCCAGCAAAAGTCATCGAAATATTTCTCATTTTCTTTACTTGCCCCTACCCAGCTTTTCACAGCAATAGACTCTTCTTTACTGGTTTCCTTGAGCAGGTATTTTATAAGTAAGCTATCTTCCATCACTTAAAATTTATCTGCCAATATTATCAAAAACAGGGGGAGAAATTCCGCCAGTTCCAGTCTTAAGGTTTTTAGGGCCTTTCCCATATGACCTTCCACCGTTTTTATAGAAATACCCATTCTTTCAGCAATTTCCGCATATTTAAGTTCTTCAAATCTGCTAAGTTGGAATACTTTCCGGCACTTGTCAGGCAAAGCCATTAATGCAAGGTTCAATCTATTTTGAATTTCTTTTTCTTCCACAGAATGGTCAACAACAGCCCCAATCGACCTGTCCCCGGCATACTCATGTTGTTTTCTCTCCCTGTGTTTCATTTTTACTTTTTCATGTTTGAGGTAATTCAAGGCATCATAATAAACCGCTTTATAGAGATAGGCTTTTAATGAAGTAGTGATCTTTACAGTCCCTCTCTTTTCCCAAAGCTTTAAAAAAACAGTTTGCACAACTTCTTCTGCCACCACTTCATCTTTCAACAGCACTCGGGCATAGCCATACAAGGCTTTGAAGCGATTTTTAAAGACCTCTTCAAACAACTTGTCATCCACCTTCAATGGCGGTTCTTCCTTTACATTTGAACTTACCCTCACTTACGCTTGATATTAATACAATTGCATTCATTAAAAGGACAACTCAAACTCAGTTTACCCTTGATTCGACGTGAAATTTTCTCAAACAATTGGAAATCAACATCCAATCACTTTATTTTTTTTCTAAAAATGACTTTTCTAGAAACCAATTGAGCATATAAAAAGCATTTTTGTCCACCCTTTTATTGGGTTGCATGGGATTATCATTATAGGTTTTTACCCCACAGCCTTTCCTGCATGAATTCATGCTAATTTAGTAGATTCTTAAGTTTATCCCAGCAGACAGTCCCAAATGAATTGCCTTGTAAACATTTCTTCTCTCCCTGTTCCATAAACTCATCCCGGCCAATTCATCCCCAATGGCATATTTGGTATGCATATAATTGATGCTAGGCCCGGCAAAAACTTCCACTTTATTTGACAGGACGATGGCAGGAAGAACTTTAAGTCCGGACCTGGAATACTCTCCTCTTCGTTTAAAATTAGTCATAAACAGATTGGTTCCTTCTACATCTAAACGAAAATGGCTTCCATCCACAACTTTTAAACCAATCCCGGCCTCTACAGCATAAGGAAGCTCGTGGTATTGGAGATTTGAACCTAAACCTACAATTCCATACAATTTCTTCCCTCCGGATTTTAAAATAATCATGGAGGTAAGATTTTCATCAGCATAAAGTCCTAGCCTTATTTCCCCATCTTGGATAAGGTTTATTATCCCAATGGGATAATCACTACTTTCAGCAATATTCACTATCCCTGCTATCTGTACTCCATTTACCTTTTTTGCCCGATTCACAATTCCTGCAATTTGCACACCCTTGACACTGTCCACCTCATTGACTATGCCTGCTATTTGAATACCATCTACCGTGTTGGTAAGATTAGCAATCCCAGCCACCTGAGCACCTTTAGCAGATTGAGATAAGTTAAATATCCCCGCAGTTTGGAAACCCTGCACCTGTCTTGCCTTATTGAATATCCCTGCCACTTGTACAGGTGCATCCATTTCTAATAAGTTAACTATTCCAGCTATCTGTACAGCCTGATTCGCACTTCGAGCTTCATTCATTAGCCCGGCAACCTGAAGCCCTTCCACATCTCCTCTTACTTTTGACCACAATCCGGCCACTTGAAGACCATTTGCATCTCCTTGCACCATCCCTGCCAGGCCATAAATTGCCAAGCCCTTTTCCCCTGCAGAAAGCCCTCCCAAAGCATGAAGGCTAAAGTTGTTTGTAATATTGGATGCACCTAGCCCATTGGTACTGATCGGGTAAATGAACCCTATATGTGCCGGCCGTGTTGTCTGCGCCAAGACTACCGTTAAGGAACTACAAAACAGCATAGCCAATGCTGTACAAATTTTAAATCTATGGTAATGAATTTTCATGATTATTGTATTTATCGATTCATAGGTTTGACAACCCACTCGACATATACCCTTACTTTCAATTCATTTTTTTTTGAACCAAGGGTAAATCATGGTCTTCTTGTCTATATTATAAGAGGCAATAAATACCTCCTAAAAAAATCAGCAATTATGAAATCAATATTATTTAGCGTCCCAATTCATATTTTCACCATTGTCTCCACTTTCGCCAGTGCCAATATGCCACCGGAATTTGAATTGATAAAAGAAGGAAATGGGCTATCCTTCTACGAACGCTGGATCAATATGGAAGATGGGACCAAAAGTCGAGAAGTAAAGTTTACCATTAAGATCCAAGCTCCTTATGAAAATGTTATGGAAGTATTGACAAAGGAGGATTATGGAATGCGCTGGAATGACAATACGCTGGCCTATAAAATTAAAAGGACCGGTCCTCAGTCATGGATCAGTTATATGCGGTACAGTTTCCCTTTCCCATTATCAGACAGAGAGTGTTATTTAAACAACCGAATAGAAGAGAGAAAGGAGAGCACGAGAATTTATTTCAATTCCTCGAATAGCAGGTTTTTTTCTAATGAAGAAGAAATGGAACAGATGACGGGCTTAGAAGGTAGATGGATTGTTACAGAAAAAGAGGGTTATACCTTATTAAGGTACCACATCATTTCGGTGCCTGAAAAAGGATTACCAAGATGGATAGTAGATCCAATCATCAGAAGAAACTTATGGAATACCATGCGAAACCTAAAAAAAACCATTGAAGAAATCTAAGCATGCCAAGCTTTTAAATGGCGATAAGAGCACCACTATTGTAAAGAGTATTCAACAACAGTGGCTAATCAACTGTCTTTTGTCAAATGTACTGAGATAAAAAAAGCCATTCAAGGGGTTCCTAGAATGGCTTTTTTTTATTTTCAATTAATATTATTTATTCTCTTACAAAAGGATAATCATCCTCTACATATACATCCTTAAAGGCATCTTCACCCTCAGGCCAAGGAGACTCCTCAGCAAATTTAACAGCGTCAGCAACTTTTTGCTTCACTTCTGTTTCAATTCCCTTGATATCATCTTCAGAAAGAATATTATTCTCTAAAATAGTAGCTCGAACCTGCTCGATGGGGTCTCTTTGTTTGTACTCTTCTACCTCCTCTTTGGTTCTGTACTTCTGAGGATCAGACATAGAGTGACCTTTGTACCTGTAGGTTCTGAACTCGAGCAAGGTTGGTCCATCGCCTTTTCTAGCCCTTTCGGCTGCTTCTTTCACTGCTTCATGAACTTCTTCCACATTCATGGCATCCACAGGAAAGGAAGGAATATCATAAGATTCACCCAATTTATAAAGCTCGTCTACATTCGATGAACGCTTTACAGAAGTCCCCATGGCGTAACCATTATTCTCTATCACAAAAATAACCGGAGTTTTATAAAGCATGGCCAGGTTAAGGGATTCATGGAATGCACCTTGTCTTACCGCACCGTCACCCATAAAGCAGATCGATAAATTTTTGGTCCCCAGGTATTTTTCTGCAAAACCAAGTCCTAAGCCCATAGGGATTTGAGCGCCTACAATGGCGTGTCCTCCAGCAAAGTTTTTAGATTTATCAAAAATATGCATGGATCCACCTTTACCTTTGGTAGTGCCGGTGGCTTTACCAAAAAGTTCAGCCATAATGGCTCCGGGATCGGTACCTAAGCCCAAAGGCTGCGCGTGACACCTATAGGCAGTTATCCATTTATCCTCTTTTTCGAGGGCAGTGATTGCTCCTGCAGCACAGGCTTCTTGACCTATATATAAGTGGCAAAAGCCCCTTATTTTCTGTTGTCCATAAAGCTGTCCTGCTTTCTCTTCAAAACGCCTCATAAGCAACATGCTTTCAAACCAATACTTATAGGTTTCTTTGGAATATTTTACTTTAGATTTACTTGTACTAGAACTCTTCTTTGCCATACCGTATTCTATAAAATATACTAACTTTGGCCTCAAATATAGTGAAATCAAAGCAATATTGAGGCCTTTTGCGAAAATAGTAAAAAACATCCTGTGTATAAGCCATGTATTTAAAAAACTTAAAATTAATTCAATTTAAAAACTTCCAAGCTTTGGATTTGGTTTTTAATCAAGGAGTTAATTGTTTTTTTGGCTCAAACGGAGCAGGAAAGACAAATCTTCTGGATGCCATTCACTATTTATGCTTAACAAAAAGTGCATTTATACCTACAGACAGTCATCATATAAAGCATGGTGAAGCGTTTTTTACAATTAAGGGTGAGTTTGAACTTAAAGAAAAAGAGCTCGGAATCAATTGTTTTTTTGAGGGTGGTAGAAAAAAACGCATTGAAGTAAATGGCAAACCCTATACCAAACTAAGCGATCATATCGGACTTCTCCCCTTAGTGATTATTGCTCCGGACGACACTGAAATCATCAATGGAGGCAGTGAAGAAAGGAGAAAGTTTTTTGACAGCATGATCTGCCAGGCAGATCAAAATTATTTACACCTGCTCATACGTTACCAGCAAAATTTAAAACAAAGGAATGCCCTATTGAAAAGGTTTGCTGAAGAAAAACGCCTGGACAAACTTCAGTTGGCACCTTATGATGAACAACTCTTAAAGCTTTCTAAGGAAATTAACAGAACCAGACATGCATTTTTGAGCCAATTCTTAATTCATTTTCAAACTCATTATGCATCCATTTCCGGGTCAAAAGAAATGGTAAATATTGAATATCAAAGCCAAGTTGACAAAGAAAGTTTTGATCTGGACTTTATAAATAACCTCAATAAAGACCTTTTACTTAAAAGAACAGGATTTGGCACGCATAAAGACGATTTCAACTTCACATTTGATGGGCAGCAAATAAAAAAGTTTGGCTCTCAGGGTCAAAAAAAGTCTTTTCTAATCAGCTTAAAACTAGCACAATTTTATATTTTTAAGGAAATAAAAGGCACCAAGCCAATTTTATTATTGGATGACATATTTGATAAACTAGATGACTTCCGAATTCATCACTTAATTAGAGCGGTAGCCAATAAGGAGTTTGGCCAATTATTTATTTCTGATGCAAGACCCGAAAGATCCAAAGAAATTCTTACCCGGATCACTGCTGATTATAAATCCTTTACAATCGCCAACAATACTGTTTTGGAAGTAGAAAAGGGTTAATACCTGCTTCTTCTTTTTAATATTGTACCATCTAAAGAAATCTTACCGGGGCCTAACAACAACAATACAATAAAGACAAGCAGATAGATCAAGGAAAGCTCTTGTTTACCAAATTCACTTCCTCCATGAACAATAAAAGCAATGACAGCCATATTTATTATCATAGGGATAAGTATGATCCTGCTCATAAAGCCTAAAATCAAAAATATTGCACAGAAAAATTCGGCGAAAATAGCCAATTGCAAGGACACTGCAGGCCCCAAGCCAATAGGGTCAGCAAAACTATTGAGCCTTTCACTGAAGTGGATTACCTTGGACCATCCATGAGAGACCAACATCAGGGAGGCACCCACCCTCAATAAAAGCAAACCAAAATCCAAAACAAATGGTTTGTTTGAAAAGACAATATTCTTCATGGATAGCTATTCAACTATAAATTTCAAACTAATAAGTGGTTAAAGTTAATAAAAAATAAAAGCAAAAGTAGCTGAAAGCGAGATAAGACGCCCCACAGCTACTTTTTATAGATTTCCTGACCTAATTGGCTCATAAATCGTAAATTTCTCGTTTATATTCGCTTTCTCACCAAAGTTTTGCCGGATATTCACCTTCTGCGTGAAGTTTTTTCAACTCCTTCATTACATGTTCCTTATCTTGAGCATAAGTAACACCAAACCAAACTTTACCCCCTTCAAGAATTTTAACCTTTCCAATACCTTCTGTAATAATTGAGTTGGCTACTTTAGGAATGTAAAATTCAGATTTTAAATTTTCTTTATTCTCTTCTAAGAAACTTAGCCAAAGCTTCTCTGTTTGTTCAAAGATGGACTGGTGAAAACCCCAGCAATTCATAGACACCGGGTTTTCGGCATCAATTTTTAATTTTTCACCATCAGCCTCATGGTAAATTCCGTCTTCCTTTTTAGATATAGCTGTTCGCTCAATCATCCCCGTAAGAAAACCTTCAGGAGAAACATCACAAACCCCTCTACTAACAGTCCCATAGTCGGACAATACATTTTTAATTGCATAGCCTACCATACAATGTAAACCCGGCTTTACCTCATGGGTTAAAAATTCCCCTAAAGCTTGAAAAGCTTCCTGACCATAAAAATCATCTGCATTTATGACTGCAAAAGGCTCATTGATCACATCTTTGGCACAAAGCAATGCATGTGCTGTACCATAAGGCTTTTTCCTATCGGGGTGCTGATATTCCTCCGGCACTCCATTTTTTAAAGATTGAACAACAAATTCAATTTGAATCAAATCTCCAAACCTTGGAATAAAAATCTCTTTACTTTCCTCTAGGATCTCTTGCCTTACAACAAATACCACCTTACCAAATCCAGATCGTATGGCATCATAAATGGAATATTCTATAATTGTTTCGGCATTCGGCCCAAAGCCATCAATTTGCTTGTCCCCTCCATACCTGCTGCCCATTCCTGCAGCCAAAATTAAAAGTGTCGGTTTATTCATTGTCTTTAAATAGTTAATGGCAATACTTTACTAAAGGTAAAATTCCCTGTAAAGTTAATTTTTTAAAAAATATCATCAGAGAAATTAACCCATTAATTTATTAAAAGACTTCTGATCTTTTTCTAATATTTAGGTTAACTAAAAACCTTAAATAAATTTTATTTATGCAGAAAAGACGTTAAATAGATCTTTTTACATCCATTTTAATTGATTTTTTTTCTTTTTTGACGATTTTTAGCTCATTTATCACCCATTTTTCTGTTTTTCAACATCTTTTTACATTTTTTAGTTGGTTAATAAGATCGTGAATATTATTTTTGCAACAGATAAATTTTTTAATTCTATAATTATTAATGGAATATTAATCCTGTTAAAAAAATGAAAAAAATTGAAGCTTTAATTAGAACTTCTAAATTTGATGTAATCCACAAATGCCTTTCTGGCTTAGGCGTTAAATTTCTTACCTTTTATGAAGTCAAGGGTATGGGCTTGCAGCATGCAAAAATGCAACACTACCGTGGAGTGGCTTACGAACCAACGTTTATCCCCAGAACAAAACTTGAAATAGTTGTTCAAGATGACTTAGAGGACAAAGTAGTTGCTTGCATTCTCAATGAAGGAAGAACTGGTGAAGTAGGAGACGGAAAAATATTTGTATACGATGTAGAGAAGGCATTTAGAATTAGAAATGATGAAACAGGCGAGAGTGCACTTTAATTTTCTCCTCCTCACATTACCAAAATTTAAAAAACTTATTAAACATATTAATTAAATGACTCAGGAATTATTTACCATTAACAACCTATGGATTATGGTGGCGACCATTTTGGTCTTCATTATGCACTTAGGTTTTGCTGCACTGGAAGCCGGACTTACCAGGGCCAAAAACACTGTTAACATTCTTTTTAAGAATACAATTATCCCCGCCATTGGTTTATTAACCTATGCTTTTATTGGATTCAATCTAATGTATCCCGGGGAAATGTTTGCTGGAGGTTTTTTCGGGTTTGGTGGCTTAGGATTGAGCTTACCTGAAGGATGGGATACATCTGCTTATAGCGAAGGCTACACCTTTTTTACAGACTTTATTTTCCAAGCCATGTTTGCTGCCACTGCTGCAACTATTGTTTCAGGTGCTGTAGCGGAACGTATTAAATTAGGGCCGTTTATCTTCTTTTCTATACTATATGTAGGGATTTGCTATCCCATAGCAGGTATGTGGAAATGGGGCGGAGGATTTTTAGATACTTTGTCTACTCCATTTTATGATTTTGCAGGTTCTACTATCGTCCATTCTGTTGGTGGATGGGGAGCTGTAATTGGCGCTTACCTTTTAGGGCCTAGAATTGGGAAATTTTCCAATGGAAAAACCAATGCGATACCTGGTCACAATATACCTTTGGCCGTATTTGGAGTATTTTTATTGTGGTTTGGATGGTTTGGTTTTAACGGAGGATCCGTTTTATCAGCCGATCCGGGAACTGTATCTCTGGTATTTGTAACTACAGCCTTAGCCGGTGCTGCCGGAGCTTTTGGAGCCTTACTTGCTTCTTATTTAAAGTTCAAAGCCTATGACATCACCATGGTACTCAATGGCATCTTGGCCGGCCTCGTAAGTATTACAGCCGGTGCCGATTTAATGTCTCCCACTGAAGCAGTAATCATTGGTTTTATTGGTGGTATTCTGGTAGTGTTTGGTGTAATCTTGTTTGATAATATTAAAATTGATGATCCTGTAGGTGCCATTTCAGTACACCTTATTTGCGGAATATGGGGTACCCTTGCGGTAGGTATTTTCGGAGACCTAGCCAGTGGATCACAGGTAGTGTCACAATTAATTGGAATAGTATCCATAGGTGCACTTTGTGTTGTATTCAGTTTTGTACTTTTCTTCCTTCTGAAGAAAACCACAGGAATTAGGGTTGACAAACAAGAAGAAACCGAAGGACTTGACATCAACGAGCACGGCATGCATGCTTATCCTGATTTTGAAACCAAAGAATAATTCGGACTACAGCTATATAAATGAAAAAAACAGGCAGATCCTATCTGCCTGTTTTTTTTATCCTATTTGTCAAGAAAGCTATTGTCTTATCGCCTTTATACTTTTAATAGCTTATCAATAGTAACACCATTTCACCATTTTACACCACTTCAGGTTAGGCTATTAAAACATCTGCACAAACTAAATCACATCATCAAGTAGTTTACAATAGGCATTATAGTTTCAAATCGACAATAAAAAAAATTGCAAGCTACAGTCGTGATAAATAAAATCAATCGTATTGGTCTACAGAAACTCTGGATTGTAGATTGTCGTATATTTAACAACAAAGGCAGATACTCTCAGGAAGTTTGAAAAACGATATTTTTATCCGCAAAAATAAAAAAGCTATTTAAAAAAATCTCCTAGCATAATTGAGAACGACTTAAAAAAAAGCGACTTTCGCCGCTCTTTCTTTTTGCTCCCAATCATTTTATTTCTTTTCTTTTTTCATAGGGCTAGGGCCAGAAGAAGTTCCTCTGCCGGCGGCTCCTTGCTTGAACATTTCAAACTTAGAAGGCATAAATCTTTGAGGCCAATAATTATTGGATTCATCAATATCAGCCGTTTCACGGTATGGATCCAGAACAATCTGCACTACTTCTTTATCCTTGGCAAAGACCTTAGTAACCTTATATTCATCCATTCTCCATATTTGAGCAGGAATTGTTTCTACCTCACTTGTTCCATCCACATATTGAAACTCAACAATAATAGGCATTACCAGCCCACCTGTATTTTCAAAAGATATCTCGTAAAAGTTGATTCCACTATCTAACATTTCAAGTTCTTCTTTTCTCAACTGACTTCTAAAAGCCTTATATGCCTTCTCCTCTTCTGGCCAAACCTTAAACCTTTCGAACTTATTGTAAAAATCACCTACAGAAGGGTCTGCTTCCAAATAAGTCTGATCAACATCTTTATAATTTCTAGTTCTTGAAATATAGGACTCCTCAAGCTCATAGGCATTTTTAGCATCTTGTTTAACCTCACTTGGTTTTTTGCTATCAATCTTATACCATTTCACATCTTGAATAGCTATATCTACCGGTTCAGTACCAAAAAACCATCCGCGCCAATACCAGTCTAAATCAATGGCAGAAGCATCTTCCATTGTTCTGAAAAAATCATCAGGAGTAGGATGCTTAAACATCCATCTTTGTGCATACTTTTTAAAGGCAAAATCGAATAGTTCTCTACCCATAATGGTTTCCCTTAAAATATTAAGGGCTGTCGCTGGTTTTGCGTAAGCATTTGCGCCAAACTGAATGATGTTTTCGGAGTTGGTCATGATTGGCTCTAAAAGATGCTTTTCCCCTTTCATATAAGGGACAATTTTATGAGCAGGACCTCTTCTTGAAGGATAATCTCTCTGCCACTCCTGTTCAGCCATAAATTGCATAAAAGTATTCAAACCTTCATCCATCCAAGTCCATTGCCTTTCATCTGAATTAACAATCATTGGGAAAAAGTTATGGCCTACCTCATGAATAATGACTGAAATCATTCCATATTTTATGGCTTCAGTGTAGGTGCCGTCCTTGTCCGGCCTTCCATAATTAAAACATATCATTGGATACTCCATCCCATTGGATGCTTCCACAGAAATGGCTTTAGGATAAGGATAATCAAAAGTTTTGGCAGAATAGGACTTCAATGTGTGTGCCACAACTTTTGTAGAATATTGTCCCCAAAGAGGATTGGCTTCTTTGGCATAATAGGACATGGCCATTACCTCTTTGCCATTCTCCAATTGAACTGCCATGGCATCCCAAATAAACTTCCTTGAAGAGGTCCATGCAAAATCCCTTACATTCTCCGCATGGAAAACCCAAGTACTTTTTTCAGTAGATCTTTTCTTTTCAAGCTTTTCGGCTTCTGCCTGTGAACGAATAATTACAGGTTCGTCAAAGGATGACTTGGCCTGCTCCCAACGATCCAATTCTTTTTGACTCAGCACATCGGCAGGGTTCTGCAATACCCCAGTAGCTCCGACCATATGATCTGAAGGCACTGTAATGGATACTTTATAATCCCCAAAGACCAAGGCAAATTCTCCTCTGCCCACAAATTGTTTGTTTTGCCAGCCTTCAAAGTCTGAATAAACCGCCATTCTAGGAAACCACTCTGCCACGGTGTAAATATAATTTCCATCCTCTTCAAAATATTCATACCCCGGTCTGGTAGCTAAAAAACCGGTCCTGTCATGACTATTGAAACTCCAGGCCATATTGAACTCAAACTTTTCTCCGGGCATTAGTGGCTCCGGTAGGTCCAACCTCATCATGGTTAAATTAACCGTGGAGGGTATATCCTTACCATTGGCATCTGTAACAGAATAAATTTTTAGGCCCAAATCCATATCATGCCAAATGATATCCTCCAATTGACCTAAATTCATTTTTGGGTGAATTTTATTAGAAGTGATTTTTGGCGTTTCAGAATCTTTATCTCTTTGATTTTGATCCAATTGCACCCATAAATAATCCAATGGGTCTGGGGATTCATTGTAATAGGTCACTTTCTCCCTACCAGTGATGGATTGATTTTCATCATTTAACTCCACCTCTATTTCATAATCTGCTTTTTGCTGCCAATATTCATGCCCGGGTGCTCCAGAGGCTGTTCGGTAAACATTTGGCGAGCGAAGGTCGGTACCTAATTGCTCAAACCTATTGCCATGTCTTTGCTCATCGACCTGAGCATAAACCCCGATATTACTCGTTATTATTAACAGAAAAAAGAATATATTTTGCTTCATAGTACACAAATTTCACTAAATAAATTGATTATAAATCCTGTCCGATCAAAGATGAATTTACTGAAATTACATTAAAATTGCTTAAAAAACCGATACAATTGCAAAGAATACTACCAGTAAACACTATCCAGTAAAATCATAAAAGACATCCCCAGTATTATAGAGGATATCACCAATACCCATTCTTTTCTATTGACCCGAAAAATACCTGTAATCAAAGTAGATGCCAACAAAAACAACACCACAATAACTACTTGCCCCACTTCCAGGCCTAAGTTAAAAGCCAATAAAGGAGTGAAAATGGATTGCTCTTTACCCAGTAATGTTCTCAAATAATTGGAAAAACCAAGGCCATGTATTAAGCCGAAACAAAGGGCAAATAAATAATTGACCTGAACTCCCCTTCCTGAAGAAGATTTAGGTTTAAAGACATTTACCAATGCAGTAATGGCTATGGTTACCGGGATCAAAAATTCCACCAAATCTGTATTCACTCGAATCACATTCAATGTGGCAAGAGCCAAGGTCAAGGAATGACCTATAGTAAAGGCGGTAACCAACACAAGGATTCTTCCCCAATCCTTTATCATGTATACAACGGCCAAGGCCAAAACAAAAAGAATATGATCAAAACCTTTAAGATCCAAAATATGCTGGATACCCAGATTAAAATACAACTGAAATTGGTTCATAAGAATTAGGCGATTTATTTACTTTAGGTTTTAAAATTTTGTTGTAATATTAACGCATTATTCGCACATAATTAAAAAACAACCTCTATTAATGCTTGTAATTCAACTATTCTTAGTTCTGTTTTCTTTCGAATTGGAAGCCCACCCCTTTTATATCAGTCTCACCGACATGGTTTATAACAATGAACGGCAGCGGATAGAAATTGCTCAAAAGATTTTTTGGAATGATATGGAGGTGGCACTTTCCAATGCCTCAGGCCACCAGGTAAATTTTCTTCGCCCTGAAAAACCGGAAGAATTGGAGAAAATAATTGAAACATATATACTGCTTCATAATAAAGTGGAGGTCAATGGAGAGGTTGTAAAACTCAGCTACCTGGGTCACGAAATAGAAGAAGATGCTGCTTGGTTTTATTTAGAGTCTGAAGAGTTAAAAGCACCACATGAAGTGACTATTTTTAACTCCTTATTGGTAGAAGATTTCCCTACCCAACAAAACATTATCAATTTTTATAAAAACCGCAAACCAAAGAGCCTAATAACTAGAAAAGACAAAACCAGCGGTGTTTTAGAACTGGATTAAACAAAAAAAGTCACTCCCAATCTGAGAGTGACCTTTTTTAAGTTTAACAAATTATTCGTATCCGGGGTTTTGAACCAACTCGGTGTTGATATCCAATTCCCTCTGAGGGATTGGAAAAATGGTCTTGTTCTCTCCAGGCTTGGACTCATCAAAATAAGTGTCACCTTCAGGTCTTAGAGGTAAATTATTTCTCAAAAGATCCATCCTTCGATGACCTTCAAAAGCCAATTCCTTTCTTCTTTCTTCAAGGATTTGAGCTAAAAAGACTTCTTCACTATCAAAATCTCCTGCATTGAAAATATCAAGGCCTGCTCTTTCTCTTAACGCATTGATCAATTCCAAAGATTCATCATTGATCCCATTAAGTTGTGCCAAGGCCTCTGCCCTGTTAAGTACAACTTCTGTGGTCCTAATGATAGGGGAATTGTCAGAGTGGGTTACCACGTCAGGGAATTTTGTTGTATAGAGTAAAGATACACCTTCAGCATTTACATTTTCCTTGGAAAGTGCTGTTAACCTTTCATCGGTTTCAGCGTAGGCATCCAATAGGTAGTCAGAAAAAGGAGCATCACCCCTTCCACCGTCTTCGGCAGAATTGTAGTAAGAACCCCAACCACCTGAGCCGGTTCTTCCATTATCAATTTCAGAATTCTGGATTGAAAACACATATTCGCTATTGTTTTCACCCCAAAAGTTGTAATTGCTAGCAAGACCGTATATATCATCAGCATCTAATACAGCTTTGGCTTTCTCTGCGGCCAATTGCCACTCTCCTCTATAAAGGTGAATTCTGGAAAGCAATGCATTGGCAGCTCCTTTTGTGGCCCTTCCTCTAGTGAAGGCAGAAGTAGCATAGGTATCTGGCAAATCGGCAATGATATCATTAAGTTCATTGATAATAAAAGCATGAACCTCCCCTACCGTATTTCTTGAGTAACTTGTGATTTCACCTGAAAAAGCATCTGTTACAATAGGAATACCTAAGGCATTTTCCCCACCGATATTTACTGGCTGTGCATAAAGGTTAACCAATTGAAACATCAATAAAGAACGCATGAATTTTGCTTCCGCCACAAACTGGTTTCTTTCCTCTGTAGTGAGGGTTTCATCCGGAGAGTCAGGTGTAAATGCTACGACAGCATTGGCTGCTAAGATTGCACGGTAGTGTGCTCTCCATAAATCTCTGAGGGTTGCGTTATCTGCCTGAGTGGTATAGATACTGATTTCCTGTAGTGTAGGAAAAGAACCTATAAACCTTACATTGTCAGACTGGAAATCGGCAATCACCTGTGGCAAAGAACCAAACACTTCCCATTCCTGGGTTAAAGAATAAACACCTAATAATGAACCCTCTACTGATTGCTTATCAGCAAATGCGAGCTCTGTTGAAAGGGATTGTTGGGGATCTATGTCAAGATTCTCGCAAGAGAAAAGACTTCCCAACAAGCCTATAAATAATATTGTTTTTAAATTTTTCATCTTAAAGCTTTTTTAGAATCCTAATGAAACACCCAAAGTGAATGATTTTGCCTGCGCAGGAGTAAAGAAAGATTCACCCTGAATTTGGTTATCGCTTCCATTTCCGCTGATTTCAGGCTCTAGACCTTCTTCAAGATCTGAGAATGTTAGCAAGTTTTGCGCCATTCCATATATTCTAGCACTTCTAAATACCTTTGTTCTTTCAAGAATTTCAGCAGGAACATTGTATGTAAGCGATAGGTTTCTAAGTCGGATATGATCCCCTTTTCTTATGTGAATCGTAGACCTTTGTCCAAAATTAGATTGGGTGGTTCCACCTAGACGTGGAGCAAAACTATTTGGATTGTCTTCTGTCCAATAATCCAACAGTTGAGGGTCCAAGTTAAAGGAGTTCAGGTTGTTTGGATTATACAAAAACCTAAGGTCATCATACATGATATAATTTCCTTGAGTAAAAGTAAACAAGGCAGATAGATCAAATCCTTTGTATGAGAATGTATTGGTCAATCCACCGGAAATTCTTGGAATCGCCGAACCGATTATTTCCCTATTGTTGGTACTGTAGGTGGATGTTGATTCTCCATCTCCATTCAGCCATTCTGCTTCTCCTGTTTCAGGATTAATTCCATTGTATCTTACCAGGTAAAAGGTATTTACTGAATAACCTTCAATGGCCCTTTGACTGGAAGAACCTTGAACAAATCGTCTTCCTTCATTGTCTTCAGAAGCTCCCGGAAGTTCCAATACTTCATTTTCAAGGAAACCAACATTTAAAATTGTTCTCCACTCAAAACCGGAGCTTTGAACATTAAGAGAGTTAATCATTAGATCTATCCCTCTATTTCTCATAGACCCGGCATTTTGCGCATAACTAGCATAACCTGTAGTGTACGGGATTGGAACATCCAATAATAACCCTGTGGTACGTTTGTTCCAAACAGATGCTTCAACATCAAGTTTATTGTTGAACATGGTAGCATATAAAGTAAAGTCAAATTGAGCAGACTCTTCCCATCCAAGTGTAGGGTTGGCCGGCTGACTTGGGTAAATACCCGGGCTACCTGCATAGTCACCTAAACTTCCTGCTTGATACAAGCCTAACGAAGCGAAATTATCTACGCGATCATTTCCTGCTGTACCATAACTTGCATTGATTTTAAGAAAATCTAAGAAGCTGTTGTTTTGCAAAAATTTCTCTTCAGAAAGTACCCATCCACCGGATAGTGCCCAGAAGTTACCATAACGATTATCTCTTCCAAATCGAGAAGATCCATCTCTTCTTGCACTACCTTCAAATAACAATTTGTCTTTGAATCTGTAATTCACCCTAGCAAAATAAGATGCCAGTCTCCATCCTGTACCTGTTGCACTTGTGATGGTAGGAGTAGCAGCAGAAGCTACGTTTGGTAATTTATCACTGACAAATCCTGATCCTTCTACTGTCATGCTGCTAAAGTCAGACTGTTCGTAAGAATACCCTAAAAGGGTACCAAAATAATGGCTATCTCCAAAATATTTCTGATAATTTAGCGTATTAGTACTCAACCATTTATAGTCTTGAATAATCCTCTTGTATCCTTCCCCTGTAGGCTCAATGATGTCAGGGTAACGCATGGTCTCCTCTGTCTGGATCTGATCAATTCCCCAGTCTGTTTTAAAAGTCAAGTCAGGAAGTATATCAAACTCAAAGTAAGTATTTGCAGTAGTTCTTCTCGTGATATAATCGGTCTTTGCCAAATCAGCAAGTGCAAGTAAGTTAGGGATGAACCCCAGTCTTGTATAATTACCATTATCATCAAATGGCTGACTGTAAGGCAAATGCAAAAATGCTGATGTTAAAGGAGCAAAAGTACTATTGTCGGAATTAATCCTGTCATTATAAGTCTTTGCCAAGCCAACATTTGCTCCAAATCTTGCTTTGTCTGAGAACTTATGCGTCATGTTTAACCTTCCGTTAAACCTATCCAATTCATTTCCTAATGCATAAGTGTCTTGCATAAAGTAGGTACCTGAAATAAAATAAGTGGTATTTTCACTTCCTCCCGATGCACTTACATTTAAGTTGGAAATTTTTCCTTGTTCGATAACTGCATCAGGCCAATCAAAGCCTGTTTGAGGAAAGCTGCTTGCAGGATCTCCGGTTCTTGCAGAACGGTATTGATTGTATTGGTCTAAAGACATGTAAGGCCTTACGGTAGTGGGAGATTGAACCCCTCTGTAGAAATCAACGTTGATTTGTGATTTACCGCTAGTTCCTTTTTTTGTCTTAATTAAAATCACCCCATTAGCACCCCTAGAACCGTAAATAGCTACAGCAGAAGCATCTTTTAAAACAGAAATGGACTCAATTTCATTTGGATTTAGCTCCATCAATGGGTTAAGTGTTACCGCTCCAGATTCATTGGCATAATCTCCACTACTTCCATCATTCAATGGAACTCCATCTACTACAAATAAGGGAGATCCTCCTGCTGTTAGAGATGCTACACCTCTAATTCGGATATTTTGTTGCGCACCCCCTACACCAGAGGTTCCGGTCAACTGAACACCAGCAGCTTGCCCTTGAAGAGCCTCTTGAGCTGTAAAAATCGGCATCCGTTCGATTTGAGAGTTGTCCAAACTGGAAATACTTTGAACGGACATTTTTGCAGATTGTGTACCGTAGCCAACAACTACGACTTCTCCCAATGTTTTAACATCAGGAGTCAAAAACACATCAATTTGACTTTGGTTATCAATCATCTTTTCTTGGGTTTCAAACCCAACAAAGCTAAAAGACAATACGTTTGATCCTTCAGGAATCGATAAAGAGTAAGTCCCATCAATATCAGTAATGGTACCCACCATCGTTCCTTTTACGCTTACATTCACTCCAGGTATCCCATTTGGCTCATCCTCAGAAGTAACCGTACCGGTTACGTTTCTGCTTTGAGCCATTACTGAGATTACCGCCAACACAGAAAATGCTAAGCTAAGTAAAACTCGCTTCATAGTAAATAATAGATTAAGGTTTTTTAACAATGTTTATAATGCAAATTTCCATCAATTTATTAATAAATAAAAATTTTAATTATCCGATAGTACAAACCTCCAACCTAAATATTTTGTAAAAAACTGCTCACACAAAAAATTATTATTTGATGTAAAATGTAAAATATAATAATATTATTTATTTGTTATTTTTTCTTTACCAATACCACCTAATATAACTTTTAAATTACTCAATATAATTATAGTAATTCAAAAAGATATTTGACCGTTTGTGTAAATTTTATTTTATTTTGTCATAGTATAAATTAATATTATATTTTTTGGTATGTATGTTTTTATAAAGAACAATTTATTGACTTGCCAAATCAGGTAGATTTTTAAAAAAATTAAGATTCAAAATAAAATAAGCGTATCGATTCAATAGTCCAAATAAAATTTTTTTTTTAGTTTTGAAAAATAGTTAAAAAAACCTCAGATTTATTTAGCGATTAGCCACGAAAGGAATAATAAAATATCAATTTTTTAAATTTATATCAGCAATCTTTACCCATAGCCCATTCACTTTTTTTAGCAACGAAACTTGATGGACCTGAATGGATTCTTTAATTGCTGCATTCTTCACACATTCCATTACCTCATCAAACTGACCTTTTTTAAAATCCTTAAAAGCCACAGTAAGGTGAGGGTGAAAATTGGTATCGCTTAGCTCGAGATGTTTTTTTAAATTTCTTTTAAAGAAACGAATAAGACCCTGCTGAAAAAGCATTAACTCCGGAGGGTACCTGACCTTTAAAAAAGAAACACGATTTCCAAAAGCCCCCACCCCTCTAAGGCTCAACGGGAAAGTTTTCTCTTTTGCAATATAACCTTGTAATAATTTAATCAATTCCCCTTCTTTCTTTTCATTATGAACAAAGGGCATTTTTAATGTTATATGAGGCGGAGACTTTAAGGCATATTTTAAGCCAAAGGATTCATACAACTGCTCCTTCAATTGCGTAATTTTTTGACAAACCGATTCATCAGGCACGATTGCTAACAAATACTTTTCTATTTTTCTGGACATCTTTTTTCTTGTATTAAAATTAGCAACACTTACTCTTAAAAATTATAGGTCTCCAGCTCACTTCATAAACACAAAGTACAATCCGAAAGAGCTATAAATGGAACACCTATGCAAATCCTCGGGCAAAGTTTAGGCACCAATTGAATTTAAATTTTATTATTTGAAGGAAAACTTCTTTTAAAGAAGCAATCAAAAAGTTAAATTCATAAAAAATTACCATATACACAATTTACAAAGCAAATCGGATTAAAAGGCACAGTCAATGAAGCAATTCAAAAAAGTGATGGTTGGCTTGGATCTATCTCAGTTAGATGAGGTATTGATTTCCAACATTAAAATATTTGTCCCAATTTTAGATATAGAAAAAGTTTACTTCATTCATTTTTCTAAAAGTCTAATACTACCAGAAGAAGTTACCGCAGCTTACCCGGACCTAATGGCTCCAATGGATGAAACCATCGAGAGTCAAATTCAATATGAAATTGATAAAAGCAAACCTGCTTTAGACTTTAATTATGAAATCATTGTTAAGGAAGGAAATGCACAGGAAAGCATGCTGCGCTGGTGTAATATCAAAGAGACAGACCTTTTAATATTGGGAAGAAAAAAAGGTAAAACTCCTTCGGACTCATTGGTCAAAAACTTATCACAAAAATATCCTAGACCAGTTCTTTTACTTCCTGAAACACCTCCAAGCGGGGAAATTAATAGTATTTTGCTTCCAATAGATTTTTCAAATCATTCAAAGGTAAGCATCCAAATAGCCCTGGAGGTCAGTAAAAAGACCAATGCTGCCATCCAATGTTGCCATATGTATGAGGTTCCAAGTGGCTACAGTAAAACAGGTAAATCTTTTGATGAGTTTGCTAAAATCATGCTCGAAAACAGTAAAAAAGATTTTCAAAAATTTCTTAAGGAAAATAATTTACCTGATCTGCTTTGTACTTTTATCCTTAATAACAAAAAAGATGAGGCAGAAAACATTCTTGAATTTGCCAACTCCATTCAAACAGACCTTTTGATTGTTGGAAGTAGGGGAAGATCTAAATCTGCAGCCGTATTGTTGGGAAGTGTTGCAGAAAAATTGGTAAATAACAACCAAAACATCCCTATGCTGGTAATGAAAGAAAAAGGAGAGAATATGAGCTTTCTTGAAGCACTATTGAAATTATAAGGCTACCCATTGGCAAACCAACTCCAGAAATCCTTATCCTTTAATTTCGACAAGGCGGCTTATTTCGCTAATAAGCAGTCTCACCGGTTCTAAACATCTGATTTAAGGTCTGTAAGACAATTTTAACATCTAATAAAAAACTCCAGTTTCTAACATAAAAATAATCTAATTTCACTCTAGATTTGATTTGCCAGTGGTTAATAATCTCTCCGCGGTAACCCAATACTTGTGCCAAGCCTGTAATACCGGGCTTGATACAGTGCCTGTTATTGTATTTCTCTAATCTTTGTTTGAAATCTTCATTCATTGGAACTGTATGGGGTCTTGGTCCCACCACAGACATGTCATTTTTCAATACATTGATAAACTGCGGCAATTCATCCATTGAAAACCTACGCAATAATTTACCTACCCTGGTCACTCTAGGGTCGTGTCTAGAAGCTTGCAAGGTGTCTGAAAAAGGATTTTTATACATCGTACGAAATTTAATGCAAGTAAACTCTTTATTGTTTACCCCTGTTCTTTGTTGAAAGAAAAACACAGGACCTTTGGATTCTAACTTGATCAAAAAAGCAATAATTGGCATTAACCAACTTAAAATGAAAAATATGGCAAATAAAGAGAAAACCACATCAAAAACTCTTTTGAAAATTTGATTACCCAACCTATCCAACGGTATCTCATTGAGGTTCACGACAACAAATTGACCATAACTACTAAATGTCAATTTTTTATTCCTCTGTAAAGCCGGGCCGGGTATAATCTTAACTTTAAAATGATTTTCATCTGCATGGTCTACTATTCTTTTAATAAGATGATCGGACATGTTCTGGCTAAGATAAACGATATCCAAAGAACCTATTTCAAATGATCTAAAAAAAGAATCAAAGCCTCCAAGCACTTGCTCGTCTTTAATCTGATCATCATAGAAGCCGAGTAATTTAATTCCATATGCCTTGTTATTTTCCAAGGCTCGAGCCAATTGACAACTCCATTCATCTTTACCCAGAATTACAGCTTTGCGATAATTTCTTCCACTCATTCTATAACGTCGCAAAGCCATATGAACAACCAACCTAATAAAACCTACGATAAATAAGGCTAGAGGATATTGGTAAAAATCTATTTTGTCAGTCTCAAAAAAACTCAAATGCTCTCGCAAAATAAAGAAAAGCAAAACTACCCACACATAGGTAACAAGGAATTGCTTTAAGGTGTCCCAATAGGTGGATGTTCGAGAAAGTTTATAGTCTTTCCTTACCCAAACTACAATCACCCATATTGTTCCTAATAACCCTAAATCAAATAAAAATTCGGTAAAAAAAAGCGATGTCTGGAACTGTATTAAGACTAGAAGTCCCAGTACCAAAACAATAACCAAAAGCTCTAGTGCGATAAACAGCCAAGGGAAATATCTATAAAAGCGTTTTGCCATGAATACTCTTCAAAAAAACATTAAAAAACTAACACTTATTCAAAATTAAGAAAGACCAAAATCTCTTATGGCCCCTTATCAACTTATTAGGATCAATTGATCAGAAAGTAAAAATACTATAAAAATGAGCACATACCGCAGATTTTCCGCTATTATTAATTAATGATGTATTGCCAATAATAGCGTATAATTTAATTATTAAGAATTTCGCTTAAAGTTGTGACTCCACAAGTAGTAGGTTTCTGAACTTTTGCGTCCTAAGGCCTTAGCGAGGGAAAGGAATAAAATAAACCTTAAAGACTTTTCGCAAAACTACTTTTCACCATTTGAAAAATGCTTGATTGGAAAAACGGTCTGTAAACTATGGCATATTGATACAAGAGAAAAATCACGACAAAAAAAACCGGAATAAATCCGGTATATTTTTTTAAAGGTAAATCTTGATTACAATATATTTCAGGCTAAATCAACTATTAATCAATGACCTAAATCGTTTGATTAATAGTTGATTTCTACTAAATTCTCTTTAATTTTTCTTTTACACAAGGACTTAAACAATGCTTCATATTCATCAGTCACCACTTCCCAATTGTATTTATCAGTCAAGCCTTCTCTAGAGTGCTTTCTTAAATTTTCAACTTCCTCAGGTAAATTTTCAGCCCGCTCTGTAATTCCTGTTACGGAAGCTGCATTTTTCTGAAAATACCATCCATACTTACCTTGTTGAAGCATTTCTTGATTGAATCGAGTATCTAAGGCGAGAATGGCACATCCATAGCCCAAAGCTTTTAGCATGGCGGGGTTTGTTCCTCCATATTCATGCCCGTGATAATAAGCAAAGCAATTGTGATACAAGGCAGCCAACTGCTCTTGATCCCGTACATACCCGGTAAATACCAATCTTTTATCATCAATTCTCTTCATCATCTGGGCAAACTTATCATGGTACGGAACATCCCCAACAATCACCAGCTTTCGCTTAGATTTGGACTTCACAAAACCTTCAACAATTAAGTCAGCATTATTGTCTGGAATTAAGCGGCCAACTATTAAGAAATAGGACTCTTTTTGAAGACCCCATTCTTCAATTAAGCTGCTATCAGATGACAATCTTGGATTGGCGCCATAGGCAATCATTTTAGATGGAGCATTAAATTTCTCCAAATAAATTTTCTCCATCTCATCCGAATCAGTGATTAACTGATCATAAAGCTTAGTAGCAAGTCTGGATGCAAACAAATAATATCTTGCTCCCAATCCTTTCCACTTGGGCCTCAACCATTCTAAACCATCTACATTTATTGTGGATGGTTTTCCGAACAGTTTAGTAAGAATTCCAAAGGGTCCATTGGCACTATTCACTACAAAAACTACATCCACTTTTGAAAAACAAACGTGGAGCATGGAGAGTAAAGAATTGGTCAATTGACTTAGGGACTTCGTTTCTACGCACGGTATATAAACCAAGTTGATCCCATTAACCTTTTTCGGTTGTTTTTCAAACAATGGTGCATGACAATAAATGGTAACTTCTATTCCTCTTTGCACCAACCGTTCGCCCATTTCTTTTACAAAAGTTTCGTAACCTCCGTAAACGTAAGGATACCCTCTTGTCCCTATTATGGCAACATGCAACGGCTTGTTGTTTTTTGACATACTCTATTTATTTACTTCTCAAGAAAAAATATTCAAAATTTCCTGTCTATATTTAGACAAGGAAAAATTCCCCACAACGCTTTTTCTAGCCTCTCTGCCTATTTTATTTATTTGGCTTTTATTATTAATCAAATCACCAATAATAGCAGCGGATTCCGATGCCTTATCTAAAGGGATATGGAAACCTGTTTTTCCATGATCGATCATCTCCAAGGCTCCGCCCTGAGCTGTAGCTACTACCGGCTTTGCAGCAGCCATGGCTTCTAAAATTACTGTAGGAAATGGGTCCGGTAATATGGATGGAAGAATAAAAATATCCATAGTAGCCAAAACATCGGATATATCTTTTCTAAAACCTAAATTATAAATTCTATTGCTAAATTGTTTTTCCAAAATCCTTTGTTCTAACCCTTCAAACAAATGTTCCTCTCCGGGAAATGCATCACCAATTAAAAGAAAATATAAATTTAAAAACTTTTTATTTAATTCTTCTGAAATTTCCAAAAAGTATTCTTGCCCCTTCCAACTGTTTACTCTCCCAATCATACCTATTACGATCGCCTCTTCGGGAATTCCTAACTCTTTTCGCAAACCCACAGATTGGCAAAGGTAAGGATTATAATCTATCCCATTATAAATCAATTGCAGTTTATTTCCACTTACATAGTTTACCCAATGCTTTTTTACTGCTTCCGATACTACTAAAACTCTTTCAGAATTGTATTGCACCAGTTTTCCCATCCATAGTGAAAAAAATTTGGGCTTCACAATTATCTCATGAAGATGCCAGATGTGCGTATAGCCCTTAAATCTAGAAAGGTACGCTCCAACCCACACTGCTGCAGTATTGGAGTATATATGAGTGATATTTTCAGCTTTTGCGAGTGCTCCAAGTTGCTTGTAGGCTTTATAGGTAACTTTAACCCTATTCATCAAACCCCTCACATTAAAATACTTGCGCCTAATGATCCCAAGCCTTATCAACTTCACCTTCACCCCTTGCTTTTTTAACTCATCAGCGAGTGGCCCATCCTCAGATAAAACGACAATGACATAGACCCCGCTTTCCTTTAAAATAGATGCTGTAAACAAAAATATTTTGCTAGCTCCATATAGGTCGGATGACCCATGCAACATCATCACTCGCTTCGGCTTAGATTTACTCTTCATTTATAATTATTATTCTCGATGGTTTGAGCTGTAATCGCTACGATCTACTTATAAATTATTGCTCCAAAATATAATCGAAAGCAAGTTGACTTGGAACACATTTGTTTGGCGTCCCTATATATCAAATCGGACACTTAAATCTCATCTTGATTTGATCAATTTTGCAGGATTTCCTCCAACAATGCTGAAGGGCGGCACATCTCTGGTAACAATACTCCCAGCAGCGACCACTGATCCCTTTCCAATGGTGACTCCTGCTAATATCACGGCATTGGAAGCTATCCAGCAATCATCCTCAATCTTTACAAATGATCGCTTTACCCCTTGTTCTATCATGGGCAATTCAGAATCTGCAAAAATATGATTCTCTGCATAAATACTAACCCTGGGCGACATCATTACATTATCCCCAATCTCGATATATCCCGAACAACCAATGTAGGCATAGGGGCCTATACTTGAATTGGTCCCTACCTTTAGCCCCATCCCTAGCTCACCTCCATAAAGGTTGGTGGGTCGAATAATGGCATAGCTTCCTACGGTTACCTTGTCTCCGAAAACAATGCCTTTTTGGGAAAGACAATTTATTTCACAATGATCCTGAGCTACAAAATTTCGCCCTACTTTAAAGCTACCTACCTGTCTGATGGTAACCCCCTTCCCCACCAATAACATCCCTTTGGAAGACTTCATCCGCAGTCTCAAAAACAAACCCCGCAACCACCATATCCCCATTCTCAGCAAAACCGAAAAGGTAGAGGCTTTATCCCAACCGGTTCCAAACCGATCAGAAAAGTCCAATCCTGAAATCTTTGAAATAAACTTTCCGGGTAAGCTACTCATTGGTAATACTATTAAAATAATCCGTCAAAGATAGTAAAAACTTCTGCCCTGTAAATAATGATAAGCGCTGATAGCCCAATTGCTTTAAAGATGTACGAAGTTGACTGTCCTCTGAGATTTTAAGCATCATGGCGCCAAAACTTTTTGCTTCAAACCTTTCACTTACCAAAACTGCATTACCTCCGACTTCTTTCAAAGCTCCTTGAGGACCAATCAAGACAGGTAATCCATAGGAAAATGCCTCCAAAACAGGCAGTCCAAACCCCTCATTTATAGAAGGAAAAACATAGGCTTCGGCAAATTTATAGTAGGTAGATAGCTGTTTATTGCTCAGGTATCCTGTGAAAACAACCTTCTCTTCTAATTGATGTTTTTTTACCAGAGACAAAATTCCATCGAAATCATCAAGAGCTTCTCTCGGCCCTCGCTGCCCTACTAATACGAGTGAATAGTCAGATTCCTTCCTTTCTAAAAAAACAGCAAAGGCTTCGATGAGCATCCTAAGATTTTTTCTCTTTTCCATCACACCTACATGCAGGAAATAGGGTGTGGGAAGTGGCGCCTGCTCATTTTCATCCTGATCTTTTATCTCTAAGTCCAAGCCGGTAGGTATGGCCGTAATTGAAGATGCTGGAAGATACTTCGCAACCGTGGTTTTGGCATAATGACTAACTGTTATTACTTTGGTTCCTAACTTAACACCGGTCAGTAAAAGAAAAAGATAAAACTTTCTCCATAACTTATTGTAATGTTCAGGAGTTTCCCAGAAAAATGCATCATGAATCACAGACACCCGCTTTCCTCTACTCCAGATTGGAGAAAGGATGTCAGGAGAAAAAACAATATCCGCTTTGTACCAAATGGAAAGAAGGGGTAAAACAAATAATTTATGCGAAAAATAGCGTAATTGAAACCAGAGATTTTTCCAACGCGCCGTCTTACCTTTAAAC
This sequence comes from Cyclobacterium sediminis, assembly GCF_054781075.1. NCBI lineage: Bacteria > Pseudomonadati > Bacteroidota > Cytophagia > Cytophagales > Cyclobacteriaceae > Cyclobacterium > Cyclobacterium sediminis. The sequence goes on along the minus strand of NZ_BAAGVC010000043.1, from coordinate 143,029 downwards.
ATTTTACTCTTATTGATACTTTCCTTGGAAGGGGTAATAATAAAAGTAAATGAATCCCCCTTATACCTTTCGATTTGGATCAAAAGGTTATCTGTATAAGTTTTTATACCTGTCTGCGCCAGATGTTGAAAAAAAATATCCACAAGGACAACCTTCTTTTCTTTCTTTTTCATAGCAAAGGTTGAGAAAGATTGGCCTTAGACGTTTCTACTTTAGAAAATATCCGGTTGTATTCAGCTAAGGTGTAACCCATCATCCACCAGGTAGTCAGGGACACATAGGTGTACAATTCTGCATTTGCGGTAAACAATGGAAGCAATAGGCCAAACTTAGTAGAAGCAGTCACAAAAGCAATGCGGGCTGCATTTCGATTTTCAGTATTTCTAAAAACCATTAAACTCTTATAAATACCAAAACTCAGAATAGCGATATATAAGAACATGCCAAGCACTCCCAATTGAACGCCATAAATCAAAAATTGATTTTCCCCTCCCACACGTACTTCATCAGTCACACTGCCTGTATTTCCACTCATGGCTAGCCCTATCCCTTCAGGATTGCTTATGATAGAATCCAAAGCTAGAAACCACTCCACCAAATGACCTACGCTAGAGGCATTTTGGAAAGTAAGTGTATCATAAATAAAATAATAAAATTCATCGGTGGCAAAAAACAAAACGTAAGTGGTCATACAAACAAAAATTGCGAAACCTAAGCCTAATAGTTTATAAAGTCTAAACACCAGGGCAATAAAAACCAACATTACAAAAAAAGCTCCAAATGCTGCTCTTGAGGCTGTCATCATCAAACTACCGAAAGCAGCCAACATCACAACCACGTACATCCAGCTCTCTGCTCTTTTGTTGCTTAAATACCAAATCAATCCTGTGGAAAATGCAAGCAAACAGGAACTGGCAAGCTCCAAGGGATCAGAAAAGAAAGAAGCCAACCGCATGCCGGAAGTCTGCGTTTCAAAGGTCCAAGACAAACCGTAGTTACCCGTAGGCTCTATGCCGTTTACCGCGAAATTAAACAATGCATAACCGGAAACCTGTTGAAAATGCAAGCCTAAAACTTTTTCTACAATATTTAAAAGGAATGCTGCAAGCGCAATTAGCATAATCAAGCCAAAAAGCCTGCTAATAGAGGCTGAACCCATCCCTGAGTTTCTTCCTAAAAAATAAAACAGTGGAATCAGTAGAATTCCTTTGAGGTACAATAACTTACTCAGAAAAGTCGCTGCTCCTAAGGGTAAAAACAAATACAATGTGGACAAGACCGTAAAAGCAATAAACAATTTGTCCACTAAATTAAGGCGAATAGAATAATTCCAAATATTCCTCTGGTAGAAAACAAATCCCAAAAGCGCTAAAAAAAGTATTAATTCTTTGATGTATTGGAAAAATGCTACTACCAACTCAGAACCTGTGGCTTGGTAAACAATGCTGAGGATGGAGGTATAAAAAGGCAAATAAAGCACCATGAAGAATAAGATATAATCCCAATCTCCCTTAAAGGCGATTTTTTCCACGGTAATAAATAGCAGTAGAAATACATAAACTACAACAATAATGAACGGTAGCAGCCCTATCATTTATTTATTCCCAATGGGGTTTTCAATCCTTCCTTTATTCCTTTTATCACTGCTTTACTTTTATTATGCCGTCCTTTTAGTGTAAAATAAAGTATAAATAGCCCAAATTTACCAAAGTGGAATGGCCATGCCAGCCATTGCTTGGGGCCAACACAATATTTTCTGAGCTGAAAAACCTGATTTCTTACATTCAGAAAATGAACTTTAGGATCTAAAAAACCCTCCACTCCTTTGGTTTCGCTTTTTGAAGCGGCTCCGGCTTCATGATAAACAATTGACCGGGGATGAACTTTGAGTTTAAAACCTTGACTCCTCATTCGTAAAGACCAATCAACATCTTCAAAATAGGCGAAATAATTATCATCCAGTAAGCCTACTTTTTCAAGAACGGCAGACCTGACCAAAATCGCACAACCACTGATCCATTCTGTCAAATAAGGCTGATCACTTTCAATCTGATAATTTGTTTGTGAATAACCCAACCAAGCATGGTAATTACCTCCTGCATTCCAAATTTCATCCTTCGCCCCTAAATAATAGATCAGGGGTTGGATGGCAGCCAATTTCTCCGAGCCCTTCATTTCTTCAATCAATTGTTCCAAAAATCCGGGTAAAACTTGGGTATCATTATTTAGCAACAATACAAAACCATAACCTTTCTCTAAAGCATATTGGATTCCCCTGTTATTTCCACCTGTAAAACCTTGATTTACCTTATTAAGAATAAGGTGAGCCTTGGGGAATTGTTCTTTAATATTGGGTATGGAGCCATCACTTGAGCCATTGTCCACAATGATTAAGTCATTTTCCGAATAACCCGCATCCAACAGGGATTTTACGCATAATTGGGTATACTCCCAACCGTTCCAATTAAGAATAACTATGGCTACTGAATACTGCACGATAAAATTGAGATACGGTGGAAGGCTCCTTCCTTCTTAAAAGAAGGGTTGTGACTATAAATATAATTACTTCAGTAGAAATTAAGGCAATGGCAAGCCCCACTCCCCCATAAAATTCTGTAAGGTAGAAGGAAGTTATTAACATATAAACTGAAAAAAACCAGGTAGAGTGAAAAAGCACTTTCTTCTGTTCTGTTACCAATATCATTAACATATTGCCCAGGTTAAGGCCTGATGCCAGGGGTATAAACGATAAAATCTTTAGGAAAAGCACGGCATTGTCCAATGCTTCACCGGCAATCAGTTGGATGATAAAAGGAGCTGTGAATTGCACCCCAAGTATGATCACTAAGCCTAGGGCTATGGTTGCCAATTCTACTTTAGCGAGAAAGGAGAAAAAATTTTCCCTTTCTTCATAATATAAAATGCTAGCTCTAGGAAATACCGCCTGACTAATCAATACAGGCGCCATCCTTAACACCATAGCTATTCGCTCCGCTATACTGTAAGGTCCCAAAACGGCGGCAGAAGCAAAGAAGCTTAATATTATTAATCCACCATTAATGGCTATATGTGAAGCAAGGCTTGAAAGAAATAATAATAAATTTGCTCTTAAAGACTGGATAATCTGATAAAATTTGGGCCTAACCAGATGGATTTTCATTCCGTAATGAATAAAAATCAGCAAACCTATATTCCCTGCCAATGCCGTTAAACCTAGAAAAAAGTTGGCCAAATAACTGTCATCTGCATTTTGTACCCACCAAACAATTAGTAGCAAATACGTAATTTTGGTTACGACATTAATGACAGACACCCATTGCAAGCGTTCTTTCCCTTGAAAGAACCAAACGCTGGCAGTGGCCTCACTAAACAATAAAACCGTGGACCACCATAAGATCAAGAAAAAATCTTCGAAGAAGCCAAGTACAAAACCCAGCAATCCAAGGATGACAAGTGAAGTGAAGGCAAGGAAAAGCTTGCTCCAAAGAATTTCAGAAACCTTATGACTTAAGGCAGATAAATTGCCTTGGTTGAGGGCTACACTTTTTGGGGCACTTAAACTATAACCAAAACCTACCAGAACATTTACTAATAAAATAACTGAAAAAGCCAGGTTGATACGTCCAAATTCCTCCACCCCCACAGCCCGAATCAACACAGGCATTGCAATGATTGAAACCAGAATATTTGAGGACTGGATTAGGAATAAAAATATTAAATTTAATAAAGATTTATGCCTTAATAATTGATAAAAAGAAAAAAAGGGCTTATCCGACATGTTTAAAAGGAATACTCAAGATTTGAGATGTGTCACATAGAGCGTGTTCAAGTATATCCAAACAAACCCTAAAACAAAGCATATAAATGCTCCAAGAACAATTCCTATTTTAAGTTTTATTTCAGCCCGCTCTAGCGGATACCGAGGTTGATCTATTATTTGAATTAAAGGTGTATTGTTTCTGTCATTAATTTTAGCAATCTCAAGATTTTTCACAATCTCTTCATAAACAGCGGCAGATGCCTGTATGTCTACTTGTATACTTTTTGAGGGCACCATACCTTCTTGCAGCAATGGGTTGGGGTTTGGCACCCTATCTTGAAAATTGGCCAAGGCTTTTATTTTACTGTCCAACACCTTTCTAACACTATCCGATTGGTGTTGTAAAACCCTAACATTCTCCGAGGTTTTTTTTGTCTTAGCTTTAAGGTAAAATTCATTCACTGTTGCCACTAGGTTTTCATTGAAGCTTTTTGAAAAGGCTTGGTCTTTACTGGCGATCGTCACTTTGATAATGTTAAGTTTTCGATCCGGTTTTTCTACTATTAAATTACTTTTCTTTATCTCTTTCACCACCTCTTTCAATACACTGTCTTGCTGAATAGAAAAGTTGGCCTGTGGCAAGGAAAAATCAATCTTACTGAAATCTACATCATCCTCCCATTTCTCTTCCAATTCATTAAAATAGATGTATCGGTCTATCAGCAATTCACCAGCGTTTTGATTAGAAACAGAATCAAAAGGTTTCAGTAAAGTTTTACTAAGCATGGACTCTGATTTATAAAGTTCCATAATATTATCTCCGGTAAACAGCCCACTTTCTCCACCTATGGAACCAATATTAATGCCTAGCATGGAGGCAAGACCGGAAATATTGCCCATCCCCCCCATTCCGGATTGTTCAAGCACAAAGGTGGTATCAGCATGATAAATGGGCTTTTTTAAGACCGATACTATGGCTCCTAAGACAGCACCAACGAGGGCAAATGCCATCAATAACTTCCACTTTTTTTTGTACACCACAATCCAGCTTTGAAAGCGTAACACCAACTCTTTAAGTGTGATTTTATCAGATAAAATGTGTTGATTCTCCCCCATAATTAATTTATAATCTGAGTAATAAGAAAGGCTATTGTAGCCAAGCCTGTTGTAATACCAACCAAATCACTAGGTCTAATGGGTATTTTCGGTCCTTTTGTTGGTACAATGATTTCTGAACCGGGCTCTATCTTTGGATAGGCATTGAAGAAAAGATAGTTTTTTGTCCGAGCTACTTCTCCATTGGCGTAAACCACATAGGTCCTCTTCTTTTTGGCCCTCACATTGAAACCTCCTGCCTTGTTTATGTAATAGGGCAATCCTTTGAGGCTCTCGTGCCGGATGGTGGTAGGATAGATCACATCTCCCCTAAGTCTAACCGTCTGTAGTTTTCTGGGAACACTTAATATATCCCCCTCTTCTAAAATCAAATCATATTTGGAGCCCGGATTTTTCATAATGGCTACCAAGTCAATGGCAACGGTTTCCGTTTCCCTCAATTGAATAGGGTTCACCCCGTCTCGAGAGGAAGAAATGTCATTAAATAATCGCTCTCTGGCTTCAACCACTGATTGATCCAATCCTGCCTCAACAGAATCGCTCATTCCAAATAGGTAATTTCCGATTCTATCTATCATCTGCTTTTGGGATTCGGTGGGTTCCAAACTCTCCCGGTTTAACCTTTGAAGCAGATTGAGCAAATTGTCTTTGTTTCTCGCCTTCTCAGATTGATTTTTATAAAATTCAGTCCTTCTTATTAAGGTAGCACCTTTAGGATATGCAAATTCAGTTAGCCCACCGGATCGGAAAACTAGACTTGAAATCCGTTCTTCTGCCTGACTAATGGCAAAGTTTCCTGGTGATTTAACCTGTCCTTCTATCTTTACCATCCTTTCCAAGCTGAAATTTGTTTTTCTTCTGACTGTCAGATGATCATAGGGGAGTAATACTTGGGGGTTACTGCTTAATCCTAGGTCACTATCTAAAGCTACAGGAATAATATCTGCATAGGCTCTCCCCGCTTGATCTGATTTTCTCCTTGCGATCTCTATATCCTCTTTGGAAGCCGATTCCTTGAGCCCTCCGGCCATTAAAATCAAATCAGCAGGAGTCATGTTCTCAGAATATAGGTAAGTGCCCGGATTCAATACTTCTCCACTCACTTTAACATAAGTTTCCTCCTTTAAATCATATATCGATGGGACATGGATGACATCTTCCCTCAAAATGTTTACATCAGAAGCTGTACCATTCATAATGGCCTCCAAATCTACCTGGATCAATCGGGTACTTAAATCGGCCTTGGTTCTGAGAATGTTTACGCGATTAGTAAAAGCCTCTCCCTTCAAACCCTCAGCTTTTTCTATCAACCTGGTAAGGGTTAGCCCTTGCTCAAATGCATAATTTCCGGGTCTATAAACAGCCCCTTTAACTTGCACTCTATTCGTATACCTATCCAAAATCTTTCCTACCGTATAATGGTCACCACCTTTCATAAGGAACATGGAAAACTGATCTTTGTAAACATCCGAAACGGCTTTCTCCTTATTGGTTACTCTGGTAACGCCAACTTTTCCTTTGAAAGCCTTATCGGTAAACCCTCCGGCAAACTCCAGCACATCAGCAAAGGTTTCATTTTCCTTTACTTCAAACACCTTGGGTCGTTTCACCTCTCCTTCCAAACTTACCCTAGCTAAATATGGAGGCACCAAAATAATATCTTGGTCCTGCAAGGTCATATTGACTCCCGGGTCTCCATCAATTAAAAATGCATATAAATCAAGTTCAGCAATTTCTTTTTGGTTTCTAATCAATTTCACTTTCCGCATACTACCGTTGACATTTGGTCCTCCGGCAGCATATAGCGCATTAAAGACATTGCTAAAAGCACTGAGCGTAAAAGTTCCGGGAAGCCTTACTTCACCCACTAAATTCACTTTGATTGTTCTGATATTGCCCAAGGTTATTTGCAAAAAAGTATTGGGTTTGTTGCCTTTCAACCCGGTATAGTAGGCAGATAGCCTATTGCGAATAACTTTGCTTGCTTGGTCTATTGTTAGGCCTGAAACACTTATTGGACCTATATTTTCCAAAATAATTTGGCCTTCAGGAGTGACCGATGTTTGATAATAGGTTTCAGATTGTCCATAAATATCAATGTTTACCTCATCACCAGGGCCTAAAATATAGCTTCTTGGAGTAGCTAGATTTAAATTGGGCTCAAAGGTTAGTCTCCTCGTCTTGTTATAAAAAAGATCCATCCCGAAATAAGGCTGCTTTTCAGAAGACAACTTATCTAAATCTGTTTGGGGTGATATCATCCCCTGGGTTATTTCATTGAACTCCATTTGCCTCCTTGGGCTTCTGGAAGGAGACTCTGAAGAATTTTTTCCGTTATATGATCCCATAATCACCAAGCCATCCAAACGTTCCTTCAGCTTATCAACTTCTGATGAGGGAAGTCCTCTGAGCTGAGCCATTTGCAACAATTCTTCCTCAGAAAAACCTGCTTCAGATGCTCTATTGACCAACTGCTCTAATTGCTGGTCTGTCAAGTCATCCACATTAATAGAAGAAATGTCTTCCAATGACTGAGGCAAAGCCATATGGGATACCATAACCATCAGAAAAAAAATCGCATAGTGGAACCAATGGTGGTTCACAAGTATTTTAGAAATCATACCTAATATATTTTTGGTGGCTATACAGCTTCGCCACATTACCCACACCTATTTTTGACATGAATAATTAATGTTATTCATAACTTTTACTGTAAAGCAACTGTAAAGATAATTATTCCTTGCTTTAAGGGACAATCTTTGGGCATTAAAGGCATAATAATAAATAAAAATATCAGTCTCTAAGTTAAAGAACTGAAACATCAGATTTTAAGATTGAAAAAGGCTTATTCTAAGCCGAGGGAAAGTAAACTTTAACTGTTGAAAATAAAAAAAGCCGAAACCTAGTGGTTCCAGCTTTAAAATAATCCAAATCCAATATTATATTAGGGTAACATTACTTTATCAATAACATGAATAACACCATTGGTAGCATGAATATTAAGCAAATCGGTATTTAGACCGGCCTCTTCTATGTTTAATTCTCCCAAGTCTACCGTTAAAGTATTATTTGAAAGTAATGTAGGAAGCTCAGCCTCGTCTCTCAAGTCTTGAGAAAATGCCCTGGATGGGACTACGTGATACATTAATACGTTTGTCAAAGTTTCCAAAGGAATATCCTCAAATCCATCAACATTCAAATCGTCATAGAGTTGTTGAAACGCCGCATCAGTGGGAGCGAAAACGGTCAAATCATCATCCATACCACCGTTTACTGCATTTACCAAATTAGCCCTTGATAAGGCTCCAACGAGCTGGGTAAATTCAGGACTTGACTCTTGCGTGTAACCGACAGCTATTTCTGCAATAGACATGGTAGGCTTCATGATCACTTGGTTGATTACATGAATAATTCCGTTGGATGCATCTAAATCAGTTTCTATCACTTCCGCATGCCCATTGATCCAAACTTTACTGTCGGGGTCTATGCTAATGTAGAATGGAGCTCCTTCTAAAGATGTTACTTTCCCACTACTCACCGCTGAGGACGGCACCTCTGAAGGCACAACATGGTACATCAATATACTTTCTAAATCATCTACCGGAATGGCACTCACGTCTGTTACACCTGCATCGGTGAAGGCTTGATTAGTCGGGGCAAAGACCGTTAATGCCCCATCTGCACTTAAAGCATCAGTCAACTCTGCTCTCTGAACAGCCGCAACCAATGAGGAAAATCGATTATCGCTTTGTGCAAGTTCTACAAGGTTTGTATCATCCGGCTCCATAGGAATGGGATCGTCTTCTGAACAACCAGAAGACATAAGAACCATTCCAGAAAAAAGCAAGCCTAATAATTTCTGATTTCCTTTAATCGCTAAATTCATTTTTAAAATCGGTTTAGTTTATAGTTGGTTTAATTCACTTATAACCAAACTGATAGGATTCAATAATGTTTATTTTTTTTTGTAATAATTAGACAGAAACGACTTAATGATTCGCCAAATCTCAAAAAATTATTGCTATAAAAATGTAAAATCGTCCATCTTAACACATTCCTAACAATTAAAAAAGAGAAAGCAGATCGTTTGTTTTAGAAATGTATGGGGTGGGGGTAAATCATCCGTAGTTATTTTAATCATTGAGTTGATTTCTTATTCTCTTTCCTTCCTTGAGCTCATAATTGAATAGTTACATTAATTGATAGCTAATGCCTAACTTTGTAAATATGAAACGATTCAAGTTCTTATTTGCTAGTCTTTTATTTTCTGCCCTTTTTATTGGTTGCAAGCCAACCGATGAAGAATGTGAAATCCCTTCAGGTTATCAAGAAAACTTAACTTCCATTACCATCCATAGAATGGAAGGGCTTTATTTTGAGCAGATAACCAAGGAAAAAATTCTCGAAAATTTGGAAACTTACCCTAAATTCTCTGAAGCCATGTTTAGTAATATGGGCTTTGAAAACCAAGAGCAACTGGCTGAGGAATTGCTCTTGATACACCAAGATAGCGGAATGGTGGAATTGTATCAGGAGGTTCAAAAGTATTTTGGTGACCTTAGTACAATAAAAAAGGATTTGGAAATTGCCTTTGCAGGTATTAAATACCATTATCCAGAGTACAAAATACCCTCCATTTATACATTCGTGAGTGGTTTTGGAACTGATCTTATTGTCTCCGATGAAGTGATAATCATCGGGTTGGATTATTTTTTACCCAACGACCATAAATTTCAACCGGTAGATTTACCTAATTATATACTAAGAAGGTACAATAGCGCTCACCTAGTGCCTATGATTGTCACGGCAATTTCCACTCAGTTTAATAAAACAAAGCTTTCTGATAATAGCTTATTGGCAGAAATGATTTTCTATGGTAAAGCTTATCATTTTACCAAAACCATAATGCCATGTACTGCTGACGAGTTTATTATAGGCTATGAAACCGATGAAATACTTGGAAGCTATGCCAATGAGGAAATGATATGGGGCCACTTTATAGAAAATGAATTGCTCTTTGAAACCAACCCTTTTGAAATAAGAAAATATACCGGTGAAGCCCCATTTACAGACGAAATCAGTCCTGATGCTCCGGGTCGAATTGGAAGATGGATAGGCTGGAATATAGTAGATGATTACCAAGCCAATAATGACATTGCGCTACCTGAATTAATGGAACAAGACGATGCCAGATCGGTCTTCAAAGAATCAGGTTACAAACCAAGAAGACCCTGATTAACCGCTAAACTAAATTACAATTTGGGTAACAGCAGGGCTTTTCAAATCAAAATTTGGCTATAACCTATTCGGGTTCAGCCATTTCAATTTTTTAAATCCAAAAAAGCGTGGAGCTTTTTTTGGGCAGAAATTTTATCGAATTTAGTTTCAGCGATTCTCCGAGAGTTTCGGCTCATTTGATAATATTGGTCTAAGTTTTTCTGCAAATGTTCAATGTTTTCAATCAACAATTCATGATCCTCTCTTGGGTGAAGAAGGCCTATTTTTTCCTTTTCGATCAGTTCATAAATCCAGCCTTTAAAATTAACGATTACAGGTAAACCCATTGCCAAAGCATCAAAAAATTTATTGGGACTACTATTTTCCAAAACTTCTATGGGAAGGTAAGAGATGTATGCAAAGTCAGCTTTTCCCAACTGGTATTTAACAGCTTCTTTATTTCCAAAGGGAACAAAAAAGACATTGGACAATTTCAAATCCAGGACATACTTCTTTAATTCACCCAGTGCATTTCCGCTACCCATTAATTCAAACCTCCAATTCTTCCTCTGAGATTGGGCAACATATGCCCAATCCAAAAAAGTGTTCAAGCCATTGACCTTTCCTATCGCTCCTGAATACAATATCCTTAGTGGACGCTTATCGAAATCTCTACCATTCCATTTATTTTGATTGGGAGTAAAAAATTCATTGTTTGAAAAATTGGGTATCAAAGCTACCTTTTTCTCCGGAAATAAAACTTTGATATGATTTTGGATTCCGGGAGACAAGGCCACAATTCTTTCTGCTTCGTGATAAATTCCAGCCTCCATTTTATACAAAACCTTTTTTAGGATTGGATTGCTAATCTTTAAAACTTGGATAGGGGCTTCCGGCCAAAGGTCCCTCACTTCAAAAACATAGGGGACTCCATATTTTTTTTTCGCCCACCTCCCAATCCATCCTGTGGTCAGGGGAGTAGAGGAAATATAAAACAAATCCGGTTTAGCCAATCCATTGATTAATTTTTTCGCCTGTCTAAAAAAGTCATAAAAAGCCAAGACCCTTTGCCGGATAGAATAGGTTGACAAATAAGGCACAGGGAGGTAATGTACAGTTACCTCCCCATCTTTTCGTAGCATGTATTGTTTCTTATTGTGCGCAGTAATCACCTCCATCGCCATTCCTTCTTTCGACAATCCCTGAGAAAGATGGTATGACCTTATTGCCCCACCGTGTGCAGGGTTAAGGTAATATTGATGGATATAGATTATTCTCATTGGTTGTTTAAATTGGTCCACTCTGAAAGTAGAAACACATTGAATAAAAGCAAATAATGGTTATGAATGTTTTTTTCAGGGTGCTTTAGCAAAGGTCGCCATTCATTGGAAACAAAATTGCCATATTTTTCTTCAAAAGCGATAACAGATGAACTCATTTTATTTCTAAACTCCCGATGATTAATAAACCATTCAAGTATGGGAATACCAAAACCTCTCTTTTCCCTTTTCGCAATGGTTTCCAAGCCCTCCTCTACCAAAGTATTCTTGATCCAGGATTTGGCCTTTGTATTCAAAAAAAACTCATTTTTCATGGAATCACTTAAGCCAATTAAGGACCAATCTAAAAATGGAGCTCTCCCTTCAATACCATTTGCCATGCAGGCATTGTCATGAATTTTCAACAAATCATGTACCAGATACAGGCTTCGGTCATAGGTCAATGCATTTTTAAAATCCTCTTCGGAGGAAGGGTAAAGTTCTTTTAGCTTTATTCCCAATTCTTCAGGTACGGGATAAAGTGCAGCAAAATTTATAAAAGTACGGGAAGGTTCAGTATGAATGCCTTTAAAGAATTTCTGTCGGCTTCTCGATAATAAAGGGAAATGCTTAAGCAAGCTTGCAATATTTTGCCACCACTGAGGGTGCTTAAGGTAGGCTTTAAAAGCTTTGTGTCTATTATAACCGGCAAATAGCTCATCAGCCCCTACACCGCTCACCAGTACTTTCACATTCTTCTTGGCTTCTTTGGCAATGGCCCAGGTCAAATAACTGGCACTATCTCCGACGGGCTGATCCAATTGAGAAATATACTCCTCCCAAGTAGCTAAAAAATAATCCGGCCCAATTTTTATTTCCTGATTCCCTCCACCCATGGTCTTGGTCAGTTCAGCAGCATATTTTGCATCGATTGTGTTTTTGCCCTTGGCCTTATCAAAACCAATGGTATAAGAAGGCAGTGGAACACCGGTTTCCCTATACCAGATATGATACAAAAGTGAACTATCAGCTCCTCCACTCAAGATCATTCCTACAGGCACTTCAGCTGTAAAATGGGTAAGCACAGCCTCGGTTAGCTGCTGTTTAAATAGAAATTGATCGGTAGCTGTTTCCTCATCTGCCAGTCGCTTCTGAATGGTGAGCTTTAGGGTGCCTTTTCTTTGGCCATCAAAGCCAAACTGTAAAACTTGCCCAGGCAATAACTCCTTAATCTCTTTAAAAAATGACGCGGAAGGTAAAGAGGTCCGCAAATACCAATAAGGTACTATTTGCTCGGTATCAAATTCTTTTTTCACCACTCCGGATTTTAACAGGCTATTTACTTCCGAAGAGCACAAGAGTTTATTATCCTGCTGGTAATAATACAGTGATTTCATGCCCACAGGGTCTCTCGCTAAAATAATTTCGCTGTTTTGAACATCTACAAATACCAGGGCAAACATTCCTTCTATGGATGAAATCCCCTTAACCCCTTTCTGCTTCAACCAATGAAACAATACCTCTCCATCCGAGCGAGTTTTAAAAACCACGCCTTCTTCCAAGAGTTGATTTTTTAGGTCTTGATAATTGTAAATAAACCCATTCCATGACAAAAAAGCTGTCCGGTCCTCATCGGCTATTGGCTGATTGGCCTCATCCCTCAGGTCTGAAATCTTCAACCTATTGGAAGCAAGAAATATCCCTTTTTTGATATGGATAACCTCCGCGTAATCCGGACCTCGGTGGATACCACTTTCCACCATGTTGGTGATTGCTGCATCATCTGAAACAGATGAATCCACCAGCAAATGGACGCCACACATTATTTGGCAGAAGTTTTCTTATTGACCCCTTCCTCGAATGCTATTTTGTCCTGATTTTTCTCATAATACCGACAAATAGCGGTGATGGTGCATTCATTGCATTTGGGTTTTCTGGCCAAACAAACATACCTGCCATGTAATATTAGCCAATGATGTGCTTTATGTATGACCTCTTTTGGAAGGTGCTTAATCAAATCTTTTTCTACCTCCAAGGGGGTTTTTACTTTCTGTGCTACCAAGCCTAGTCTTTTGGAAACCCTGAATACATGCGTATCTACTGCCATATTGGGTTGGTTCCATACCACACTGGTAATGACATTGGCTGTTTTCCGTCCCACTCCCGGAAGCTTTATAAGCTCATTTACAGTGTCAGGTACTTCAGAATTAAAATCTTCAACCAACATTTTCCCTAATCCCAAGAGGTGCTTGGTTTTGTTATTGGGGTAAGATACCGTTTTAATATAGGGAAATAACTCATCAAAATTACTTGTTGCCAAATGCTCAGGGCTGGGAAAATCCCTAAAAAGCGCAGGTGTTACCATGTTAATCCTTTTATCTGTACACTGTGCACTGAGCACAACTGCAAGAAGCAGTTGGAAAGTTGATTCAAACTTCAACTCTGTTTCAGCCACAGGCATATTTTTAGAAAAATGTTCGACAAAAGCTTTGTAACGCTCTTTTTTTAACATGACTTAATTCTTTTTATCCCTTACTATTCAACTGTCTTCAAGTGTAATACAAGGGTAGATTTCAGCTTGACAGCAAAACCCAAATATTAGAAAGTAAACTAATTAAAGATAACCCGGATTCACCACGTCAATTCTATCTTGCGAATAAATCGTACGAGTCATTTCAAGCTACAAAATAGCAATACATCAGGTCAGCCTGCAACTTATCTGTTTGATTTATTGTCATTAATTATAACATCAATATAATACAGGCTGTTTGAATTTATCAGGGTTTCAGGCTTCCATTGACTTATTTAGTCAAATTCCCCTATAGAAATAAAATGATATACTAAGCTTGCTGAAAATAAAATACAGAAACTTCTTATTATTTAAGCAATTAATTGAAGCCTCGAGGGGTGACGGATTCTAGCAAAAAAAATCCTGTCGTTTGATTAAACGACAGGAAAGTAAGTTTGTTGGTGTTAAACTTTCTCCAGTCCTTTGGACCGGGCCTTTTTCTTAATGGCGTTAATAATGCTTTCGGAAGGTTCGGTGGAGAGTACGTTTAATTTTTCAATGGTGCTTAACAAAACAATGTATTCTTGCATTAGCTGTTGGTCATCCTGCAAGATTTGCATCAATTGATCGTTCTCCTCTTCCTCCATTTCCTGATAAATATACCTTATCAGGTCATTTGTCGTAAAAGATTTGGTCATAGGCAATATTTATTTGTTTGAGTTTCTTCCGTAAATTGATAAGAGCATACCGCATCCTCCCCAAGGCAGTATTTATACTGACTCCAGTTTGTTCAGCGATTTCCTGAAAGCTTAAATCCATGTAATGCCTCATGATTAACACTTGCTTTTGGCTTTCAGGTAATTCTTCAATCAACTGCCTAACCAAGGCATATGTCTCATCTTTTACTTTTACATCCTCTACATTCTGTTCGGCAAAATGCAAAGTATTAAAAACATTTGATCCATCTTCCATTACCACCATGGGATAACGTTTCATTTTTCTAAAATGATCTATCGCTAAATTATGTGCTATACGCATTAACCATGGTTGAAATTTACCCTCTTCATTGTAACGATCAGAATTGAGGGTCTGAACAACTTTTACAAATACATCTTGTAATAAATCTTCAGCAACTCCTTGCTCCTTAACTATCATCAGAATTGTAGTGTAGACTTTGGTTTTGTATTTATCAACCAACCTTTCAAAGGCTATCTCACTACCATTTCTATATTGTGAAATTAATTCACTGTCTTTAGGTCCTACCCTTATACTCATAAAACAGATATTTAGATAACGTAGAGTTTTATCCCATATTGTGGAGTTAATAGTCAAACATCAATTGCCTTCTTTCCAAATGTATAGAATCACTTAGGAATACGCAATTTTTTTGTACTTTTTTATATTTAATAGCACAATAAAAATCATAAGACAGAAGAATATATCTTTTGTTAAAAAATAAACCAAACACTCTATTGCGCCATTAGGTGGTTTCTAAAAAAACAACAATTAAAGTACCAAAATATTAACCATTAGAAACTATTCACTTTCTTGGCTGGCTTTTTTTCCAAAACCTTTGGCCAAAAGACTATATATAGTACCCACCAAACCTAAAAAGCCACTAATATACGCAGATGTTTCATTCAATATATTGGGGTCATAGAAGCTAATCAATGCAATACAAATTAAAACAAAGCTGAAAACAGCTGCTTGTATCATTTTAGCATTACCGGATCTGCTTTCATCTTGTTTAAACCGCGCCACTTCTTCATCACTTATAAACACGCAAACAAAATTCCTGAAACTTTCAGAGAACAATACAAGTCTGTCCATTGCTTGATTCATTTTTATTACTCCTTTTTGAATCAACATGGTCATGGTTTCTTTATTGAAAAAATTTATAAATCCTTCCGTGGCATAGTTATAGACCATTTTCCTTTCCTTTAAACTCAACTCCGTCCAAATGTTCATGAAATAGGCTTTATTGTGTCTCTGAATAGCCAGAACACATTTTTCATACCTTTCTTGAGATAGAGGTAATTCCAAATCATCTCTTGAAATTTCCTCTGTGATAAGAGAAGCAATGGCCTTGGCATTGGGACCATAGGCTATCTCTCTGGCCAGGTTATGTGTTTTTTCATCATTGAACAATACACTCCTCATGCGTTCATCGTAATTATCCTTGGCTTCCTCATCAATAAATTTGGAGTCTGGACCAATATATGGCAAAATAATTTTCTGATTGTTAAAGTCAATAGGGACATATTGAAAGAGATAATCCGAAAAAATTTCAGTTATTAACAACTTGGACTGTTTAGACATTTCATTGGGTAAAATCTCCTGAAGAGGCCTCCCGGAAGTTACAAATAGCCCCAAACCCTTTCTACCATAGTTTTTCTGAAAGGCAATCATTGTACTTAATAGGGTATTGGTATCTTCAATGCAATGAAAATTTTCTAAAATCACCCCTTTGTGTACTGGCTTTATTTCCGGCATCTCCATCTCTTCACCTCTTGAGAGACTCACCAACAGTACTTCTTTGGGTTGCCAACCAAATTGCTGCAATATCCAATCTCTTGATTTGGCGGCATCTACCCCAATAACAAAGCTGTTGTCTTGCTTTTCTGCTCCATTGGGAAGCAAACCAAAAGCATTGGTGAAGTGATAATCGATGAGATATATTTTATTCCCTAATATCATGATCATTTTAAAGAGCCAGATAAGCACAAGAAACAAAACCATTAAAAAAAAGACATTGGAACAAATGGCATCCCATAAGTTTGACTTTCCTGAAGAAATATTGGGTTTGGTGTTGAACGCTTTAATCAAAGCCTGATTAGGTGCGGCAATAAAATTTGTAATCAATTCATCATCTTGATTGGAAAACCTTCCAAAATTGTTTCTTCTAAACTCTTCATGAATTTTGATTAAATCCATATAAAATGGCGGAAGGATATCTATAGAATCTTTCGTCAACTTTTTTTGTCTGACAGAATCAGCCAATAGCCCATCTTCTCCATTGGCCTCTTTTTCTTCGGGGATATCCTCCAGCTCACTCACATAATTCCAAACAATTTTCTCTTGGTTAAATATTTGTCGATGAATAAAATACCCTGGTAAAAACCCTACAATCATCAGCCAAAGTAGAAGATTAATAGCAAATACGCGTTTGTCTACCGGTGCACCGGTTAACTTCGTCCAAAACTTGGTAAAAGTTCGGTGCAGCTTAAACAAGGTCTTGGTTCTGTCCCACTCACTAAAGCGAACGGTAGGGAATTTAGGCGTTTGATAGAGGTAATAGCACAAGATCTGCATCACTGCAATCAGGGCAATAAAAAACAAGGTGAATATAAAGTATTGGGTACCGAAATGACTTAAAAATGTAAAATAGGCCAATATTGAAGCCAAAACTATCCAAAGCAGGCATGCCATTACTAAAAAGGCATTGATATTTTTTTTGCCGTCATCTTTTCCGATTGTTGCAAGAAGAAGAAAATTACAAGTGCCCGATTGTATGGCAAACAAAGCAGACCATAGGTAGATTTTAAATATGCTTAAGGGCAGAAAAAGATAGACGACGATAAACAAAAGTACATCCAGCAATAGAATACTATTGAGCCATAAAAACCGTAACCTCTTTCTAGGAGAAGGGCTATACCAGCCAAAAGAAAAGTCTTCAAAGGATAGATAAATACTTGACTTTCGCGTAACGAGCGTAAGCAATCCCAGCAATACCAACACCAGAAGGTAAGGGACAAAAACTGCAATGCCCTCAAGAGATGCCAAGCTATGCAGTGCATGTTGCAGGTTGGTATCTTCCAAATAAAGTACCCAGTTTTCAGTATTAAAGGAATCGGACGTGATAGGACTCAGTAAGGCTTGATACTCATGCCCGTTTACATAGATTGGGGTTTTCCACAGCTTGTCATCTCCGGCATTTTTGTTGTTTTCTATTAATGTTTTGATCTCCTGCCACTTTTCTTGTCCTATGCCATCTTGAAGATAATTGACGGGGGTATTAACTTTTTTGCTGATCAATAATACTTTTCCATCGGGCTTGAAAATGAAAAACCTGTGATTTTTGCTAATCTTAGGAACTATTGAATCCAATTGAAAAGTCAATGCAAATCCATTTCCTCCATTCTTTTTGCTTATTACGCCCTCCAAATCACCCGTAGACTTTGAAGAATGAGCACTAATAAAATACTTTTCCGCTTCTACCGACTTTAGTACTTGGACATAATCCCTGTTGGCAATTGACACAAAGGGGAAAATTCCAAAATCAATATTATTTTTTGAAGTATCCATCTTTGGAAGCAACATTTTGAGAATGTTTCCTTCCAAGTCAAATTTCAGAAATTCATTTATTTCCTGGTCCTTGGAAATTTCAATCTCCGACGCTTGATTATCTTCCTCTTTTTTATCGATTACCTTTTTAAAAATCTCAAGTTCATCGATCAATTGTTGTACTTCCAAATGGAAGGCGGACTTCACATTGTGAAGATTGTTTTCTGAGGCGTATTCATTTTCATAGTTTTGAAAAAGGGAAAAGAAAAAGAAACCTGAAATCACCATCACCAAGATCAATGAAAGCCCCAGGCCCATGACTCTTTTCTTAGTCAATACATCTCCATCGCCTAAATTAAAAATACTAATGACCGGAATTGAAACAAATATTAAGGTCAAAAGTGTGATAAAGGCACTCAAAACCTTGAAATTAATTTTAAGCGCCACACGCTCAAACCTAGATTTTTCTTTGGCTCCAAGCAAAAAGAAAACCTGGTTCCCTATCATTGCAGGGGAGATAAATGCCTTATAATCATTGCCTGAAATTTGCAAGGCCAATTCTCTCTCTCCTACCGTTTGCTTATGGCTCAATGAGTCTACATTTACCACTGGTAAACCTGCCACTCCTTTTGGATATATGGCCATCCCGGATTGGTCCAGAATAAAAAGCCTGTCAAAAAATAAACTCTGTACATTCCCAGCCATCAAATCGTTGATGGAAACTGAATGGTCTACTTCAAATGCTCTACCTGAAAAAGTCTCTTGAGAAAGGGTGTTTGGAAGTTTTTCTTCGATATTCCTTCTCAATAAGTCGAAATCCAGTTTTGGGAGGTTTCCATACTTTGTTTTTTCGTTTAGAAAAAACCTAAACCCTTTGACTTTTACCCGGTAAGAGGTGTCTTTATGAATAAGAGCGATTCCATCGTTGGCAAAAATTTGTGGCTCCGGTCTTTCGTTTGCTTTGAAATTATGAATTTTTTCAACTCCAAACTTTGGGGCTTTATCAAACATTTCCACCATAGGAGTGGCAGCCTTTTGCCCATCTTTTGCTGCCCAGGCATAAAAATTCCTTTTAAAATAACCTTCCAATTGAACATGGTAATTATAGAAGGAATCTAAAAAATTTTGCTTGACCAGGTAAATGGCTTTTATACCTTGCGACTCCAACTGATTTTGATTCGTTTGAGAATGCTGGTATAAATAGGCACCTATTAAAAGCATGATGCCAAAGATGAAAATCCAAACGCGTAAATCCCTGAATTTCACTGAAAGAGGTGTTGGTTAATTATTTATAAAATATTAACCAATTTAATCAATCCCCCTTAAGATCAAAACTTTAATTCTGTAAAAATCAAAATTAATACTACTAAATTTTACACAAACAACTATTTTTAAACTCAATATTTCAAAATACCTTTCAAAACTATCATTCTTCTTTGGCAACCCCTCTTTTAATCATCCAAGAGGGTGAGGTTAGAAACCATAAAACGGTACCCAAAAACATAAGGTTTTTGCAAGTATCAGGCTCCATATGTCCACCAAATACTAGAATGGCCGGTACAATACTCAAGCCTAAGCCTATAAAGGAAATAATTTTCAATAATAGTTTCATTTCTTTTGATTCATTTTACTTGCCACAAGGTATACTAACACGGCTATAAACCAGCCTGGAAGACCTAAAAAGAAGATTTCAATACCAAAAACGAGGTTCAACAGTAAACATAAGGACAAAGTAATAATCCAAGTCAATGCTACAGCCCAATTAAGCGATATTCCTTTGAACTCAGCATAATTAGCTTTCAATCCTACTCTTTCAAGCATGTAAACATCTATAAATATTACTGCCCCTACCGGCATTAAAATTAAGCCATACAATGCCACGAATTCTAGCAATCGCATAACCAAAGCAGGGAAACAAGCAGCTATGGTCGTGAACAAACCCACAAATAGTGTTACTTTCCAAGTCTTCCATTTGGGGTTGATCGATTGAATGGCCAAGCCTGCTCTATATAGTGTTGGGTTGGCGGTTGTCCAGCCTGCAATGACAACGCATATTGCCCCTGCCACACCAACTGCACTGTAGGCAATGGGCCCCGGAGCAAAGGTTAGGCTTCCCTTGGATTCTATTAAGAAGAGGGAGTACAATATTCCAGAAGCAATCCAAGCAATAAAATGCCCTAAAAAAACTCCGGTGGCAGAAGAAAAACCTTGTTGCCACTTCTTGGCATACCTGAGTAAAGACAAATCGGCCATACCTATGTGCATGGCCATGTTACAAAACCAAGCAAAGAATAAAATATGCCAAAACCCAAATTTACTTTGACCTTCCAAAGGGACTCCTGTCCAAATGGTGCTTTCTGCAACAGACCAAAAAGAGCTTACCTCTGTCACTCCTAAGCGAGGCAATACAGCCAAAGCAGCAGCAATAAATATCATGATCATCCATGGAGCCGCTACCATTGCAAATTTAGAAACCTGATCAAAGCCAAACATGGCGATCAAGGTGGTAATGGCTCCTACCACAAATACCGTCACCACCCAACCCAAACTATTGGGCAATACATCAGTCAACTGTGGCATGGCCATGTCAAAAGGAATACCAACAGCTGTAGCTGCTACAGCAATCATAGACCCGGCCAAAAAGCAGAAAAGACCTGCATTGACCAAGTTATAAATCAAGGTAAACTTTTTCCCAGCAATCTTCTCCAACAAATAGTATAGCGTTACTCTTGTTTTTACCGCAATCTTGGCCGTCAAAAAAGCCCAACTTAATACTGCTAAAATATTTCCAAGCAAAAGTCCGGTTACCAAGTCTATGGCACTTGCACCATGCGCAACAAATAATGGCCCTATTACAAATTCTGTTCCGGCAGTATGCTCTCCTGCATAAGTTCCTAAAAAACTCCTCCAGCCTTTTAGCTTATTGCCGGGAATGGGTTCTTGTTCATATTCATTAACCGCATTGAGACGGTCCACCAAACTTTTATTTTTTTCCATAGAAATAGATAATCATGACACTTCCTGTAGGCTGTAAGCCCTAAGAAGCTGAGCTAATACCGATAATTTATAGGTTTATTAAGACTTGTAAAGTATTCCTGTTTTCGTTTTTATCAAATGGTAACTTTAAATGGACCCTCTATTGATGAACTTAAAAACATTTTTAACCGATTCTTTTTTGTTTTTCTTGATCATATAGGCTGCGGTCTCTCCCATCAGCCTGAAATCTGTAGAGATCACGGTTATTCCCAAAAGTTCTTTTAATGGAGTATCATTGTAGGAAATGATGCCAATTTCTTTCCCGGGTTCATAAAGCTGCTCTCTAACCTGTTTTACTAAATTGACCAAATCATTTTCTTCAATAACTATAAAGGCATCCTTAGGTCGAAGTTCCATCTCAGGGTAAACTTTGTCCAATATTTCATAATCAAATTCAAAATCCTTACAAAATTGTTTGAATCCTTTTAATATTTCTTTAGGGTAGGGATACAGTATATCATTGGGGTAAACGAGCATCAACTTCTCATACTGCTGAAGTTGAAACACTCCTTCGATCAATGCATTGTAGATGTCATTTTTAAAATCTTGGTAAATTGAAGCTACGCTTTCTCCCAACTCAGGAATCTGATTGTCCATGATAATCAACTTGTCAGAAGGGATTTCCTTTACACATTTCATCACTTCTTCATCTAAGTTATAATGACTGTTTTGAGTATCCTTGAAATGAGGCATCAAAACATAATAATCATAAGCACCTAAATTTTCGGTAAGAATGTTCTTCAGTAGCTTGGGGTCACAATGATAAATATTTAAATCAACTTGTGCATCTGTTCCCATGCTGTCAATAAATGAATTGTAGGTTTTAAGTTTGTAATTGCTGAGCTTATTCAATAGGTACAAAACCCTAACCTTCGAGGTAGAAATATTTTTGGCAACATAGTACCCTTTGCCTTTTACTGAAAGGATGATTTTTTTTGTTTTTAGCTGATTGTAGGCTTTCTCAACGGTATCTCTGGAAAGATAGTGCTCTTCACTTATTTCATTGATAGACGGAATTTTATCCCCCACCACTAAGGCACGGTTTTCAATATCCTCAATGATAGAATTAACGATCTGTTGATACTTGGGAATTCTGGAATTTTCATCTAAACGAATCAAGGGCTTCACTTCAATCATGGGTCAGGTTATTTAGGCTTTCTTTATTAATCCGTATAGGAGGTGTTCATTAAATTTACTAAATAAAGTTAAATACTTGTGTTTCCAATTGAGAATTTAAACAAAAGATGCTATTAATCATGTATTTCTATCTGAACTGGACCTATTAAGCCTGAAGGCATTACTTCCCAACCGGAAGCATCAAAAGGTTTATAATCTATATTCACAAAATTAATTTCATGATAATTTCTCCATTTAATTTCATTTCTATCAAGGTACCTCACATGGTTGGCCATCAAATTTGCCACTTCAACTTTAATTTTATTCTCACCCTCCTTTACAAATTCACTAACATCCAAGCGAAAAGGAATACTAAAGGCATAGCCAACTTCTTTATCATTGACCCAAACTTTAGCACTTTCCAATACCTTCCCTAAACTCAAAATGTATTTTGCATTTTTATCAAACTTATCGAGCGTAAATTCACTTTCGTAAACAGCCTGTCCTGAAAAATCACTGTAAGTCTCCCCATCCAATGCAGTCCAAGGCTTGAGAGAAGCTAATTCCAAATCCGGAGGTAAAACCGGGCCTCCACTTTTAAAAGACAAGTTCCAATCACTTTTTATGTCAATCATTTTAGGAGCTGCCGTTTCATATTTCCACAGGGGTATATTCTCTGCTTCCTTATTTACAACATGAACAATAATAGATTGTCCCGGAGCTAGAGAAATGGCTACTTCCACCTTGCCTTCATCATTTTCTTTCACTTTGGCACGTCCAATTGTCCCTTGCTCAGGACTCATTAGCACCGCAGCCTTACCTTCAGCTTGTAAGTTTACAAAGTCTTCGATTTTCTTGTCAGTATGATTGACCAGATAATAATATTTGCCCTCTCCCAATTTCCTTCGGAGAAACTTTAACCCTAGATCTGTTAACTTTTCTCGATTGATTTTCAAAAAAGCTAGCGCTGAGGATAGTTCCGAAGACATCAGCACAGTTCCTTTACCATAACTTGCAACTTCTCCACTTTCAAATGGCTTAAAATTGATCTGCTGCCAAAGGCTATCTAAGGTTTGCCTCCTTGAGGCGTACTTATAAAAGCCCGGAACATCCAAGGGCTTTTCCTGAAAGACTACTTGAGCTCCCTCTTCAGCTAGGGACATTAATTTTTTTAGTGTGGCCAAGGGCATAAACTTGGTTTTGGGGACAATAATGGCTGAAGACTGAAATTCCTCATTAGAACCTTTGAGGGAATTGCCTGCTACCTGCAAAGTTTTCAATAGGGCGTCGGAAATAAAATCTACACCATAACCCACCTCCATCAAAGACTTGGAGGCCTTATAAAAAGGAGTCGGGTGCAACCATTCATCAATTCCGTGTACAGTAAGCGTTTTTCCTAGCCCCTCAGGGTCTGCCCAGACATCGTAAACCGGCCAATATACTAACAGCTCATTGTCCGGTTTTCCTGCCTGCAATACGGACTGCACCCGTTGAACATAGCCATTAAACCCTTTAAGATGGGGCCATAAACTGTTGTGGGTATTTAAATTTAATGAGGCATAAAACAACCAACCGGGAAAATTTACCTCCTCAGGTGAATAGGTGATTCCATGATAAAAAATGTGATTGATCCCTGCAAGAAATGCTTGCTCTAACTCCGGCTTTGCTTGGGAAAAGGAAGATTTAAAATGCTCACCCAACCAGGTAAAAGTCTCTGTAGACACCAGGTTATTCCCCTTTAAATGAGCGGCTGAAGAAGCAAATTTTAACATGATGGGATCGGGATCCACATTCCGAATATCTGAACTATCTCTCCTGATTCCGGGGATTGGGAAATAGCTTGAGCCAAAGGTCTCTCCTTCGGGAATAGAAACAGCGGCATAAAGATCCAAAAGATTGCCTGGGGAACCATGGGCTTGGTTTTTGGTTTGTTTGCCATGCTTCTTTGCCCAAGAAGACCATTGCCCCGTAAAGTTTTCCAACAGCATATCGCTGATGGTTTCTCTATAATCAGATTTTAAACGATACCCTTCTTCAGTATTGAGTTGATCTAAATAATTTCTGAGGTCATAACCTCTTCTGTCTTGAAAAAAATTAAAAAAATCCTCGGTAAAATCGGACCCATATACTTCAAAACTATCATTGTAAAAGGCCCTGATCCCAGGAAAATTCCCTGAAAAAGCGGTATCAAAATGGCTCAAGTACTGCCTTACTGCCTTTTCTGAAAAATGGTCTAAAGTGTAGCCTTCTCCTCCAGGAGCTGCCCTTTTTACTTTCTGACCGGTTTGGCTCTCAAAAATCGCAATCAGCTTCCAGTCACCTTTTTCATCCCAAGTTAGCCTACCGTCTTTTCCTACATATTTCGTAATATTTTGGACCTCCCCTCCATCCTGAAAAGCCATTAGGGTATGTAAATAATGTAATTCCCCTTTCGCTTTTTCCTCATCTATCAATATTGGACCTCCTACCCCATTGCCGGCTGAATAGGAATATTGTTGAACCAGCATTTTTTTTGCAGCCATTTCCGGGCTAACCATTTTCCCACCAAATGGCCAACCTGTTCCTTGAGTCAAATCTATTTCTAGCCCCAAACTGTCCGCCTTCTTAATGGTATAATGGAGCATTTCAATCCACTGTGGAGAAAGGTAATCTAAAAACTTGTCTTCAAAGCCTTTGGCTCCATAGATTGGAGCAATTTCTAAACCTCCTATGCCTACTTTACTGTATTCACCAAGCAAATAATTTAGGTTGTCCTCATCCACAGCACTTCCCATCCACCACCACCTGGCCCAAGGCTTGGAGGCAGCAGTCTCCTTAGGCCAATGTCCAATAGCCTGATCGATTGACTGAACCCTATCTTTTTTGCAGGCTGTCAAACTCCCTAAGAATACAAAAAGGAATAACATCAACCTTGCACTTGCATATTTTTCAATCAGAACAAACATCAATTTACAGTTAAAGGCTTTTTATTTAAGACTGAACACTTTTTCAAGTCGATTGACTTTGGGTGATTGATCCGGGTTGGTTTCCATAATATCTCCCATAAATGCCCACCATTTTTTCATTATGGCTTCCTTGGCCAAGCTGTTGGTTTGATTTTCCTCCGTTAGATTTTGGAAAGCGAAAAGCGTCCCGGTGGCTTTGTCAAGAAAAATATGGTATTCGAGAATGCCTGCTTTTCTTAATAACTCAGCCAATTCCGGCCATATTTCATTGTGCCGTTTTTCATAGACTGCCTCATTCCCGGGCAATAATTTCATGGTAAATGCTACAGAAATCATAACTGATAAATATATATTTTTCTTTGACTGCTATGTCTATCTTATTTTACTTTTGATTAAAATAGCACCCATTGCTGAGGCTAAATTTTGCTTTGATGCTCAAAGTAAAGAAAACAATTGAATAAACTTTCCTGTACTATCAGGGTGTTCCTTTTATATTTTTTAATTCCAATCAATTAAGATTAACTTTGTCAGCTTAAAATAGATGTATGAAAATCGAAGAGAATGTAGTGGTAGGTTTAACCTACGAATTAAAAGTAACCAATGAACAAGCCGACTCTCTGCCTTTTAGTGTGGAAGTGAGGGACAAGGACGACCCTTTTTATTTCTTAGTTGGAGATAGTGGCCTACCTAAAACTTTTGAGAAAAACTTAGCCGATAAGGTTGAGGGTGACCAGTTTAACTTTACTTTGTCAGTTGAAGAAGCTTATGGTAAGCCGGATGATGAGCTTATCGTTTCTGTGCCAAAATCACAGTTCAACCAAGAGAGGGGATTTGAAGAGGAGATGCTTCAAGAAGGTAATTTCTTGCCCTTGATTGATGAAGATGGTTACCCGATGCAAGCAAAGGTGGTAAAGGATTTGGGTGAAGAAGTGCTTTTGGATTTCAACCATCCCCTTACAGGTATGAATCTTCATTTTGAGGGTGAGGTTTTTGCTATCCGAGAAGCAACGGAAAAAGAAAAAGAAGAAGGTTTCAGGGTTTAATTCACCTTGGAATCTTACTTTTCTTTCAAAGTTAAAACATCCTCATCTTCCCAGTTCATATATATTGTCTCACCTTCCGACACATCTCTTTCGTAGCAAATCAATTGCCAAGGTGATTGCCCTTCGGCCACTTGCACGGTCAGTAAATCATATTCAGGAAAGTACCTTCTTAGCAATACATTACCTTTTAAGGCCCCTGCCGAAGGAGAAGGCTTTATGGAAGAGGGTCTTAGATAATGTTTGGATTTTCCGGGAAGCTGATTTAATGGTCCGAAAAAACCTGCGACATAAGCCGTTTCAGGGTTTTTGTAGATATCTTTTACGCTTCCTTGTCGCAATAATTTGCCCTCGGAGAGTACACATACATGCTCTGTAAGCAATAGGGCATCTTGGATATCATGGGTAACCATAACCACAGTGATTTCCAATTCCTTAAAAATTAAATTCAGCTCATCAAGTAGGCCTCTCTTTTGTAAGCTGTCCAAAGAGCTAAAAGGTTCATCCAAAAGCAACACCTGGGGTTCTAAACTTAAAGCCCTGGCGATGGCTACTTTTTGCTGCTGTCCTCCGGACAATTGCCTGGGATAGCTGTCTCTTTTCTCTTCTAAACCAAACACCTGCAACAAGGTCTCAAGCCTTTCTTTGGCATATGCTTTATCATATTGCAACAAGGGTCTGCTTATATTTTCAGCAACAGTAGACAAAGGGAACAATCCATTGTCCTGCTTGACGAGTTGGAGTTCATCATAACCGGCAACTAATTTTTGCTCCGGGTTAAGTATTTTCTCCTCTTCTAAATAAACTTGTCCCTCATCCTGAACTTCCATTCCGGCGATGAGTTTGAGTAAGGTACTTTTTCCGCTACCACTAGACCCAATGATTGACCAACGCTCCCCTTTATTAATGGTTAAAGACAAGCTATCCAAGGCTTTAACTTGACCATCAAAAATTTTTGTCAAGCCTTCAATTTTTAGATAACTCATCCGTTAATTTCTTCTTTCAGTTTCTTAGGCAAACTAGAGAATACCAGACTATAAGAATGGTCTACCAGTTCCAAAATCAATTGCGCGGTTACTTTACCATCGCAGGAAACTGTATTCCAATGTTTTTTATTCATATGATAACCCGGTATTATCCCTTCGTGGGATTCCCTAAGCATTATGGCTTTTTCAGGATCACATTTTAGGTTGACACTTTCAAATTTATCAATATCCAACAATGCAAAAATTTTATTCCCCACCCTGAAGCAGAGGGTATTGTTGTCAAAAGGGGTATCCTCGGTCACTCCGGGTTTTTTCAAACAATACTCCCTAAAGGTTTGAATGTCCATCAAGCCAATCTTTTAATGATCCAATAGACCAATGCGGCAAGGAAAACCAAAATTGATATCTTATTGATGCCATGCATCATTCTAAGGTTGAAATTAGTCTTCTTATTTGGGTCAGGCTTTTTAAATACGCGAATAAAATACTCACCTACTTCACCCAACTGAAAGAACTCTTTTAATTTGCTAGCCATAATATTTTGATTCAAATTTAATTGAAGGATCTATTCATGATCTGCAGTTTCAGGCTCTATCCACTGCCCGTCTTCTTTAATAATGTCTATTAGTTCATCTACAGCATTCTCGGAAGGTACAGAGCGCTTCATTACTTCTTTGCCTTTATAAAGTGTAATTTTCCCTTTTCCTGACCCTACGTAACCATAGTCTGCATCTGCCATTTCTCCGGGTCCATTTACAATGCATCCCATTATCCCGATTTTCACCCCTTTAAGGTGATCTGTTCTCTTTCTTATCAAGGCAGTGGTCTCCTGAAGATCAAATAGCGTCCTTCCACATGAAGGACAGGAAATATACTCTGTCTTTGACATCCTGGTCCGTGCTGCCTGTAAAACACCAAAGCTAACGGAGTTATGAAGTTTGACTTGTGCCAGTTTTTCTTCTTTCTCTTGAAGCTGCAACTGATCTAAACCAATCAGCATCCCATCTCCAAGCCCATCAATAAGCAATCCGCCAACATCTGTAGCAGAAAACAACATGGTTTTTTCTGCATCTTTCTCGGAATAACTCACCTTGGGAACCACAGGTAAATTGATTTTCGCCTCAATAAGTGATACAAAAGCTCTCCTTATTGCTTGCATTTGATGTTCACTATTGGAGAACAAAACAATGACCAGAGGTAGTTCATTGTTTAAATATGGAATTGCTTCTTCTATATTGTCTGATGAAACAAACAAAAAATTTAAAGACGCATGCAGTGCAGCCTTTTCTTTCAAATGATTTAAATCGATGGCAGGGAGCTTGTTTTTTTGATCCTCTTGATTGCTCCAGGTATCATAAGCCAAAATTTCTTTTAGCCCGTTAGGGAGCATAAAAGGAACCGGGTTGCTCCCGGAAAAAATATAATCACATCCCTGGTCATTCATTTTCCACTTATCCAATTCCGGAAGGTAAAAGTGCCCCACACATTTCAGGTCTTTCGGTACAGCTATTCCAACAGTAGAGATATCTGTTATGACCCGCGGCACATTTCCTCCACCAAAATTGCCCACTTCTACAGCTCCTCTTTTATTATAAGCGAAAGGATCAATGGGATAATTGCTGATGGGTTTAATTCTTGAGGCTTCAGTTCTATTGGCATACCTGTTTATTAGGGTTTTCACCACAGGAGACTCAAACTCTGGATCTTCTGTTAAGGAAACCCTAACTGTATCTCCAAGCCCATCTTCCAATAAGGCACCTATACCAACGGCAGATTTGACTCTTCCATCTTCTCCATCGCCGGCTTCTGTTACGCCAAGGTGAAGCGGATAAGGTTTAAATCCTCCTTCATCCAATTTATTTACCAAAAGTCTATAGGCCTGAACCATCACTTGCGTATTCGATGATTTCATAGAAATTACAATATCATGGTAATTCTCAGCCTCACAGATTCTCAAAAACTCTAGGGCAGATTCCACCATTCCCAGAGGGGTATCGCCATACCTGCTCATTATTCGATCAGAAAGAGAACCGTGGTTGGTACCTATTCTCATGGCCGTACCATGGGCTTTACAAATATTGACCAATGGGAGAAATCTTTCCCTGATCCTTTCCAGTTCTGCCTGGTAGGAAGCATCGGTATATTCTAAAACTTCAAATTTCTTTTTGTCCGCGTAATTACCGGGATTTACCCTTACCTTTTCTACTATTCGAGCAGCTACTTCCGCGGCATTAGGTGTAAAATGGATATCAGCCACCAGGGGTGTATTGTATCCCCTATCCCTTAGGCCATCTTTGATTGCCTGCAGGTTTTCCGCTTCTTTGATACTGGGAGCTGTAATCCTTACCAGCTCACAGCCACTATCAATCATGCGGATGCATTGTTCAATAGACCCTTGGGTATCCATAGTATCTACCGTTGTCATTGATTGCACGACTATGGGATTGTCTCCACCAATGGTTATGTCTCCAATCCTTACCGGAATGGTTTTCCTTCTGGAATAATTCGTTAGACTATTGCAATACTGCTGATTCTCTGTGAATGTTTTCAATTCCATAATTATATATCACCTAATTGAGGTCGAATTACTATCTCTTCAACAACAGAACGGGGCGAAAGGTTATAAGCGGACCAAACTGATGCCGCCACATCTGCTACATCTATGAACCTGCTTTCCGGTAAATCTACCCCTTCCCAACTCGCTGTAAATGTTGCCCCGGGCAAAACGGAAGTCACCTTAACTCCATGAGGAATCATTTCTTGCCTCAAGCATTTGGTAAAACCTAGCATGGCCCACTTGGATACGGCATAACTTCCTCCATTGGCATATGCAGTAAGCCCTGCTATGCTTCCAATAGTAAAAATATGCCCATTTTTCCTTTCCATCAACTCCTTAGTAAAACCCTTGGTCAAATAATAAGTGCTGAAAAGATTGGTGTGCATGGTCTTTTCAAAGTTTGCTTCATCCTCCGAGTGAAGGCTTCCAGGAATAAAAATACCTGTATTATTTACTAAAACATCGGGTATTCCAATTTTTTTTACAAAAGCAACAAATGCTTTGGTCTCCTCTTTTTTGGAAAGATCTGCTTTCTTGGTATGTACTTTTACTGCCGAAAAACTTTTTTCCACCTCTTCTTTTAAAGCCTCCAACTCTCCTTCATTTCTACTGCAGGTAAATATATCAAAACCTTTATTTGCAAATTCAAGGATAATGGCCTTTCCTATACCTTTTGTGCCTCCGGTAACTAAAATACTTTTCGACATTAGTTTGTGTTTTAATAATTAGTACAACAACAAAATTGACTGTTGCAAATCTACAATTTTTCAATGGCTATGCCTAATCAAAACAAGGCCGATACCTGCATGCGACCTGTATGTACCAAATGATCCAAGCCTTCGGATCTCCTGCCTTCATACATCAAGTTAAGTTGCAAGCCTTCACCTATTTTTTGTAACCAGTTCAAACTCCAACTGGTATTGTTTCCCGGACTAAGGGCTTGTAGCATCTCATATCCGGTGGGTGAATTTACCCTGCCGTTGTAGGTAATATAAGTATATTTCAATTGTGCATTCACGGTAGTTTTGATGGCTTTTGCTAACCTAAAACTGAGCAATCCTTCATGTATTTTGGCGGCCTCATCAATCTCAACATTGGCCAAGTTTTCCTTATTTGTCAACCTGTATTGAAGGGTAGACCTGAATACGGGGCTCGGCTGTAAGCTTATCTCCGGCCCAAAAGTAAACTGCTCTATTCTAAAGTTCCTATTGTCTAAGAAGTCAGAGCTCGCATTTCTCTTTCCTTTATTGGCATAAAACATGAGATTCCATTTCGTTTCTATATTGTAACGGGCATTGTATCGCCAATCATCTTGTGAAACATTTTCAAATCCTCCCGTTAGCAACTGCTTCTGATGACTATTAAAAAAAGAAAGATCCATACCGAATTTAGGTGATGAACGATTAAAAAAGAAAGAAGAACGAAAGGATTGCCGCAATGATAGCAATGAAGTCTCTTCCACACCGGCTTGAAACGGACTTATCCTCTGAAAAAAATCTCGGGAGGTTATCTTTTTCTCCACGTTCAGATTGGTATTGTTTGAGAACTTTGCCAACCATTTTTTTACTCCGGTCAAGGTTTTCCATTTAGAGGGGAATTTGGCACTCAAACGATAATTGAACAAGGTGGTGTAGGCCTGTAGGTATTCATCCGTAGGTACAAATACCTTGATAAAATTCTTTTCTTCAGGATTTATTGCCAGGTAAAACTCATTCAATTGTTGTACCCCATCTTCATCGTCATCTCTCCAGGTATGGGTTCCTTCTCCTGTGGGTACCGGCAAATAAACAAACTCCCTTCTCAATTCCCTGCCATTGCCCAAAGCATAGGTAAACTCATTGGATAGGTTGTTATCAAATAGGGAGCTTCGGTAATTCAGTTTACCCATTACTGTGGTCTCCTCAGGAAGATCTTTGGTCAAAAAGCTCAACTTCCTATAAGTGAATGAACCATTGACGGTATGTGGGCCAAAAGTTCCCTCTACTCCATAACTGGTCATAAAAGCTTTGGTATTCGGATTTAATTGCCCGCCCAAAACTGCTTTATCTTCCCGCAAGCTTGCAGTCGCGAAAAAAGAATATTTTAAAGTATCATTGGAATTTAAAGAAAACTGATGTTCTTCATAATTCATGGCAGTGGATACAACTTGATTTTGCTGAGGGTTAACGACTTTATTTTTATCCAAAATAAACCTATAACCCGGCACCACAATGGATGTTGGGTATTTGATCTCTCCCTGATACCTCAGCCAATCGGATTGCAGGGGCAGCACCTTAGATTTAAGTTGGAAAAAGTCATTGGTTACTAAAAGTCTATCCCAAAGTTTTTGATTGAGTTTTATTCTTTGTTGCATACCCGACAAAACCCCTGTACGATTTCTTAAATCAAGGCTATAGGAAAACTGGTTATGATTGTCTTTATGTAACTCCAGGCTAACATTAAACAGCTTTTCGGCTGCATTTTCCACATCATTTGCACTGTTTAAGCCCCAGTCCCTATCAAATTCTATAAACCTCAAACGGTCCACAAATGAAAAATTGGCGGCATTGTACTCCAGAGTGGTTTGTCCATTAAAAAGATAATCTCTTAACATTTTAACTGACCGGCCTGCTGACCTTAAACCTACCTTAAAGGCATGTCCTTTGTTGTCAGAATCTCCTAAGTCGGAAAAAAGATTTTCATCTTGATCAGAAAATGCCACCTCAGCAAAGGTAGTCTCGTATTTCCCCAGCTTCAATTCAGTGCCTGCTGTAATCATTTGTTTTTTATTGGGTGCAGGTAATGGGGAACTAATGGTATAATTACCTTGAGACACACCACTTATAGGGGGAATGTATTCATAAACCACCCCATTGGCCAGTTGTTCTTTCCTTATATAATCACCTAAACCTTGGGTAGTTTCAGTAAAGCTAATGGCATAAAAAGCTTGCGTTGCATCTGTACTGTATTCGTAATAATCTATCGTTTCTCCATTTTCCGAAAAATGGGTAACTTTTTTATACAAGATTCTATTTGAATCAAAAGCTACGCTGTCTACCCTTGGAATGGCCGCAGAAAATATTTCATCCCCAACTGCACTGAGTAATCTTTTGTCCCCATCACTTAATTCTGTAAATAAGGGCCTATTGCGGTCGTCCTTTTCCCTGTAATAATTCAGATAAAAGGTAACATTCTTACTTTCCTGAATATGATTTGCCGTGACTATTGACCTTGAAAAATTTCTTTCTGCATACTCAAAATCCACCCTAACCCTAGAGTACTGAGTGATCAATACTGTGGGAGTAAAGGTGATTTCACCTTGATTATAGTCTATGGTGTAATCATTATTAAAACCACGTTTCAACTCCTTCCCATCAAGGAACACCTTTTCAGAATTGGCCAAAACAATTACATACCGTTCGTTTCCCGGCCCCCGAATACGGTATGGGCCCAATACTCCTTCGGTCACTTCTAAATTCATGGATGCAAATTTCCCTTTGGCAATCGCTGCTCCTACCCTGCTTGAAGCCTTCCACTTTTCATTTAGAATATAGTCTGAGGTAAATTGGAGGCCCTGCACATTTTTATAATATCTTAAAAAATCAGATTTTCGCTGTTGCAAAACCACATCTCCCCCCGAGAGATTAATCTTATCATTGTATAACTCAATCAGTATGTTGTCAAAATCCTGAATTTGCTGCGTATTTCCTTCAGGCTGAAACGGCACATTCTGATCGGTAATACTTGCTCTAATGTTAAGGTTCTCCGCCAACTCACCATCCATCTGTAAGTTCAATGCAGAATTTACAAATACGTTTTGGGTATTTCCAAAGGATATTCCACGGGTCAGGTTACCTGATTGATTGAGCTTACTTGAGGTGAAGACTTCTTCTCTAAAATCATAGATGGCCGTTCTTTCCGGCATCTTGTCTTTGAAATAGGCCAGAGAGTCATAATCTTTCTCTAAAGTTCGATTTTGAAAAACATGTTTCAAAGAAAATGGCAGGGTTTTATAGCAAATCAACAATGAATCATTCTCCAAGTCCATTGAATCCAATAAGATCAGATTACCGGTATTGAAATTGTACTTATGAGATCGAAGATTGCCTAAGGCATCCTTCACCTCAATACTTGAAGGAATCAGGGACAATGTATCTGCAAGCACAACTTCTTTATGTAAATTGACAGGTTCCCAATGGCACTTTGGTTCTTGCGCCAAGGCGGGATAATTCAATGCCGAAAGCACAGATAAAAAAGCTAAAAAATACTTCACCAACTGCATATATCAATCGCTTACAGGAAGCTAAAGTAAACAATATCTAACAATTAATTCCGGATTTAGGGGATTAGGGGGAACATGAGATAGAAGGTGGTACCTGTTTCGGAAGAAGTCTCAAACCATATTTTTCCTCCGGCAGTTTCCACCCCCCTTTTGGCTATGGCTAAACCAAGGCCCGAACCTTCGGATTTGGTACTGAAATTGGGGAGAAAGACCTTTTCTCTCAATTCATTTGAAATTCCTTTGCCATTGTCTTTGATAGAAAGTTTGATATGCTCTTCTCCATCAAAATACAAGTTTACCAGTATAATAGGCTTTTTCCCTTCTGCTACGGCCTGGATTCCATTGATAATCAAATTGGATATTACCCTTCCGTACAATTTGGGGTCTCCCATGATTTTCGTAGATGCACCTTCCCCGGTATGGTCCGTAAATTCAATTTCCACATCTTCTCTATAATTGAAAATAGAAACGGCTTTTAAAACAACCTTTCTAAGTTCCAACTCCTGATTTTTTGGAAGCGGCATTTTGGCAAAAGTGGAAAAGGAACTTGCAATATCACTTAATGTGTCTACCTGATGAATAATTGAATTAATGGGATTAACCAATGCCTTACCATTATCCAGTTTATCTGCCGCTTGAAGGCGAAGTAAATGCTGTAAGGTAAGTTTCATGGGTGTTAAGGGATTCTTTATTTCATGGGCTACCTGCTTGGCCATTTCTCTCCATGCAGATTCTTTTTCATTGGAAGCCAAAACCTTTTTACTGGTCTCCAATTTATAAAGCATATTATTGTATTCGTTGACAAGCAAACCTATTTCATCTTTTCCAGGCCATACCATGTATTCATTGTTTTCCAGGTCTGTATCTTTAAGTTTCTGAGTCAATAATTTAAAAGGATGTGTTAGATTTTTAGAAACAAAATAAGAGATAACCAAAAAGAAGAGAAAGATTACGACAAAAATGATAAGTATATTGCTAAAAACTTCTGTAATCATCAGATTAAGCTCTTCCTCGGATTCGAAAAAGGGTATGGCAATAATGGCTTGCAACTCCTGATTTTCTCCATTTTTAAGTGCAAGGTAAACTGTTTTAAACTGCAAATCTCCTACCTGTTCTGTTTGTAGGAATCTGTTTTCCTTTAATTCAATGATGGAAGCATACGCTTCCGGATGTAAATAATTGGTCAATATTTTTTTGTCAAAGATGGCCGGTTGATTGGTTGCCATAAGCGTTCCATCAGGAAGGTAAAGGTTAATATCTGCATCAGTAGCGGTAGCCAAGGTATATAATTCAGTATTAATCTCGTCTTTGTTCAGGTTATTGAACTGCTCTCCACCTAAATCTCGACCCAGGTTATCACTAATTATCCCTGCCTTTTGAAAATATTGCCTGTGTAAATCTTCTGTATAGGAATGACTCAAAAAACCTACTGCTATGATACTAATGATCAACATGGGAAAGAAAAAAGCAAAATTCAGGTACAATTGAAGCTTGGTGGCATAATTAAATCGCAACTGATTGAGCCCAGTAAATAATAGAAAAACAGCTATTGAAAGCAATGTAAAAATCAAGTAAACAACAAATAAAAGAGCAATGTCAGCTAAAATATAAATGCTTGGATACTTTCGCGATGAAACTACAATTATTTTATCATTGTAACTGACTGCTAAGTGATGGTATCCACCGGATAATATTCCGGTAGTGAAAATATCTTCATTCTCTAGCAAATCTTGAATCATCAACCCTTGGTAACTAAATATACCTGAACTATAACTTATTACAGAATCTTCAAAAATGGCAAAATCAAAATCACGTTCAATATAGTTAGTTACATATTTGTTATCCATGAGCAATTTTGGAAAAGCCTTTCCTGATTCTATTCTCTGTTGGTTTAGTTCAATCACAATCGTTCCAAGAAAATCATTGTCACGTTGAATTTTAACAAAAGCTACGAAGCGATTTCCTGTATTGGTATCAGTAGATTTAATAAAATACAAATTATGAACCTGAGTTGCATAATCGCTATTCATATAGCTATTCTTATATTCAGAAAGAGATAAACTGTTAATATTTCCCAAAATAAGGCGACCAGAAGGACTATAAATACTTACTTCTTGTCTGTACTGGTCAAAATATCCTCCAAGGTAAATTTTCTTGATTTTTCGATCGATAGGATCTTTGGATAAAAGGGGATCGGAAAGGCGACTTTTGATAAAGGCATCATCTATAACTCTAGCAATGATATCCTCCAGAAGAAACTCACCCATAACATCCCTGTCTAACATTACGTTGTTCGCAAATTTGACTTTAGACCTCACTTCTTCATACCGAAGATCCTGATAGGCTGCAGCCCCTGTTATTACCGCACCTACAAGACAGGCAAAAAAGAATGTCAAGAAAGTATTAAAATCTAGTTTAAACAAACTTTGATAAAGCTTGAAACTAATAATGGCTACCAATAGGATTACATGGGACAGAAATGCTATAAATAAAACAAAATTATAGAACAGAAGGAAAAATAAAAATGGAGAAACAAAGATCACCAAAACCTTTAAAGGGTAGTAATAGTTATCTTCACTTTTATATAAAACCAAATTGATACCAATAATTGTAAACAACAAATAGGCAGCACCTCCCAGAAAAATAACAAAAAGACTGACTATTTTAAGGTAATCAAAATTAGGTATTGCCTCAATATTTAAATTCCATTGGGAATTTTCAACAATATTTAAATAGAGATAAAAAACCAAAAACATTAATGCTGTCGACAAAAGAAATGCCGCTGTAAGGGAAGCCCAGTGCGGATAATTTTTCCTTAATTTGATAAAAGATAAAGCTACCCTACGCCTACTAAGAATAGTGATAAGCATGCTAAGTACAACCAAATAACAAATCACATTCAATAACAGGTCTCCCAAGCTGGGATTGAAAATGGAGGAGGCATAAAGGCCTGAATCAAATATTCCGGTTTGAAAAAAATCATTTGGAAAATGAAAAGCCAGCATCATTATCCTGACCGAAAACAGGATAACAAAGGTATAGATTGTGGCAAGAAATTTCTGTCCCTTTGACCATAAAGTATGGACAAACCCTCCACCAATCAGCAAAACCAATCCCAATAAGGAAAAGAAAAATATCAATAAAGTGTTATTGATGGATTTTCCAGGAACTTCATACCCCACTCTAAAAAAAATGGAAAAAAGATATTGATTTTCAAAGTATAGATCTTGATAATTTTCTTTTGGACTTGAAGACAATAAAAACCTATCATTCCCAAATATTTCGGGATTAACACCGCTTTTTAGGTACTCATTTCCAATATCTACTTTGTCATAAAAGGGATAAACCTGGAGTAACCAATAGTCTTTTTGGTTTCGTTGTATTTTCCGAAGTTTGGTAAAATATATCCCCCTATTATTTTCTAATATTTGGTAAGTTCTGGAAGTAGAAAGGAGGTTAAACTCGGGTAAAATATCAATAGCAGACCAATAAGCCAATTCCCCATCCATTGAGAAAAGGTAAAATGGCAACTGATGATCTACGTTCAGGCTATTAAAAGAAAATTGACTATCAGCGCTTTTTCCATTTTCAATTTTAGCAAAATCTGCATCAAAATCATGAATGACCTCTCCAATCTGATGTTCGAGCTGAGTACTAAAAGTGCCTTGGTCTTTATAATATTTCCCATCTGTGAAATAATTAATGGAAAGCAAAATGCCCAATAACACAACGGACAATACCAGTATAAGCCTTCTTCTTCTTAACATAGCGATTAATCTTGCCTGAACAGTCCCTTCAAGATAACAAATACTGATACCCGAAGTAAAACTAAGTATTCATTCATAATGGAACACATGCCAAACATAAAAATGAGAGGCCAAAGATCCTTCTAAAAAGCAACCAAAATCCAGCCCATACTCAAAAAATCATCTGAGAAAGATTTTAAAAAGGTTGCATCAAAATTAAAAACCTAAGCTAGGCAGAAGATTAGAATGATACACCTTTTTTCCTTTTGGCATTTTTATACCAAAAATAGCCCAAAACCATTAACAGTATATAAGGCGCAACAAAAAGGTAAAGAATCCCAATGTTCAATGCCGCACCTACAGTAGTATCTCCATTACTTACATTGTTTTCAACTGATGCCCTACACATGGCACATTGAGCGAATGTAGATTGAACGGATCCAATCAACAGAAGCAATACAACCAATAGACTTTTGACATATTTAATCATGATATTACTAAACGGTTTGGTTTAACCTTTGTTTAAATATAATCAATTTCATAAACATTAAACTTAATGCACATAATAAGGACTGATCATTAGATAAACGATAACACCTGAAACGGTAACATAGAGCCAAATAGGAAAGGCATACCTAACTATATTCCGATGTTTCTCAAATTTGCCGCTCATACCAAAATAATAAGCCAACAAAATTGGAAATAAGGCAACAGCAGCCAGAATAATATGGCTAATCAAAAGCGAGTAATAAACCCACCTTATCCAGCCTTCTCCCCCAAAGGAAGTGCTTTCGGCTGCAGCATGGTAAATCACATAACCCACTAAGAAAATAGCTCCTAGCCCAAACGCAACGGTCATGGCCGCCTTATGCAAATTAACGTTCCCACCTTTGATGAAAAAAAAGCCTAACACCAACATTACGGAGGCAAAGCTATTTACTACAGCATTTAAATGAGGCAGGAAATAAACCCATTCCTCCCCAAGATCAATTTTGGCAGGCATAAACAATAGTACCGCCACTACAACCGGTACTAAAATGGAAATTATGGTTATCCAGTTATAAATAGATTTGTCCTTAGGTTCTATCTCTAAACTATTCTTTATCATGTAGCAAAATTTTGGTTTCTAAAATCAATTGATCGACACCTTCTCTTTTGGTGCCACTGTAATATCCTCGAATTCGGCCGAGCTCATCGACCAAAACAAACTTATCACTATGTACAAAATTCTCGGGAACTGCCCCCCCACTCACAGATGGAATGATAAAGCCACATCTGGCTAAATCATAAGTTTCTTCTTCCGGACCATTGAGAAAAAACCATTTGTCTTTTTTTGCACCATGCTCATCAGCATAATCGGCCAAAACCTTGGGGCTGTCAAAATCGGGATCTATACTGATGGAGTAAATCTGTACCCTATCCTCATTTCGAAAGACGTCCTGAACTCTTTCCATTTCTTTGGACATAATTGGACAGATGCTTGGGCAACTGGTAAAGAAAAAATCTACAATTGTAATTTTCCCATCCATCATTTCTTTGCCTACGCTTCTACCAAACTGATCTGTAAAAGTAAAATCAGGAATATAATGCTGACTGCTGTCCATATAGTCACACTGTTCAAAAGGATCCTCTACGCCATTTTGATATAAAATAGGAATATCATATTGGTTAGAAGAAAAGCCCCTTAAAAATAAGATTATCAATACCGGTATCATTAAAACACATACCAACACCAATACTTGAATAAATCGCAACATTTTCATACACTATTACAACAAAAAAAATGGTTGAAGATTCCCCCTCAACCATTCATTTTATAATTTATTTTTTCTGTTTACCAGCGCATAACAAAGATCTCAGCACCTTCCTTCATTAAAGCTATAATTAGCCAAACCAAGAAAATAAGCGGTACGATAATGGAGTAAAACAAAGGTTTCACTTCATCACCCAGGTGCATGAATTCCATCATGATATATTTGGCTTTAACAATGGTCAAAGCAATAAAAAGAAAGTATAAGAGCAACCCTCTTTCCATAGTAAAGGCCAATACAAACTCTACTGCCGTGATAACCAATAAAATCAAGGCAGTAAGCCAGATTTTTTTAATCTTGGCAGGATCTTTTGGAATAACTTCCAACCTATTTTTATTAACGTGTTCCATTATAGTATATGTTTATATTTTAGATCAAATAGAAGAAGGTAAATACAAATACCCATACCAAATCCACAAAGTGCCAGTACAAGCCAATTTTTTCAACCATTTCATAATGACCACGATCCTCATAAACTCCAACAGCAGCTTGGTAAAAAGCCAAAAACAAAAGGACTACTCCTATGGTAACGTGAAAGCCATGAAAACCAGTAATAAAGAAAAACAATTGGGCAAAAGGTGCAGGTCCATATTCATTTACCAATAAGTTGGCTCCATGTACTGTTTCAGTCACAATATTACTCAATGAATTGACGTAAGTCATCACAACACCTTCGTCAGTCCCATGGATAAAGTGTGTCCACTCCCAAGCTTGGCAACCTAGGAAAGTCATTCCACCAAGTAGTGTCCAAAGCATCCATTTTACCACATCTTTTTTATCATTTCGATGACCGGCTTCAACTGCCAATACCATGGTAACTGAACTCATAATCAAAATAAAAGTCATCAAACCAACAAAAACAAGCGGGAAATGACCTCCATGAACAAATGGAATGGCATCAAAAATCATTTCAGGTATAGGCCAATGTTGATTTGAACTTACAAAATCAGCTACATCTCCTGAATAGGCAGGATAACTTACCCGAATGGCACCATAGGTAATAAGAAAGGCTGTAAAGGTAAAAATATCTGAGAGGAGAAAAAACCACATCATGAGCTTACCATAGCTCGCTTTTAGTGGTTCGTTACCTCCACCCCAAACGCCTCTTTTTGATTGAATTTCAATTGCAGTCGAAGACATAATTAGTAAATTAACTTATATTTTTAATGATTTAGAAGCAAAAACATAAACAAGTAAAGCCAAAGGCCTCCCAGAAAATGCCAATAGGTAACACACATTTCAAGTTGCGCCAAATTTTGGGAGTGTATTTTATTCCTTAAAGCCGAAATTAATACAATTATTAGAAATATCACACCACTAATTAGATGTATTGCATGTAGGCCGGTAAAAACGTACATAAATGATCCTGCAGGGTTACCTACAAAATACACGTCCTCAGCAACCAGTGCTTCCCAGCTGAACCATTGCCCAACTAGGAAAGCCAAGCCCAGGATTACTGTTGCCAATAAGCCTAGTTTAATATTATTAAGGTTGTCTTTTTTAGCTGCCAGATAAGCCAGATGCAAGCTAATACTAGACAATATTATTATCCCTGAAGTGTACCAAAATACATTGGGCAAATCGAATTCCAGCCAATTACCTTCACCTTGTCTTACAATAAAAGCGCTGGTCATTCCGGCAAAGACCATGACCACACTTACAATAAACAACCAAAGTGCAAATTTCTTCGGGTGCATGGCCAAGGGCTGTTCTGCACCTTCAATAAAAGACAGTTTCTCTTCCATATTATACTTTATCTAATAAGTAAGCAATTTGCGTTATAGGAAGGTACAAAAATGAACCAAACATAATTTTAAGCGCAGATTTTCTGGAGCAATCTTTCATTAGAGAGAAGGTTTGAGCCAAAAACAATACCCCACAAACGGTTGCCACAATACCTGAATTTAATCCGGTCAAACCAAAATAAGTAGGTAAAAGACCAAGAGGTAATAAAAATAAGGTATAAATCATTATTTGAATCGCTGTATTAAGGTCTTTTTGCCCTCCTGAGGGTAGCAATTTAAAACCAGCTTT
This sequence comes from Cyclobacterium sediminis, assembly GCF_054781075.1. Lineage (NCBI taxonomy): Bacteria > Pseudomonadati > Bacteroidota > Cytophagia > Cytophagales > Cyclobacteriaceae > Cyclobacterium > Cyclobacterium sediminis. Next base: position 101,352 of record NZ_BAAGVC010000043.1, on the reverse strand, counting down.
TTTATAATCTTCATCACTAACCCATGCTATGGCCCAAAAGTGAGGAAATTGCCAAATAAATTGAATGCCAAAAATAATTAAAGCTTCATAAGTAATACTACCCGTAACGGCTGTCCAACCAAGCAATGGAGGCATGGCACCAGGAATGGCCCCAACCAATACCGCTATTGGCCCAACCCGTTTTAATGGAGTATAGACAAATACATACAATATCATACTCAAAATTCCCAATCCGGTGGTCAATAAATTGGTGAAATAGGCCAATAAAAGAACGCCGGTGACAGCAGCTATCACTGCAAACCAATAAGCTTCTCTTACAGAAATAATTTCCATTGGGAGAGGCCTAGTTTTCGTTCTCTTCATCAATTTGTCAAACTCTCTCTCTTTAATTTCATTGGCGGCACCTGAAGCACCACTAATTAAAAATCCACCTAGAACAAGGCCAATCAAACCAGCCCAGGAGAAGGTTTGACCATGATGACCTAAAACAAATCCGAAAACAGCCGAAAAGGTAACCAAAGCAGACAGACGGAATTTCAATAAATCCATGTAGGCTTTAAACCTCATCGTAATACTGTCCCACAAAACCTTTTCAGATAACCCTACTGTATTCATAATTAAGCAATATTTACAGGGGCAGTTTTATCTTGCCCCAATTCAAGCCAAATATAATATTGAAAGCCGATGATCAAAGAACCTAAGAACAGGTGCAGAGGTTGAATGAATGCGGGTATTCCAAAATAAGCCATGATTGCTCCGGAAATAATTACCGTTACAAACAAAGCCATTAACACCACATAGTGGCTTGTAATTTTTATGTTTTGTTCCCTGTAAGGGAATAATTGATAACCAATGTATAGGTGAAGGCCTAATATTATCAAAGAATAAGTCCTATGAATATAATATATTAGCCCCAATTCATCTATCCAAGATGATCGATGCAAATAAGCAGCATTACTTGCAATAATATCTATTTGTTCCCTAACCTGCGTACCAAGTATAATTTGAACAATCATTAATATTATACCAATACCTAATAACAACCGGTATTTTCGTGAAATATTCAGGGGTAGGTCAAATTGATGATTTTTAGCTATTAACTTACCGGATCTATAATAGATATAAAGCAGCAGGCAAACCATAAAAAGGGCCACTACCATATGTACACTTATCATCCAGTGCAATAGATTGGTAGAAACTACAATAGAACCTAACCATCCCTGAAACAGTACCAACACCAATGAAAGTACGGATAGCCACATAATTTTTGAATCAATGGCTCTTAGCTTAAAAGAAAAGACCAATGTCAATATAATTAACAGACCAATGACAGCCCCAGCAAGTCTATTGACATACTCAATCCATGTTTTGGTAGCATTAAAAGGCTCTTGTTCATGAATACTCTCGTCATTCCTAATCTCTTCAGCCAAATTTGCAAAGCCCAAACCAGTTAAGAGTGAAGCAAAGCGTTCATTTTTTTCAATTCGCTTGGAGACGTAGATTTCAGGATAATTGGCCGGCAACTGATCTACTGATGTAGGAGGAACCCAACTTCCGAAACATTTAGGCCAGTCGGGACAACCCATTCCAGCACCGGTACTTCTAACAATACCGCCAATTAATATCAATAGAAAAACAGCAACCGTAGTAGTTAAACAAACACTACGGAAGCTATTTATATTTTTAAGATTCTTTTGATTCATTTCCTACCAACATCGCGTCATCCTCTTCCATTATCTCTTTTTCTAATTTTACAAGTTTAGCTTCATGAGGAAGATTCGATTCGGGAGTAGCTGACAATGGAACTGTTTGCGGAATAAAATCAGCTTCTGAACCAGGCTTGCTATAATCGTATGGCCACCTGTATACAGTTGGGATCTCTCCGGGCCAGTTTCCATGACCAGGTTCAATTGGTGTCGTCCACTCTAAAGTATTGGATTGCCAAGGGTTGGCACTTGCCTTTCTACCTTTGTACATACTGTAGAAGAAATTGAACACAAAGATAAGCTGAGCAAAGAAAGTAACAATGGCAGCCACAGACACAAACATGTTCAAATCAGTATACATGTCTGAGAAGGAGAAGTTGGTCCAGCTATAGTACCTTCTAGGGAAACCAGCGATGCCAATATAATGCATTGGGAAAAACACCAGGTAAACACCAACGAAAGTCAACCAAAAGTGAACATATCCTAATTTGTCGTCCATCATTCTACCAAACATTTTAGGGAACCAGTGATACACACCGGCCAACATTCCAAAGAAGGAAGCAGCCCCCATTACCAGGTGAAAGTGAGCTACAACGAAATAAGTATCGTGCAATTGAATATCAATAGCGGAGTTACCGAGGAAAATGCCCGTCAAACCACCTGAGATAAAGAAAGACACCAAACCGATGGAGAACAACATGCCCGGGGTAAACCTTAAGTTACCTCTCCATAAGGTGGTCAGGTAGTTAAATACCTTTACAGCTGAAGGAACAGCAATAATCAAGGTAAGGAACATGAATATTGATCCAAGAAAGGGGTTCATTCCGGATACAAACATATGATGTGCCCATACCACAAATGAAAGGATGGTGATACCAAGCATAGAGATAATCATGGCTTTATAACCAAAGATAGGTTTCCTGGAATTGGTAGCAATGACTTCAGAAGTGATTCCTAGCGCAGGGAGCAAGACTATATATACTTCAGGGTGACCTAGGAACCAGAATAAATGCTGGTAAAGAACGGCACTACCACCTGTGTTTGGTAAGGCTTCACCACCAATATAAATATCAGATAAGTAAAAGCTAGTTCCGAAACTTCTGTCAAAAACCAATAACAAAGCAGCAGAAAACAGCACAGGAAAGGACAATAAACCAATCACCGCAGTAAGGAAGAAAGCCCAGATTGTTAATGGCAACCTAGAAAAGGACATCCCCTTGGTACGAAGATTAATAACCGTTGATATATAATTAATCCCACCCATTAAAGATGAAGCAATGAAAAAAGTCATCGCAATCAACCAAAGGGTCATGCCCAATCCTGATCCGGGTATGGCCTGCTCAAGTGCAGACAAGGGCGGGTAAACTACCCAGCCACCGCCGGCAGGTCCTTTTTCTAAGAATAAAGAAGCAAACATGATCACACCGGAAATAAAGAAAAACCAATAGGACAACATGTTCATAAAACCGGAGGCCATATCACGGGCACCAATCTGCAAAGGAATTAGGAAATTCGAGAAAGTACCACTAAGACCAGCCGTTAATACAAAGAACACCATTATCGTACCGTGCATGGTTACCAATGCAAGGTAAAACGTAGGATCCAATTTACCGGAAGCATCAATCCAACCACCTAAAATAGGTCTTAAGAAGGACAAGTCCATATCAGGAAAGCCAAGCTGCAATCGGAATAATACAGAAAGAAAACCACCGATAAATGCCCAGAATATACCAGACACAAGATATTGCTTAGCAATCATCTTATGGTCAGTGGAAAATATATACTTCGTTATGAAGTTATCGTGGTGCTCATGGTCATGCTCATCATGTGTAGATGCTGCATCATGAGCTGAAACGTTTGCTACTGCCATGGTATTTATAATTTATGCTATAAATTTATTCTTCATTTATATAAATCTCTGCCAATTCCTTCAATTCTACAGGAAGATCAGCTACAAGATCCGGATTACTTTTGATAAAAGGAGTTTGTTCTGCAAACCACTTTCTATATTCTTCTGGTTCAACAACCTTAATGACTTTTCGCATGGAAAAATGACCGGCTCCACAGATCTCAGTACAAGCGATTTCAAATTCAAATTCTTCATCGCCCAACTCTGCACGCATTTCTTCAGTAGTTTTATTGGGTGTAAACCAAAACCTGGTTGGCATACCGGGCACAGCATCCATCTTCAAACGCATATGCGGTGCAAAGACTGAGTGCAATACATCTCTTGCCCTTATATTAAATAAAACGGGCTCTCCTTTAGGAATGACAACATTCTGAGAAGGGAAATCGTCGAATGAATTTTTATCCGTAAAATCAATTCCTCTGGAATTGGTCGCGGTTGTAAGCCTATAATCATAGTCTCCAAGCTGTTGATCAGCCCCCGGGTATCTAACATCCCAAGCAAATTGATAGCCCATAATTTCTACAACATGGGCATTTTCGGGAGCAGGACTAGTAATATCTGACCAAGCTTTCCATCCGGAAATAACCAAAACGGTCAAAACAACGGCTGGTACAAGCGTCCAAATAATTTCTAGTTTGTTATTGTCTGGGTAAAAGGCAGCTCTTTTATTTTCTTTGTATTGATAATGATAGCTAAACCAAAACAAAAGAATATGAGTAAGGATAAAGATAAAGCCGGTAACGGCCATGGTAATCCAAAACAGCCTGTCTGTGATTATACCATGTTCTGAAGCTATAGGTAATTGGTAATTATCAAATTCAACAACCGAATAATAGACCATCCAAGCTCCACAGCCGATAAGAAATACCATAAAAAGAATGGCATTTACTTTATTACTGGTTGTAGCTATTTTTTTATCAGAACCTTTAGCGACCGAAATCAAGGTTTGAATTCTGTATACCATCCCAATCACCATGATCAGGAGTACTACACCTATTGAAATAAGAAATCCGTACATAATTATAACTGTTTCGGAATTAGATTAAATGTGATGATGATAACTTTCCTCTAACATGGGATGGTTTTTAGGAACCAGATTATGTTTGGAAAGATTGGTCAAAGCTACAAAAGCAAAAGCTGAAGCATAAACCAATAACATTCCAATTTCCATCAAACCAACGCCACCATTATGTCCTAAAGTACCCGGTTGAACCATCAAGAAGAAATCTACCCAATGACCAACAATAATTAGTGTACATACAAGTTTTAGAAAGATATTATGTCTTTTAGCATCCCTTGTCATTAGAACCAGAAAAGGCAATGCAAAGTTTAGAATTAGGTTAATAAATATATAGGAACCATAAACATCACTTGAAAGTCTTTCAACAAAATAAACAGACTCTTCAGGAATATTGGCATAATAGATCAACAAAAACTGGGAGAACCATATATAAGTCCAGAAAATGGAAAAGGCAAAAACAAATTTACCAAGATCATGGATATGGTTTTGATTGATCATTTCAAGGTATCCCTGATCTTTCAGAAAGATCGTAACCAAAGTAAGTGCAGATAAACCTGCAACAAACCAAGAAGCAAATACATACCACCCAAACAAGGTGGAGAACCAGTGTGTATCTATAGACATCACCCAATCCCAAGCACTGATAGAGGATGATACCGCAAAGAAAACCAAGAAAATAGCAGACCATTTTCTAATGGTATACCAGTAGGAAGTTCCTCCATTGATATCTTCTTCATTAGAAAGTGTCCTTAGTTTATTGAAAAAGAAAACCCAAAATCCGAAGAACAATACCATTCTTACGATATAAAAGATAGGGAATGAACCCTTTTCCATTGGCCAGTAAAAAAAGTTTCCTTTACCATCAATGATCCTATCATAATGATCTCCTGCTTTGTCAAACACATAGCTATGGGTCCAGTGAAACAAATCGTGGTTGGCGATGAAAAAGGTTACCAACATTAATACTGCTGCAATAGGCAACCAATAGCCAAAAGACAACATGATCCTTAGTAAAGCTGTGGACCATCCTGCCTGAGCAGCATATTGAATTGCGAAGAAGAATACGCCAATAATGGCAATTCCAGTGAAATACACATTATTTATCCATAGATTGGCATAAAGCCTCTGTGTCCAGTGAAAACCATGTCCACCCTCATCGCCATGACCATGTCCACCAGTGGCAGCCATGATAATACCGAATACCAATAAAAGTGCACCGATACCTCCTAGTATAAAAATCACTTTCTTTACCGCTGCGGTAAAATCGAATTTTTGATCCAAATTGTAGTTAGTTACCTGTGCCATTATTGCTTCTGAATTTCTTGTTTAACATAGTGTACAATTTTCCACCTTCTGTCAGCAGTAATCTGCGAACCGTGAGCTCCCATTCTACCTTTACCATGTGTGATTACATGGAAAATATGGCCTTCAGATAAATTAATATAGGCACCACCTTTTAGGTTGGCCACCCCGCCGATAACCATACCTGGTTTACCGTCTCCTTCTCCACCGCTGCCATGACAGGGTGAACAATATTGGGTAAACAATCGCTTCCCGTCGGCCAAAACCTCGTCAGTAAGCGGAATTGGGTTTTGTACAGCAGCAGCACCTTCTAAGTCTGCTACTCTTAACCGATAAGGTAAAATGCCATCTTTATTTCTAGGAACAGTATTAGGAACAGGTTCTCTCATGTTCATAGCATGAGGGTTGTTAATATTACTGTTAAAGAATTCTCCTTTTCCATCCTCTCTAGTGGAAATCCAATCTCCTTCTTCTTCACTAGTGATTTGGCTTAAGCCTTCATAAGGAACCGAATGGTACATCTGAGGCGCATATTCCGTTCCCGGATAATCACCCTCAGCTTTGCAGGAAGCAAATCCTAAGGATATCCCCACTACAGCTATTGAATATATTGATGATAAAATTTTCATTTGCTACAGATTACTTATTCAAAACTTTTACTGTTCACCTCCGTTGCTCCTGAATTCTTAAGAGCCCCTTTAATTATTTCCAAATCAACAGCAGCATTATTGGCGATATCTATGGCCATAACGTGCTTGTCATCAGTACTTCTTAAGTCAAAGATTCTTGGTTGTCCCCAGGGTTTAAGATTACTACTAACCATAAATACGGTGACCATACCAAAAGCGGCAACAAGAACGGTTAACTCGAAAGAAACAGGAATGAAATCAGGGAAAGCGGCATGATCCTTACCCCCAATAATCATTGGCCAATCAAATTTCATCATATAAAACTGCATGGTCAATGCCAAGGTAGTACCTAATAATCCGAATAAAAATGCAGCAATAGGTAATCGGCTTCTTTTATAGCCAAGTTCTTCTTCTAATCCATGAACCGGATATGGAGAAAATACCTCGTGTATTTTGATTCCTGCAGCTCTTATCTCTCTGACAGCATTCTTAAGAATGTCCTCATCATCAAAGATCCCCAGGATAAAGTTTTTGTCTCTTTCCATGATTATTTAATTATTTTTTCAGATGAAGATTTCAATACAGATTTGATTTCAGCCATGTTTATTACCGGGAAGAATTTAGCGAATAATAAGAAAGCTGTAAAAAAGAAACCAAAGGTAAATAGATAAATTCCTACATCAGTTATGGTCGGATAGAACATAACCCAAGAAGAAGGAAGAAAATCTCTGTGAAGGGAGGTAACGATAATAACGAATCTTTCAAACCACATTCCAATGTTTACAATAAGAGAAAGGATAAAAGTTGCTACAATGGAAGTTCTAATTTTCTTGAACCAGAACAATTGTGGGGAAATTACATTACAGGTCATCATGGACCAGTAAGCCCACCAATAAGGACCAAACATCCTATTCACAAAAGCATATTGTTCTGCAGCTACACCTGAATACCAAGCGATAAAGAACTCTGTGATATAGGCAATACCTACGATGGAACCTGTAATGATGATTACAATATTCATCAATTCAATATGCCCCATAGTGATATAATCCTCAAGTTTAAAAACTTTTCGCGTGACAATCATCAAGGTCAATACCATTGCAAAACCTGAGAAAATCGCACCTGCTACGAAATAAGGAGGGAAGATTGTGGTGTGCCATCCGGGAATTACCGAAGTGGCAAAGTCAAAGGATACGATCGTATGTACCGAAAGTACAAGGGGTGTAGCCAAACCTGCCAAAATCAATGAAACACTTTCATACCTCATCCAAGCTTTGGCACCACCGTCCCATCCGAAACTCAAGGCTCCGTAAATGGTGTTTCGAATACCTGTTGCCCGGTCTCTAATGGTAGCAAAATCAGGAATCAATCCGATGTACCAGAATACCAAGGATACAGAAAAGTATGTAGAGATGGCAAAAACATCCCATAGTAAAGGGGAGTTAAAGTTAACCCACAAAGAACCATATGTATTGGGAAGAGGAAGAGCCCAAATTGCACCAATCCAAGGTCTACCCATGTGTATCAAAGGGAAAACTGCCGCACAAATAACAGCAAAAATTGTCATGGCTTCCGCCGCTCGGTTAATGGATGTTCTCCATTTCTGCCTGAAAAGCAATAATACTGCGGATATAAGTGTACCTGCGTGACCAATACCTACCCACCAAACGAAGTTGGTAATATCCCAGGCCCAGCCTACAGTTTTATTAAGTCCCCACATTCCTATTCCTTCCCACAGTGTAGCTACAAGTGCTAAACTGCCGAGCAAAAGTACAGTCAAGGATACTGCCAATCCCAGAAGCCAACCTTTGGTTGGTTTACCTTCTACATGCCTGGCAATATCATTGGTGACGTCCTTGTAAGTCTTACCGCCGGTAATAAGCGGATCGCGTACGGGTGAAGTAACCTGCATATCTTATCGTTTTATTTTTTTAAGCTTCGTTTTTGTCCTTATTTCTGATCTTGGTAAAATACCAAACATTAGGGCTGACATTGATTTCCTCTAACACATGGTATGCTCTTTCCTCATTTACTTCTTTCAAAGCACTAGTGGAATTTTCTTCGACTTTAAGCATCTTAGAAACTTTAGATTGGGAATCATTCATGTCACCAAAAACAAGGGCTTCAGTAGGACAAGCTACTGCGCAGGCAACATTCACATCACCGTCTTTAATTTTCCTTCCTTCGCGTTTAGCAGTTAATTTACCTGCCTGAATACGTTGTACACACATGGAACATTTCTCCATTACCCCTCTTGCTCTTACAGTCACATCAGGGTTGAGTACCATTTTACCCAAATCGTCATTCTGAGGAGTATTTACTCCTGCAAAATCTTTATTGTCATGGTATTTAAACCAATTGAATCTTCTTACTTTATAAGGACAGTTGTTGGCACAATACCTGGTCCCAATACAACGGTTGTAAGTCATTTGGTTAAGCCCTTCTGAACTGTGTGTAGTAGCTACCACAGGACATACAGTTTCACAAGGTGCATTGTTACAATGCTGACACATCATTGGTTGGAAGGTAACTTCCGGATTGTCAGCTGCCTGCTCAAGTTCAGCATTTGAAGTAGCTCCTTCAGGAGAGCTATAGTACCTGTCAATTCTAATCCAGGCCATTTCTCTTCTGTTCAATACTTCTTCTTTACCAACAACAGCCACATTGTTCTCTACCTGACAAGCCACGGTACAAGCCGCACAACCTATACAAGAGTTCATGTCAATGGCCAAGCCCCAGTGGTGCTGACTGTATTTGTGGCCAGACCACAATGAGATTTTGCTAGGCTTAACAAATTCCCCGTCTTTATAAATTTCCGGGTGATACCTGCCTGCGCTGGCATCTTCTTTATATTCACCCAAAGTAGCTTCCTGCACAACGAAATCCCTACCCATATAGGTTTGGTGCGTTTGTGTTTGCGCTATTCTGTAACTTTCACCGGTAAGACTTACACTTACTCCTTCAGTGATATGGTATTCAACAAATCCTTTGTTGGCATTAATAAGTGCATAAGCATTGACACCAATGCCGTCTGCTACTCTACCTGCAGCAGTCCTTCCATAACCTAAAGCCAATCCAAAAGTACCATTGGCCTGTCCGGGTTGTACCAAAACAGGAACGGTGAAGGTCTGACCATTGGCAGAAACAGTTGCCAACTTAGTGGCACCTTCATCCATTTTAAGACCATTTTCATTGGCCCATTTTTGGGATACGGTTAAGTAATTGTCCCAAGTAGCTTTTGAAATTGGGTCGGGCATCTCCTGCAACCATGGGTTGTTGGCAAATGCTCCTGAGCCAATACCTACTTTGGTATAAACCACCAATTCACTACCTGAACCCTGAGCCTGGTAAGCTTTGCCAATGGCTGCTGCTGCTGCAGCAACATCTCCTACTGCTTCCAACGAGGAAGCTTCATCTTCTTCAGAAGATTCAGCGATATAAACTCCATCATATAAGCATTTATCCCAGAAGGATTGAAAGTCTCCTTCCATTCCGCTTTCAGCGAAAGTAGCCTCCCATTCTCCTCTTACGAAATCATAGTATGAAGTCGTGTTGCCGGCCCATTTTAAAAAGCTTTCAGGAGCTTGGCGGGTACTGAACAAAGGAGAAATAACCGGCTGTGCCAAGCTATAAACTCCTTTTTTAGGATTGAAGTCATTCCAAGATTCCAAATAATAATGGTCCGGAGCAAGATACTGAACCAGAGATGCCGTCTCGTCTTTAACTTCCGAAGTAGAAACAGACACCTTGGCCTTGGCTATACCGGCAGCAATGGCTTGCCCACCTCCAAAGTCATAAACCGGGTTACAGTTGTAAAAAATCACTCCTCCAACTTTTCCGGCATTTAATTCTTTAACAAACTGATTCATTCTACTGTCATCTCCTTTTCGGAAATAAGCAGGATTTTCGAAATCCACAGTTTTATTGTTATTCTCTAAAAGCTCATTGATTGCATGCACAACCACTTGAACATTGGGATCATTGGATCCGGAAACAACAAGTGATTTGCCTTTGTTGGCCCACAATTCGTTGGCTGCTTTCGATAGATTGTTTAATTCTAAATTGCTTCCACCGGCAGTGCTAACCCCGGCCTTTTTGGCAATAAGGTTGTACAAAGCCAAAACTGCAAGACCACTTTGAGAAGCAGTGATCGGTGTACGGTAATCCGCGTTAGAGCCTGCAAGTGATAAGGTAGACTCAAACTGATAATGCCTGGACATATTAGGATTTTCTTTCGAAATTTTCCTTCCTTGTGCATATTGTCTGGCAAATTCAATTGGAGAAATCCATGAACCTAAAAAATCAGCGCCAAAACTGACAATTACATTGGCCTTATCAAAATTATAAGATGGAAGCACACTGCTTCCATAATAAGTTTCACTTGCTTTGGTGATACCATAATTGGAAATTGGGTCATAAGTAATGACTTCAACATCTCCCATTTGGTCAGCGAATACTTTTATCGCCCTGTTTGTGCTTGGAGATAAAATGGTATTGCTAATGATTTTTATTGTTCCTGCACTTTTCAATTTGCCGGCTAACTCACCATCTAAAGCAGCCCAGTCAGCGGTTTTCCCTCCAATTTGAGGAGCCCTTAATCTGGCCTCATCATATAGAGATAAAACAGAGCCTTCTACTATGGCATTGGTACCTCCTTTGGTGATTGGTGACAATTCATTGCCATCAATTTTAATCGGTCTACCTTCTCTGGTTTTAACTACCACCGAAGCGTAGTCTCCACCTTTGCTGAAAGTAGATGCGTAATAATTAGGAACAGAAGGATTGATATCAACAGGTTTGTTTACGTATGGAATGGCTTTCCTTACCGGAGCTTCACAAGCTGCTAAGGAGGCTGCCGCCACACTAAAACCCATCATTTTTAGAAAGTCTCTTCTAGTGGAGCTTCCATCTTCTTTTTGATTGCTTTTTGAAGTAAAGCCGGGAAATTCCTGATCAGCATTTTTTACAAACTCGGGATCGTTTGTCAGCTGTTCTAACCCTTTCCAATATGTCTTTTTATTTTCTTTCATTTTATATTAAAGAAAAGAATGTTCGTAAAGATTTAATAGTGACACTTTGCACATTCCAAACCGCCAATGTCTTTGACTTTCAAAGCATCTTTGGATTCTGAATGCAATTGCACGAGTTTATCGTAATACTCATTGCCCTGAGTGGTTATTTCCGTATTTCTATGGCAATCTATACACCAACCCATGGTCAATGCACTGTGCTGAGAAACAACTTCCATTTCCTCTATAGGACCATGACAAGTTTGACATTCAATTCCTCCAACAGCTACGTGCTGGGAGTGATTGAAATAAGCCAAATCAGGAAGGTTATGTACCCTTACCCATTCAATAGGTTGATTATTATCTACTGCATCGTATATTTTTGCAATTTCTGGAGAAACGCCCTCTTTGCCTTCCACATTTTGAATGTGCATGTGACAGTTCATACAAATATTTGCAGATGGAATATTTGCAGATTTCCCAATCTCTACACCTGTATGGCAATATTGACAAGGGATTTCGTATTGTCCGGCATGAAGTTCGTGAGAGTAGGCAATCGGCTGACTTGGGGCATAGCCTTGTTGCACGCCTACCGTGTACAATCCGTTTATAGCAGTTTTGACAACGAAAGCGAGCACAATCGTCGTTACAATGATAATCATGCCATCACTTTTAAAAATGCCCTTGTAGTCCGTCTTTTGGTTGATAAATTCTTTATCGTCCTTATCCAGATTTTCGTTTTTGTTCATGTACTTGGTCAATACTGAAACAATAAGTCCCAACACAACCAATACCAAAACAAGTACGACTACAAGCACTACCAAGATTATGGTAAGGTATTCATTTGGAATTCCTCCACCAGTACCTGTCGCCACTCCATCCTCGCCTGCTGCTCCGGCTTCGGCGGCAGCAGGATCTGCCTTGTCACCATACTCAACATAAGCAAGCAAATTCGTTAGGTCATCGTCACTCAAAAAATCATGAGAAGGCATAACCGTGTTATTGAATTCCTTAAAAAGAGCTACTGCATCAGCATCTCCTCCTTGAATCAATACCTGAGAGTTGATAATAAATTGTTTTACCCAGTCCAACTCCCGCCTATCGGTAACCCCTCTAAGCGCCGGACCGACCAATTTCTGATCGAGTCTATGGCAGGTTTTACAGTTGGCATTAAAAATGGACTGACCCGCGGATATAGCTTCTTCGCTATCCGGAATTTCAGGGTCCACCGCATATGCCTGAATTCCTGAAAATAGGAATATCAGAACCAACAGTTGGCATACGCGAATTGAAACCCCTAATATTGAGCGTTTGATCGACATAGTTATGTATACTTTTTTCAGATTTTCTCAGTGCAATTCAAATTCCCCACAAATGTACTACCCAACTTCTATTTTTCAAACTTGAACTTTTTGGCGCATTAATCCATAGCAAAAACTAAATATACTATTTAAAACCCTCTATTACAGCTTTTTACAAAGCTTCACCTGAAGCAAAATTTAATTTAGAACCGTTATAAATAGACTCATTTTTCAATATTTTAAAAATTCTTGTTGAACACATCTACAAACAATTCGTTACAAACGGATTTTATCTTCAAAATATAGATTCATTCATTTATAATTTTTCGCAAATAGATTTGAAAAGCCAATTTTTAATTCCTAAGTTTGCGCTTCGATATTAAAAATGGTCGAGTGGCCGAGTGGCTAGGCAGAGGTCTGCAAAACCTTGTACAGCGGTTCGAATCCGCTCTCGACCTCCAAAGACATCCTTCCAAAAGGGTGTCTTTTTTATTGATTATTGTTTGATAGTAATCTCTCTGCCTTACTTCGCAAACCCCTCTCTTTTCTACTAAGAATTTCTTTAAAAATATATCCTCCAGGCAAGCTGATAACATTCTAGTAGTATTTGAATGACAGTAGTAAATATTCAGCAAATATCGAAAAATCGAATGGTCTCCTACTGAAATTATTATGCCCCAATCAGAGATACTATCCATCTGATCAACTGTGTGTTACTTCCTATTTTATTTGCTACCTATCAAAAATTAACCGAAATAATTTAAGGCTAACAGCCCCGCTCAAAAGAATCCTAGTAACATTCATTTTTTTTCATAATCAGTCCAAAAATAGTAAGAGACGAAACTATTTTTTTCACCAATACTACCTATCATTAATAGTAATGAAACGCTTCAATGTTTTAGCCGTTTGAAAACCTTGAAGCCTTTCAAAAGATTGAGAAAGTGGTGCGTAAAATACCGTGGTGGGGAAAACTAATCTCCCATTCTTAGCTCCTAAAATTTTTGCTAAAGCATGATAACCTCCCGAGATACCCGGCTTGTATTTTCTTCCTAGAAAAATTAGTTCCTCTCTTGATTCAGCATTTATTTTTATACAATAAAATTTCTTTGAAAGCGAAGCCGCTAAGGATGGTTTTTGAAAAGTAATATTTTCCTGCATTTTACAGTATTTGCACCAATCAGTATGAATAAAAATCATAATTGGCTTGGGGTTTGACCGCAAACTATCCTTAAGATTTTCGAGGGAAGTCCATGAAATTGTTTGTCCATTTACTTTCCCTATACTACAAATCAGGCAAAGAGTCGTCGATATGATAAGTATTAATTTCATTAATCAAGGGTAAATCTTAGCCCCAAAAATCCTCTACGCCCCTGATTCGGTGCGTACACATAGGATGGATCAAAGGTCAGGGCATAGGGATTTCCTTCTGATGGGACCACTTGCCCGTCGGATCCAAATACCACATTTCTGTCAAAGGGATCGAAAGATCTAGCAATGCTATTTGCCGCAGGGGTAAAGTCAAGAAGGTTTTTAACCCCACCATACACTTCCCATTTGGTACCTAACTTTTTGCTGAGTTGAAAATTTTGCAAACTGAACCAAGGGGAAAAGGCGTCTCGATTATCTAGCTCTCCGAGTAAAGGTAAACGCATGGGCCCATATAAATTTCCTGTGTAATCCACCGTTAAACCTAAGGAAGGAAAAGTATACCCCACACTCCAAACTCCGCTAAATCTTTCTGTTAATAATTGCCTATAGGTTTCACCATTTTCTGTAACGGACACATCCATTAAGGTACCACCGGCAACAATATTCAAGCCATTGACTAAAGACATTTCCACGTTCAATGAAATCCCCTTGGAAACTGCAGAGCCGTCTAAGTTTCCATAGATGATCTTGTTGGGATCGGTTTCATAATCCGGAAAAATGGCATTATTAAAATAGGTGTAAAATGCAGAGGCATCAAGACCAATAAAAACTTGGCTTGCTGTATAAATTTTCTTCACCAGGTTCAAATTGGCATTCCAAGAGGTTTCCGGAGCAAGTTCACCGTCAAATACCACCTCTCTCGCGCCTGTTAACGCAGCATGATCTTCAGTAAAAACATTGGCCACCCGGTACCCATTACCAATACTCATTCGAATTACATCATTTTTACTTTTTGAGGTCCACTTATAGTTTAACCTAGGAGTAGCAATACTCCCATGCAAGCTATTGTAATCATACCTCATCCCAAATAATAATTTATGTGAAGCATTAATGGTTATTTCGTCCTGAATAAAAATGCCCGGTAGATGGGTAATGGAAGGTTCATTCATCCCATTTTCCGTGGCCGTGGCGGGTGTATTGTCATCATAATAAGTGTAGCGGTATGCCAATCCAAGCAAAAAGTCATGTTGGTCTACAGGCTTATTCCATGTAAATTGCCCAAAACCAATGTATTGATCAGCTATATAAGGCATGTCTCCATATACTGAATTTTGATTATGACCATTGGCACTGAACTGAAAATTTATTAACTCCTCTACCGGTAATTCATACAGCCCAAACATCTCCCACCGATTGGTATAAATGCTTTCACCATAGATCTCATCTCCTCCACGGTATTCCGAAGACCAATCCATCTCTCCACCCCAACGGTCTTCATACACATAACGGCCGGCAACAGAGAAATTCTTTCCTGATCCTCTATTGAAATTAAACTTGTTGAAGAATGAAAGTCTATGCTGTAATGTTACATCCGTAAAACCATCTTCATTATTATCTATTGGATTTTGATAATTAAAATAATTCAAACCAAAAAGTCCCTGGGTATTTTCAGAAAGATTGTATTTTAGCCCAAAGTCAGTATTAATATCTCCCCAATCAGTACTAAAAATATCAGCAGTTAATAAAGGCGCTGTAGATGGTTTCTTGGTTATGACGTTGATCAAACCACCCACAGCCTCAGACCCATACAGCGTAGAGGCAGGGCCTTTGACCACTTCCACCCTTTCTATCAAGGCCTGCGGTATGCCTGTTAATCCATATACTGTAGAAAGGCCACTTACAATAGGCATCCCATCAATCAAAACCATGGTATAAGGGCCTTCAAGCCCATTGATATGAATATCACCTGTGTTGCAGACATTACAATTGATCTGAGGCCTAACACCATTCACGTTTTGAAGAGATTCAAAAACAGACGGGGTAGGATTGGCACGGAAAAAATTGGCAGAGTAAACTTCAACAGGTACCGGACTTTCGAGTTTTGAAACTTCTTTCATTGTCCCTGAAACAACCACCTCCCCTAAGGCTGAAGCTGTTTCCTTTAATGTAAATAAAAAAGGGATGCTGGATTGATCATTGACTACTTCAATTCTAATCTGTTGGGTCTCAAAACCAATCAAAGAAGCGGTTAACAAATGCTTCCCGGGAGGCACATTGCGAATAGTAAAAGCCCCCCCTTCATTTGTTACTCCGCCCAAAGAAATCTTCCTGATTCCCACATTGGCAAACTCCAATGGTACACCTGATTCGTCCATCACTTTCCCTGAGATCACTCCATTCCCCTGTCCTTTTGCCGGAGCATAGCAGAAGGAAACTGTAATAATTATCAAAAAGGCAGTGTATTTTATTAGATTCATGTTATCCCTATTTATATACCCGTAAAATTAATAAGTTAGATTGATCTAACAAATATTTTTATCCGTTATTTACATTTTTTTTACCTAACTAAAACATTGGTGTCAAAGTTTATAAAGTATAGGATTATAAAACCCTCGTATAGAGGAACATAGCACAGGTAAAAACCAAGTAAACAATACAAAATTAGCCCATGCAGATAGCGATATTTGCCCATTTGAAGGATAACCGTAAAAGATTTGAGAAAGTCATTCAGTTTCAATACGCTGAATCAAACTTTATTAACTACCTAAAAAAGAAAACAGGGACTATTAATTCCGGCCCTCAATGTGGATTAAAAATAAAGTATCATCTATTGCAGACAGAGATTATAGCCTGGTAAAGGCATTGAATAGCTTTTTAAAGCATTTGGTTGCAAATAAAAATATAATCCGGAAAACTAAGGTTGAGAAAGGCTCAACACCGTAACTCGAAAAAATAAAAAAGCACTAACCCTTTCGAGTTAGTGCTTTAGTTGTATTAAATAAGGGTTAATTATTTTTTACCCTGATCCATTTTTTCTTTCAATGCAGACAAGGCATCCAAATCTCCAAGAGTAGATTTCTCTGCTCCTGCTCCACCGTCAGTACTACCGGCAGCTTTCTTCTTAGGGCTGCTGGCTTTCTTCGCACTGGCTTTAGGCAAGGCTTCTTCTTTGAAAGTAGCTGTATGAGAAAGCACAATTCGTTTGTCATCTTTAGAAAACTCAATCACAGCGAAGTCAAGGCTTTCACCTGCTTCAGCTTGGCTTCCGTCTTCTTTCTCAAGATTTTTGGAAGTAGCAAATCCTTCAAGACCATATGGTAGCTCTAGAACTGCGCCTTTATCATTCTTAGAGATGATGGAACATTTATGCTTAGACCCGATTGGGAACACATTCTCGAAAGTATCCCAAGGATTTTCTTCCAATTGTTTATGTCCTAGTGCCAATCTTCTGCTATCAAGGTCTAGTTCCAATACGATAACATCTAATTCATCACTAACTTTCACAAATTCTGAGGGATGCTTAATCTTTTTAGTCCAAGACAAATCAGATACGTGAACCAATCCATCAATACCTTCTTCAAGTTCTAAGAACAGACCGAAGTTGGTAAGGTTTCTAACAATACCTTTGTGTTTGGTACCGATAGCGTATTTGGTAGACATTTCTTGTTTGGTCCAAGGATCTTCGGTAAGTTGCTTGATACCCAAAGACATCTTACGCTCATCTTTATCAAGAGTAAGGACTACAGCTTCGATCTCATCACCAACTTTCACAAAGTCAGCAGGATTTCTTAGGTGCTGAGACCAAGACATTTCAGAAACGTGGATCAAACCTTCAACGCCAGGAGCCAACTCTAGGAATGCACCATAATCAGCAACGTTTACGATTTTACCTTTAACTTTAGATCCAACTTCAAGCGTAGCAGAAAGAGAATCCCAAGGATGTGCAGTCAATTGCTTCATACCCAAAGAAATTCTTTTCTTATCATCATCAAAGTCAAGTACAACAACCTGAACTTTGTCGTCAAGGTTAAGCACTTCTTCCGGATGATTGATACGTCCCCAAGAAATATCTGTAATGTGAAGCAATCCATCTACACCACCCAAATCGATGAACACACCGAAATTGGTCATGTTTTTGATAATTCCTTCCAATACTTGACCTTTTTCAAGGTTGTTAAGGATTTCAGCTTTTTGTTTCTCAAGATCTTTCTCGATCAATACTTTATGAGAAACAACTACGTTATCATTGGCGTGATTAATTTTAACCACTTTCACTTCCATTTTCTTACCTACATAGATATCAAAATCTCTGATAGGTTTAACATCGATTTGAGATCCTGGTAAGAAAGCCTCTACACCATAAATATCTACGATCAATCCACCTTTGGTTCTTCTCTTAACCAAACCTTCGATCACATTGTCTTGCTCCAATGCTTCTTCGATGGTTTGCCAAGCTTTTACCATCTTGGCTTTCTTACGGGAAAGTACCAACTGTCCCAATGCATTCTCCTGCTCTTCGATGAACAATTCTACTTCATCACCGATTTTCAAGCCCTCAATGTCACGGAATTCATTCAGTGGAACAAGTCCGTCAGATTTAAAACCAATATTGATGATTACATCCTTATCATTGATACCTACTACAGTACCGGTGATCACTTCTTTTTCTGTAATCTCAGTAAGGGTATTGTCATAAAGGTTTTCCATCTCAGCTCTCTCAGCCTCAGTGTAACCTTCTCCAAAACCCTTGGTTTCAAATTTTTCCCAGTTAAAATCTTCTTGATTTGACATAATAATATATAACCTTGATTTTCAACAGCCTTAAGGTCATCTGGCTGAGGTTTTTATTAATGATTCCCTCGCAAAAGAAGGCCCATTCACCCGAATGGATTGCAAATTTACGAATTATTTTAGGATTAGAAACTGTATACCAACAAAATATCAATTCAAGACTTACTCCCTTCGCGCTTTATCAAACCTCTTTTATGGCTAAAAAAGGAATCCACTCTGCCGCATGCCGCTCCGCATATTCAGCAAGATAATAAGATAAATTTGGTTTGAAAGGGAAGGTTGCTAGTGGCATCCCAGCTTCTTCAGGTGTCTTGTTTCCTTTAACAGTGTTGCAGCGATGGCAGGCGGTAATAAGGTTTTTCCAAGAAGTTTTACCTCCCTTGCTCTTCGGCACCACATGGTCCAAAGTCAAGTCTTTCCCAGACCCACAATACTGACAGGTATATTTATCCCGCTTAAAAAGATTATTTCTGTTCAGCAAAACACCTTTGTATGGGATGTTTTTATAGTGATTGAGCCGAATAACTGCAGGGTAATCAAAAATATGGTCTACCGTCCTTATTTGAAGGTAATCGTACTTTACCAGCAAAGTGGCTTTATCGAGGTAAGTTAACACAAAGCCTTTATGTACATTGACTACCCCTACCGGTGAATGATCTAAGTTCAGGACAAGCACTTTTTTTTCTGATATCTCCTTCATCAATCTACTAGTTTTTTTACGGTTAGCAATTGAATACTGTCTTTAGGGCGATTATTGATTGTGTTCCATTTTTTTGGATCAAAAGTCCCGAACCTTACTTTTTCTTTGACCCAAAGTAATGCACCTTCTCCAATATATAGACCCGCTTGAAATGGAATGCCTCGCTGTGTGCCAAAAATTATAACATCTCCAATATCTATTTCAGAAATACGCTCCTTTTTTTCTACATTGTCCTGAGCGTTCAATTCATTTGGGAAAACAATGCCGCCGATTTTAAAAAGCAAATTTAACCAGGAGGGAGCATTTAATCCAAAAAAACTTCTGCCTCCAGAAAGGTAAGGCACATGTAAAAAACCCAAAGCTATCCTTTTAACTTCCATCCTATTGGCTTTCCTTTCATAAGGCCTACTTTTTCCCTTAAACTTTATAGAATCTTCCCATTCAAAGATCTCATTCTGTCCGGCATGTAGCTGACTGCCGGGTAATAAAAACATGGTATTGTCTTTCAGCTTGATTTCTCCTATCCCTTCGGAGACAATTTGTCGGGGAGATTTTGCAAAAAATTCGAAAGCTTCTTTTGTAAGGGGATGGTGTTGGGAGGTCAGAATCCAACCTGAGCCAATGGATTCTAAACCCTCTATTTTTAACCATTGTCCGTCTTCACCCACCTGAACAACTTCATACAACTCACCAAAAAGTATTTGGGTACTTAATCCGGCATCGCTCACAGGTTTCGTATAAACACTGAGGAGCGAAAGCCTACAGATACCGAAAGTAGAATTAGAATGCCATTCTTTGAAGGTCTCGTTTTGCATCTTTTTCTTTTAGTGAATGTCTTTTGTCATGCACTTTTTTACCCTTACCTAGGGCCACCTCTATCTTTGCCAGCCCTTTGTCATTAATAAATACCCTAACCGGCACTATGGTAAGTCCTTTTTCTGCAAATTTGTTTTGCAGTTTTTTCAACTCTTGTTTTTGTAGCAATAGCTTTCGTTCCCTGACCGGGTCATGATTAAAATGAGCTGCCAGCGTGTACGGAGCTATGTGCATTTGCTTAATAAACAATTCATTGTTTCGGAAATAACAATAGGCCTCCGTAAGAGAGACCTTACCCTCTCGAATTGACTTAATTTCAGTCCCTTTTAGCACAAGCCCTGCTTTGTATTTATCTATAAATTCAAACTCAAAGCTTGCCTTCCTGTTTTTGATATTTATTATTTTCTCGAATTTATTCTTTTTAGCCATGATTTCCAATTTTCAATTTTGCCAATGGACTGACGTTCAAATCTGTAAACATACCGGCCTGATACTTATAATGCGCCGCCATGGCCACCATGGCCGCATTGTCTGTACAATATTCCAATTTGGGAAGGTAGACATTCCAACGGTATTTTTTTGCGGCCTCAGCAATTGTATACCTTAGTCCCGAATTGGCTGAAACTCCTCCTGCAATGGCCACTTCTTTTATCCCTTGCTTTTTGGTAGCCTTAACCAGTTTCTGCATCAACATTTTTATCAATGTATACTGTACAGAAGCACAGATATCCTCCAAATTATTCGCAATAAAGTCCGGATCCTTTTTAATGTTTTCCTTTAAGAAATAAAGCACAGCAGTTTTTATGCCACTAAAGGAAAAAGAAAGCCCTTTCATCTCTGATACCGGAAAAGGATAAGCCAATGGATCACCTTTGGCCGCCAATTTATCCAGATGTGGACCGCCGGGATAGGGTAACCCTAAAATTTTAGCAATTTTATCAAAAGCTTCTCCCACTGCATCGTCCTTGGTTTCTCCCAATACCTCCATGGTTAATGCAGTCTTAACCAACACCAGTTGGCTGTGCCCTCCACTAACAGTTAAACAGATAAAGGGGAAGGAGGGTTTTGGTGCATCAATAAAATGGGCCAACACATGGGCTTCCATATGGTTCACTTCAATAATCGGCTTATCCAATGCATAGGCAAAAGACTTGGCAAAAGAAACACCTACCAATAATGCTCCCATCAAACCGGGACCGCGGGTAAAAGCAATGGCATCTAATTCAGTTTTAGCAATTCCGGCAGATTTTAATGCTTCAGCCACCACCGGTATAAGATGCTGCTGATGTGCTCTAGAGGCCAATTCCGGTACAACGCCACCATATTTCTCATGTACAGATTGCGTGGCGACAATATTATTAAGTATTTTGCCATCAGAAATCACTGATGCTGACGTTTCATCACAAGAGGATTCTATTGCTAATATATTACTACTCATTTCGTGCCTGTTGGAAAATAAATCGAAAGTTAAGGAAATTTTGCTGAACGCCCTTAGAAGGACGTTTAGGATCATGAGCTATATGCTTATATTCCTACTTACCATTACTTTATTGTTACAGATTCCTGTATTGCAGACTTATCTTGCCGGTTTCTTTACCAATTATATCAGCAAAGAAACAGGCTATGAAACAGAAATCGGCCGGGTAAACATCAGATGGTGGGATGCCATCAGTTTGCAGGAAGTATCCATTATGGACTTGCAAGACAGTTTGATGATGGATCTTGAGGAAGTTTATATCGACTTTTCTATTAAAGGTTTGATGGATACAGAACAACCGGGATTTGATGAAATAAATCTAAAAAATGGGAATGTAAGAATCCTAACCCATGCAGATGGGCAAGGATTAAATATTTCCGTATTTCTTTCCCGCCTTCGGGCTATTTTCTTGCCAAAAAAGGAAAAAAACAACCTCAAGGCATCCACATTTACCATTGGCTATATTTCGCTAATGGAAACTTCTCTGGATATTGTAGATTACACCCTCCCTCCCTTTGATGTTAAATTTGATTACAGCGACCTTCAGTTCAGGGACCTGGTAGCCTCTGCAACAGACTTTTATGTCAGAAGGGATACCGTGGCATTTGACCTTAAGCACATGAAAGGTGTTGAGACCAATTCAGGTATGATTTTCCAACAGCTACAAACCAATTTCACCTACTCCAATACTGGGATGGAATTCAAAGACCTCTATCTCAAGTCTAACCAAACTGAAATAAAAAACTACCTTAAATTCGAGTATGACTCTCCTACAGATTTGCGTGATTTTAACCATAAGATAGAAATTTCAGCAGCATTAGATGAGGCCATCCTAGACATTAGAGATCTTGGTTATTTTTCTGATAATATACCCTCCATAGACGACAGGCTTTCGCTAAGTGGAGAAGTAAATGGAAGGGTTGATTCCATTTATTCAGACGAGTTACTCCTGAGATTTGGAGACAAGAGTGCATTGTTTGGAAAATTCAATATTGAGGGCTTACCAACGGTCTCCAAAACTTATTTTGAACTTTCTCTAATCAACTCCACTGTTAGCCCTGACGACCTCTCCCCATATGCCACACCTCAAGCCAGAAGGGAGTTAAATAAATTCGGTATCATTCGTTTCAATTCTGATTTTGAGGGCCAACTTGATAATTTTATGGCACAAGGTAATTTTCGGACCGAAATTGGGAGGCTTGATGGAACACTTAACTACTTACAACAAAACAAAACACCTACTTATGAAGGGCAATTAGAGGCCACAAATTTGGATTTAGGCGTATTAATGGAAGATCCTGAAAACTTTCAAAAAACAAGTTTTAAAGGGCAAATCAAGGGCTCAGGTTTTAGTGTAGCTACAGCCATAATTGAAATGGATGCTAATTTTAGCAAATTAGGTATCAACCAGTATGATTTTCAAAATATTAGCACAAAAGCTACATTTGCAAAAGACCTGTTTGCCGGAAAAATGACCGTAAATGATCCAAATCTGGTAATGGATGTAGATGGTATGCTAGACCTTCGAAATGATAAAGACTCAGCAAACCTGGTACTGGACTTGGACACGGCATTTTTAAATGAAATAAATATTATCAATCAAGCCATCTTTCTGAGTGGTAATTTTGAGTTGGACACCAAAGGGGTTAGCCTAGATGACGTTGAAGGTGTAGCTCGATTTAGAGATGTGCTGGTCAGCTATGACGGTCGCGACTTATTTTTGGATTATTTCCTTTTCCAATCTCTTTTTACAGACAATTCCAGAGTAATTTCCCTTAACTCGGATCTGCTGGTGGCAGGGATCAGTGGCAATTTCAAGGTCAAACAATTGGGAGAAGACTTAAAACAATTATGGGAAGATTATCAGGCCATATTAACCAATAATTATTCCGAGGATAATAACATAACCTCGCCTACTGAAACCCCATATCAAATTGATATCTCTCTTGATCTTAGGGATGCAAACCCAATTTTAAATTTGATCGACCCTATGCTCTTTATTTCCAACAATACGCTGGTGGAAGGGGCCTTTTATCAGACAGATCAAAATACGGTGTTTAACTTTTTTAGTGGTATTGACACCATTTACTATGGTAATAATTATTTTATCGATAATAACATTGATTTAAATACTGCCAAATACAAAAACAGTAACGAAGTATTGGCCTCTTTTTATGTATTGTCAAAAGAAATTCAACTCAATTCAGGCTTTAATTTTCAAAATCTATCTGCAGAAACCATATGGAACCAGTCCAAGTTGGACATGACATTCTATTTGGATCAACTTCTCACTGAAAGTTATTTTGATATAGAAGCAGAAGTCAACCTTTCTCCTGACAGCACCCTAATTAAATTCTCTCCATCAGAAATAAAATTACTTAATGATTATTGGCAGTTTGAGAAAGGCAACAGCATAAGTCTTAAGGCAGGTGAAACTCAATTTGACAAACTTAAAATATTTCATGGAAATGAATACATAGCCGCAAATGGCAAAATCAATCATAAGCCAGAAGATAAAATGGAGATTGGCATTAATGAATTGAACCTTGATTTTCTAAATTCTTTTGGGCTCAGAGAATATGAAGGCATCGCCAACGGCCTGGTCCACCTTGAAGAAGGCTGGAACAAAAAAGGCATGAAGGGCAACTTATCGATTAGAGACATTTACATCAATAAATTTCTGGTAGGAGAAATTGAAGCCAGTGCCTATTACGACGATGATGCCATTAACCTTAACATTCAAAATATTCGCGAAGGACAAAAAATCATTGAGCTCTCGGGAGACATGGGTAATGAAGAAAGGAAAATGGCATTGAATGCCCAATTCACCGATGCCCGCTTATCTGTCATTGAACCATTTGTCGCAGACTACCTCACCAATATCGACGGAAAGCTCAATGGCAACCTTACTGTAGGAGGAAGCATTACCCGACCAATTGTTGAAGGGCTTGGAGAACTTGAAGGAGCCACTTTTAGGTTCAACTACCTCAACACCACTTACCTTGTAGATGGAAATATTATTTTTGAACCCAACGACATTAGTTTCAGAGGCTTGGAGTTGCGTGATGTCAATAACAATGTTGCCGGTCTGAGAGGAGGAATTGTTCATGACAATTTCGATAACTTTATACTGGATCTTACCGCTCAAATAAACAACTTTCAGGTAATGAACACCAGTTCTTCAGACAATGACTTATTCTTTGGGACAGCTTTTGCTACCGGCGACATCAATGTATTCGGAGCAGCTAATAATCTGGACCTTACAGCCAATGCCAGTTCAAATGCCAACACTAAAATATATATTCCTATTGGGGAATCCAATGGGCAAGCCCAAGAAGATTTTATAAACATCATTAACCTGAGAGATACCTCCAACCACTTGGAGTTTGAAGAAACTGTTGAAAAGCTAAGCATTAACAACCTCCGGATGAATCTGAACTTGGACATAACTCCGGATGCCTATATTGAGATTCAAATTGACCCAAAAACAGGAGAAAATATTCAGGGTCGTGGCAGAGGTATATTCAATATGGACATTGATACTCAAGGAAACTTTACCATGACAGGCAATTATGAAATAGTAGATGCTTTATATAACTTTAGCTTGTACAATGTGATCAACAAAAAGTTTGTTATTGAGCCGGGAGGAATCATCAATTGGTATGGAGATCCTTATGCCGGAGTGATGGATATCTCTGCCGTTTACGAGGAGAGCGTGTCCCTAACTTCACTTCAAACGACTACTACCAGCTCCACCTTGGAAAACAGCCAGATAAAAAGGCGCTTTCCTGTAAAAGTCATCATGGACCTTGAAGGAGAGCTATTGTCTCCGGATATAGGCTTTGACTTTGATTTTTCGGAATTCCCTGAAGACAGTGAATTGCAAACCACTATCTCTGCTTTCAAAAACAGAATCGCCAATGATGAACAAGAAAAAAACAGGCAGGTATTTTCATTGATTATGCTTCGTAGGTTTTCTCCTGAGGGTCAATTCAATAGTGCAGGAATAGGTTTCTCTAATCTCAGTCAACTTATTTCATCCCAACTAAATAACCTTATTGCCCAAGTGGACGAAAATCTTGAAATCGATTTTGACTTGCTCACTTTGGATGAATCCGCTCTGGAATCCTTCCAACTAAGGGTAGCCTATACCTTCTTTGATGGCCGATTAAGAGTGACCCGAGATGGTGGATTTACAGACCTGCAAGGTAAGGCTGACCTTAATACCATAGCAGGAGACTGGCAGGCTGAATACCTTCTGACAGAAAATGGACAGTATCGCGTAAGGATTTATAACCGAAACAATTTCAATACCCTCACAGCTTTAAATATAAACAACCGCGCCCCCAATACTTATGGGGTATCCCTTTCACAAAACCTCTTGTTCAGCTCTTTAAAGGAACTTTTTCAAAACTTTAAAAGAAATAAAAAAAACTTATACATCAATGATTCTGACGAATACCTTAGGGGAGAGTTTGACATCAACCTTGAAGAAGTGGCGCCTGATTTATTTAAGCCTGACCCAAGGGAAGCACCTTCAGTAATCAATATTATCGACAAGGAAAACCCTTAAGTAATCCAAACAATTTGGCTAGGATTTGATTAATGTACTATGGATAAAGTTACACTATTTTGGTTTAGAAGAGACCTTAGGCTTTTAGATAATATTGGTCTCTATACGGCTTATGAAAACGAAAAAAACGTTTTGCCTCTTTTTATTTTTGATGAAAATATCCTTGACAAACTTGAAAACAAGAATGATGCTCGGGTGCAATTCATCCATGAACAGGTTAGTAAACTTTACAACAACCTAAAAGATTATGACAGCTCAATGCTGGTAAAGAAAGGGAAACCCCTTGCCATTTTTGAAGCATTGACAAAAGTTTACACCATCCAAAATGTATACACCAATCGGGATTACGAGCCTTACGCCCGAGATAGAGATGAGAAGGTTGAGCAATTTTTAGCAAAAAAAGACATTCCATTTTATGATTTTAAGGATCAGGTGATCTTTGAAAAAGATGAGATTACCAACAATTCAGGCAGTTATTACAAGGTTTTTACTCCCTACAGCAAAAGCTGGCTACAAAAATTAAAGCAAAACAACTTAACACCTGTGGATTTGGATGGAAGAAAAAAATCCTTTTACAAAACCCAACCACTTCCACTGCCCAGCCTAAAAGAGCTAGGCTTTGAGAAAAGCAAAATTTGTATTCCTCCCCTAGAGATTGATAAAAAATTGATTCGTACTTATGATAAAAATCGGGATTTTCCTGCAATTCAAGGTACAAGTAGGCTGGGAATTCACCTGCGCTTTGGGACAATTAGTATCCGACGTTTAGTAAACGAAGCTCTAGAGTTAAATGACACTTACCTCAACGAATTAATTTGGCGGGAATTTTACATGATGATCCTCTACCATAATCCTGCAGTAGTTGATACGTCTTTTAAGGAAAAATACGACAGGGTCCGGTGGGATAACGATGAGGAATTATTCAAAAAATGGTGTGAAGGAAAAACAGGCTATCCCATGGTAGATGCCGGCATGCGTGAACTCAATGCCACCGGATACATGCACAACAGAGTAAGAATGCTTACGGCCAGCTTTCTAACCAAGCACCTATTGATAGATTGGCGATGGGGAGAAGCCTATTTTGCAAGCAAACTTCTAGATTATGAATTGGCTTCCAACAATGGTGGTTGGCAATGGGCCGCTGGCACAGGTACAGACGCTCAACCCTACTTTCGGGTTTTCAATCCGGAATCTCAAATGAAAAAGTTTGACAAGGATAAAAAATACGTTAAAAAATGGATTCCGGAATATGGTACATCAGCATATCCAGACCCGATTGTAGCTCACAAGCAAGCAAGAGAAAGGGCGCTGGAGACCTACAAAAGAGCCTTAGATGCAGAATAGTGAAAGGATAATAAAATTTTAGTCACGGATACTATTCTTTGATGAGGTGCTGGTCGAATCCCAGCTTAACCAATTGTTCGAATGCCCGCCAAACTTCCTGTGGAATCGCTTGTTCTATTTGAAAACCAAGCTTTGGATATTCCTTGATCCTTTGCAAATCTCCCACCATAGACTGGATCACAATGGCCATTGAAATTTCTTCATTGGGATAGTTATCAAAACTGATATTAGGGCTTGTAACTGCAACAGATTTTTCCGGCCAATTCTTTTTAAAGGTGGCATAGGACCTTCTTTCCATATAGGGTTTTTGGACGACGATAAATCGATGAAAGTCAAGTCCTTTTTCTTTAAGGATTTTTTGAGTAAACTGGATGTTTTCTCCAGTATTGGTAGACTTGTTCTCTACGATAATTTTGGATTCGGCCACCCCCATATTCAATGCGATTTTAGCAAATTTATCTGCCTCGGTCTCCTCCCAAACGCCAAGCGTAAAATTCCCTAAGCCACCTGAAAGTATTAAATAGTCAGCCATGCCTCCCAGCCATAATTGTGCTCCGCGCTCCGCCACTCTAATGTCATGACTACCTAAAACAAAAATGGCATCGGCTTTATTTAAGCCATGGTTTACTTGATGATAATCCCAAAGGACCTTCGCCATAGTTTTTATTTCCGGGGTTATTTCAGGTTGTATTTTATCTTGCATCTGTTTGAAATTTTTAATTCTTAGAAACTATTTGGAAGGTTGATTTTACCACTGAACCCACCAAATTACCTTTAATTTTCAAAAATGATATATTTTTCAGCTAATTTTAAAAATCCGGACGATAATTGTTAAATTGATGGCTTAAAATCACACTAACAACATCATGATATCAAGAAGGAAATTAATCAAGCGTCTGGCTTCTCTACCTATTTTGGGAGGGGTGGCAGGAAGTGGAACTTTATTGGCTGAATCTTTACCATCTGCTACAGAAGCTGTGGCGAAAAGGGATTTAATTAAAGAGTTAGGCTTAAGAACATTTATCAATGCGGCCGGAAATTACACTTCCATGACGGCATCATTAATGCCACCTGAAGTTATGGAGACCATTAATGTGGCCTCTAAGAAATATGTTTTGCTAAACGATGTCCAAGACAGGGTTGGAGAAAGAATTGCCAAACTTTGTCATGCAGAAGGCGCGATGGTTACGGCGGGATGCTGGTCTGCCTTGGTTTTAGGTATGGCAGGCGTATTAACGGGAAAAGATGCCAAAAAAGCGGCAAAACTACCTTTTCTGGAAGGCACCGGAATGAAATCGGAGGTTATCCTTCAGAAAAGCCATGCCAATGGATACCACCATGCACTTACAAACACCGGCGTTAAGCTGATATTTATTGAGACGAAAGAAGAATTAGAAGCAGCCATTAACGAAAAAACTGCCATGATGTGGTTTTTAAATCGTGAGGCTCCTGTAGGGAAAATAAAACATGAAGAATGGGTAGCAATCGCTAAAAAGCACGGCATTCCTACCATGAATGACATTGCAGCGGATGTCCCTCCGGTTGAAAATTTATGGAGATTCAATGATATGGGTTTTGACTTGGTAGCCATATCCGGAGGAAAAGCCATGGCCGGACCGCAAAGTGCAGGTATTTTGATGGGGAAAAAACACCTGATTGAAGCAGCCAGAATTAGTGCCCCACCTAGAGGCGGAAATATTGGTCGTGGACAAAAAGTTAATAAAGAGGAGATCTTGGGCATGTACATGGCTTTGGAAACTTTCATCAATAGAGACCATGATAAAATCTGGGAAACCTGGGAAAACAGGGTTGATTTGATTGATGGAGCCATTGCCGGCATCCCGGGGATTAGCACCGAAGTGGTCATTCCTGAGGTTGCCAATCACAACCCATCCCTTAAAATTTCTTGGGAAGGTACTCAGCATGACTTTTCTGCCAAGGACCTTGGGGCTGATCTTAGAGATGGAGATCCTTCCATAGAAACCATTGATTGGGAAGAACCAAAAAGCTTAAGGCTAACCGTTTTTATGTTGGAAAAAGGACAAGACAAAATTGTTGCTAAAAAGTTAAAAAATGCTTTAACTAAAAGAACTGCCTAAATAAAAAGCTACCCCTTGCAGAGTTTCTTGGAAGCACCGAATGGATCCGGCCGCATTAGTTATTTAACTAACCGCGCCGGATTTATTTTTTCCAGTTTATAAAATCAAGGGCTAAAATTGCCTTCAATAAGGTCCAAACCGACTGTGTTATAAAATTCAAATTAAATATAGGTAAAATCCAAAAGCGAGCAGTTTTTCTTCTTCAGGGTAAGCCGAATCAAATAAAAGAGCGCAAACATTCATAGTTTTTTACTGTAGCCGATGGTTTCTGATATTCTATATTTATTATTGTAAGATTTTCTATGGTGAAGTTACCCCAAATACAAAGAGGAAAAATATACATCCTCCTGGCTGTCCTTTCTTGGATGGGTTTGCTATTGGTCAATTTGATCAGGGTATTTGGGGAAATCAACCAAATGGAAGGGGTCATTAGCAAAGAAATCACATGGGTCCTGGAAATTCTATTTTTTATATGGCTGTACATCTATTTCAATGATTCGATTAAGAAAAATGAAAACCGAAATTTTATTGATTTTATTTGGAGACCTGCCTCTACAGGTTTAATTGCTACAGGCACTTCTTTTCTCATTATTTTCTTTTATTATCTCTTAGGAGATTCCAGGCTATCGAAAGATCTCCTTCTGATGAATTTCTTCTACCATGTGAATTTCGCCGTGGTTTCCATTTTTCTAATATCCACAACCTTAAGTTGGAAGCACCTTATTCTTTATCAAAAAAGCAAGGCCATTGTGCAGCAATGGCAAGCTTATGAGGTGATTTTGCTGATCAGTATGTTTTTTGTATTGATCAGCCAAGCTAGTTTTAATTATGGTTTCATGTTTGGGTTGATCTTTTTGATCATCTATGGCGCCATACTTTCCATCAATTTAAAGTGGATACCATATTTAACCTTCAGGGAAAAATGGAAATCTATTCTATTTATGGTAATTATCATTGCCTGTACCCTATACCTTTTCTTCCGTTTGGTTTCCTATACCCAACAAAACATCCATTTTGTTAACCTATCTGAAAACCTCTTTCTACTGGGACTTTTTGTGTTTGTGCTATTGTACGCCATATTTAGCTTATTGGTAACATTGTTTAACCTACCAACATCTTCAGTATTTGAACAAAAACTTACTGAGGCCATAAGTTTCCAAAAGCTTAGCCAATCCATTAAGCCGGGAGAAAATGAAGAGCAGGTTTTGGATATACTGATGGACAGCTGCATGAGTGCAGCCTATGTAGATGCAGGATGGCTGGAATTGCACCCTACTGAACCGGAAGAATCATCCATAATCCAGTTACAAAAATTTATTAGCAATAGCGAAAGGCAGGAAGTTTTGGAATTTTTAAGAAAAGTAGAGCCCTTCGCCTCTTATCTAACCAAACAATCTACGATAAAAAAGGAATACTTATATGGGCAAATCTCCCATGAAACCTACAAATCGGTATTGGTACTTTCTGTATCGGCAAATAAGAAATCCCTTGGAAACATTTTTCTATTAAAGGAAGTCAAGGATGGCTTTAACAAAGAAATGATTAATATTATCACCACCTTTGTTGGCCAAACTTCCATTTCCATAGAAAATCACAGGTTACTTAATGAGGCCATCAAAAATGAGCGATACAGAGAAGAACTGGAAATTGCTCAAAGGGTACAAAGAAGTCTACTTCCTTCAGAATTACATCACAACAATAGTTTTGAAATTGATGGTTTTTCTGCGGCCGCCGATGAAGTGGGGGGAGACTATTATGAGACCTTTCGCTTTGATAATGAAAACTTTGCATTAATTATTGGAGATGTTTCAGGGAAAGGAACTTCTGCTGCATTCAATATGTCGCAAATGAAAGGTGTGTTTCACAGTCTGGTACAATTAAATTTCTCACCAAAAAAGTTTTTATCCAAAGCCAATAGTGCATTGAACCGTTGCTTGGAAAAAAACAACTTTATTACGACTACGTATTACACCATCAACACTGCTTTAAAAGAAATTCATTTTGCCCGGGCCGGACATTGTCCTACCCTGTTTTATTCCCAGAGCTTAGGCTGCTCTCGATTCCTAAATATCAAAGGAATGGGGCTTGGAATCGTTAGAAATGAAGGATATGAAAACTACTTGGAAGAGGGCTATTTAGAGTACCATCCGGGAGATGTTATGGTAATGTACACCGATGGAATAGTGGAAGCCAAAAATCAAGAAAACCAAGAATTTGGATACGATAAATTAAGGCTTTTATTGGATCATTATAAGGCCTTATCGGCAAAGGAGATAAAAAGTAAGATCGTAGATGAAGTTTATGATTTCGTAGGTAGAGAGACCCTGCCGGATGACGATTATTCCATTTTGGTCATCAAATTTAATGCATAAACTTATAATAGCTTAAAACGTATAATTGAATATGTTAACTATAAATAAGACGGCTGAAAAAAGCCATTTAACGATTGGCCTGCAAGGAGAAGTTGATGCCAGCAATTCAGTAGAGTTGGATGAGGTGATACAGGAGGCTTTAAATGACAACATCAAGAATATATTGGTGGACGGCACTGAACTCCAATACATATCTTCAGCAGGATTGGGCGTGTTCATGTCCTATTTGGAGGATTTCAATGAACACAATATCTTATTTATTATTTATGGTTTAAATGAGAAGGTCATGAATGTCTTTCATATCCTTGGCCTTGATCAATTGATTACGATTACAGACAACCGAGAGGAAGCCGAAAAATTAGTCCATGAAGCATGAATTAAAGTTATATTGTGAAAAAAGTCGGCTGTCGGAATTGAGAACATTTATTACAGAAGTTCTCTCCACAACCAACCTAAATGATATCAGCCAGAATCAATTGATTTTGGCTGTAGAAGAGGTGTGTGCCAATCTTATCATTCATTCACATGATTGTAACCCAAATAGTTATATTTCACTTAAGGTAAGGCTAAGCGATGACAACATTGTCTTTGAAATAAAGGATTCAGGAAAAGCTTTTAATTTGAAAAAGTATAAATCTCCGGAGGTCAATTCGGTTATTAAAGAGAAACGAAAAGGAGGGTTGGGTTTACTTTTGGTACGAAAAATAATGGATAAAATAGAATTTGAAACCAATCATTCTATCAATACCTGCCGACTTATAAAAAAACTCAATTCCAAATAAATGTTAAATCCCTTCACTTATCCGGGGTAACAACCCGAATTGTGGGGTAAAATTTGTAACATTGCAGATTAAATTGTATCAATTGTCCTATGAATTTGAAGCATATATATTTCCTTTTGGTAGGAATTTTATTTGCAAGTGCCTCTCCGGTTCCTGATCTAATCAAGGAAACAAATCTACCGTCGGACTATCTCTTAAAAATTAATGGTGAGGCATCTTATTCTGAGGAATTTTTATACGTACTAAATAAAAACCGACAACAAGAAGACAAGCCAATCAGCAAGGAGGATTTTGATCTAAATTTCCAGCTGTTTGTAGATTACAAATTAAAAGTAAAGCATGCCATGGATTTGGGCATGCACCAAACCGAAGCTTTTAAAGATGAATTCACTGCCTTTAAGGAGGATTTGAAAAAACCCTACCTTCTGGAAAATTCTCTTACAGAAGGTGAGTTAAGAAAAGCTTATAGCAGAATGCAAGAAATTGTAAAAGCCAGTCATATACTTTTCAAGTTTCCTCCAAATGCATCAAAGGAAGACTCTATTGCTGTATATAAAATGGCAGCAAAAGTTAAGGCCGAAGCCGAAGCAGGGGCTGATTTCCACCAATTGGCGGCAACCTATTCTGAGGACCCTTCTGCAAGAAACAATAATGGAGACCTTGGATATTTTACTGCCTTGCAAATGGTTTTACCGTTTGAAGAAGCTGCTTACAGTTTAAACCCCGGAGAAATATCAAATCCTATCATATCTGATTTTGGTTACCATATTATCAGACTAGAAGACCGCAGACCCAATCCGGGACAACTACATGTTTCTCATCTTTTGATTCGTTCCGGGAAAAATACAGGAGACCAGGAAGATCAAATTGCGAGGAATAAAATCAACCAAATCCATCAATCCCTACTTGAAGAACCATCATTATGGCCTGAATTGGTGAATACCTATTCTGAGGATGATGCCAGCAAAGCGAATAAAGGCATGATCCCATGGTTTGGAGTGGGTGCCTTAGTCCCTGAGTTTGAACATGCAGCCTTTTCCTTAAATAATAAGGGGGATTTTTCTGCCCCTGTAAAAACCAATTATGGTTATCATATCATTCGATTGGAAGGTGCTAAACCGGTACCGCCTTTTGAGGAGGTTTTGCCCAAGATCAAGTCTAGTATTCTAAGAGACAGCAGATCAAAAATGATAAAAGAACAAGTGTTGGCCATGCAAAAAGCAAAGTTTAAAGCTGTTGAAAATGGGCCGCTTATCGGTAATATCAAAGCTACTTTCACCAAACTAAGTGGAAGCCCAAAAGCTGAACTTTATAAAGCGTTGGAGGCACTGACCAAAACTAATTCGCAACCAATTATCCAATCCGATTGGAAGGAGGCAGCTTTGGGAGAATTTATCGAATTTATGAAAATTTCAGACCCCAAGGGGACCAATCTTCTTAAGGCTAATTTTGATAGGGTTTTTACCGATTTTTATACCCATCTTTTCTCCCAATGGGAAGAAGAATACATTTATGAAAACAACTTAGACTACCGGCAATTGGTCAATGAATACAAGTATGGCATGTTGTTATTTGAGTTGATGAACCATGAAGTTTGGCAAAAAGCTTTGGAAGACAGTGCGGGGCAGATCGCCTATTTTGAAAATCACAGGGATCAATACCTTTGGAAAAGACGAGTAAAAGCACTGGTACTCCAATCAAATAATGGTCAGGATATATCAGAAGTTTCCAATTGGCTACAGGGAAAATCGCTTTCAGATAGTTTAGCCAATGAACTAAGCGTGAAATTCCTAGAAAAAAACCCACTACTGTTTACTGTAAACCAAAATATTTACGAAATAGAAAATAATGAATTGTTTGCCGGGTTGGATTTAGAGCAAAGGTTTCATAAGCTGAAACGAAATAATGAAAGCATCCTACTCGTTTTAGGAGAAACTTTACCTGCCAGACAAAAACAATTTGGAGAAACGCGAGGAAAGCTAATTCAGGACTACCAACAGTTTTTAGAAAAACAATTACTTACTGAACTTAAACAAAATTATAACATCCAGATCAATGAGGATGAGAAGGAAAAAATATATCGATCACTTATTCAATAAATCATTGCTGGCAGTTAGCCTTGTGCTTTTCATGTCTTCTTGTGATTTGTTCAAGATGAAAAATGAGGAAGAAGACCCGGACAATCTTATTGTGGCTACGGTAGGTAGTGCAAATCTGTACCATTCAGATATCGACCACATAAGCAGAGAGATGTCTCCGGAACTGGATTCTGCGGAACTGGTCAATCGATACATTCAAAGCTGGGTAAAGAAACAGTTGGTAATCAAGGAAGCGAGTCAAAATTTAACCATTAACGAGGCTGAGATCAACAGAAAACTGCTGGACTATAGGTATGCCCTTATCGCTTATGAGTATGAAAAAAACTACGTTGAAGAAGAATTGAATAAAGAGGTAACCCAAGCGGAAATAGAAGAATATTACCAAAACAACAATAAAAACTTCGCTTTAAAGGAGATCATTGTCCGAACAAACTTTGTGAAGCTTGAAAAAGATTTGCCACAAAGACGACAGTTGGAGCGTTTGCTCAATAGCGATGAGGAAAGTAAAAAACAAGAACTTAAAGACTTTGCCATCCGCTATGCTAACAATTACTTTATGGAAGACTCCACTTGGATCAACTTTGATGACATAATTTTAAATACACCACTAACCCAAAATAACAACCATGTGCAATTGATCAGAAATGAAAAATTGATCCATGTGGATGACGAAACTTATGCCTATTATTTTAAAATCTTGGAATACAGGTTACAAGACCAGGTCCCACCTTTGGAATTTGTGAAGGATGAGATTTCCAAGATTATTGTTAATAAAAGGAGAGCAGAAATAGCCGAAAAATTAAAAAGAGATATTTACAACAATGCACTTAAAAACAATGAGTTTACCATATATGAATAAATGGACCAAAAACCTTAGCTTATTCTTACTGCTCGGTCTTTCAATGTTTCAGATTGTATTGGCCCAAGATACCAGCGATGCGGCCGAAACAGATGAAAAAAAGCAGGAGAAAAAGCCCAGTGGACAAGTACTAGACAAAATTATCGCCAAAGTTGATAATTATATCATATTGGATTCTGATCTTCAAAAGGCCTACTTGGAGGCCTCTTCACAAGTCCAACAGGGTTTCGAAGCACCTACTAAATGTCAGGTGTTTGAATCCCTTCTAATCAATAAGATGATGATGGCTAAGGCGGAAATTGATTCGGTAATCGTTTCAGATGCGGAGGTAATTATTCAGACAGATCAGCGGTTCAATATGGTTCTACAGCAGTTTGGAGGAGATGAAGAAATGCTAATTGAGAATTATGGTAAAACCGGAGACCAATTAAAAAGCGAAATTCAGGATGCTGTTAAAGAACAATTGGTCGTAGGAAAAATGCAGGGGGTCATCACTGAAGGCCTTCAAGTATCTCCCAACGATGTAAGAAAATTTTACAATTCTATACCAAAAGACTCACTGCCATTTTTCTCTTCAGAAGTGGTCGTAGGACAGATCGTAAAAAAACCGGAAGTTAGCCAAGTCGAAAAGGACAAAGTTTATAATAAATTGGCTGAGATAAAGGCGAAAATTTTAAGCGGAGAAGCTGATTTCGCTTCCATGGCAAGACAATATTCTGAAGGTCCTTCCGGCCCACAGGGAGGAGATCTTGGTTTTTTTAAGAGAGGTGAACTCGCTCCTGAGTATGAGGCTACAGCCTTTGAATTGAAGCAAGGAGAAATATCTGACCCTGTTGAGACGGTTTTTGGTATCCATTTAATTCAACTACTTGAACGAAGAGGGAATACTTTCAATTCCCGACATATCTTGATCAGGCCTACTCCTTCTGAGGATGATCTTCTAAAAGCAGAACGAGAACTGGACAGCCTCAGACAGGAGATTGTCGATGGCAATATTGAATTTGCGAAAGCGGCCAAAGAAAATTCTGACGATAGAGAAACCTCAGATGCAGGTGGTTTTTTTACTGACCCTGCTTCAGGTTCCAACCGACTGACTTCCAGAACGCTTGAAGACCCAATTCTTTTTTTCACCTTGGATAGTATGGAAATAGGTGACATCACCCCCACCATCAGATTTGATGATGTAGATCAAAGAGGTCAATCAGAGCCCGGAGTGAGGATTTTGTATTACAAAAACCGATACCCTGCCCACAGGGCCAATATTTCTGATGATTATGAAAAGCTAAAAGAAGCAGCAAGAAGAAAAAAAGAAGAAGAAATTCTTGCCAATTGGTTTGTTTTAGCCAAAGAAGAGGTCTTTATAGATATCGACCCAGCCTACGATAATTGTAATGTGTTGGCAGAAAAATAAAGATTATAACACCATTAAAAAGGGCTTTCTATGGTAATAGGAAGCCCTTTTTTTGTCTTCCCGTATAGCCTTACATTGTTGAAAAACTAAACTTACCTTTGATTTTACTTGGCCGGAGAGAGTGATGGCTTATATTCATTAATAAAATTTAAATGTAGGACAACTATAAGCAAGGATCTGAACCTCTACCCTTGCATGAGATAATTGTAAATATTGCTTCTTTGTTACTTTACCAGATTCAGTCTTGGTAGCGTAAAGGGTACCTAATCGGGGCCGATTTCTATGAATTTTTCTTTGACAATTCTGATAAAGGGACTGTTTATTTAATCTTCAAAGATCCTAACGTAATGCGGATAGTGACAAGCTTTGTTTTAGAAAATCTGAAAAACCTTCAATTCTTTCAGCCTTATACATTTTTAATGCAGATACACTAAATTGATATGCTAGCAGTTCATTGTCGTGGTTGTAATGTTTGATCGCTTGATTAAAATATTGAAGCCCAATCAATTTTTGAAGATCAATACTCCTGTAAATCAATGCCTGCTCTCCTGGATTAGATGCCAAAAAAGTTCTTTGACTACTATCATTGAATCCATTCTGGTATTTATTTAGAAAAGATTTAATAGCGGCTTTATCCTGAATAAATCCCTCAATGGGATCCGTAGCTTCCAGTACAACAAAGTCATTTTCAACGGCCACCTTCAAAAATACATGGTACGTTGTTTCTTTAATTTCATAATCAAACCCAAAATAATCAAGTAAACCTGCCAAAATCAATGATCCACCCACGCAATCATAGTTCCCCGAATTAAAGGTGTCCTGGGCCATACTGAATGGTTCATATTGTTGAAGCAGTTGTTGATGTGTACGGTAAAATATGTTTTTTACCATTTTTTTTGACTTACCTAACCTATTATAGTCTTTACTCAATTGCTCATATAATTTGGTAAATTTCTCACTATCCACACGCCATGACATCAGTAGAGAAGTTGAGGCTGTAGGCTTGGTGAAATCAGTTAAAAGCACATAGGTTTTGGCCGAAACCGTTGTTGAAACGGTGGCAAAAAAAAGTAACCCCCATATAAATAGTGCTTTAGGCATTTTTATAAATTAATTCATTGTTAACTAAAGTTAACAATTTCTTAACATAAAGACAAAAAAAATATCCCTCCGGAAGGAAGGATATTTTCAATTAAAAGTTTAATCTGTTATCGCAGTACCAAAAAATAGGCTTTCTTGAACCTTTTCAGGCTGTTCAAGTAAATGAATTAAAAGGCATATGAAAAGTTAACATTCACAAGCGTACCTGGGTTTAAGCTTGAGAAAATTTGATCTTCAGCGCCATAAGACCTAAATACTTCCTCTCTAGATTGGTTGAGCAAGTTTTGAACATTAATTCCGGCCTTCACTTTCTCACTGGCTCCAAAAGTTTTGTTCAAGCTTAAATTAACGGCATGGAAAGGAACAGTATAGGTATCAGTCCTATTTCCAAATCCGATATAATTCAGTGTAGAACCTTGGACATTATAAAATATACCTGCTTCAATACCGGAAACATAATTGTTATAACTTAACCCCGTATTGATAATATAAGGCGCTTGACCGGACATATCTCTGGTATCATCAATGGTTTCTCCCTCTCTGGCTGTAAGTGCCCTGGATCTTAATTCTGCCTCTGACATTTTAATTCTAGATTCCGTAAGGGTACCATTAAAATTAAAGAAGAAAGTTTCTAATGAAGGGCTTAGAAAAGCCAATGACTTACGTAGTTCCAATTCTATACCAGCCACGGTTCCGTTTCCAACATTTCTTGGTTGAAAGGCACCGGGGTCAGAAAGGAACTGAACCATCTCAATTGGTTTGTCAAAGGTCTTATAAAATGCACTTACAGAAAACATCTGACCTCCTGAAAGGAATTGCTCCCATCTCAAATCAAAATTGTTTATCCTTGTGGCTTCTAGATTCCCATCCCATAAAACTTCAGTTCCTCCATCGGTTGTCTCTTGAAATAAGCCGCCGATAAAAGTTCTTCCGGTGATTGGATCAAGAATTTCTGCAAAAGACATTTCTTTAAAAGAAGGCCTGGCAATGGTGCTTGAGTAAGAGAAACGAAGGTTCTGGTTTTCTTTTATGCTTCTAATCAAATTAATGGTAGGGAAAAGATCAAGGTCTCCCATCACCTTTTCGTTGTCATATACTATGGTTTGTGTCTGATTACTCCCGGTATAATACTGGTCGAATTTCTCGGCTCTCAAGCCTACAATTGCCTTAAGATTCTCAAAAGGACTGAATTCACTATGAACATATAATCCAACATTGGTCAAGTTTGAATTGTAGCTATTCGGATTGTTTGGAATAAATAAAGGGCTGTACCTGATTCCATTTCTATTGTCTTCGGAGAACAAATTACTTTCTATAAGCACCTGATTTGGATCTCCGGTAAAGGTAGAGTTACCCGTGGCAAACTGAAAGTCCTGAATTAGGAAATCCCTCTGCTTATAGGCATATGAGGATCCAAATCTTAATTTGGCAGCCTCACCAAAGAGTACATGGTTTTTAGAAAGATCAAGCTTTCCAACTAGGTTTTGTTCATCCAATGACCTCCAAATTCTTTGGGGCAATCCAACCTCAGATGAAATGGTCTTGTTAGGTTCTCTGAACCTTAGTACCCTTACATCCGGATCTTCTATGGAAGATAAGGTTGGTGCGATTTTCCAATCCAATTCCCAAGCGCCATCTTTGCTATAATGAACCCCACTGAGCATCAAATTGGTTAATGCTCGTTGGCTGTATTCTATATTGTACTGATCTGCCTCAAATTCCGCTCCTAAATTGGTGTTTACGAAGTTAAAATTACCCACCTTGGAAGATCCGTTTTGAAGGTGGATAAAGTTGAGTTTATACTTTGAATAATTGGTTTTATAGGCTACTCCAAATAAGCCTCCAAGCAATACATTGCTCTCTCCATAATTACCTCCTGACTTTTCCAAAGGCTCCAATTCAGTCTCATCTGATTCTCTTGGTTTGGCATAAAGGTTAAATTCTGCACCTTTATAAAATTCAGAGGTGTTTTTATAAGTTATTGCAAAATTATAACCAAAAGTATTGTCTCCGTGCTTGAATTGATCTCCAAGGGAGAATCCCAAAGAGTAATTCATAAGGTTTTGCTTTTTCGTCCCACCAAAAGTAGGATTGAAATCACGCAAAATACTTTGGTACAGCTGACCCTGCTCACCTCCCGGGCTGCCTACTACATCTGCATATTGCGGTATTTCTGCAATTCCCTTTGTGGGGATATCCCTAAACCCATTGTCAAAACCTAAAAAATCTGTATTACTTCCTTCAGTTGTTAAAAAATCAGAATTAAAGTGCATGGAAGGATTATAACCACCACTGATAGAAAGGCGCATGGTTTTTTCTTCAGGGAAATCCTTGGTTTCAATATCTACCACCCCCCCGGTAAAATCTGCCGATAGGTTACTAGTAAAAGATTTAGAAACGATGATATTGTCTATGATATTTGTAGGAAAAATATCCATCTGTATGGTATTCCTATCCGGATCCAATCCCGGAATATCCATTCCATTCAATACGGTCTTGGTATAACGGTCTCCCAGTCCACGGATGTAAACATATTTCCCACCTTCTATGGAAACACCTGTTACTCTTTTAATGGCCGATGCTGCATCTCCGTCTCCAATCTGTCGGAAGGCGGCTGCAGAAATACCGTCCATTAATTGAGGTGCATTTCTTTTCACAGTCATGAGGGCTGCTTCAGTGGTTCTGATGGCCTCTGCCGTAATGGTTACTGTTTCAAGGTCAGAAGTAAATTCTGACATCTTAAGGTTATCGAGAAGGGTAACCTCACCTTGGTTTACTTTGATCTCTTCCAATTGAAGAGTATTGAAAGAAATAAAAGAGGCCTGTATGGAATAAACTCCTTCCGGAAGTTCAATTTCAAAATCCCCATCGAAGTCAGTAACAGCTCCTAATTGTGCACCCACAACAGATACTGCCACACCAAATAAGGGCTCTCCGTTTCCTTCATCATAGATAGTTCCACGAATCGTCCCATTTTGGGCGAATACATTGGAGGACAAAAGCAGAAAACCTATTAGGATCCAGCTAAAGTTTAATTTTTTCATTTTTTATTTATTTTTAATAGTACAGCGATAAGATAAAAAAGTTGGAAAGGGATACGAGATTTAGCGCATCCCTTTCAAAAAATAGTGGTTGGTATTGTTATAGGTTATCTAAGTTTCCGGCTTCGGCAGACCAAGTCCAGTCACTGAATACAGATTTATCAGCTCCTACGGTATTGGCACCGGCCGTTACTGCTGTCGCATGCGCCGCAGTTCCATGTTTGAACACATCGGTAAGGGCTACACCATCTGCTAA
The DNA here is from genome assembly GCF_054781075.1 of Cyclobacterium sediminis. Classification (NCBI taxonomy): domain Bacteria; kingdom Pseudomonadati; phylum Bacteroidota; class Cytophagia; order Cytophagales; family Cyclobacteriaceae; genus Cyclobacterium; species Cyclobacterium sediminis. The sequence continues at coordinate 59,605 of NZ_BAAGVC010000043.1, read as the reverse complement.
AACCACTTCAAGGTTTTCAAAAGCAAGGTCTCCATTATCAAAGTTTTCAAGAGATTTGTCTCCACTAATTGATAGGTCTCCTCTACCATCTGTTTCGGCTGGGTCAGCAAAACCTTGGAAAAGGATGTTTTTGAAAGTACCTCTGGCACCATCTCTAAAATCGCCAAGCTCGGCAACGTCATTTCCTACAATAATACCGTTTTGAAGGGTATGAGCATCATTGAAAGAACCTTCAGGCCCGTCAATTTCCAGTGAATGGTCTGTAGAACTTCCATTGATTACAATGAAATTATCTAAGGTTCCTGACCAAGCCATATCCGTATCTAAAGCATCATCACCAGCGTTCCAGACAATGGCATTTTTTACATCTACAGTTCCACCGAACCATTCGATTCCATCATCTTGGTTAGCGATAACTTCGATGTTCTCAATGATAGTCTCAGAACCAACTGACCCTAAAGTCAAACCATTGATTTCATTTCCTTCACCAATATTGGCTCCACCATGTCTAATGGATATGAACTTAAGTTTTCCTGAATAATCTTCCGGATTATCTCCACCGTGTAGTCCATTGGTATCGGAAGGTGGAATACCTTCTATTTGTACTTCTGAAACATCACCCGCAAAAGATCCTGGTGCTCTTCCTAGAATCAATAATCCTCCCCACAATCCATCAATATCAGGATCTAGGTTAGGGCTTGCTATCATACCCGGTGTAATTTCATCGGCTATTGAGGTGAAAATAATAGGTTGATCAGCAGTACCTTCAGCTTCAATGGTGGCTCCTCTTGCGATAACCAAGGCAGTAGCATTAGCACCTGATCCGGCTTCACCTTTTACAATGACACCCGGTTGGATGGTTAATTCAGCACCTTCAGTAACTGTAATTCTACTTCCAAGCACATAAACTTTTCCTGTTTCCCACACTTCATCAGAAGTAATGTTTTCATCAACTCTGATAACGGAAGCAATCTCACCTACAGTAACCACAAATGTAGAGGTATGCGTATCTCCATTCGTATCTGTAGCAACAATTTCAAATACTATATTACTATCAGCATCTTCTTCAGTGGCTTCATAATTGAAATCATAAGCCGCGGATACTTCGCCATTATAATTTATAGTTTCTATTGTAGTACCATCTTTTTTTACAACTAAGGTGGTTAACCCATCTGCAGCAGTAATATTTGCAGAAACAGGATCCACACTTTCTTTAACTTCAACATTTGCGGTGGCTGGGACTCCGGTAATAACAACTTGGTTGTTTGGGTCGTCCTCATCGTTACAAGCTGTTAAAACAGTAACAGCTAATGTAGCGATCGTCATCCAATTAAATAATTTCTTCATGGTTAGGTATTAGATTTTAATTCTGAATTAGATTCAGGCACAAAATTGAATCAAAAAACTACGACCATATAAAAAAGTTAATTATGAAATTTTAAAATTAAATTCTGCGAATTAATCTTCTCTTAACATTGGGTGCAAAAACCCCTTTAATTGCCCCTGAACGTATTAACAAGGCTTAATACTCAGTCATTTATCCAAAATAAAAAAACAATGATTTTTGACAAAATTTTGCCTAATCCTCTCAAATTTGCCCAATAATCATAAAAATTACCGGGACCTACATCTTAAAAATGTACAATGAACCATGGTATAAAAAGTGTAGCCCTATACAGCAAAAGCGCTAGATAGGGCAAAAAATACAGGTACAGCTTTAGACCTCCTAAAGCCTACAGGACCAAATCTCTCTTATTCAACTCTTCTTTTAAAAACTTAGCGGTATGACTACTGGGATGATTGGCCATTTTTTCAGGAGTCCCGCTAAAAAGGATTTCCCCACCTTTCTCTCCTCCCTCTGGGCCAAGGTCTATTATGTGATCCACCACTTTAATTACATCCATATTGTGCTCAATAATAAGCACTGTATTTCCTTTATCTACCAGTTGTTGAAGCACTCCCAAAAGCAACCCAATGTCTTTGAAATGCAATCCTGTAGTAGGCTCATCCAAAATATAAAAGGTTTTTCCTGTATCTTTCTTGGAAAGCTCTGTGGCCAACTTCACACGTTGTGCTTCTCCTCCAGATAAAGTGGTAGCATGCTGCCCTAAGGTTATATAATCCAAACCTACATCATGCAAGGTTTGAATTTTTCTTAAGATCTTGGGGATGTGCTCAAAAAACTCCACAGCTTGTTCCACAGTCATGTCCAGCACATCAGCAATAGATTTTCCCTTAAACCTCACTTCTAAAGTCTCCCGGTTATAGCGTTTGCCTTTACAGGTTTCACAGGGAATATGCACATCCGGAAGAAAATCCATTTCAATCAGCTTCATTCCTCCACCTTCACAATCTTCACAACGACCTCCCTTTACATTAAAAGAAAACCTTCCCGGCTTGTATCCCCTAATCTTAGCTTCAGGTAAGTCGGTAAATAAAGCCCTAATATCGGTAAATACTCCTGTATAGGTTGCCGGATTGGATCTTGGCGTCCTCCCTATAGGAGATTGATCCACCTCAATCACCTTATCCAAATTTTCCAAACCGCTTATCTCTTTATAGGGTAAAGGCTCCTTTTTGGAGTTGTAAAACTGCCTGTTGAGCAAAGGGTATAGCGTCTCATGAATCAGAGAACTTTTTCCTGAACCCGAAACTCCGGTAACACAAACCATGGTTCCCAGTGGTATTTCCAAGTTTACATTTTTCAGGTTATTTCCATTCGCCCCTTTCAATTTGAGTTTCTTACCGGAACCTTTCCTTCTTTTTTCCGGGATAGGTATGCTTAAATCTCCATTAAGGTATTGGGCCGTTAGGCTATCCGAAGCTAAAATTTCCTGTGGCGTTCCACTGGCTACAATTTGTCCACCATGACGACCTGCTCCAGGGCCAATGTCCAACACATAATCTGCGTCCATCATCATGTCCCTGTCATGTTCCACCACAATGACTGAGTTGCCAAGGTCTCTTAAATCTTTTAAGGCATGGGTCAATTTCACATTGTCTCTCTGGTGCAAGCCTATGCTCGGTTCATCCAAAATATACAAAACCCCTACAAGCTGGGTGCCGATTTGTGTGGCCAGTCGAATCCTCTGGGCTTCTCCTCCGGACAAGGTTCTTAAAGGCCGATTGAGAGAAAGATAATTCAGGCCTATATCCAATAGAAACCCGATTCTTTTCCTGATTTCTTTCAATACCTCAACGCCTATTATTTTCTGGCGCTCAGTCATTCGTTCTTCTATATTCTCAAACCATTCTCCCAAAGTGGTAATATCCATTAGGGCCAGTTCTCCTATATGTTTTTCCGCAATTTTAAAATGAAGAGCTTCCTTCTTTAATCTGTAACCCTCACAGTCAGGGCAGGTGCGGGTGGTGGTGAAATCGGAAATCCATTTTTGAATTTTATCGGATCCTCCTTCCTTCTGCTTTTGAAGAAAATTTAAAATCCCTTCAAAGGTAGTGTTCCACTTTGTTCCGGGGTATTTCACGGAATCCACCGCAACCTCCATTTTATCTCCATACAAAAGGGTTTGAATGACTCTTTCATCCAATTTTTCAATGGGAGTAGCCAAACTGCCTTTGTATCGCTTCAGTATGGCATCAATTTTCTTGAATATCCAAATGTCTCTATACTCACCCAAAGGTGCAATTCCTCCCCTACTGATGCTTAATGAAGGGTCAGGTATGACGCTTTCCTGGGTGATCTCTTCAATAACTCCCAAACCATTGCAGGTAGGGCAAGCCCCATATGGGCTGTTGAAGGAAAAAGAATTGGGCGCCGGTTCATCATAACTTAATCCGGTATGAGGATCCATCAGGTACTTTGAAAAATGATGGATATTGCCCTCCTCATCAAGCAACATCATCACCCCTTTGCCATGTTGCAAGGCGGTTTTTAGGGATTGTGATATCCTGTATCGATCACTTTCCTCTGCAAGCACCCGGTCCACCACAATTTCAATGTCATGGATCTTGTACCGATCTACTTGCATTTTAGGCGCCAGATCGACCATCTCAGCGTCAATCCTCACTTTTGAATAACCCATTTTGCGGACTTGCTCAAAAAGATCACGATAATGACCCTTCCTGCCCTTTACAACCGGTGCAAGTATGGAAAGCTTTTTATTCAAAAAGTTATTGAAGATTTGATCAATGATTTGATCTTCGGTTTGACGAACCATTTTTTCGCCGGAAAGGTAAGAATAGGCTTCCCCAGATCTGGCGTACAAAAGCCGCATAAAGTCATAAATTTCGGTTACCGTCCCAACCGTAGATCGTGGATTTTTTGAGGTGGTTTTTTGCTCGATGGATATCACCGGTGATAGTCCGTTAATTTTATCCACATCAGGCCTTTCCATACCGCCTAAAAAAGACCTGGCATAGGCAGAAAAACTTTCCATATAACGCCTTTGACCTTCGGCATAGATGGTGTCAAATGCCAATGAGCTTTTACCACTACCACTCAAGCCCGTAATGACCACTAATTTATTTCTGGGTAAGGTAAGATCGAGGTTCTTGAGATTATGTTCTCTGGCCCCATATATTTCAATATGTTCTTGAGAAGGTTGATTTTCTACTGACATTGTATGGATTTTCTCTTTAATTGGTTTAGCCTAAATTTAAGCAATAACTTATTTAATTGTTGCTAAATACAAATTTAGCCCGGGGCGATTTTCAATTGCCACTCAAGACTGCCTCTTGTTTTCAAAAGAGACGGCACAATTTACAACCTTTTTAAGCCAACTCTTAATTTTATAAACGAATTAGGATTGACAAAAAAGAGCATAACTAAGATAAACCTAAAATTAGGCAAATGGTTCATTTTTTTGAAAAGGAACTAATTGACAGCCTTGTCTCTAAGTTCCTGTTCGGTGTCACCTGTGATGGTAGATTTCAGCCCACTCAATATTAGGTTCCACCAATAATGAAAAATAAACTTGTGCTTTTCTCTACGAAAATATACTTCTCCTTTTTGTAAATCACCGGATTTTTGCGGATTATCGGTTCTGACAACGATTTTGTTGGCCAGAAAAGCCCCGATATCCCTAAAAATATTTCTATTTCGTTTATAATTTTTATCCAGAATTTCTATTTCAAGATTGTGATATTTCGCAATAACATCACCTGTCCCGTCAAACTCATCCGCCACAATATTAAAATATAAATTGTCTAGCCTTCCCCCTTTGAGAGCCACCCTGGTAGCAGGCATTATCATGTTGTTTAGACTTGTCAGGTTCATTGCCCCTATACTCCCTTTGATAAAGAATTTGCCTTCTTTATCATTGATCAGGTAATCTGCCTGCATATCTATTTGCCCTTCCCCCATTAACCTACCTTTGGCTAAAATTTTTAAGGTGTCATTTTGGGCAAGCCTATCCTCAAAATTGGTAAATCCCAAAATCTCACCTTTGACTTGGTCAAAAAATATCTTTCCCGCAGAAGGTGCTTTTGTATCAGGTCTTTCCTGATACGTAATCTTCATGTTTTCAAAATTTATCTCTTTCAACCAGATACTTTTAGGCAGATCATGAATAATCTGATGGATCATTTTTGGCCTTTTGGAGGTATCTTCAACCTTTCGTTTATCCCTAAAAACCTCTAGGTTTAAATGGTCCAATTGCAGCTCATCAGCCACTATTACTCCTTGTCTAAAATAGGATTGAAAATCCATTCCCAAGATCTCCAACCTCGCATCATTAAATTCCATCCAATTGGTTTCTTTAACAAAGCGGTTGATATAGGAATACTTTCTAAGCTTGTTGTTAAAACCTATCTGTTCAATACTTAATTTTTGCTCGCTGGTATTAAAGGCGAGTTCCTTCGCCTCGACCACATTGATATAATCATTGACATGCAGCTGAACATCCTCAAGGTATCCTTCAATATTATCTACTGAAAATAAGGCTTGCTGACTCTCGATATCCTGATCAGTTAGGCTAAAACCATCTGCAAAAATAAAAAGGTCCTTGATCAATAATCGGGTGGAATCAGTTTTACTGTCTTTGTTTCTAAAATAGGCTTGGTTGACCCTAAAATGATTGAGACTAATTTTTTTGTAGTTTTCTCCTTGATTTCCCTGCCCCTGCTCCATTGAATCGGTGATTTCTTCTAAATCCGGCGTAAGGGTTTCCAAAACCACATCTGCTATATAGGCTGAGTCCAGGTGAATGCTGTTGTAAAACAAAAAATCAACCCATTGAAAACCAGTGAGACTGGCCTCTTTAAATGAAAGGTTAAACTTTATTTTATTCTCCTCTTTTAATTTCTCTCCTGGATAAATATGGACTGAATCCATTTTCAAAAAAGTGCCTTGATAATTATAATCCAAGCTGATTTTACCAAAATTAACCTCATGCCCCGCAAAATCATTGGTACGAACAATCATATTGCTTACAATTGTTTCCGCATTTTTATTAAGGTAACTGTTGACCAATACAGGCAATAAAAAGAAAAAACCAAGCATAACTAGCCCAATACAAAAGGTAATAATGATAGATTTTTTCATACAATAGGTTTTTATTCCGTTTAAGTTAAGGATAAAAACCAATTCCTTAAGAAAAGGTTTTTACATAGGTAATTTTATGACATATTTTCGCCCTTTTCTTACATTGAGTTTGGTATTGATCAACCAGGGATTGTAGATTTTCACTTCCTTATAATTGCTTTTGTGCTCAACAGCCCATGCAGCAAGGTTATCGATACTTTCGGTAACCTCTATTTCCCTCAAAGGAGGCAAAGAATACAGGTCTTCCTTTTGAAGTTCAAATCCATATTTGGCCTGATTTTCGAAAATCTCCTTCATGGCTAAAATCCTAAAAATATACCTACTGGTTTCTTCATTCAGGTAAAGGTTATAATAATCAGGGCTTAACTGTTGGTTTTTCCTTCGGGCAATACCTGCCATTCCTAAATTATAGCTGGCCGCTACGCTTGTCCAATTGCCGAACTTCCCATAGGCGGCCCTGATGTATTTACATGCTGCAATGGTTGCCTTTTCGAAATGGTACCTTTCATCTACATAGCGGTTGACCTCCAAACCAAAATCTCCTGCAGTTCCTCTCATAAATTGCCAAAATCCTTTGGCTCCAGCAGGAGAGGTTACATTCAGCAATCCGGACTCAATAATGGCTACATATTTAAAGTCGTCCGGGATTCCATTTTCCTCTAAAGTCTTTTCAATAAACGGAAAATATTTCCCTGATCGCTTTAGCATCAACAAGGCATTGGATTCCCAATAAGCATTGACATAAACTTCACGTTCAAACCTTTCAAAAACATCAGGCTGCTCAACAGGTACTTTCTCTCCTGCAAATTCCGGCTTATCCGGAAGATCAAATATTTTCACCCGTGGCTTACTTCTCGCCTCCCCTGCACGCAATGTTGCAGCTTCCCCTTCACTTGCAGGCAATTGTGTTTTTTCTTCCTTGCTTTGGTAAAACAAAAATCCTATAATCACAAATTGCAAAGCAACCAGGAAGTATAAATTGTAAATATGCTTCTTTTTCAATGGACTAATAATTTGGAGAAAGTAAGTACTTGTTATAAAATTCGTCAATTGCGCTGACAGCCTCATCGGCAGTATCCACCAAAACAAATAGATCGAGGTCTTCCTTGCTAATGTTCTCAAATGATTCCAGCATGGTGGTTTTTATCCACTCAATTAAACCTTCCCAATATACTTTCCCAACCAGCACTATTGGAAAACGTCCTATTTTCTTGGTTTGGATAAGCGTCAAGGCTTCAAACAATTCATCCATTGTACCAAAACCTCCCGGTAATACCACGAAGCCTTGGGAATATTTGGTAAACATAACCTTGCGAACAAAAAAGTAATCAAAAGTAATGAGCTTGTCCGGGTCAATATAAACGTTATTAAACTGCTCAAAAGGCAAAACAATATTCAACCCTACAGACTTTCCACTCTCAGAATGAGCACCTTTATTTCCTGCTTCCATAATCCCCGGACCGCCACCGGTAATTACTCCATATCCATGTCTCACCAGCTTGGCCGCAATGGCCTCAGCAGTCTTATAATTTGGGTGGTCTGATTTTGTTCTTGCAGAACCAAAAATCGTAACACAAGGCCCTATCTTGGCTAGCTTTTCAAAACCCTCCACAAATTCACTGATGACTTTAAAAATTACCCAAGAATCTGCACTCTTTATTTCGGCCCAGTCTTTCTCCTTAAAGGCCCTCCTAATTTTGTCCTCCTCTTTACCTTCTTCCATTCTTATCCAATCAAAAACTAAACATCTAAAATTATAGCAATATTTTTTTTCTAATGTAAACCATCAGCATCGAGTAAACAAACGACTTTTATAAATAATATAAAAATCTTTGTTGCAAAAATTCGAATTAAAAATGCCTAAGCATTAAATTCCAGAATATTTTACCTTATTTAAAGTATGGAATCAATTTATAATGCTGAATATTGGCCTTTTGCCATTCTATTGACAAGTATCGCTTTGGTGGTAGTATTGGTGTCCCGAATGAAGTTTCATCCTTTTGTCGCCCTAGTTTTGGCGGCAGTGTATGTGGGCTTGATGACACCCAACCTAATGGAAAGTGAGGGGATAGCCGCAGCCCTGGATGAACCCATGATCGCCTTTGGAGTAATGGCAGGGAAAATAGCATGGGTTATCGCTTTGGCAGCCATCATAGGTACTGCCATGCTTGAAAGCGGGGCTGCAGAGAAAATAGTCACCCAACTGTTAAAAAAACTTGGGGAAAAACAAGCTGCATTGGCCTTGCTTATCGCCGCCTTTTTGCTTTCCATTCCAGTGTTTTTGGATACTGTTTTTTTCCTACTCATCCCCTTGGGTATTAGCCTGGCCCTTAAAACCGGTAAAAATTATATCCTTTATGTAATGGCCATCGGAGGAGGTGCCGCCATTACTCACAGCATTGTCCCTCCCACTCCCGGCCCTTTAATCATGGCCGAAAGTTTGGGAATACCCTTGGGGACGGTGATTCTCTCCGGAATTATCTTAGGAATCGCCCCAGCAATTCTGGTTATATTATTGGGCAAGAGGATCAATAAAAAAATGGTGGTACCTATCCGGATTAAATTGCCTGAAAAAACCAGAGATGCTTCAGAAATTTCTATGATGTGGGCACTTGCTCCCATTGTATTACCCATATTAATGATAGGCTCTGGCACCATGATTCAAGTCCTTACAGGCAATGTCCCCGAATGGTTGGTCTTTCTGGGAAATAAAAATTTGGCCATGGCTGCCGGAGCAGGGGCAGCCCTCTACCTTTGGGCTAAATCTGAAAAAATGGCCTCCGGCGAATTGTGGGCAAAAGTAGGTAAACCCTTGGAAATTGGAGGGGTAATCATTCTTATTACCAGTGCCGGCGGCGCCTATGGGGCCATGATTAATAATAGTGGCATAGGAAAGGCAATTGGAATGGCTACAGAAAATTTCCCTTTGCACTTTATTCCCCTTGCCTGGCTTATTTCGGCAGTGCTGAAAACAGCCCAAGGCTCCGGAACTGTAGCCATGATATCCAGTGTAGCCATTATGTCTGCCTTGATTGGAGATGGCCAAGCTTTGGGTTTTCATCCCGTTTATTTATTAATGGCCATGGGATTTGGTTCATTATTTATTTCTTGGATGAATGACAGTGCCTTTTGGGTGGTGGCAAGAATGAGCGGGATGACCGAAAAAGAAGCCCTTAAAACATGGACTTTCCTACTCGCATCCATTTCTTTGCTTGGCATGGCACAGGTATGGTTACTTTCTTATATATTCCCTTTTGTCTAAACAAAAACCCAAATACATGAATGTACTAATTATAGGAGGTGGTGGATTTATTGGCAGCAGACTTGCTACAGAATGGCTACAACAACAGCCCCAATCTAAGGGTAAAATCACCTTGGTTGACAGGGAATTTCCGGATAAAATTACCAAAAACCCGGGATTCAAATGCGTTGAAGGTGATTTTAGCGATCCAACCATTATTACCCCCCTTTTGATAAAAAAACCTGATTTAATCTTCCACCTGGCGGCAGTGGTCAGTGGTGAAGCTGAAAAAAACTTTGACTTGGGCATGCGTGTTAACTTGCATGGCAGCTTGCATCTACTGGAAAAATGCAGGGAATTGGCCTATTGCCCAAAGATCGTATTTGCCAGCTCTTGTGGGATATTTGGAGGAGATGTAAATCAGGTGCTCACCGAAGAAACAGCCCCCAAACCAAAGAGTTCCTACGGCACACAAAAAGCAATAGTTGATCTTTTAATGAATGATTTTAGCAGGCGCGGTTTTGTGGATGCCAGATGCCTTAGATTGCCTACCATCACCGTAAGGCCCGGCAAACCAAACGCGGCAACTTCTTCTTTTCTGAGCAGTATCATCCGAGAACCTTTGAACGGCCAACCTACCAGCTACCCCGTTGCACCTTCTTCCCCTTTTTGGATACTCTCGCCCAAACAAGTGGTCCGTAACTTTATTCATGCAGCCCAACTACCGGCAAAAACCATCGGAGAAGATCGCACCATAAATCTCCCCGGCATAACTGTGACGGTGCAGGAAATGATCGATAGCCTGGAGCAAGTCACACATAAAGGTATTACGGAGCTTATTTCTTATCAACCTGATGCCTTCCTGCAAAGCATTGTCCTTACCTGGCCACCAAATTTCGACACCAAAAAAGCGGATGCCTTAGGCTTCACCGCAGATAAAAACACTATAGAAATCATTACCAATTATATTCAAGAAGAAAATATTCAGGTACCTGAAAAATAAACTCAACGATGGAAAGCACAATAAAAACGGCACTAATTACCGGAGCGGGTTCAGGCATTGGAAGGGCCGTGGCTCAAGCTTTGGCTAAGGACAATTGGACCCTTATATTAACCGGCAGGAGAGAAGCAAGCCTTAAAGAAACAGCCGGCCTTTGTATCAAAAACGACCACTTGATCTTCCCTGCAGACATTACCTCTCCGGAAAGTGTCAAAGCTTTGTTTGAAAAAATACAAGAAAAATATGGGCGATTAGACTTATTGTTCAACAATGCCGGAGTAAATGCTCCTGCCATTCCATTGGAAGAGCTGAGTTTTGATGATTGGAAAAAGGTAGTGGACACCAACCTGACCGGAGCTTTTCTTTGTACACAGCAAGCCTTTAAACTGATGAAGAAACAAGAGCCAAAAGGTGGACGCATCATTAATAATGGCTCTATCTCTGCTCATACTCCAAGGCCTATGTCTGTGGCTTACACCGCTAGCAAACATGCCGTAACCGGCCTAACACAATCTACTATCCTCGACGGAAGAGATCAAAACATTACTTGTGGGCAGATCGACATTGGCAATGCAAAAAGTGACATGACCAAGAAAATGGAAGAAGGTACACTACAGGCAGATGGTTCCCGAAAGATCGAACCGACCATGGATGTCATGGAAATAGGAAAAGCAATCGTCTACATGGCCGGCCTGCCCCCTGCTGCCAACATACCCTTTATGACCATCATGGCCAATGGCATGCCCTATATTGGCAGAGGTTGACCTATTGGCTATTGACCAATCGTGTCGCCTCTTAAAAGCATTCCATGTTTTTTAAAATTCCATTTAAGCCGCCCTTTAGCTTTTAATTTCCGTGCAAAAAAATCTCACAACAGGCTTGGAAATTGTTAGTAATATATTTTTTGGACGGCCTCTCATTGTTAATGGAAGTATTTTTGCTGGAAGAGATTAATTAATTGAAACTCCGGAAAGTCCGGGCCAATTAATCTATAACCTCCATTTAGCCTAAGCCTACATTAAAAGGAATGTTAAAGGATTGGAAATTACGAATAACTGGCAATTTTGATTTTCCGGATTCAGCCGGCAACAAGCCTTTATGATTTAAACGGATACTATCAATGAACATTATTATACTATTAATCGGAATACTAATCGTTATTGTAACGAATTTGGATGCACTGTCTACCATTCTCCGAATAAATGGGGGAAGTAAAATTTCGAATTTTGTTGCAAGAAATGTTTGGCGAGCGAGTGTTTTTATTTCAGGAAAATTTTCTCGGGTATCCATTTTGAGCAACGCAGGTCCATTAATTGTCGTGACTTTATTTTCTCTTTGGGCGGTGTTGCTTATGATTGGATATGGGCTCATTTACAATTCATATGTTCACTCAATTGTAGAAACATCTACGGAACTGCCTGCAAGCATCACGGCAAAATTTTATTATGTTGGCTATACACTGACTTCACTAGGCAATGGTGACTTGAAAACCGGAAACGATTTCTGGCGTATTATTTCGAATTTCACGGGTTTAAATGGAATGTTTTTACTGTCCATAGCCATTTCTTATTTTATTCCGCTAATGAATGCAGTAGTGAAGCAGCGCATGTTAGCTACTTATATTTCAAACCTCGGAGATACCCCCACCGAAATAATTTTAAACGGATGGAATGGAACTGATTTTAATATACTGCATGAACAATTCAAAGATTTGTACCCCATGATCCTTTTGCAGTGTGAGCAACAATTGGCATATCCTGTGTTGTTGTATTTCCATTCAGAAAATCCTAAATACTCACCCCAGCTCAACCTGGCCAAGTTGGATGAAGCCTTGAGTATTCAGGAAGTTTACGATATTGATCAGTCAGACAAGACTTATATTTGGAATAACCTCCGCAAGGCCATGAACAAATATTTAAAAGTGACAAAAAATTCTTATTCATTCAAAACTGAAACAGTCCCTGACTTTCCTTACCAAACTAAATTGGAATCATTAACCGACCAAGTTCCGAAAGAAACAGCAAAACTCCGCCTAGCTACCCTTAAAGATAGAAGAGCCTTTATTGCCAACCTGATAAAAAATGATGGATGGAAATGGGAAAAAAGCATGAGTTAATTGGTCCAAAATAACACTTATTTTTTAGTCCTTATGGAGCCCCATGGCGAAATGTCAGGCAGAGTACATAAGGCATAAAATTTGTGGGGAAAGCCTGAAATAGCATCAAATAAAAACAGCTACCATGAATGATCAAGAATTTAAAGCCTTTGTTGTTGAAGAGAAGGAGGGAGAATTTAGCGGATCCATTAAAACAAGAAATATTGAGTCCTTACCCGAAGGAAATTTACTAATCAAAGTTTCCTATTCCTCCCTTAATTATAAGGATGCCCTTTCGGCTTCAGGGAATAAGGGCGTTACAAGAAATTTCCCCCATACCCCGGGCATTGATGCGGTAGGGGTGGTTGCTAAATCCGAAAATGCTACTTTTAATGAGGGGGATAAGGTAATTGTTACCAGTTATGACTTGGGGATGAACACCTCCGGAGGATTTAGTGAATACATTCGCGTTCCTGCAGCCTGGGCGGTAAAATTACCTCAACACCTGAGCATGAAAGAAGCCATGATTTATGGGACAGCAGGTCTTACCGCAGGGATGTCAGTATTGCGGCTTACAGCATTGGTAAAGCCTGAAGATGGCAAAATCCTTGTTTCAGGAGCTTCCGGAGGAGTAGGTGCCTTGAGTGTAGCCATTCTTTCTAAACTGGGATATACTGTGGTCGCCATCACGGGCAAGGAGCATGAAAGAGACTATTTGATGAAGCTGGGAGCTCAAGAAATTATACTCCGAACTGACTTTGAAAATTTAGACAAACGACCATTGTTGAAACCTGCTTACGCAGGAGGAATAGATACCGTTGGGGGTGTGATCCTCGAGAACATTGTTAAATCTACAGTTCCTATGGGGGCAATCACTTGCTGCGGCAATGTGGCCTCACCAAAGCTCAACCTTACCGTTTTTCCTTTTATTTTAAGAGGGATCTCACTTATAGGTATTGATTCGCAGAATTATCCTATGAGCTATAGAGAACAGGTTTGGAATAAACTGGCCAAAGAGTGGAAGCCTTCTCAGCTTTCTGAAGCCTACGATGAAATATCTTTGGCTTCACTTCCGGAAAAAATAGCCTTGATCCTACAGGGTAGGTTAAAAGGTAGAACCATAATAAAAATAGCTGAGTAAAAAGGATTTTTATTCCAAAAACACCTCAGCAATCAGAAGACCAGTCGCTTGCAAAGGTATTTCCCCTTGCAAGTGGCTAACCTTTCTCTATTTTTTTGGCATCACTACTCCATCAGCCCCCTTATTTAACTTCATTTTCACCAGCACCTCATGTAGTGTTTCTGCGGCAAGACCGTGAAGTACCAAACGGTAAGCAGCACTATAGGTGGTCACAGGAACCATGGGATGTTTGTTATTGATTAAGCCGAGATGCCCGGGTGTGCCAAGTATTTGAGAGGCATAAATGGCAATGGTTTCGTCCAATTGCAATGAATTGGAAGCCCTGATAAAATCATTGGAAGTAAGGAAGAGTTGATAAAAAGGAGTGAAAAGCTCAATGGCAGATCTCAAGTCCAAAATATTAGTCCACTTGTCCGGAAAGTCAATATGGTCAAATTGATCTTCAGTGATCATGCTGAGGTTTAAGTTCTCCGGCGGACCAATAGTAATGTTTTTCTCTTTTAATTGTCGATTCAATCGGATGACAAAATTGTACAAGTTCAGGTCATGCTTTAAGAACAGATCGTCTTTTACATCCTCAAAATCTTTGGGCTTGAGAGGACTTCCCACAATTTCTACATTGGAAATATTTCCGGCAATAAATTGCAGAATTTCGGTACCTATATGAAAATGCCTGAAAATAAACAAATTGGCATCCGGACTAACAAATCGCTTGAGTCCCCAGGCCAAAACCCTGTGAAGGATCTTGGATGAATTGATAAGTTTGGGAAAGAAAAACTTAAAAATATGAATGAAAAACATGCTGATCTTGGATCCCACCTCGATAAAAGGCAACAAATACCTTACGGATTTTGAAGAATTGTCCCTCATCAAAACCAACTTAGTCCTTTGGTTAATCGGGATGCTGTCATCCAGAAACAAGGCCAACCAAGGGTTGGGATCTCGCTCGTCATGTTGCGATAAATCTAATATATTGTCTTTCATATTGCTCCCTAGTAATTCCCCAATTCCTCCAATTGCATGCGGTATAATTTCGCCGTTATCTTGGCTGTTTTCACAATCTTTTTGGCTATTTCCATATTCATTTTGGGATGATCCAAGGCCTCTTCCAGGTTGTGAAAATGATTTTCATCCGCTGTCCCATGGTAGCTAAAAAAAGAGACCTGGCTGTTTTTCAATTGCAGCTGGTCTTGCATCAATTCCCCCCAATAACCCGCCAGCCGTTTGCCTATTCCTTCAATAATAAACATTGAACCTAACAAATCTATCGGGTTGGCTTTGCTCGCCTGTTGAAACATAAAAGAAGTCAAGGCTACTGTTCCAATATTTTTTTCACCAGACCTTATGGTTTCCGGGTTTTCTCCCAAAGCCTCGAAGTTTCTTTCTAGCATCTGGTAATCCTTGTGCTCAGTAGCCGTATGTTTAATAAAGGCAGAACGCAAGTCAAATAAATCAATGTCAATATTGGAGGCAGCTCTGGATATCCACTGGGAGCCATCAATAACCTGTTGCCTTAGGTCTGTCAACAATAGCTTATAATCAGCCATACTCAAACTTCCATCGTGTATTTTGGCCACAATAGGCACTTTCAATAAAGCCGATTCAAAGTCAATCCATACCCGAGACAGGTTACGTATCAACCATTCCGAAGTTTCGTTTGCTTCAATGATCAGCTCAGGAGGCACTATTTCTCTGGGAGGATATACTTTTTTTTCTTCGCTTTTCCCTACCACTGTAAATTGCATAAAAGAAGTGATAAACCTCCCGCTTTCTGGCACCATACAAAGGACTTTGTCTCCCCTTCTCAACTTTCCCGAATACATCAATTCTTCTACCATAATAAAAATAGAAGCCGAGCCTGTATTCCCTCTTTCACTAAGGTTGCTAAACCATTTTTCATCGGCAATGGCCCCGCCGCCTTTTTGCATCAATTCCTTAATGCTGTCTTTAAAAACCTCCGAAGAGTAATGGCAACAGAGCCAATCTACTTCCGAAACTTTTACTTTTCCCTGGTCGATTAATTCAAAGTAGTGGCCCACACCTGTCTTTATAACCTTGTCTAAAAGCCGTGTATCTTGATGCAAATTGATGGCTCCTGCTTTGGAAGCTTCCTCATAACTTGGGTAATCAAGCCAGGTTTTCTCTGCCTCATCTTTGTTATCAGTTTTTCCGGTATACATGCAAAGTGGGAATTCATTGGCATATGACTTTATGTCGATCCAATCAATTCTTAAAGAAAGTCCTTTTAAGTTTTCCTTGTTTTGCAAGACAAAAGCCCCCGCCCCATCAGAAAGCATCCAACGTAAAAATTCTGCATCAAAAGGCAAGGTTTGCACCCCTTGGGCATCAAACCTTGAAGCCTTAAACATCCTGCTTGGCAGCTCACTGCCTACGCAAACTGCGTTCTGTTTTTGCTCGCTTCTGATCTGCGCAAATGCATTCTTTAATGCCATTACTCCACTGGCACATACACTTTGAAAACCGGCCAATTCACAGCGATTAAAGGCTAATCCTGCATGTACCATACTGGCAAAACCCGGTATGGGCAAATCTCCCTGGCTAGTCCCCGTACACAATAATTCCACATCCGAGGACTTTAACTCGCTTCTTGTTAAAGCATTTTTAATTGCATTTACAGCCAATTCAGCATTTGAATGGGTGGTTTCTTGCGATTTAGTTAAGGCAAAATACCTTGTTTTGATTCCATTTTGACTCAGTATCCTCTTTTTTACCCTACTCTCCTTTCCATCAATTTTTCCCAGGAAATCTTCTATTTCTTCATTGGATACCGGCTGATTGGGCAGGTAGGTACCCATCGCAGTTATGTACACCTCATTCATTTCTTATTTCTTTTGTCCGTCAAATATCCTGTCCAGAAAGTTTAAAGCAAAACCATAGTTCTTCCTACCCTTGCCATGGTGTTCATTGTGGAAGGTGCCAAAGTGCTTCCACCCTTCTCCTATTCCATTGCCAAACCTATAATTGCAATGCCCAGCAAAATTCAGGAGTATGCTCACCAATGGAAAGGTAAACACCGCAAAAATGGAGAAGGGTATAAACGGCATTATTGTCAATGGCACTGTGCTCAATAGTAAAGCTTCAAACCAGTGGAAGCTATACACCGAATATACGGTTGGAGTATAAGATTTATGGTGAATATAATGCACATGCTTCATCATAAATCTTCGATGCATTAATCGGTGTACGAGATAAAAGTGCAGCTCGTTCCACAAAACCAGTACAATGATTCCTCCCAATACTGAATACCAAGTATTGGGTAGTAAATTTATTACCCCATTTCGTATCAAGAAGACAATGGGTAAAATAGAAAAGCCAAAGACGATAATTGATCTAAAAGAATGCTTGATTTCAAAGGCAACCTGCAGGTAGGAAACCTTTTCGGAACTTATTTTATGCAGCATATTACGGGATTCCAAAAGCCGACAAACCGCCAAAAACAAGGGGGCTAAACCAAAGTACAAAAGCAAAAAATAGCCAAAGGAAAGACCAAATAATGTAAAATAAGAATAATCATAAAGTATATGTTTTACAAAAAGCTCCATTGGGTATTATTCTTTTTCTCAGTCCGCAGCCATCTATTTTCCCACTGCCAGGGAATTCTTAACTCAATATTTAAGGGTCACTTTTCTTCTAAATCTTAATAAAAAGATAAAAAGTTAAATGATCTAGAAAAATATTAAAAATTTCCCGAAGGATTTAAGACCAACTTACGACAATAGTAATATGAGAAAATTATTGTATTTATTTGTATTGATTGGCATCGTTTCGTGCAAAAAAGAAAAGGTGCCGGTGAGCCCTGGAAATATTTCCATTGCAGAAGTAGTTCAGGCCAATTTTAAAAACAATTATACTCAGGAGGTTAGTGTACAGGTTAGCGAAGAAAATATCACCATTAATAGCACAGGCTTACCTGATCACAAAACACCATACTGGGGTAGAGGTCATGAAATGTATGAGGAATTTCCCGGAAGCAACCATGCAAATAGGAATAAAACCATGACTTCATTTAATTATAAAATGACCATCCCTATATATCCCAATGAAAGTAAATTCAAGGAAGAAACATCCTTAGGACCGGTTGGAATGGCTTTAAATGGTGTACCCATTTACAATGATTATGAAGGGGGCGGCGTATTGCAGGAAAATGCTTGGAGTACCTTTGATGCCTCCGGAGGGCATCCCGGGCCAAGAGAGGATTATCATTACCATAGCGAAGTAGCCCACCTCACTGTTAATGATGACAATCTAATCGGATTTTTAAGAGATGGGTTCCCCGTATATGGCCGGAAGGATATGGATGGATCTTATCCTAACGACCTGGACGAAAATGGAGGGCATACCGGTACCACATCAGATTTTTCTGAAAGCATTTACCATTACCATATCACCAATGAAGTTTATTCAACTTCCAGTCTATATGTTATCAAATCCGGGGCCTATCATGGAAGCAAAGGCACTTTCACTCAATAGATAATGGGGATTCATTCTTCCGATCTTATCAAAACTTTATTGGTGATGCTATGTTACATAGGGATAAGTGCATGTACGAATACCGGAGAAATGGAAACCCTGGGTGGGGAGCTTAATTATAAGGTTGACACTTCCGGAATCCCAAGGGACACCATAGATTTTAATGCCCCGGGCCTGAGCTACAAAAACGGGTACTATTATTTATCAGGTGAAAAGTATTCAGGAATTGTTCACAAAAATCAAATCGGTTTCAACATTGTCACCTATAGTTCGATTTATCTGGGCATGTTGCACGGTAGTTACAGAAGCTATTATCCCAGTGGAAAGCTTTTTGAAATTCGCATGTATAGAAACAACCTTTCCGTAGGTAAGCAGTTGGGTTACTGGGAAGAAACGGGGAATTTAAAATTTGAGTACAATTATTACAATGATAAAAAGGAAGGGGAACAAAAAAGTTGGTATGCCGATGGGTCCTTGGCTTACACTTATCATTACAAAGACGATAAGCAAGAAGGCCTACAACAAGCCTGGCGGAAAAATGGCAGTTTGTATAGAAATTTTGAAGTGCATAATGGTACTCGATATGGGTTACAAAAAACCACCATATGCTATGAGTTAGAAGATGAGAAAATAAAATAACTACCTATAAAGAACATACCTATTCTATGAAAAATTTAAATCGGATCCTTCAAAATAAAAAACTAAAGGTTAACTATTACGGAAACTTTCTTGATCGCTTGAAAAAAATCAATGATGAGCTGGAAGAAGTAAAAAAGTCCCTGCCAAATATCAGAGATATCAACAAGGACTCAAAAACTGAAGCAAGCAATTAAAAATATATTCCGGTATATGCAATAGGGTTCTCTGGGTTTCTCAGCTAGGGTACCAATCTATAGAAAACCATGCTGTCTGTAGATTTTAGTCTAACGATCCTACATTGAAATTGAAAGCGGTATCGAAGGAACGATTCAGGGAATAGTAAGTCTATTGCAGGTTTGGGATTTATTCGAATTTGGTTGTTCCATTCGGCTGAAGCACATATTGAAAGGTATAAGTTGCACCTTCAGCCGTGAGCGGATCTAGTTCTTCATCAGAAGGATTTCCTTTATAATAGCTTAAAATTTCCACCTTTGCATAATTACCCGAGCTAGTCTGTAATAAAATCACCTTACCGGGAATAGGCTTTATGGCATGGGTGGTTGGGTTATAGCTGTACCAACCGTTCCCACTGCCTGTGGGAATTGCCAGGGTCGTTTCGGTATCCATGGCAAATGTTGCGGTTTCAGGTATTTCTTTAATTTGCTGAAAAACCCCATCCACCAATGCTGCACTCACATTTTTGGCCGCATTGGCTCGGATAGTAGTGCCTTTAAAGGCCACATCCCAACTCTCGTCCTCAGTCGTTACTCTGTTTTCTGATAAACTGTAGTACTGAAAAGGCTTCTCCTCTAATACTTGCCCCGTACTTCTGTCGATTACATCATTGGGAGCTGAAAGGTCTTCTACCATTTCTGCCACCAATGGCAATTGAGGCTCCTCCTCTGGTTCAGGATCACAAGCCATTAAAACGAATATAGCTAAGCTAAAAGACATAAACATTGATAAATTTTTCATTTGATGTATGGTGTTATAGTTTATAAATTTAATAGTGGTATTTTGATCCCTACAAAGAGAAGTCTTCCCGGCATATTGGGCTGAGTAATACTGGTTTTGTCCAACAGATTATTCACCCCTGCCTCTAGGAAAATTCCATTGCTGAAGCTTTTTGTTGAGGTCAGGTTTATGGTATACCAGCCGGGAGCATATTCTGCCTCATCATCCAAAATCAGGTTGCCATTCAAATCTGAAAAACCGAATTGTCCCCTGTATATCAGTCGTAAAGCCCAATTAATTCCTGTGCGGTTTTCCAAGTAATTAACCTTCAGGTTTCCACTGTGCTTGCTCCTGTTAAATAGTCCGCCATAATCTGCCTTGCTTAGGCGAACGGTTTGGTTATTGGCATCTTTCTTATACATATTGCCCTTCGCAATCTGATCCATTACGTCCAAATCCCGGGTGTCCAAAAAGGCATAACCGGCACTGACGCTAAAGTTATCGTTGTATTTAAAGCTGACATCTAAATCCAAACCTTGGGTGACCACTCTGCTGATATTGAAGTAAGAAAAGGCATTTTGTCCCGAGACCAGCTGGGCAATGGGTGCCGTTTCAATCATGTTCTGCAAATCGTTTCTAAATAAATTTGCTTTGATTAGCAAGGAGGTTACTGGTTTCCACCGAACACCGGTGTTAATTGCCCAAGAATGTTCGGCTTGTAATTCTCCCAAATTCTCCGGTTGAATTAATCGCCGTGCAACCAATCCTTTGGCTTCAAGGTCTGCCAATCCATCTTCTGCCAATTTTGCCCCAAACACATAATATCCGGCAGAAGCATTATTGAAGTTTAGAAGCAGTTGCCTGAAGTCCGGTGCCTTAAACCCGGAACCAATGGATACTTGCCAGCTAAATTTATCCGAAAACCGATATTGACCGGAGAGTTTTGGGCTCAGCCGATTTCCATAGACGCTGTGAAAGTCTCCCCTTGCACCGGTTACAATGTTTACCTTATCGGAAGGATCCCATTGATGTTGCAAATAAAAGTAAGTTGCGTCAAAATGGTTTTTGTCATCGTATCGGGTGGCTTCCACTGACTCGCCCGAAAAGCCCAAACCAAGACTTATCAATTGCTTCTTGTCAAATTGGTAATCGGTCTGCAGCTCTGTTCGCTGATAGAATTGTCGAAAATCCTGAATATCAAATACAGTCCCTTCTTCCTGGTACTTGGATAATGAATTGGTAGTAAATACAGAACTCATGTTCCTAAGGGTAAATAACCATGCATTATTGGGCTTGTACCTTAACGTAGGATTGATATTGATTTCATCGCGTTGGTCGGTTACATCTAATAATTCTGTCCCTGAATTTTCTATTACCTCCAAGACCCCTGAAGCTTCTTCGGTATATCCTCGCAAGAATAAATTAAAGCTCAAGCCTGTACCCAATTTGGCACCTAACTTTACTTGCCCACTGTGTGAGCTGTAGGGATTTTGAGTATTCCCCGTCACCTCAGGACTTAGGTCATAACCGTCTGTCTTATAATAATCATAGAGCACATCTATGTTCCAGTTTTTCTCCCTTAAGCCAAAGTCCAGGTAAGGGTTCCATGTATTCAAGCTACGCTGTCTCATGCCAAGATCTATTTTCTTCCCCTGACCTCCGGATTTGGTGATAATGTTCACCACACCGGCCATGGCTTCGCTGCCGTAAATGGCACTGGCCGGACCCTTTAAAATCTCAATCTTTTCAATATTGGATACAGAAATGCGATTCAAATCAAAAGTACCGGCCGTCCTGCCAATTAAAGGCTCCCCATCGAGTAAAATAAGGATATAGTCTGTATCGAGCCCCTGCATTTGCAGGCCTGTACCATGGTTGGAAACAATTTGTAAGCCTGTATGCTCACTCAATACTTCTGAAAGCCGGACAGCTCCGGTCTCCTGAATTGCCTGATTACCAATCACAGTTACCGGCATGGGTAAATCTTCTATGGTGCGGTCCGTACGAGTGGCTGAAACCACCACCTCATTCAGTTCCCCTTCCTTCTCTTTCAATACAATCACTTCAGCTTTCTCCCACTCGTCCCAACTTAAATGCCTGGACTCGTATCCAAGGGCAAAAACCAATACCGAATCGCCTGAATTTAGTTGTGCCATATAAACTTCCCCCGAAGACCCGGCAACAACGGGTGGGTATTTGTCCACTTGCACCATTGCCTGCGACAAGGGTATTCCCTTATTGTTTACAATGATTTTGTCTCTTTCCAACCCATGTCCTATTAAAGGGTAAAGAAGAAATAAAATCATCATGTTAAGTTTAATTAGATTAATTCTAACCATAAGTTTAAAATTTTTTAGCAGGAGGTTTCTCCCTGCTATTTTCTCAACTCAAGCCATCTATTAGGCTTTTCCAAGCCGGATTTTGCGGGATTCCGGGTTTCCTCAATCCAAAAAACTGAGCGACCATCTCCCCTTTTTGATCAAATATTTCTAAGGCAGAAACAAGTCCATCTGTTGTATTTTTATGAACAACAAAAGCTTTGTCGATCACCTGCTCATTAAGGTGCATATTGAAATCCGGATCCATTACATTGAGCCAATCACCCAACTGTTTTATTTGTTTCACCTTGCCCTGATGAATTTGGATATTCCCCCTATTTCCGGCAAAAATCATGATCGGAAGCTCCGATTCAGCAGCGAAATTCACCACTTTCCTGGCAGATAATTTATCTACGGGATAAGCCCACTTCTCTCCTATCCACTCCACCGCATTCATGCGATTCAACTTGTACTTTCGCAGCATACCAAAGAAATCATGGGTGTCTTTCATGTTTTCCCAGTCTGAAGTAAAGCCTTCAAAATCCAAATCTTCTCTAGGTGTATATTCCGGTACCTCATAAGAAACCGGTTTCGGGGCTGCAGACTGATCAGGGTGCATATGTTCTTCAATCAACAAATTGGCGAAAGCTTCATCGGATTCTTCTTGAATATAGACTTTCATTATTGCATCCCCTTGTCCATCAAAATACTGTAAGCTAAATAAAGGTCCCCTGGGGCTTTCATTCCGCACAGCAAAACCATATTTCCATGCGCTAAAAAACACCCTTTGCTCAATGGGACCGATTACTGTTGCAATTTGGTGGGGGCCTGCTCCATGAATTTCTATTTTTTGAAACCTTCCTTTGTGTTCCAACACGCAGCCTTCACTCCTGGTAAGGGCCATAACCTTCCCTAGCTTAGGGAATTTTTTAACTTGATCGATAAAATCTTCAGATAATCGGACCACATTTTGTCCAATTCCGGTGGCGATTAACTCCGCTTCTGAAGCATTTAACTGCTTGGCAGCATCCCTAATCCTAAGTTTTGGATTTTGAGTTTTCAATGATTCCCAAGATGCCTTTAGCGTATTCAAAGTGCTGGATATGGTTTCCATTTTATTATTTTATTTAAGCGTTTAATTAATTTCCAAAAAACCAACTCCTAATTATTGAACCAGTCGGGTTGATGGATACATTTTAGATTTATTGGAACAGTGTACAATCAATTGATCAGTACCAACGCAATGCATTAGCTGAATGGGATGATCGAATACCGTTTCAAGCAAACATTCATTCAAACCAGCCTTTATTGGTCCACAGTAACACATTTTCCCGGCTTTCAATAGTAGGATTTTGTCTGCATACTGTGCGGCCAGATTTAGGTCATGCAAAATGACAAGCACACCAATATTCCTTCTTTTTAATTGGGCCAATACCTCAAGCATGGCATGTTGCTGTGCAATGTCTAAGCTAGAGGTAGGCTCATCTAGCAATGCATACCTTGGGAAAGGCTTCTTTTCCCATATCTGCACCAATACTCTTGAGAGTTGAACCCTTTGTTTTTCACCACCCGACAGCTGTTCATATTGCTGCCCCTGCAAATGATCGATCTGTGCCAAGGCCATGACTTCATCCAATACTTTTTCGGGATCTTTAACTTTGTTGGAGATAAGCCCCAACTCCACTACTTCCCGAACGGTAAAGGGAAAATTCACTGTAGAATGTTGTGGCATTACGGCCCGAACCGCTGCTAATTGACTGGCCTTTAACCCGGCAATATTTCTACCATTGTATTTTACTACCCCCAAAGAAGTGTTTGAATCTCCTGAAAGGAGTTTAAAGAGCGTTGTTTTACCTGCACCATTTGGTCCTAATATAGCCATGATTTCACCCGGATGAACCGCTAGATCGGTCGCATCAAGAATTGTCCGCTTTTTGGTCCGAAATTGAATGTTTGAAGCAGATAGCATACTGAAGTTATTTTTTTAAATTATAAATCAAACCCATAAAGAAAGGTGCTCCCAATAAAGAGGTAATCACACCAATCGGCATTTCGGCAGGAATGGCAATGGTTCTGGCCAATAGATCGGAGAAATTCAATAAAATTGCTCCCAATAAAAAGGATCCCGGCAAAACCAATTTATGATCCGCACCGAAACTTATCCGCATAAGATGGGGTACAATCAATCCTACAAACCCTATCATTCCGGACAAGGATACCGCAACACCAACAATCAAAGCCGTGGCCACAAGCAATATCACTTTTGTTCGTTTTACATTTACCCCCATATAAAAGGCCTCTTTCTCACCCAAAGCCATGGCATTCAAATTTTTAGCCCCACGCATTAATAAAAGGGAGGGGATACAAATGAAAATAGCCGCTATGGGAAGCTTGCCCCATGATGCTCCACTTAAATCGCCCAAACTCCAAAAAGTGAAACTCCTCAAAGCAGCATCATCTGCATAGAATAAGGTAAGACCAATCAAAGCTCCCGCCATGGCGTTGATCGCCACACCTGCCAAAATTATGGTGGCTGTATTTCCACCACCATTCCCGGTTCCCAAGTAATAAACCGCCAAAACATGAAATAATCCACCTAGGAAAGCAAACATGGGCAACCCAAAATCAGCTAGTAGAGGAAAGTTATCGACAATGCTGGGTAGCAGAACAAGAAATATGACCGCAAACAAAGCACTACCACTACTCACTCCAATTAACCCGGGTTCTACCAGTGGATTCCTAAACAAGCCCTGCAAAGCCGCTCCGGCGATTCCTAACCCACCTCCAACCAGCACAGCCAGTAATATTCGCGGCAACCTGATCTGCAACAATACTCCGGCAGACCTACTTTCAAAGCCGGCTAAATCCAAGCCCAAAGACCTTGTTAAAATGGCAAGGACTTCCATTAATTCAAGCGAATAGGCTCCTTTGGTTAGGGAAATAAGCAATACCAGGCAAAGGATACCGGTTAAGGACAGTAGCACCCAGTAATTCAAGCGCTTTTTGCTATTCACTATCCCAGAAGCCATCATTTTTTCCTTACTTCTTTAGCCAGTTCAAGTGCCACCTGTCCTACTCTAGGCCCCATACCTGACAAATAATGGCCATCAAAGCTCAACACCTGCTTTTCTTTATAAGCTTTCGTTTCCTTTACTCCATTCACAGCGGCAAGTCCATCCAAGCCTCCCAGACTTTCTAGCCCTGAATCAAATAAGACAAGATAATCGGGAGACATGCTTACCAGTGACTCAGGTGTCAAAGGAATAAACTCTTCAAAGCCCCGAGCTGCCATCTTTATTCCGGCCAAATTGAATATTTCTTCGGCAAAGGTGTTTTCTCCTGCCACAAATAAGGTCTCAGGCCCCCTCGCCATAACAAAAGCTGCAGTAAGGCTATCCTCCTTATCCTCTTCCAGCAAGTAAGCCTCTAATGAATTCAAATCTTTCCTTATTTCTTCAATTATCTGCTCCCCCTTATCCGGCACCTCAAAAAGCCTGGCCAATTCCATCACCAATACTTTGGTTTCTTCAGGGTTGGTCGGCTTATTGAAAAAATGAACCTTTAAGTCCATCAACTTCAGTTGGCTGACTACATCCTCCGAGAGGTATTCTTCCTCAACCAAAAGCATATTCGGAGAAAGTGACAATATCCCTTCCGACTTGATTTGATTTCTATAACCAATGCTTGGGAGTGCCTGCATTTTCTTGGGATAGGTAGAGGTTCGGTCGGTGGCGATAATTTTATCACCAAATCCAAGTGTGTATACTATTTCAGTAATGGTTCCTCCCGCAGTAATAATCCTTTGAGGGATATTTTCTTCGGTAAGCTCAATAGATTTCTTTTCACCCGAAGCGCAGGACAATAAACTGAACAATAAAAAAGCCGAAAGCAGGATCTTTTGCATTTATTTAGATTAATTATTAATAAAATCAATAATGCGAATGTACATCTATTTGGATTAATTCCAAATAAAAATAACAGGAATTTTTATTCAAAATTTGACTCCTTAATGGATCTCACAGATCATAACTACAGCTAATTTACCGGAATGGGCAGGGTGATAAATTAAGTCTACTGCCTATTGAAATTCTTAACCGGTCCTATAATAGCATTGTGGGAATTCAATATAATTTAAGATATTTAATGAGAGATAGTTTAAGGGATTTACGAAAGACAATAATACCGAATGGCCACTTTCCCAATAATTGGGTAAAACAGTATAAAACTGTTCAGCCCTTCCCTGAAGTCTTATACAGATTGGATTTTACTCAATGGAGAAAGCTATTCCTGCCATTGGTATTTTTTAATCAATCTATGGCTCGATATCGTGAAAGTGAAATCAAAAATAAAAAGCATGAAACATAAACCCCAACTTATTCAAATGAAGAAATTAAAACATTTCCTTAAAAAAAGCCCTTTGCTTTTGGCCATGTTTGCATTAGTTCTGGCTTGTGCAGGTCCCAAACCCGTCGAAAACGAAGTAAAAGAAGCAGCTGACTTCGAGATTGTAAAATACAATAATCCCGGAGCAAGTTCATTTTTGGGTGTAGGCCTATGGGCCTGGCCATTACCAATGGATTATGATGGTGACGGAGACATGGACATGCTTGTATCCTGTCCTGACAAACCTTTTAATGGACTATACTTTTTTGAAAACACCAGCGGTGAAGATTTTCCCGACTTCGCTCCTCCGGTGAGAATAGGTGATGCCATTTCCAAAGTCCAAGTATCACATACTTCCCAAGGGGTAAAGGTTTTGACACCCGGTGCTGAGTTATTGAACTTTAAAACGGACTTGGCCTCCACTTCTAATGACCTATTCCCTATAGAAGAATTGACCAAAGACTTGGGTAAAAAGCCAAGGTTTAACCAGTGGAAAATGATAGACTATGAAGGAGATGGTGACCTGGACATTATTGTAGGGATGGACGATTGGTCGGCCTACGGCTGGGATGATGCCTACAATGAGGAAGGTGTATGGACCAATGGCCCACTTTTTGGCTATGTATACCTGTTAGAGAACAAAGATGGCAAGTATGAAAACCGCGGCAGAATCCAGGCCGGAGGGAAAGAAATAAATGTATATGGTGCTCCTTCACCTAATTTTGCTGATTTTGATGGAGATGGTGACCTTGACCTTATCTGTGGGGAATTCTTGGATAAATTAACCTATTTTGAAAATACAGGTACCAGAGAAAATCCTGTTTATAAAGAAGGACGGTATTTAGAAAATGAAGAGGGAATCATTGCCATGAATTTGGAAATGATTATTCCCGTAGCCCTTGATTGGGACAAAGATGGTCATGTTGATTTGGTCGTAGGTGATGAAGATGGACGTGTTGCTTTGGTGAAAAATACCGGTAAAACAGAAAATGGACTTCCAATTTTTACCTCCCCAAAGTATTTCAGACAACAAGCCGACAATCTTAAATTTGGTGCCTTGGTAACCCCTGTAAGTGTGGATTGGGACAATGACGGAGATGAAGATATCATTGCAGGAAACTCTGCAGGTCATTTTGCCTTTATTGAAAATTTGGATGGTGCCGTGACACCCAAATGGGCTGAACCTAAATTGCTCGAAATCGATGGTGAGCCAATAAGAATTCAGGCAGGAAACAATGGATCCATCCAAGGGCCTGCAGAAGCCAAGTGGGGCTATACCACCTTATCCGTAGCGGATTGGGATGGCGACGATCATCAAGACATCATCTTTAACTCCATCTGGGGAAAAGTAGAATGGATCAAAAACACAGGGAACAGATTATTGGCACCTCAGCCGGTCAAAGTAGACTGGAAAGGTCAATCTCCTCCCTATCCTGCCTGGAATTGGTGGAAACCTAAAGCGGATGAATTGGTCACCCAATGGAGAACCACCCCTTATGCCATCGATTGGAACAAAGATGGGGTGATGGATTTAGTAATGCTAGATCATGAAGGTTATCTTGCTCTATTTGAAGGCAAAAAAGGGGATGGAGAACCGACTCTGCAGCCCGGAAAACGAATTTTTTATGGGGAAAATGGTTCTGCCTTTAGCAATAAAGACAAAGTGGAAGATACAAATCCGGGCGTCTTAAGGCTGAATACATCGGATGCAGGAAGCAGTGGCCGAAGGAAAATCAGCTTTATGGATTGGGACAATGATGGAGACCTGGACTTATTGATCAACAGTGTAAACATTTCATTATTTGAGAATGTAAGCGAAAGCCCGGATAAAGTCGTATTCAATCATAAAGGCCCAATTTCTGAGAAAATCCTAGCCGGACACACCACAAGTCCTACATTCGTAGACTGGAATAGAAATGGGACTTGGGATGTTTTGGCCGGTGCCGAAGATGGACATTTCTACTACTTCCCCAGGTAATCAATCAAAATAGTTAAAAAAGCCTCTGCAATAATTGCAGAGGCCTTTTTATGTTTTTCAAATTCCATTTATTGTGGTTCTGCAGCAATGTTTACAAAATCTTTAGTTACCTCAATAGATGGCTTTTTACCGATGTCAATCAACCTGAGGTATATAGACCACCGGCTGTTTTGCATACTTTTCCCTATTAATTATTTGTAGTAATTATTTGCAGCCAATTATCCGGTAAGGCAAGTATTTGGTCTTGATTTAGAAGAATCTTTTCCAATTCCGAATAAGGTATATCCTGTACATCTACCCTTTCACTAGCAGCAATGGCTGCTGCTGCCCCAATACTTTGGCCCAACACCATAAAGGTAGGAACAATCCGGATGCTACCATAGCCTACATAACTTGAGGAAAGACAGGTAGGTGTCAATAGGTTTATGGCCTCTGCTTTTTTAGGAACTGAAGCTTGAAATGAAATTTTAAATGGCTTCCAGGTCCTATCGTTTTCTACATGGGTGAATCCTTCATTATACGCTTTGCCATCTTTTACTATTCTCCTGGCATGGTGCATATCAGGAGGCCACCAAGCAAGGGCAACAGGATCTGAAATGGTGTCTTGTTTATTGATATCAGTATTGTATTCGGTGATGACATAGTCTGAGACCATCCTCCTTCCACTGCGAATATATAGGCGCCGAGGCCAATTCCCATTGTCTGTAAATTCATCTTTTGGCAAGCCCCAGCCTTCCCAATCTGCTCTCGTTAAGCTATCTACACTTTCGTCATGCTGCAAAAACCAAAGCAAACCCAGTGTAAAAGAACGGTGATAATTGATTATACTATCTTGCTTCTCATAATTCCCCGCAGGGTATTCCCAATTTTCTCCATAAAGATTGGCAGAGAGATCATGCCAACTACCGATGTCTGTTTTTCCATTGTGCCTATTGGCAACAGGCTTGAACAGCCTACCTCCTTCTTTTAAGTATCTCCGGTAAATCTCATACCTTCCCGGATCGTAATCCTCAGGTTTATCAATTGGAATACGGTTATCTTCTTCCTTTGTAAGGCACATCCTGAAACAAAAGCCCTGTATATAAGGACTGGGATCTCCATGATTTCCCAATTCCCCGGATTGAATGGTAGGAATAAGTCCGCTTGTGGGATTTCCTTCGATTACATAAGGGTCAACCCCCACTTGAAATTGCTTGAAAGTATTTACTTCCTGAATTCCATTTAGATTCTCCCCGTATTTTTCATTCCCTTCACGAATTGTTTCAGTAGTAATTCCGGCAAAGTGCAGCAAGTGTCCTTCAATCGATGCATCTACAAATACTTTGGCTTTAATTTCGGTACCATTTTCAAGCATTACCTTTTCTATTCTGTTTCCCTTTTTTCCTACACCGTTTTGTTCCTTTATCCTGGTATTTCTTATAATGGTAATGTTTTTTTCTTCCTCCAACATCAGCTCAATTACTGCTTCAGCTACTGAAGGTTCGTATTTTGAATACCATTTTGGGTTTTCAAATTGTGCTTTCAGTCCGTAATGCGCTTCCACTTTTTCATAAAATTCCCGAGCTATCCCCCCAATCACTCGTGCATTTCCAAACCGCATGTCCTTCCCCAATCCCTCCACTACCATCCCCCCCGGATGACCTGTAGGTTCAATAAGTACCACTTTTTTCCCCAGTCTGGCAGCTTGGATAGCAGCAGTAAAGCCCGCCTCACTGCCTCCTAAAATACAAACATCAGTAGTGAAATTAGATTGCTGCACTTTGTCATTGCAAGCATAAAAGGAAAGGCATACAAATAGTAAAAAAGGTAATCTTATAAATTTCATGAATTCTTTGGGTAAGGGTTTTGCTAATTATTTATCTTTTTCGAGGATTTAAGAGATGTTGAAATGATGCTTTTATTTTTTCTCCTTCACCCTGAGGTTTATCCCAAGCTTATCCTAATAAACGCAGCAATTACTTCGATTTACCAAGTTTTTATTTGTATGCGCTTTAGCAGGATATTATCATTTTATTTTTGAAATTTTAAGTTTGTGTATAAATTGTATCGGAAATATTTTTCTTGCAGGTATTAATGAAAAATTCAAACGATTACGATCAACTTATAAGAGCAATTGCAATATATAATTGTGAGCGTTCTTTTCGTGAATTTTTCAATATTTTTTACCCTGAACTTTTTGAAACAAGCGTGTATTACGTGAAAAATAATTTAATCGCTGAAGAAATCGTCAGTGAACTCTTTGTCAAGCTTTGGCTAAAAAGGGATTCTCTTACAGAAATAAAAAATATCAAGGCCTACCTCTTTATCAGTACAAAGCGTTTATCCCTAAATTACCTCAGACAAAAGCAAACACCACAACTGTACTTAAATGACATAGATACAGAACTTTGTGTTAACCTTCGAAACCCTGAAGAGGAAATGCTTAGTGAAGAGGAATTGTTGAAAATTAAAAATGCAATAGAAAACCTTCCAGAAAAATGCAGGTTGGTATTTCTACTTGTAAAAGAGAAAGGACTCAAATACAAGGAAGTAGCTTCAACTTTAGATATTTCTGAAAAAATGGTTGAAAAACACATTTCGACAGCCTTGAAAAAACTTCGCAAAGAACTCTCAGACACATCATTTGTCAAAAAATACAGCCCTAATATTGTAAAGGTTATTTCGGCACTCTCTTTTATCTTTCTTACTTAGGTAAAAGAAACTTTTTCCTGAATTCCCATTCCCAAGTCCTATTCCCGAAGAAATAAAATCAATCAGCTCAATTAAAAAAAATGAGTCATGGTAGGGTAATAAAATTTTATTGTGTCTTTATGGGCATAATGATGAAATTTTATTTCTTTTTGACAAAATGGGAGACAAAGATATTTTCGAAATAATTGGGAGAATTCTATCCGGAGAAGCAAGCAAGGATGAAAAACTTGAATTGCATCGATGGATGGAAAAGAGTGAAGACAACGTCAATACATTTGAACAAATAAAAAAGATGTGGGAAGCTTCACGTATCCATCAAAAGATATCAAATGAAAATCGTGTTTTTAATAAAATACAGAACAAAAAGATTTTTCTGGAACGGTTAAAGACTGAGGCTAACAGTCCCAGGCGACTGTCAACTAACGCAAAAAGAAAAGGCCATTTTGGCTGGATGGCTGCTGCTGTCATTAGTTTGTTGATATTAATAAGTTACCCTGTTTATAGAAATCTGGTCAAAGTTCCTGAAAAAGCCAATATTTTACCTGTGCTTACCCATAAAGAAAATGGCCGAGGACAAAAGTCAAAAGTAATTCTATCAGACGGGACCAACGTCTGGTTAAATTCCAGCAGTAAACTTTCCTATATCAATGGATTTACAGATTCCATAAGAGAAGTCTTCTTGGAAGGGGAGGCATATTTTGAAGTAACGAAGAATAAAAATAAACCATTCATTGTCCACACCGGCAAGCTCAAAACCACGGTTATCGGGACATCATTTAATATTCGTCACTACCCCACAGATGCCCATCCTACCTTATTTCTTGAGGAGGGAAAAGTCAAGTATGAATACCTGAAGCCTACAAATGGGACAAATATATTAACGCCCGGCAATGGCGTGAAATGGGATCCGAAAAAAGGTGAAATGGTAAAATTCACTGATGCCCCCTTACATTGGAATGCCTGGAAAAACAATATTCTATTATTCGATGACCTTGACTTCATAACAGCACTAGAAGAGTGCGAAAGGTGGTATGATGTAGATTTTATCATTAAAGGCACGCCGCCTACTCATTGGAGGTTTACAGGAAAATTTAAAAATGCCTACCTAAAGAGTGTCTTGCAAAGCATGCAATATGGGAAACAATTTGACTTTAAAATCCAAGGAAAAAATATTGAAATAACCTTTTAAATACCCGGCCTATGAAAAAAAATGGCAATACATTTATCGTATTGCCACCCCAAATTATTGATCTGATAGAACCCGTGTGGAAATGGTAACTATCAAAAAATATTTGTTCAATTTAAATCTAAAATTAATGAAAAAAATCATTTTACTTAAACATTGGAGATGGTTTAAAATAATGTTTTGCTCCATCCTCCTCCTGACCATATGCCATTCCTCTTCTCAAGTTATGGCCAAAGACCAGGATGAAAAAACCATTGAAGAGGTATTTTTAGACCTTGATGCCGAATCTTATACCTTACTCCAGCTAATAAAGCTTATTGAAGAAAAAACGGAGTTCACCTTTAGTTATTATAAAAACGAAATTAATTTGTATGGGAAAATAAGCTCCACAAGAAAGTCTGTTTCGGTTTATGATATTTTGCTGGAAGTAGCCAAACAGCACAACCTATCCTTTAGACAGGTTGACAAATTTATAAACATTAAACCAGGGAAAAATAAAAAGACCAAGACAAAGGCATCCATGGCGATTACCGTAAAAGGGAAAGTCACTGACCAAGAAACCGGAGAAAGTATCCCGGGAGTAAATGTACTTGTATTGGGGACCAATAAAGGGACAGTAACTGATCTCGATGGAAATTTCCTTATTGAAGTAGTCAATGGAGAAGCCGTTCTGATATTCAGCTATATAGGTTATGAAGATTTCAGAATTACAGTAGGCGCACGAACTCAAATTGATATTCAATTAGCGGAATCATCCGAAGGGTTGGAAGAAATAGTGGTTGTAGGCTATGGCACCCAGAAGAAAGTCAATATAACAGGATCTATTGCTTCAGTAAAAACAGATGATATAATAGATGTTCCTCTGGCCAACCTATCAAATGGTTTGGCAGGGAGAGCTCCCGGAGTGCAGGTGGTGGGTACTTCAGGTCTTGCAGGTGCAAGTTCATCCATCCGGATCAGGGGAAGTTCGGGAGAACCCCTTTATGTAATTAACGGTGTGATCAGGGATAAGGCAGCTTTTGATGCCTTGAATCCCAACGAAGTTGAAAACATTAGCTTTTTGAAGGATGCGGCAAGTGCTGCCATCTATGGATCAAGTGCAGGAAATGGAGTAGTTTTGGTAACCACAAAAGCCGGGACCAACCAGAAACCAGTTTTTGAATACAGGGCAAACTATTCTGCTTCCGAACCTACCAGACCGATTCAGAGTTTCAGCGCTCAAGAGGAAATCATGTTTTTGAACAATGCGGCTATTACCAGGGGATTGCCTGAACCCTATGGGGAGGACATTTTAAACTATTTCTCAGATAAATCCTACAGCATCAATGACCTGATTTGGCAAACTCCCACTGTTCGACAGCACAACCTAAGTGTTAGAGGAGGTACAAACGATGTGAATTATTATGTTCAAATGGGATACCATTCGGAAGAAGGGTCTTATAAAAATTTAGGATATGACCGTTATAATTTCCGCTCAGACATCAATGCAAAAATTACCGAAAGCCTTAAGATGAGTTTAAATCTCAGTGGAAACCAGCGTAACTATAACCGTTGGTATTGGCCATATGATGGGGCGGAAGATTTTAATGTAGGGGATTTTTACCGGGCGACCTTCAATTGGACCAGGTTGTATCCTTTCTATGTAGATATTGACGGCAACCCAACCAACAACCCACAAGATTATCCGGTAAAACCTGCCGGAGGTTGGCATCCTCCCCAACTAATGCTCAATGAAGGGGGGTACAGAGATACCAAGCATCGTTCATTAAATGCCATTTTGAAATTGGACCTTGACCTTGGACAGTATGTCCAGGGACTAAGTACAAGTGTTCAAGGGAGTATCAATGCCTATGACAACAATATGAAATCATTTGTCATCCATAATAAATACTATATTTTCCAATCCAGTAATACCACAAATAAATTTATTCCGGGTCCTGTGGATTTAAATCAGACCGGCACCCATAACCTTAGCTCAGGATATGAAAATATTCAGGAAAATGTCCTACTTACCAGTGCTTACCAATTCAACTGGTACCTGAATTTCAAAAGGTCCTTTGGCAAGCATGAAGTAAATGCTTTGGCCGTATACGAACAAGCCGGTTCAAACAGTAAAAGCTTAAATGGAAGGGCAGAAAATCTACTTTCTACCTCCATCGACCAAATTTATAATACTTCAAGTGATACTGAAAGAAGGTGGTTTAGTGGAAGTGAGGGTGAATTTGCCAGGGTCTCCTGGATAGGAAGGGCAAACTATTCATTTGACCAAAAATACATCGCTGAATTTTCCTTTCGGTATGACGGAAACTACAAGTTTGCGCCTGGTAAACAGTGGGGCTTTTTCCCCTCAGGATCCGTAGCCTGGAGGCTCAGCGAAGAAAATTTTATCAATGACCTTTCCCTTTTTGATGACCTTAAGCTAAGAGCTTCCTATGGTACCACCGGAAGCGACAGTGGTATCAATGCCTGGAGATGGGGGCAAGTATACCAAAAGTCATCAGGATACGTTTTCGGAAGTTCTTTATATGATGGACTGGTACCAGGAGCGGTACCTAATCCTGATATAACCTGGTCTACCATTTCTTTATGGGATGTGGGACTTGAATATGGCTTTCTAAACAACAGACTAGTAGGTGAAATGGACATTTGGGGGAAAACTGAAAGTGACATCCTGGGTACAAGATTAGGAACCACACCTACCACTTATGGAGCATCCTTGCCCGCCGTAAATTACGGTCAAAGATCATGGAAAGGCTTCGAAATTAACCTAGACTGGAGAGACAATATAGGAGAACTAAAATACAGCATCTATGGTAATATGGGCTATGCAAGAGATCGATGGGAAATTTGGGACGAACCTGAATCCTATATAGATGGAACCTATGAAGACAACTGGAGGAGTAGGATTGGCCAGCCGGACAACAGGGTTTCAGGTTATATTTCCAAGGGAATTATACGAACTCAAGAGCAATTAAATGCCATACCCGAAGGATTTACTCAATTTGGAAGAGAGCCTATGCTTGGCACCTTGCTTTTTGAAGACATCCGGGGTGCCAATTACTCTGAAGGACCCGACGGAAAAATTGATGGCAATGACTTAACCTACCTTAGTGACAATGGCACACCAAGAATCAATTATGGTGTTGGATTCAGGGGAGAATGGAAAGGTTTCAGCCTTAACGTCCACCTGCAGGGGGTTGGTGCATATGATCGTATGATTCAAACCAGAAATGGCGGAGGCGTTTTCCAAGTGGGTGATCGCCCTTATTTTGATATATGGGCAAGAGATTATTGGACCCCGGAAAATCCGGATGCCACTTATCCACGGGTAAATGGACAGTGGATGCAACCGGAGTTTGGTGGTGGATCTTCCAGTTTTTGGATGAGAAATGGTGCCTATTTAAGGCTTAAGAACCTGAATTTAGGTTATTCCTTGCCGGAGAGATGGTACAGTAGCCTTGGGATTACCCAAGTACAGCTCTATACAAATGCCACAAATTTATTTGTCATCACTGATTTAAAAGAACATGATCCTGAACAGGCCACGCTGGATTCTTATCCCTTGATGAAAACCTTTACAGGAGGCCTTACTGTTCAGTTTTAATCTCTAAACCCCAAAAAAATGAAAAATATTATATACAAACCCTGGTTAACCAAAGGCCTGGCATTATTATTTTGTTTGGGACTTTCTCTTTCTGCTTGTAACAATGTGTTGGAAGACGTGGATGACCTTAGTAATTATCCCGGGCAAGGAACCTTTGATGATGAACAAACTGTGAATGCCTACCTTTCGGCACTCTACTCCAGCACCTTTTCCGGATGGCCACTAAATTTCGGAAATTATTCGAATGAAAGTGGAGGGATAATCGGATCTGACTGGGTTACTGAGAATAATGGAACCATGAAATTTTGGCCCTATGACATTATCAGAAGGGTAAATATTATGCTGGAAGAACTCCCTGCAGGTCAAATACCGACCGAGGATCAGGTAGAAATGGAAGCCCAGGCAAAGTTTATCAGGGCTTACCTCTATTTCAAAATGGTGTATTATCACGGTGGTGTACCCATCATTACCGAACCTCAGGATTTGGAAGACGAATTAAATGTGACCAGAAATTCTACCGCCGAATGTTTTGATTTTATCATTAGCGATCTGGATGATGCCATAGCCAATTTACCCGCCAAATATGAGGGAGGAGAATTTGGTAAGATTGACCAGGCTACGGCAAGGGCTTTTAAAGGTAAGGTTTTGCTATACAAAGCCTCACCACAATTTAATCCAACAAACCCCTATGACAATTCATACTGGGAAGATGCCTATCAGGCAAACACTCAAGCCAAGGATTTCTTGGATGCCAATGGCTATGGACTCCTGGAAAACTACAGAGATGTTTTTGAAACCTCCCAACATAAGGAAAATATATTTTCTGTTGTGTATGTAGACCCGGTAAAAACCAACGGGAGAAGAGAGGATGCCGTAAGGCCTCTTTCTGAATCGAAGAATGCCACCGGAGGAGACCAGCCGATTTGGGCATTGGCTGAGGCTTTCCCTATGAAAGACGGCAAAATGCCTGGAGACCCTACTTCAGCTTATACCTATGATTTACAATCCTTTTGGGAGAACCGGGACCCACGATTTGAAGCTACTTTGGTGTGGAATGGAGCCTCTTATCCTTTAAGTGGAAAGGCTGACAGAAGGCAATATACCATGTCTAATATTGCCTTGCCGGTAGATGCCTTCGGATACATTATTCAAGGAGAAAGCCATTACCGCACAGGCCTGTATTGTAGAAAAGGCATTATGGAGGAGCTTTCTCAGGAACTGGTAAACACCAATGATGTAGATTGGCCGGAAATCAGGTATGCAGAAATACTATTTAATTTTGCCGAATCAGCCAATGAAACCGGCCATATCAATGAAGCATTCCAGGTATTAAAGGACATCAGGCAACGGGCAGGCATAGAAGCCGGTGCCGATGGAAACTTTGGCTTAAAGGAAGGAATGTCCCGAGAAGAAATGAGAGAAACCATTCTTCATGAAAAATTTATAGAAATGGCTTTTGAAGGACAGAGGTTCTGGGATCTCAGAAGACATCGCATGTTAGACCGTCTTGATGGCATGAGAAAATATGGCGTAATGGCTACAAAACTCAATGGAAAGGCTTACAATGAAGTTACCCCTGAAGACATCACTGCGGCCAATAATTATTCCTTAATGCCGGATAACTTCACCTATGAGCTGGTGGAATTAATTACAAATGGCCCCAGTCAAATGTCTATGCCCGATAAATATTATTTCTTCCCCATTCAATTAAGCCATATTGACAGGAATGCCAATTTAGAACAGAACATTGGCTGGGAAGGAGGCACATTTGATCCAACCCTTTAGCATACACAATCTAGATGTGTTGCAATCAATCTAAAGTCAGTTTAATTATTGCTGTTTGGAGTTTTTCACGGCGCTCCGCAATGTTGAAATCTCCAAACAGCAATTAAATAGCTATTGAGAGGAGGCAACACCATAAATCAATCAGTATCTAAGCTAAACCAATGCCTCTTTTCATTGGACTTATTTACCAACAGAAAGCTTCGAAAATAGCAATAAAGCTGTCGGTTTTTAGGAGAATTGATTGGGCAATGGAAGGATTATGCAAAATCGGATTTAATTGGTAGAACACCATTGGCTGATAGGGTTTAATACCCGAATCTTTCACCGGTAATGGCTACCGGTAATATCCAAGCATTTACAGCTTAACCCAGAACATGTAATAGAAGCCCTATTGTATAAACCGGATCTCAAGACCTATATCACTAAATTAACAAGGGCAATATTGGATTGCCCTGCTTTACCATACCTTATGAAAAATAGTAAACTTCAGTATTTCCTACCTTTATTATTCTCTTTTACATTATACTCATTTAGTAACTCAGCTCAGGTAACCTTTCCAAAGTTGTTGGAAGAAATGACTGATAGAAAAACCCTGTCCATATGGCCGGAGCCTTTTTATTTAACAAGCCAGGCTTCGAGTTATTCAAGGAAATCGGTAAACAAAGACAATCTGGAAGCCGACGCCAATTTTTTTACCGGAAATTATGGTGATAAAGAGGCCCCAAGAGACTGGGGGCAGGGCTGGTTTGAAAACCATGATTTCAGTCAATACATAAGAACAGAAACCAACCAAGGCCGAAAGGAAGATGTAATGTTTGAGGACTTTGGTCCGGGGGCCATTGTAAGGTTTTGGGCAGTTTACGGAGGCATTCCGGACGAATATGGAGGTATCTACAGGCTTTATATAGATGGCAACCCAGTACCGGTAATCGAAATGTACCATAAAAATATGATAGGAGGTGCAGGCCTTGTAGGGAAACCTTTCAGTTTTTTTGCCCCTGAAAAGGCAGAAAATGACACCTGGAGAGGCCGAAACCTAATTTTGCCTATCCCCTATGCAAAAAGCTGTAAGATCACCTATGATGGTGAACACAAATATAGCCATATAGAGGGCTGGAAAGGCCATTATTATCAAATCAATTACCGATCTTACGCAAAGGGAACTGAAGTAGAAAGTTTTAACACTAACACGCTGAAAACCTCCAACCAAGAATTAGAAAAAGCCGCTGAAATGTTGGTTCATTCTCCGGAAAGGCCTAATGCCAAAATTCAAGCGTCAGCAGTCAAGGTTAAACCCGGGGAAAGCTTCATAAAGAAAATCAAGGGTGCTGCTATGATTGATTTCTTTCAAACCCGAATTAAAGCAAATGACATGGAGCAGGCACTAAGATCCACAGTAGTATCCATAACCTTTGATGGAGAAGAAACCGTTTGGTGCCCCTTGGGTCAATTTTTTGGAATTGGCTATGTTTCAAGACCCCACCAGACCTATTATACAAAAGTGGATGGGTCAGGCTTAATGTCCTCTTATTGGGCGATGCCATTTGAAAAAGAGGCAGAAGTAAAACTTATCAATTATGGTGACCAGGAAATAATACTAGAGGAACTGGCCTTGGACCATCGTCCCAATGAATGGACAGATCTAAGCATGTATTTCCATGCCACGTGGAAAGGAACAAGCAACCTAGACACAAAATTGAGGAGTGATTATAATTATGTTTCTATATTAGGGAAAGGTATATATGTGGGGGACAACCTTACCTTATTTAATTCATTTCCAGACACCACTGGTATCAATTGGTGGGGAGAAGGAGATGAAAAAATTTATGTGGACTTCGAAGCCTTCCCCTCTCATTTTGGAACCGGAACAGAAGATTATTATTGCTATGCCTATTGCAGGCCCCAGCCATTTTCTTCACCCATTGCCTCACAACCTATAGGCGAAGGGAACAAAACCCCGGGAGTGACTTCGAATAACAGACAGCGTTTGTTGGATGGAATTCCTTTTTCAAAAGGGTTTTCGTTTGACATGGAAATTTGGCATCCTCACCGGGCACCGATGGACTTTAGTCCTGCTACTTTTTATTATGCATTTAAAGGCAGTCAGGACAATATAGAAAAGGATATCAATGGAGTATCCCATAAGGTCAGGCTACAAATTGAATAATCCCTTACAGATTTTAACCCTCTTCTCGGAATCACCAAAGGGCTTATAAAATGTACCGATAGCCCCCATAAACTGAAATTTAATCTAAAAGTAAAAATATGAAAATAAAAAATACCATAGGCCTCTCTCCTATTATAAGCTTGATTTTAGGGGTATTGTTATGGTCCTGTAATGAAAATCAACTGGATCTGGAAACAGATTATCTAAAAATCACACTAGATGATCAAGGCAAATTAACCTCTATTTACGATAAGATAAACCTCACTGAACTCCAATATCCCTCAGACAGCAATTACCTTTTATCTGTACAGGTAAATGATGGTATTGTCTTTCCTAATAAAATGGAAATCGATGAAGCTTCCCAACATATTTACCTGACATATGATCAACTTGAAATAAAGGCTCAGGTACAATACTCCAAGAATAAGGATTATATTACTTTCGAACTTATTGACCTAACTAATTCTAAAAAAGCAGATAATATAATATGGGGGCCATACAGGCTAAATATTTCAGAAACGATCGGCGAAACGGTGGGTGTGGTACAAAATGGTCAATTTGCCGTGGGTATTCAGGCTTTAAATATCAAAACACTAGGCGGATATCCATCAAATCCCGATGATACAGAGCCTGCTTATGACATTTTCGCCACCAACAACCTTACTGATGTATCTGACAGTGTGAAAGTCTTGTACAGGGGGCAAACTGCAAGAAAAACCGGTTTTGGAAGTAAGCTTCAGGCCTATACCCGAAACCGACTTGAGGACAAAGTAATTCCTGTATGGGCCCATGAAAATTACACCGTTAAGGCTTATGAGGATGGTGGGGTGATTGGCTCCAAAATAGCCCTATTTGGAAGCCGCCCGTCGGATGCATTGAAAACCATCGGAACAATTGAGGTACAGGAAGGCCTTCCCCACCCGGAGATAGACGGCGAATGGGCAAAGACTTCGGTTGAGTCAACTGCCTCCTACCTGATCATGCCTTTCGGAGTTCATTCCATAGACAATGCCATTTCCTTGACAAAGCAAGCAGGATTGAAATATTTGTACCATGGAGGACCATTTACTACCTGGGGACATTTTAAATTGAATGAAAGGGAATTTCCTGAAAACTGGGAAAGCATGAAAGCCCTGGTCAGCAAGGCTGAGAATCAAGGAATACATTTAGGAGTACACACGCTTTCTAATTTCATTACCACCAACGATCCATACGTTAGTCCAATACCCGACGACAGGCTTGCAAAGGTGGGGACTACCAAGCTAAGTAAAGATTTAGGTGCTTCGGATAAAGAGATTTTTATTGAAGACCCAACCTTCTTTAACCAAATGAAAAACAATAACCTCCACACGGTCTTGGTAGGGGAAGAACTGATCCGGTATGAGGCTGTTTCCAATAGCGCTCCCTGGAAATTACTTAATTGTGAAAGAGGGGCTTTTGGAACAGAAGATGCTGCTCATGCAAAAGACCAAGAGATCAGCAAACTGATGGATCATGGGTACAAAACTTTTCTGAGCAATACCGAATTGTCCAAAGAAATAGCCCTTCGCATTGCAGACTTTTGTAACCAAACCAATATCAGACAGCTATCTTTTGACGGACTTGAAGGCAACTGGTCCAATGGCATGGGACAGTACTCCAGGCAATTGTTTGTGAATACTTGGTATAAAAACCTAAAGCCGGAACTTAAAGGTCAGGTAATCAATGATGCCAGCAATCCCGGACATTATTTCTGGCATATTTTCACAAGAATGAATTGGGGAGAACCATGGTATGCGGGCTTTAGGGAAAGCCAGACACAATACAGACTGATGAATCAGGATTATTTTGACAGAAACCTCATGCCCAATATGCTGGGATGGTTTTCCCTTTCACCGGAAACAAGCATTATGGATGCTGAATGGCTGCTGGCAAGGGCTGCAGGTTTCGATGCAGGCTTTGGCTTGGCCACCTCAATGGAGGCAGTAGAAAAAAATGGGCAAATCGAAAAAATACTTGAAAAAATAAAAAACTGGGAGGATGCCAGGCTGTCAGGTGCTTTCAATGAAGTGCAAAAAGAAAAATTAAAGAATATAAACAACGAGTTTACTTTGGAACGGACAGCCAAGGAAAAATGGGAACTGAAAGAAGTTCATTCAGTGATTCATCAAATCATAAAAAAGGAAAAACAACCCGGAGAACCATTGGCAAAGCAACTGGACTTTAATAACCCCTATGAATCCCAGCCATTGAGCTTTCTGCTCAGTTCAAATTCAGAGGAAAAAATTACCAAGGTAAGCTTGGAAATAAATAATTTCACCACCATAGAAATTCGGGCAGATCTTTCCAAAGGCAATAAATTGGCCTATGAAGGTGGGCCACATGCCTTGCTTTATGACAAGCAATGGAATAAAATTAAAGCATACCCCATTGATTCCACTAAATTAAGCATCCCTAGGGGAAACCATTCTGTACTAATTGACATGGAAGCACCCTATGAAGCTGTACTTAAGGCTGAATTATTTGTAAAAGGAAATACTATTTCTATTCAGAAATAACTTAATAAAAAGATACTACCTAGCTAAAAATGAAAACAACAAACTATTTAAAGAAAGAAAACAGTAAAATAAAGATGATTTCAAGCCTGATGTTTTCAGCCTTTTGGATCATCAGCATTTATATGGCAGATGCCCAAGGTTTAAAAGAACTTCCCTCCTATGATAGGGAGGCAATAAAATATAAGGGAGATTGGCTAATCAGCTCGGCACAGAAAAAAACCAAAAGCTATTCCAATTCCAATGGTCAACTTGTATTAAGCAATGGTCTGATCAGCAGGGTATTCGAAATCAACAAGGGCGGCGCTACTGTGGGACTGGAAAACTTAATGACGGGTGAAAACATGCTTCGGGCAATAAGACCTGAAGCAGAAGTAAGCATTGATGGCTTAAAGTTTCCTGTGGGAGGTTTGGTTGGGCAGCCGGTACAAAACTACCTGCTGGACAAATGGGTACAACAAATGGAAGCAGACCCCTCGGCCTTAACCTTGCTGGACCAGAATTTTGGCAACACAACACCCAGATTTGATTGGAAAAAAAGGCCGGAATGGATGCCCAAAGACCTGGATTGGCCGGCTCCCGGTAAACAATTGGTATTTACCTATGGGTTTAGCCAAAAACTGAT
Organism: Cyclobacterium sediminis; assembly: GCF_054781075.1. Taxonomy (NCBI): domain Bacteria; kingdom Pseudomonadati; phylum Bacteroidota; class Cytophagia; order Cytophagales; family Cyclobacteriaceae; genus Cyclobacterium; species Cyclobacterium sediminis. The sequence goes on along the minus strand of NZ_BAAGVC010000043.1, from coordinate 16,271 downwards.
CACACACCTTGTCAACCAAAGCAATACCGACCAAGGCAGAGAAGTATTATTTATGGATAAATTCATGGATTTAAAGGAAACCTGGGAAGTCTTTGCATCTAAAGCGGATGAGAGAAATTCTTTTATCAATGAAGGCAAGGCTGGGGAAATCATGGCCTTGGCCAATCAATATGTTTACGCAAGCACTCCGGTACCTGCTAAGAGTAAGGTCTGGATTGTTGAAATCGATCCCGGTACTGATAAGTCCGGTAGCTGGGGACCGGGCATGGCCTTGCAATCAAAAAATGGAGCCTTGTACAAGTTTAACCTGAGAACGGGCGATCTTAGTTTTGGTATATATGATGGGAAGAATGAAAGAAGGATTGGGAAATTACTAGCCGGAAAGAAAGTATACCTCAGGGCAGAACAGCTACCGGATGGCCTAACCTTCTCCTTTTCTTACACGGGGGAGGATTTCGAGCAATTGGCAAAGATTCCTACAGACAACAGTCCTATCGCCTCACTTCAAGTGGGGAAAATGGATCAAAAAGCCGGAGCCGGGGATTTCATTACATCAGGAGAAAGAGGCAGAAGTCATATTAATCAGGTGCAGATTTTAGGAGAACTTCAAGAAAATGCCAAACAAGAAAAATTGGATCGGTTAAAATACTTGAAAGACCTCCAAGTGAAGGTTTTCTACGAAATGTATGATGACATCCCTCTTCTTTCCAAATGGATTGAGGTCGTCAATAATTCCGGGCAAAAAATAGTTGTTGACCGTTTTAAAAGTGAGATTTTGGCTTTGGTGGAAGCAGAAAGCGCAGTGGATGATAAGGATATTTGGAGAAAACCCAACCTTTCTGTAGAGACAGATTTCCGCTTCGGAGGTATGTCTCCGGATAACCTTTACTCGAGTAGCATTGCCTGGAATGCAGACCCTGCATATAAAACGCAGGTGAATTACAATATGAAGACACCTGCTTTGCTGGAAGCCTACCCTAAATTAGGCCCGATGAAAACTTTGGCCCCGGGTGAAAGCATGAAAAGCTTTAGAACTTGGGAGCTATTCCATGACAGCTGGGACCGAGAGCGAATCGGTCTTGCCGAAAAGAGAATGTACCGTTCACAAGCACCTTGGGCTACCGAAAACCCTATCATGATGCATGTTCGGAATGCTGACAATGCTTCTGTGAAAAAAGCCATAGATCAGTGTGCTGAGGTAGGCTTTGAAATGGTAATCATGACATTTGGTAGTGGGTTTCAGATTGAAAATGACAGCCCGGAAAACCTGAACCGAATGAAAGCCCTTGCTGATTATGCTCATGAGAAAGGCATAGCGCTGGGTGGTTATTCCCTATTAGCCAGCAGGAGCATCGACAAAGAAAATGATGTGATCATGCCTGAAGGAAAAAAACCGAGGTTTGGCAATTCTCCTTGCTTGGAAAGTGAGTGGGGACAAGAATATTTCAAAAAGCTTTATGCTTTTTACGAAAATACCGGGCAAGATATTTTAGAGCACGATGGAAGCTACCCCGGAGATGTATGCGCCAGCCACAATCATCCCGGACATTCCGGTTTAGAAGACTCCCAATGGAACCAATACGAAACCATCAGGGAATTTTATGAATGGTGCCGAAGCAAAGGAATTTTCCTCAATGTGCCGGATCATTACTTTATGGCAGGAAGCAATAAAACCGGAATGGGTTACCGCGAGACCAACTGGTCTCTTCCTCGGGCACAACAGGAAATCATAGAAAGGCAAAACATCTATGATGGTACCTGGCAAAAAACCCCTTCTATGGGTTGGATGTTTGTGCCTTTGGTGGAATACCATGGCGGAGGCAAAGAAGCCACTATTGAGCCATTGAAAGACCATTTGCCTCATTACGAACAAAGGTTGGCCAACCTTTTTGGTGCAGGGGTACAGGCCTGCTACCGAGGTCCACAATTGTATGACAGTCCTCAAACCAAAGAAATTGTTAAAAAGTGGGTGGACTTTTATAAGGCACACAGAGAAGTGCTAGACAGTGATATTGTCCATATAAGACGGCCTGACGGCAGGGATTATGACGGATTGCTACATGTCAATCCGGAAGGAAAAGAAAAAGGGCTGATCATGCTTTACAATCCCTTGGAAGTGCCGGTGGCCAAGACCATAAAGGTCAACCTGTATTATACAGGCCTGTCCGAAAAAGCCGTATTGACCAATCAGGATGGGGATAAACTGCATATGAGCCTAAATAGGGATTATAGCATTAACCTTCCCATCCATATTCCGGCAAAAAGCCAGCAGTGGTTTGTAATCAATTAAAACAATTTCTTCTTAAACGACACCTATAAAATGATAAAGATAATTGGTCTTACAGGGCTATATTGCCTACTTGCTTTTGTCAGCTTTGGACAAGAGCAGTCTGTAAAATATTATACCCTTTCCAACAGCCTAATAAGCAAAACCATTGAGGTTCGCGATGGTCATTTGAAAACCACCCAAATTGAAAATAAAGCTACAGGCGAAAAGATTCCAATCCATACCAAAACCGAATTTAAACTGAGAATTTCAGAAGGAACTGATCAACCCAAAACCGCCGAAAACCTGGTTTCGGCGGACTTTGTGTTGGAGAAAGTATTGGAAAATTCACCAAATCTCCTGTCTTTCCTTTTGAAAGAGAAACAGGGGAAAATGTCGGTTGAATTGACCTATAGTCTGGATGAAAATGAATTTTATACCAGAAAATCACTAAAGATAAAAGCCGGATTTAACCTGGTATTGGAACGCATAGATTTAGAAGTTATTGATGGAGGTTTGGTACAGCCTTATCAGCAAAAACAGATTACTGCTCAAGGACCTGCACAATGGAAACCGGGGCTGGGACAACCGCTCTTTGGGCAAAATGTCCCCATTTTTATGGGCATTGAGTTCCCTGCCAGTGACAATTTTGTAGGAGCAGATCAAACTGCATACTGTGGCTATTTATGGGGAAAATCACTTAAGGAAGGTGAAACTTATTTGACCTATTCATCGGTAACAGGGGTTGGAAAAGACAATGATGGTCTGGAAAAAACTTTTCAAGCCTATATCGATAATATCAGAATTAGGCCTCTCCGATTACAAGTTCAGTACAACAGCTGGTTTGATTATGGACAAGGTGTCAGCAAAGAAAAATTTATCTCCAGTGTGAATAAAGTACACGAGGAACTTGTGATCAACCGTGGAGTTCCTCCTTTAAATGCCTATGTAATCGACGATGGTTGGCAGGATGTTCATGCAGACTGGTCAGATGAAGTATGGAAAATCAATGAAAAGTTTGACATGGACTTTTCCGGAAGTTTCGATAAAATGAGGGCTGTTGATTCCAAATTGGGACTCTGGCTTAGTCCGGGATTACTTTTCGGAGCTCAGCCGGCAGCCAAACCTCTAGGCAAGCAAGGTTTTGAAATTTTGGGCAATTGGATGAGTATTGCCGGTCCGAAATATATGGGTTTGCTTGAAAAAAGAATGTTGGATTTAACCCGACAGGGGGTCTCCTATTTCAAGCTGGATGGGATTTTTGGTCACTTGAACATTCGGGAATTTGAGCTAAACGGAAGCGATTACGGTCTTCCGAAAATGCCACAGCTGGGCATTGATGGGTTAAGCCCTTCAGACAGCCTGCTCAATGATCCAAAGTACGATGCTTTAAAAACTTACTATTTGGTAGCAGGTACAGAAAGGTTAATAGAAATTTTTGAAAAACAACATCAGGTCAATCCTGAAGTATATATCGTCATTTCAAACGGAGCTTACCTAAGCCCATGGTGGCTCATGCATGTAGATGCTGTCTGGATGATCAATGCAGGAGATGCCGCAGGGGGTAGCTCCAGAACAGAGGAACTTGTTTATAGGGATGGGGTCTATTATGACACCTGGATCAAAGAAAAAACCCAATATCCAATGAATTCCTTGTTTAATCATGAACCTAAGAAGACCAAAACCGGTGAAAGCAAAGAAGATTTCTTCAACTACCTGATGATGAACCTTTCCAGAGGCACCGGATTTGTAGAATTGTATTTAAAAACCAAGGAATTATCCAAGGAAGATTGGGATGTATTAGCCGATGGGCTTACATGGGTACACCATGCTTTCCCCTATTTCAAGTACGTGACCATGCATGGTGGAGACCCAAAACAGCAAGAAGCTTATGGTTATAGCGGATGGAATAAAAAAGGTGGCTATATCTCCATTCATAACCCCAACAAGTCTGCAAGTGCCAATTACAAAATTTCTTTGGATTCCCTATTAACGCAGCACAAAAAGAATACAACCTACAGAATGATTCCTATCGTAGGAAATTCACCAAAAAAAGAGACCAATATCGAGAATGGCACCCAATTGGAACTTGAATTGGCACCCGGTGAAATTCTGATTTATGAATTTCAAAAAGTAAAACAAACTAGGGAAATCATTCATCATTAAACTCTGGTTTTACCTCCTAATTAGGGATTTGGTTAAATTTTATATTGAGGGATTAAGGGCAATATTAATTTATTGCCCTTATTTTTTTTATAGGTATAGAGAATTTTTTAGGCTTCAAAGGGATCATCAGGCGCTCCTGTAAACCCTTCATTTTCTATTGCTCAAATAGACTTCCCAGTATTGCTGTTAACAGTTTTTTCTAGGGCCATCTTAGGTTATGCCCAGACCTCAAATAACTTCATCGCATCACTTTCCCTATTCATCGCAGTCTTTTTGGGTTTCATCGCAGTTCAAAAAAAGGCTGGATTAAGCACCGTATGTTTGAATCATAATTTAAAAACAAACAAAAAAAATACACGAATTTAAACAATAAGATCATGAAAAACATACTTAAAAGTTTCGCAGTAGCCGCATTAATGTTTATTTCCTTAAGCTCTATGGCTTATGTACCTAGTGTTAATCTAATCAATGGATCTACCTCAAAAAGTTTAGTGTTAGCCATGGTTTCTTCCACCAATGCTCAAGATGTGTCCTTAATTGATGCCAATGGCAATACTTTATTTTATGATGATGTGACAGACCATAGCTATACTAAAAGCTTCAACCTAAAGAATCTTGATGAAGGCACTTATTTCATCAACGTAAATAACAAAGAGCAGTCCGTGGTTTACACCCTTGTATTAGAAGCTGATGGCATCAATATCCTCAATAAAGAGATGGTAGAAAAGCCTTCTGTGTTTGATACATATGGCCACAAAGTAAACCTCAACCTTAACAATAGTGACCGAACTAAAGTGGCCATAGAAGTGACCAATCAAGACCATGCCAAACTTTATAAAGAAGTCTTTACCGGCAAAAAAACCATTGACATGACCTTCAATTTTGAAAGAGCCGTCCAAGGTGACTATACCATCAGCGTCAAAGATGGTAATGAGGTTTATACCCAAGAAATAAATGTGAATTAAGCCAAAAACAGGTTCACATCAAGAACTAAATGTTATAAGCTTTCATAATGGAGATGCCCCTGTCTTTACATCAAGTACTGTTCAGGGGTTTCTTTTTTTATATATAGTAACCTAAGCGATTTTTGCTGCATTGGTTATGATGGTTGAAGCGGCCAGTAGTACCAAGAATCGATTGTCAACGGGATAGGGCTTCTTTTTAAAACAAAAAACAAATATATTGAAGGCAGATCCTTTCAAAAAAACAATTCATGATAAATTGTATTGCCATAGATGACGAACCCCTTGCGCTGGAATTGCTCAAAAAATACATCGACAAAATAGCATTCCTGAACTTGGTAGCTACCTGCGACAATGCCTTTGATGCCATGGAGCAAATGCAGCACCAACAGATAGATCTTATCTTTGTTGATATTCAAATGCCGGAATTAACAGGCCTACAGTTTATTTCGAGCCTTGAAAAAAAACCTTTGGCCATCGTTATCACTGCCTACAAAGAATTTGCCTTGGACAGCTTTGACTTGGATGTGGTGGATTACCTGCTAAAACCTGTTCCTATGGATCGTTTTTTGAAAGCCTGTAACCGAGCCAAAGACCGATTTGAATTATTGACCAACCATAATCATGACCAGGCTACAAAAGATCCAGACCATTTTTTTGTTAATGTAGATTACAGTCAAGTAAAAATTAAGTTTATTGACATCCTATGGCTTAAAGGTTATGGGGATTACCTTAAATTTTATTTGAAAAAAAACTCTCAGCCATTGGTGGTTCGGATGAGTTTCAAGGAAATCGTATCCATATTACCGCCAAAACAATTTATAAGAATTCACAAATCTTATATGGTGGCTATAGATGAAATTACTTCCATCCGTAAAAGCAGTCTCTTTTTGGGAGAATTGGAATTTTCAGTGGGGGAATCCTACAAAGAAAGCGTAGAAAAGCTAATTGATTAAGCCTGATATAAGATCAGGGTTTATATGAAACTTATTCTTCTTAACTTGGTTAATCCTATGTAAATTTTCTAATAGACTCCTATCTTTAAAATTATGAAGGCTGAAAACAAGGACCAAAAGGAACACCAACAGGACTTGGAGAAAAAATCCAATGAGGTAGAAAGGTCAGAGAATTATACCGAGATCCTCAGCCGTGTCATACACGAGGGGGAGGAAATATTTAAAATAAATAATAGGGCAATATTTTTAAGTGCTTGCATCGCCGGCTTAGAAATAGGGTTCAGTTACCTTTTGGTTGCTACTTTATATTTCACCTTTGAAGGGAGGCTGGATGAGAATACCACCTTCAAATTATTCGGCCTTGTATATCCCTTGGGATTTATCATGGTCATTCTAGGTAAATCGGTATTGTATACCGAACAAACCTCTGTATTGGCCTTACCGGTGTTGAATGGACAAAGGTCAATTCTTGAACTATTAACCATCTGGTCTATTGTCATTATTGGGAATCTCTTGGGGGGAATCTTATTTGTATTCTGTGTAGGAGATTTGGCTTCCCAACTCAACCTATTTGAAAAAGTAACAATGGTTAAAATTGCCGATCACATCTTGGATCACAGTTATTGGGTATTGCTGTTGAGTTCCATATTTGCAGGTTGGCTGATGGGACTTTTAACCTGGCTTTTGAACAGCACCACTGAAGCCTTGACCCGAATACTATTGATTGTTCTAATCACTGGAACCATAGGTTTTGTAGGTTTTCACCATAGCATCGTAGGGAATATAGAAGCCTTTGCCGGTTATTTATATTCGGAATATATCTCCATTGGGGATTATTTGGTCTTCCTTGTTCTAACCTTATTGGGCAATGGAATTGGGGGTGCCATTGTGGTAGCACTTTTTAAGTATCGGATTTTCGAATCCCATTATGCTTCAAAAAGGAAACATTAAGCGGCCTTACTCTGGATTAAATATATCTCAACCTGACGGAGAGAAATTTTTGCTTTAGCTGTGATTTCAGCAATTAAACCTGACCTATGCAATAGACAATCTGTACCTAATCCCAATTAAAATGAGAAAGTAGTTACTACAAACCCATGGTCTGAAGGGTAAGGAAAAGTTTTGCCATTGATGAAAAAGGGTTCACCCAAGTGTGCGTTGTAGGAATCTGAAGTAATGGGCTTTAACGCATCCCCCTTATAAAAAATATATAGTCTATTCGGTGTTCATCCTTCACCCCTTTACTGTCCCAGGTAACACCAGGATGGGTTATGGGATCGGGATTTAAAGTTCTGTAAGTATCAATCAAACCTATATCTTCTAAAACCTTGGTACTGTACCAGGGGACCTGCAAACCATTGTGAATTTCATTGGTCTCTTCTCCCCAATCCAAATGTGAAGGGCTGTTCATGTCTCCGCCAAAAATCATGGGAATGGAATCAGTGGCTGCACTGTATCTCTTTAAGTAGGGAAGTACCTTTTGAATCCTATTGTACCGGGTTTCTGTCTTTTCCCAGTCAAGCAATTCAGCAGTATTCATACCCATTTTCTCGGGTTCATTCTCCCAAGGCAGATAATGAAACCAATTGGAAAAGAAACGGATCTTTTGACCCTTTATTAGAACTTCTCTTCCTCCTAGGTAAAAAGGATATTCTGTGTCTAGGCGCTCACCAAAGGGAAATTTAGAGAAAATGGATAGATTGACGTTTTTGTCATCCAAGGCAGTCCCTTCCTTAGCAATTAAATGAAAATCATAGCCCAGAGAATCTGCAATTCTTTTGCCTGAACCATAGGTTTCTACCATCAAGATCACATCGGGATCAATTTCTTGGATGATTCGAATAACCTGCTCGGGACCATTTTCAATGTCATTGCCACCATGCAAAATATTCCAGGCCATCACTTTGAAGGTGGCCTTTTCCTTCTTTTCTGCGCAAGCATTTATCATCAAAAGAAAGGTCAGGAAAAACAGAATTCTACTCATCAGGCTAATTTTTTGGAAAAGTATTAAATCAGCCAAGCAAAAACAACATAATTCCACTTTCAAAAATAAACGCACAACAAGATGAATGGGGTAACTATAGTTTTATCATACCCTCGGCTATAAAGACATTTAAGGAGGGTAAAAGTTGATTTCCTACTTGCGAAACAAGGACTTGTTCCCTTCGATATAAGCCATTAATTCAGACGCTTTATTGAAAACTTTCTTAATGTTCCCATTTTTATCGATCACCAAGTGGGTGGGGTATAACCTTAACTTCAACCGGTCTTCTACCAATTCTTTTTGTTCGGGAAAGACCACATAATCAAAGCTTCTCTTATTCAAAAAGTCGTCCAGTGAAGTTCGAGTATCCGTGGCCAAACTTAAAAATTGTATATCATTATTATTGCGGTATTTATAAACAAACTTATTCAATTCAGGCATCTCAGCTATACAAGGTTTGCAAGCAATAAACCAAGTTTTGATTACCGTGATTTTCCCTTTCAGGCTTTCATTGTTATACTGCTGCCCATCGATAGCTTTTAGGTCAATTATTGGGAATTTTTCACCTTCCATTTCAAAATATCCTAAAGCCAATTCCGCAGAATTCTTGATGGTCCCTGAAATGGTTTTATCTGCACCTTCAGGCAATTTAACTAGTTTGTAGGTAATGGAATCTGACTTGGCTTTCATCTTGCCCTCAATACCAATAAAACCGCCACTTATTAACTTTTTCAAAAATGTTTCTTTTGAGATTAATTTAGCATTTTCATCGAGCGCAATAAAATCCGATGATAAAGATATTTTGGAATAATGGTAATTCCACCAAGTACTAAAATCAGCTGTCAATTCTTTCAAGTCTACCTGCCCTTGCCTTTCTTTGTCAAGATTTTTACCTGATTTCTTATTACAAGAAGCACAAGTAATAATGATCAATAATAACATGAGCGATATGTTCTTCATAACTTATTGGTTGATAATAAGTTTAATATAAAAAAAAATAAAAATACCATAAAACTAAACACGTCTTTTTTAACCTGATTAAATAGTTTTGTTAAGGTTTTGCCTGTAGTGCGGTTCCCTCCGGTTTCAAAATTTATATACCTTTCTTACTATTGTTTTCAAATGAATTCACAGCTATTCTAAACCCTAAATCATCTATTTTAAAGGAGTAGGGATGGCTCCTTCTTCTTGTGGTTGCCATTACACTTCTTTCTACATCGCACCAGCCACCACCACGAAAAACCCGATAGGAACCATAAACGGTTTCATCATAAATATCCGAACACCATTCCCAAACATTACCAAGCATGTCATAAAGTCCCCAAGAATTGGGTTGCTTTTGTCCAACTTCCTGAGTACGATTGTCGGCATTTTTTTTATACCAGGCAATCTTCTCTAATTCTCCGTACCTAGTATTTTTTTCGCCAGCCTGGCAGGCATATTGCCACTCAGCTTCAGTTGGAAGCCGAAATCCGCTTGCCTTGGCATCAAAGCTTACGATTTGTGAGGTATTATCAATGACATAGCATTGGCTTTTCGCCAATGTCTCAGACAGTTTATTACAAAATTTAACAGCTTCAATCCAAGAAAGAGTCTCAACAGGTAACTTTTCACCTTTGAAAGTAGCCGGATTTTCATTCATTATTGCAGCATACAAGTACTGAGTAACTGGAAATTTGGAGAGTCTAAAAGATTCAATTTCACGAGTCCAAACTTTTTTTACCCGGTCGTCTCTCATTTCCACAGTACCTTTTGGAATCGTGACAAATAAATTTTCAATTTTTTTCTTGTCTACGTTTTTCTTATCTATTTCCACGCTACTTTTTGGATTGAGGACCTTTTAAATATTGACTTGGTTTTTAAATCGATCGAAAAGGTTGATGGATAATTCAGCAAAAGATTGATGGCAATAAAAATGGGTAAATCCATATTATTATATTGCTCATCAGGAAGTTCGGAGGCAATTGCTCCAGCAATGAGTCCCCTGCTCACTTCTCTAAACTGACCCATCGCTGAAAAAACCTCACAAAGCGTTTCAGATTCACAAACTGATTTTAAACATTCAAAATATTTACTTTCATGGTTAAATTCATAAACTCCGTCATTATTTTTCCAAATATCCTGAAAAAAGGGTTTATTTCTATTGATGTTCAGAAATTCTGCTAACCCTGATGTGACAAAAAAGTCAGGAGGCAAAGACATACTACTCCTATCCATCAAAAACTTTTTATAATTAATTTCGCCGTAATGTTTTAGAAGTTGATCATTAAACTTCTCTACTACAACCGCTACAAATTCAGACTGCTGTTTATCCAAACATTCAAGAGATTTAATCTGTTGTGAATTTCCGGATGAATTAAACAAAACTAAGAAAGCCAAGGTAGCAAAGACTTGTAGTGTTTTCATAATATTCAGTTACTGAATTAGATAGACCAAGGCAGAATTCATTAATCCTTTCTAAAAATAGTAATATAAAAGCAAAGCATCAACCTCCTAATCCTTAGGCACATCAAGAAATCAACCTCAAGGCTTCTCTTTTACTTAAGGAACTTAATGTGGTATCTTTTACAAATTCCTGCACCCAAATAGGATTGATACGGCTGTATTCCCGCAATACCCAGCCTATGGCTTTATTGATAAAAAACTCATTCGACCCTAATAAATGGTGAATGCATTGTTTTAAAAGATCAAGATCCATTTTTTCTTTGTACTTCAACTGAAACAGTAGGGCACTCCTTTGCAACCAAATATTATTGGACTTCAACCATTTGTCTATGTGTTCCTTCCTCTCTTCCGGAAAAAGCAGGAAATAATTGCCCATCAATTTATTGGCTATCAAATCTACCGTATCCCACCAAGATTGATGAGCCACCATCTGTTCATAAAGATCGATGTCCTCTTTCTCTGTGACTTTCAAGTATTTTGAGGCTAGTTCCTGGCCAAAATAATGAAATTCTCGCACATCTCTAACCCATAAAACCTTTATCAACTCATGCAACTCTGACTTTGGCGGAAGCATGGCTTTGAGCAAAAACGGTCTTTGGATAGCCCTTCTTTGCTGGGTAGAAATCCCAAAAAACTGAAATTGATTTCGCAAATAAGCCCTTTGCTGCAATGCCAGTTTACTATTCGCATTCCGGCTAAACTCCTGTTCTAAGACAGCAAGGTACTCTAGGGTTTCATTGGATAGCATTTGATAGAATATTAATGGTGTGTGCCGGGAGGATAATTATTAGTAAACCTGGTCCCTTTAATCTTACCCGATTAAGCGAAACCTAACTTGAACCTAAAATAGGGAAATTTTTCAACTTTTATTGATGCCACAATCATTAAACTAGGTAGAGAGCTTCCCAAGTCAACTCCGACTCCGCTGACTTCGACAGGCTCAGCCACCGGAGCCGAATTACCCAATTTTCATCAAATAAAGCGGTAGAAAATTGAAATTTGGCTCCTACCTGGTCTAAGTTTAGCGAAGCGTAACTTAGACCCAAAATAAGGAAAGTTTTCAACTTTCGTAAAATAATCACCAGGTTGCCGTCAAAGCTAATATAGGTAGGGACCCCAAGTAAACTTCGACTCCGCTGACTTCAACAGGCTCAGCCACCGGTGCCGAATTACCCAATTTTCATCAGCTAAAACAGGAGGCAATTAAAAATTGTTCTCACTTTACCTTTTCAGAGTTTAGACCAAAATAATCGATCAAAGAAACTAATCAATAGGAATGGGCTTTAGCCCATTTATAGGGTCAAATCGCATCATCCGGCTTTAGCCAAAATTTCGAGAACACAAGGGTTTTATTAAATCTAAATTCAAGTGGTCAATATGCTCTGGAATATCCAATACTCATAATCATTCTTTAATAAGTTAATGTATTAATCTCCGCCTTATAGCTATTCGGTGTTAAGAAATTTAAGCAGGAGGCAAGGGCACAGGTGCTGTTTGAAGAAGCTTTTAAATAGAAAAAAAATAATTATCGAATAAAAGGCTTAGCAAATCAAGAAGGAAAAGTAGGATACATGTTTACTTATGCAATAAAACAAATAACTGAGGATAGTATTTACAATATCCTCAGTTACGGTTGGTTAATTGGAAGAAACTCCAGCAAGGTCCCAAACTCCATTATTGACTGATCTTTCTACATATTCTTTAAAATGAATAGGTTTCCTGCCGAGTACTTTTTCAATATCATTTGTGATTTCCGAGTTGTCAGGATTTCCCAGCACTTCAGTGAACAAATACTCTACCAACCATATAAAATCTTCAGGAACATTTTGTTGCTGCATTGCTGCTACATAAGCCTTAACACTAATTCCTGTAAATTGGATCTCTCTTCCACCGGCTTTGGAAATCAAAGAGACGGCTTCCTCGAAAGTCAATCCTTCAGGGCCGGTTAATTGGTATATTTTACCATTGTGTTTGTCCTCAGTCAATGCGCTAGCAGCAACTTCAGCAATATCATTGGCATCAACAAAGGGGATCTTTGCTTCAGCAAAAGGCAAGGCAACATGCCCTTTTAAAATCCCTTCAACCAGAAAGTTTTCACTAAAATTCTGATTGAACCAATTCGCTCTAACAATGGTATAATCCAATCCGGAGTGAATCACCAGCTGCTCGCACAATTGGGCCTCTCGCTCTCCTTTGCCTGATAACAATACCAGTTTTTTTACATGGCTTTTTTTAGCAACTTTTACCAAAGCCTCGATGGCCTCTAAGGCGCCGGGAACTGCCAGGTCCGGCTGATAGCTGATATAAATGGCCTCCATTCCTTCCACCGCTGCTGACCAGCCCTCTGGATGGTGCCAGTCGAAGGCAGGATTTCCCTTTCTAGACCCAACCCTAACATGGTGACCCAAATTGTGTAATAATTTTACGATACGTTTTCCGGTTTTTCCGGTTCCTCCAATGACTAAAATGTTACGTTTCATGATGTGTAATTGAATAGTTTATGATGATTGAGTATCTAATACAAGCCCCACTAAAAGCATTGCAAAAGAAGCAATAGCACTTATTGTCCTAACCAAATGCCATTGCTTCCATGGCGTTTCAAATTTTTGACGAAGGGCCTTAAGTTCTTCTGAAGTGGAAGCAGTCAAATCTGTCCTCTCAAGCATTTCATTTAATGGAACATTCTTGAATACAGTTACAAAAGCTACTCCCAGAATAAATAGCATAGTGGCCACCACTAAAACCCAAAAGGACCTATCCGGATTTTGATACTTAAGGTAGATAAGGGCAATATTTAGGACGAAAGGGCCAAAGAACACAAGGATAAATGCGGGGTTGATAATCACCCTGTTCATCTGTTGAAATGCATATAAAAACCCTAGGTCATCCATTTGTCCTATACCCGGCGTTACGGCATTCGTCCAAGTAAAACATAAACCGGCAGTTAAACCTGTTAATAAGATGGCCTTACATAGCAAAACCGTTTCTACATTGAATTCCATTTCGCCTAGTATTTTAAAGTTTGTGTTTTTGGGTAGACCCTTGTATAATAATATAGCACAGCCACTCCAAGGAGCTCAAATGCAATGATCCAAAACCCTAAATCGGTAAAAAAAGTATAATGATTCCCACCATTGGGAATCACGAAAAGGGGTACCGTAATTAGCGCATCTAAAAATGCAGCCACCAGTAGAAATACCTGACCGACAAAATAACCATGGGTTTTACTTCCCTTCTGATAGTATAAATACGAGCCCAGCCACACCAATGGAATCACTACAATAAACAAAACCATATTGGCTTGTTGATTTGGGTCTTCAAGAAATTGGTAATGAAAGGAAAGGGTATACAAACCCACAGCCAGTAGCCAGATTCCAACTCCAATTAAAATTGCTTTGATCGTTTTCATGTCTTGTATTGTTTTGATTACAAGACAAAACTAGCTTAGCCTCCAGTAAACTATTTATTTAAAAAGATGTAAGATTTGTTTGAAAAGACGAGTTATTTAATCTGACTGGGTCTGTAACCGTATTTTTTCGCAAAGGCATTAGAGAAAGAGCTTAAACTGTCATAGCCAACATGCCAAGCTGCTTCCTGTACAGAAGCTTGTTTATTACTAATAAGGCTGTGAGCGGTTTTAAGTCTTTCATTCTGAAGGTACTTGAACACAGGAATGCCGAAAACCTCTTTAAATTCTTTTTTCAGCTTGGTTGTATTCAAACCCAAGGCCTTGGAGAGCTCCGTTAACGATGGCGGGTTATCCAAATTATTCGACAAAATCTCTTTTGCCATTTCCAGCCGTTTTCTATCTTCTGATTGGAATCTTTGGGAATGATCCAATGACAATTGACCAAAAAAGTGCGACAGCAAAGCGGTTATTTGACTTCTAAAAAACATCATTTTGGTTTTACCCTTGTAGCTAATATTAAAAAGACTATCAATAATCTGGTGCATTTCGGGAGTCATATAAAAGCTCGGCCCTTCAACATAATGATCCTTGGGATTAACCAAATTTTCCAACAGCTCCGAAAAAATTTTTCCTTCTTGGTTGGGGAGATTTTGTAAATTTCTAGTGGCTGTGGCTATAAGAATGCATTCAAGTGGTTTGTTATTAGAGACCGTATGAATACAATCCACCTGTTCATCCGCATAAAAAGAGAGCGCTAAACCTTTGGTATAATTAAAATCACGCTTCCCGGTGGGGAAATTCATTTCTAAATTCACATTACCGGAACCATAAAAGGCCACTGCAATCACGGGTTCATCAAATTTACAAGAATCTTTAATGATCTCCTTCGAGAAAGCAGTCTCAACTAAAATTGTAAAGTCATTGATTTCGATAAAATCCCGGGTCATTAGAATCAATCCATTATCACCAATGATCAGATGAAACATTGGTCTTTTACGTTATTAATTTTCTACTAAAGTATCGTATTTGCACAACACTTTCAAATACCTTGTTAAAACTTAGCCAAATAATAAGAATACTTTGTGTTTATTTTAGGTGGAAAAGTGACTCCTATAATTTACCCCTGGAAGATTTTATTGTTAAGAAATTGAAGCCAAAAGTTTTCGGTATCCCATATACCTACTTTCTCGCCCCTCGCTGGTCTAAGTTTAGCGAAGCGTAACTTAGACCCAAAATCAGGAAAGTTTTCAACTTTCCTAAATACCAAAAACAACAATGATTCAGGAAAACCAAAAATGGATTGCCAACCTATGGCTTCGACAAGCTCAGCCACCGATTCCGAACAACCCAAATTTTACTCCCGGCAGCTGAGCGGAGTCGAAGCCATAGGGTAACGGATACATTCTGCCTACTCCTTCCGCTCAGGAACCGGCTGGGACGAGGGCGAATAATCGAAGGAATAAGTTTTCCGGTGTGAGGTTAGCCTTAAATTTTAGCCGAAAAAATACTTAGCGGCGTTTTCCCTGAAGTATCAGGGCAGGCCACTGAGTTGCTACACTTCAGGGCAGGTTCGTTACTTTTTTGACCTACAGCAAAAAAGTGACAATAGTCAAGGTAAATGATATCATATAGAAAAAAACAAAATTGAAAAATCATGTCTCAACCAACAATATAAATTGTGGCACAAATAGTAAAGAATAGGGTTAATTTTGATTAATCTGCCTGCATGAAAAAATTAAACATTTAACTGAAAATTAAACGTTCATTTCTTTTCCATAGATGAAAAGAAACGAACCAAAGAAAAATCTAGCCAAAAGAAAACTCCTAAAACAAGGCCCAACCCCGCCTCGTAGTTTTGGCATTCCCACCTCACCCCTCGAATTGCGATTGCATTAAAAATTTCATAATAAATACATTACAATCAACACTGACTATCCTCCATTGAAAAATTATTTCATTACTTCCCGCCTTGTAGCTATTCGGCGTAAAGAAATTTAAGCAGGGTATGGCAAGGGCACAGGCACTGTCTGCCGAAGTTTTTGGTTGAGGTATCATCCAAAAATCAACAAAATAGAAAAAACCT
>NZ_BAAGVC010000042.1:0-178423 GCF_054781075.1 Cyclobacterium sediminis | reverse complement strand
TCCTCCGAACCGAAATGAGCCGTAAAACTGAATATGTTCATAATCCCTGCTTTTTGAGCGCTAATATACTAAAAATATTAGGTGTGTTTGCGGAGAATCAGAAATTTTTATTACATTTATTTTAAAAATAAGATATAAACAATCAATTATTTTACGTAAAACATTAAATGCCTTTGATATATAAATAAATGAAATTCATATTTAAAAAAGTACAGCACCCATTTTTCTTTACTACCATTGCAGTAATATTTTTTTTTATTTCAGGGGGGAATTTACATGCCCAAGAGGAAAAAAATATTGAGAAATATATTAATTTAACAGCACCACTTGAAGATCAATTACCTGATCTAGATAGTCTGATTAAAATAGCCATAACCAACCACCCAACAGTAAAGGTAAACAAGGCGTTAATAGGATCTGCTGAAGCAAGAATAAACTTAGCAAAGAAATCCTGGTCCAACCTAATTCGTGTTTATTCAGATTATTCTTACGGTAATCAGGCAATTCTATACACTTCCGGAACAGACCTATCCAATGTTGCCAATGGTTATAGAATAGGTGCCAACCTCAGTATACCTCTCTCTGAGGTTTTCTTAAAAAAAGATCAGGTAAAGCTTCAAAAGCAAGAATTAGAGGCTACTTATTATAAGACAAAAGAAATGGAATTAACAATTTCTAATCAGGTAATTGAAGAATACAATAGCGCTTTGCTTGGACAAAAGCTTATGCTCATTCGGCTAGAAATGCAAGAGAAAGCAAGAACCAATTTACAACAAATGGAAATGGAATTTAACCTAGGAAACCTGGAAGCAACGTCGTTTTTAAGAAATCAAGAAATATATACCATTGCACGATCAGAATATGAAAATGCTAGAAAAAACTTTTTTGTAGCCATTCAAAAATTAGAAATTCTATTAGGAGAATCGCTAGCCAACTTTATCAATTAAAATGACAATAAAACAAATCATACGGCTTCTTTGGAAAAACAAATTTTGGATTTTTTTAACTCCAATATTTGTAGCTGTTGGGGTATTCTTTCTTACTCAGGATCTTCCGCGAGAATACGAAAGTTCTACTCTAATTTTTACAAATCCAACATCCGACCGAGGAGCAACGGATGGTGGTGTAGTTAGAATGGATTTTTATACGTCTAATAATCTCTTTGATAATTTAACCTTAATAGTTAAATCCAGGACAACTATAAAAGAAGCATCTCTAAAATTATTGGCCAAACATATGGCACTCCCAGAGCAAGACGATGAGGTACTCTGTCAGGAGGCCTACCTTGACCTTAAGATGCATATCCCTTCCCCTTTATGGGAAGAACTGGCTGTTGTAAATGATGAAGAAAAAACACTTCAAAATATTACAGAAAATTTACAGAGTGACGAAAATTCTCCCATTGAATATTTACTAAGAGAACAAGAGTATTATTCCATCAATAAAATAATCGAACGATTATCAGTATCCAGAAAATTTTCCAGCGATATGATGGAAATTAAGTACAGCACAAATGATGCAGGTATTTGCTACTTTACCCTAAAATTTATCGCTGAATCCTTTATGAACGGCTACTCAAGAATGAAGGAGCTGGAAAACATCAATACTATCGCCTATTTCCAGAATCAGTTATCTATCGCTCAGGGCAAATTGAGGGAGGCTGAAGAAAACTTAAAGGGATTTATGGCTGATAACCGCATATTAAACTATTACGAACAAGGAAAATACCTGGATATTGCAAAATTGGAGCACGAGCAGGATGAAGAACGCTCCAGAAGACTTCTTTCCGGTACCGGCTACAACCTTGAACAGATTGAAGAAATGTTTGCCAATTTTGATCAACGTCAAGTCATCATTGAAAATATTTCTTTATTGCAAGATGAAATTGTTAGCAGAAATTTAAAAATTCAAGGTCTTTCGGTTCTAGAAAATCAAGCCTCACAGATTACCAATCTTGAAAATGAAATAGAGGGTTTAAAAAAAGAAATAAAAGTTTTGTCAGATGAATTGTTTAAAAACAGTAATTCCATTCAGGGTGTCCAAAGAGAAACCATCCTAGACCAATGGCTGACATTGAAAATTTCTTTTGAAGAACAGAAACAGGCCTTGGAAGTGATGAAAACCAGGAAATCATACCTGCTTGAAAAAATTGACGAATTTGCACCTTTGGGGGCTGAATTAAAAAAACTGGAAAGGGAAGTTAGTGTCAATGAAGACCAATACCTTTCCATTTTGCATGGACTTAACATGGCATACCTACAGAAATATGACCTGGAAATGGCCTCAACCCAAAAGTTAATTGATGAACCTTACTATCCTAAGACTCCATTGGCTTCTAAAAGAATGTTAATGGTAATAGGAGGAATGTTGGGTACCGGAGGACTTGTCCTTACAGTTGTGCTTCTTTCATTTTTTCTAGACTCTTCTATAAAATCAGGTAAAAATGCATCAAAACTTACCCACCTCCCCGTAGCAGGAGCTTGGTTAAATGAGGAAGCTGTGCCAAAAAGTATTTATTTAGATGAATTGCATAACAACCAAATCAAACTATTCTATAATAATTTGAATATGCATTTACCTGAAGATGGTCAAAAAATCATTCTCTTTTATAGTCATCAAAAAGGTGAAGGAAAAACATTTCTAATCGATCATCTGGCAAAGGAGCTCAAAAGGCAAAACAGGACCACTATATTCTGCGGCCCAGAAGAAGATACTAAAAAGGTGTCTTGTGAAAGCTTGGTAATAGAGGAGGATTCAATATCCAACCCAAAAAATGAATTGCATTTTTGGGAAGAAAGCCTGACTAAATTGCCACACGAATTTGTTCTATTGGAATTACCAAATATTAAAGAAAAACCTTTCAACTATTCCTTGATAAATAAATCAAGTGTGCTAGTCATGGTGACAGATGCCGGTAGAGCTTGGACCTCCTCGGATTCTTTTATCAATAAAGGAATTACAGAAATGGTAAAAGTACCTCATTTGATTTGGCTGAACAAAATGGAAGGAGATGAATTGGAAGACATTAATGGCGAAATACCAAAGAAAAGATCATCAATGAGAACGAAACTCAAACAATTACTGTCCTAATGGGCCTTGCTGACTAATATGCATACTACCAAAGCAAATATCTCTAATAAAATATTTGCCCTGCTTGTAGCCGGGTTATTGAGCTTATTTGTGGTGAAAACTGGAGTAATGGGCATTGGACTAATGCTAGTCATTCCTTTTGTATTGGCAGGTGGCATTTTCATGATGAGCCATCCAAACAAGTCCCTTGCCACAGGTTTGATTTTTGCGTTTGTATCCATAGGAGCCATCAGGTATGTACCCAATTTACCTTTGGGGCTTACCGTAGATTTTGCATTGGCAATGTTAATTGTCAGCGCTCTCTTTCACAATAAAGTGGAGACTGATTTTTCAAAACTACATAACAGCTTAATTGTAGTAACCCTAATTTGGATGGGATACAATGTTGCTGAAATCTTCAATCCAGAAGCTAGAAGTGTAACTGCTTGGTTTTATGCTGTAAGGGGTACTGCCTTGTATATGTTTCTTACAGTTCCACTTACACTCTTGTATGCCAATAAACCCTCTGATTTAAATCGACTATTTATAATAGTCTTTGCTTTAAGTGTGGTGGCTTCTTTTTGGGGCTTAAGACAGTACTATATTGGACTTGATTATGCAGAAAACAGATGGCTTGATGCAGGATCTCGATCCACTCACGTCCTTTTTGGCAATTTGAGGGTATTTAGTTTTTTCTCAGATGCCGGTCAATTTGGGGCAGGAATAGCTCATTCTGGTGTGATGGCGATGGTATTGGCTTTAGGTCCATTCTCATTAAAGAAGCGAATAATTTTTGCAGTTTTGGCACTCTTGTTTTTTTATTTAATGATTATGAGTGGTACTAGAGGAGCATTAATGGTTCCTGTGGCTGGCTCCCTGGCTTATTTATTTGCTTCGAAAAATTTCAAACTTATGGCAGCAGGTTTGATTGCCCTTGGTTTAGTTTTTTCATTTTTAAAGTTCACCACTATAGCCAATAACAATTATCAGGTTAGACGAATGCGGTCTGCCTTGGACCCTGATGACCCATCACTAAATGTTAGGTACTTAAACCAAAGGAAATTTTCAGAATACTTAAAAACCAGACCATTCGGAGGGGGAATTGGAACCTCTGGGTCCTGGGGTCAAAGATTTAGCCCAGGCACCTTTTTGGCAGAAACCCCAAATGACAGTTGGTTTGTAAAAATATGGGCAGAAATGGGTATCGTAGGTTTATACTTACACATAGGTATACTTGCATTTATTGCGGGGATGGGCATGCTGAAAATCTGGAAAGTTAAAGACCCTAGATTGCGACAAAAGCTATTTGCTTTATTTGGAGGCTATGTAGGTATTGCTGCAGCTTCTTATGGCAATCCACTCCTGGGGCAGATGCCTACAGGTATCATTCTTTATATGTCATGGGCATATTTTTTTCTAGCCGAAGACATGGACAAAAGTTTAAATAAACCACCTAAAAATGAATAAACCACTAATATCCGTCATCACTATCAATTACAATGGCTTGGTTCATACCATGGGATTTTTAGAATCATTTCAAAAAATCAGCTATCCTAATGTAGAAATTATAGTGGTAGACAATGCCTCGAAAGAATCTCCGGATAGTATCCTTGAAAAATACCCTGACACTGTTCTAATAAAAAGCCCGGTAAATGAAGGGTTTGCCGGGGGGAATAATAGAGGTATGGAAGTTGCAAAAGGTGATTTCTTCTTTTTAATTAACAATGATACCGAAGTGGCTCCTGATCTACTTGAAAGCCTTTTGGAACGGGCCGAAAAATCTGAAAATGTAGGTTTAGTTTGCCCTAAAATACTTTACCATGAAGAACCGGACATTATACAATATGCTGGGTTTTCAGCAATAAATCCCATCACAGGAAGAGGTAGAGGCAAAGGCTATATGGAAAAAGACGAAGGTCAATACCAAGTGGCTGAAATTACTCAATTGGCTCACGGTGCAGGCATGTTTATCCCCAAAAAAGTGGTCAAGAAAATTGGACTTATGGCAGAACTATACTTCCTGTATTATGAAGAAATGGATTACTGTGAACGTATCAAAAAAGCAGGGTATGATATTTGGTACGAGCCTAAAAGCTATATTCTCCACAAGGAATCTATGAGTGTGGGCAAAAACTCATTGCTCAAAACCTATTACATGAGTAGAAACCGGTGGTTATACTTAAGAAGAAATGTAGATTACCCTTTATTTTTCTTTACTGCAGGGTATTATATGCTTATTGCACTTCCAAAAAACCTATTGGTCCATGCCATTAAGTTTGAATGGGGTCACTTTAGAAAGTATTTGAAAGGCTTTGTAGACGGGCTTTTTCTAAAAGACATCGAAGAGAACCCCACTTTAAAAAACTAAACAAAAAAGACTATGAGGATAGGTATAGAAGCACAACGTATTTTTAGAAAAAAAAAGCATGGCATGGACATGGTGGCCCTTGCCCTAATCAAAAACTTGCAGCAACTAGACACTGACAATGACTATTTTATTTTTGTAAATGATACAGAAGACCCATCAGCAATAAAGGAAACTAAAAACTTTAAAATTGTCCCCCTCACTCCCGCACCCTACCCAATCTGGGAACAAAAACACTTAGCTAAAGCAGTTAAAACTTATCAATTAGATATGCTTCACTGCACCAGTAATACGGCTCCTGTTTCATGTCCCATTCCGCTTTTAATTATCCTTCACGACATTATCTACTTAGAAAAAATCAATCTTAAAGAAGGAACTTGGTATCAAAGACTTGGAAATATCTACAGAAGGTGGAATGTACCAAAAGTGGTAAAAAAAGCAGCCATGATATTTACAGTCTCTCAATATGAGCAAAAAAGGATTGTCCAGCATTTCAATATGAAAGAGGATGCCATTCAAGTGGTCTATAATGGGGTGGCTAATCATTTTAAAGTAGAGAAACCTGAAATACAGGAGGTTATTCGAAAAAAATACCATTTACCCAAATCATTTATTCTTTTTTTAGGCAATACAGACCCAAAGAAAAACCTTAAAGGGGTGTTAAAAAGTCTAGCCATTCTTGAAAAGAACAAAGTCGAATATCCTGACATTGTAATGCCTGACTTTGGAAAAGAGGTTTTGGTGAATATGTTAAATGAAATGAAAGCACCACAATTGCTTTCAAAAATTCACCTTACAGGTTATATTCCTAACGAAGACTTGCCTGCCATATACAGTCAAGCCAAAGTTTTTTTATATCCTTCCTTAAGAGAGAGTTTTGGGCTACCGATCTTGGAAGCCATGGCATGCGGCTGCCCTGTCATCACCGCAGATACCTCCTCCATGCCTGAAGTTGCAGGTGATGCCGCCATTATCGTTGATCCTTTTGATCCTTCGGCTATTAGCGAGGGCATAAAGAATATATTGGCAGACGATACGCTCAGAGAAGAACTTATCAATAAAGGCTTTAGGAGACCTCCATTATTTGATTATAAGAAAGGAGCCTTAGACACACTCTCTGCCTACAAAAAAATTTATGCAAAACAATGACAGATAAGAAATATTGGCTAACCGGTGGTTTTTTTACCATGATGCACCGAGGGGTAGATTTTTTACTCGGTTTTATCGGTTTTATGCTACTTGTGAGGGTTTTTAGTCCTGAGGAATTTGGAATCTGGGTATTGCTTATCACCATTGTTTCCATAATTGATATGGCAAGAAATGGCTTTATCCAAAATGGAATGATCAAATTTCTGGTAGGAAAGGAAAAAGCGATTCAAGCAAAAATTCAAACCGCATCACTTTGGTTAAATACAGCCTTGACGCTAATTATGGTGCTCTTATTGTGGATATTGGCGGTACCTTTGGAAAATCTATTGAACGCCAATGGTTTGGCTGACCTCATTAAAATTCATTCTTTGGTTCTCCCTGTACTGATTTTTCATACCCACAATATGGTATTGATGCAAGCCAAATACGATTTTAAAGCTTATTTTTTGGCAGGAATCAGTAAAAGTCTACCCTTCTTTTTGGTGATTTTATCCGGTTATCTTCTGGATATTAAGCTAAGCCTGATTGAACTGGCATGGTACCAAAATCTGGCATTTTTATTGGCAACCCTTATGTCTGTATATCAAGTCAAAAACTATTTCAATATTCGTTTAAAGGCACAAAATTATTGGTTGAATAGAATTTTTCATTTTGGTAAATATGTATTCGGAACCAATTTAGTGTCTATGCTAACCAATAGTTTAGACAAATTTTTATTGGGAGCTCTTTTGTCTCCAGTTCAGGTGGCAATGGCCAATACGGCAGGTAGGGTTATGAATATGGTGGAAATACCTGTAAATTCCATTGCTTCTATTAGTTATCCTAAAGCCGCTGAAGCGCATGATAAAAAGCAAAGCAAATTGGTAGGTGAAATTTATGAAAAAACTTTGGGAATGATGCTAAGCCTAACCACTCCTTTTTGGTTATTTTGTTTGCTTTTCGCACATTATATTGTCTTGCTAATAGCGGGAGAAGCTTACTTGGAAGCAGTTCCTTTTTTAAGGGTCATGGCATTTATGGCACTGATCAAACCTTTTGATAGACAGTCCGGAGTTTTTTTAGATGCCATTGGTAAACCATTTTTTAATATGATTATGGTATTTGGCACTTTTCTCTATGGTGCCCTGTTCAGTTATCTTTTCATCCAATGGCTTGGGTTAATGGGAGCTGCCTATGGCTTAGTTCTTGCTCTTTTCACCACATCAATCATCAAATACCTTATCTTAAATAAATACATTGACATACGCATCGGCCAATGTTGGATAAAAGCTTTCGAAAATTATCCAATAATGCTCAAAACTCTTCTAGATAAAGTAAAAAAGTAAATGGAAACGCTTTTACTTCCAATCATTCTTAAGGTGTTTAAATTCATGTTTGCGTTGCTTCCATAAATCATTAATTTCTGCAATTTCATTATGGCTTGTGGCCATAAAATCTTTACTAGCTTTTCGAATATTAAGCATTCCCGAAATTTGTCCCAATACAAATAAGGGTATTTTCGGAATAGCTTGTAATACTTTCTGAGGTGTTTTATTTAAGAGCAGTAAAAGTAAAAACCCAAGTGCAAATAATATCAAACTTCCCGTCAGTAGGAAAAAATAAATCCAGTTGATCAATAAGGCAACAACAGCTAAGAGGCCACTAAGACCAACCAATACTACCATTGGAGGCATGGCAGTCATAATCGCAAAATAAATACGGTTCCAATCCATTTTGATCAGCCCTTTACCTATTAATTTTAGATTTTCCGGAAGTTGCCCAAAATAACTGTTGAGCCATCTTCCTCTTTGCCTTCCAATTTGTTCTGCCCCTGTTATTTTTTCATCAAAAATTATGGCGGCTCCTGCGTAGGCTATAATATGTCCTTGATCTACCAGTTCAGATTGCAAGGACTTATCCTCAGCCACAACCACACCATGTTTTTCCAAGGTTAATAACTCTTTGTCAATATTTTCACGATACAAATTCTTCTCGATTGACATACCGGAACCTGCTATTGTTGAGGAAGAGCCCAATTGAAAAGGAAGATTTCTGACTGCAAAGTCATAATAATACTCTCCAAGTGCATCTAATGCAGCATAGGTACCTTCTATATTTTTAGCAATTCTTTTTCCTTGCACAGCCTTGAACCCATTGGCATGAAACTTACTGATTACTCGTAAAAAATGGGAAGGCACAAGATTATCAGGATCGAAAACAACCACATGGCTATGTTTTTCTTCCATCTCTTTTAATACTAAACCTAAAGAGGCAACTTTACTATTTAAAAATGGCTTGGGTTGATAAATGGTGAGTTTCTCATGTTCCATTAAATCCATCTTTTCCTCAATTCCATCTGCCACCAAATAAATATGATAATTGGAATAATCCTGCGCAAGAAGCGCCCTTACCAAAGGCCAGGCTATGTCTTTTTCCTTATAAACTGTGATCACGCAAGCAAAGTCTGCTGTTAACTCCACTTCCTTTAATTTAAATGTACTCACTAAAAATGATACAAAGGTACTTAATAAAGGAAACAAAAGATAAAAACTGCAAATACACGAAATAATAATAAATAAGATCAAAGCTCCAAAAATTAAAGATTGTTATAAACCTAAATTTAAGCTTTCCAATGCGGAAAACATTGATTATTTTAGAAAAAAAACAGCTTTTTATGGAGGATTTTTCAAATCTTACGCTTGATAAGGTTACCATAGTCATGACCAGTATGTCCAGGTGGGACGGTGAGTTTTCATCTGCTTCTTGGTCTCTTGCCAAAACTTTTGCCCAGAGTCAAAAAGTAATTTATGTGGATTACCCCTTTACCTTGCTTGATTATATAAAGGAACGAAAAAAACCTTCCGTGATGGCTAGGAAAAAAGCCTTGATTAAAGGGAAAGAAAGCCTAAAACCACTTACTCAATTTAGCCCTTTTCTGTATACCCTTTGTCCGCCATTAATGCTTCCGATTAATTGGCTTCCACCTGGCTTTCTGTATAATTCTCTTTCCAAATGGAATGACAGAAGATTGGCAAAATCGATTAGAAAAGCCATCAAAGAACTTGGTGAAGAGAACTTTATCTTTTTCAATTCATTTAACCCCCTCTATTTGGATAGATTGCCAAGTAAATTAAAACCTTTGGCCTTTGTTTACCAATCAAGGGATAACATTAGGGCTTTAGAACCTTACTTAAGGAAACATGGAGCAGGAAAGGAAATAGAGGCTGTAAAAAATGCAGACCTTAGTTTGGTGACTTCTCGTATGCTCCAAAAAGATTTAGAAAGCCTATCGGGAAAAAAGGTGGCCTACTTTCCAAATGCTGCAGATTTCGATTTGTTCAAAACAGCCTATAATGAACAAGTGCCTCCGCCAAAGGACCTGAAAGACATCCCTCGCCCAATTATTGGCTATACGGGTAATATTTGCCACCGCTTGGACTATGATTTGATAGAAAGTATATGCAAGGCAAACCCCGATAAAAGCCTGGTAATGGTAGGTCCCAGAAATCATCAGGGACATACCAATATAGACTTAGATTTAATTCCGAACCTATATTTTACGGGTCCAAAGAAAATTGAACAACTCCCTCAATATTTGGCGCATTTTCAGTTATTAATATTGCCTTTTCTATGCAATGAGGTTACTAAAAGTATTTACCCCCTTAAGATCAATGAATACCTTGCCTCCGGCAAACCAATAGTCGCCACTCCTTTTTCGGAAGACATAAAATCATTTCATCCCCTAATTAGCCTTGAAACAACAGCTAAGAAGTTCAACGAAGCCATAAAGAGAGAATTGGATACGGATTCTGATCAAAAAGCCAAATCCAGGTACGTTGAAGCTTCAAATAATACTTGGAAGGGCCGCGTAAAGTTATTTTGGGAATTACTCACCGGTAGTAAAACGGCTTTAGCTAAAAAGGAATAGAAAAGGTAACCTTTAGGTCAAACTGCATTTACAAACGATCATAGTCAAAAGTTTGCAAGCAAATAAATAAAAGAAACATCAATTACTAATAGGGTATTTTTAAGCACTAACTAAACATTTTCGCTTTGAAACAATGCGGGAATAGTTCTTAATAGTATTTTAATATCAAACCAAATACTAAAGTTTTTAACATAGTCATTATCAAGACTCAAGCGCTCTTCTTCAGACATGGCACCCCGTCCTCTTTTTTCAACTTGCCAAAGCCCTGTTATACCTGCAGGCCCAAGAAATCTCAGGGCATATTTATCAGTAGTGATTTTTTCCGCCTCATATAAAGGCAGTGGTCTGTTTCCTACAAGTGACATATCACCTCTCAAGACATTCCATAATTGAGGTAGCTCATCAATACTGGTATTTCTAATAAATTTACCAATCTTGGTTACGCGAGGGTCATCTTTAATTTTAATAAATGCTGCATCTTTATTGCTGTCCTTTTTGGCCATCAGAATTTTTTCACAAACCATATTATTGTCATCATACATAGGCTGAAGACAACCGCCACCTGCTTGTTCACAAAACTCACAAAGTTCTTTAACCTCGTTAATTAGCACCTTGGTCTCAACCTCTTTCTCTTCAACGACCTCTTCTTCTTCTTCATTGTTGTATTGATTCAGGTGCTTTAGCTGTTGCAGCTTTGCATCTGCATCTGGATCCATCGATCTAAATTTATAAAATTTAAAAATATTATAACCTGTACCAACTCTATATGAATAATAAAATACAGGACCTCTTGACTCCAGCTTTATTAATATAGCCACAATCAAAAACAAAGGAATCAAAGCAATTAATATTAAACCTGAAACAACAATATCAAAAACTCTTTTGACAAAGGGGGTCTTGGACTCTTTGAGCGTAGAATATTCCTGTGCTTTCTTCTTGATTGTAGGATGCTTCAATTGAAATTCCAGCCTAGACCTCAACGATTTAGCTCTAATAGGTTTTAGAATAAAATCAGTAACCCCTGAAGAGATAGCATAAACGATATCCTCAGGCGTAGCATTATCAACGATCATAAAAAAAGGAAGATTTCCAAATCCCAATTTTTCGATGGTATTTTTTAGGGATATTCCATGCACATCCATCAATGAGGAGTCGCTAAGTATCATACAATACCCTTCCGGTGAACTAGAAAGTTGATTGTAAAAAATTATTCCATTAGAAAATACATTGATGTCAAAAATTTCTCCTACAGCACTTTTAATCGCATCAATAACTTCTTGATCTTTTGAAATCAAGGCAATTTTTTTGTTTTCTTTATTCATTTATAGAATCGATTGCAAATTTCCCTGTCCTTCTTAAAATTGAATTTATTCGTGCTTCAAGCTCCTTGGGGTTAAATGGCTTAACCATAAAATCATCTGCCCCCATGTTCAAAATGTCTATTTTCTTTTCTGAAGAATCTGTGGCAGAAAGAACAATTAATGGGATCGAAGAGAAAAATCCACTTGATCGCACCATTTCAACAAATTCGGCTCCGCTAATTTCAGGCATGTTTAAGTCACAAATAATTATATCAGGAAGATCTCCTTCTTGCATATTTGCTATGGCATCCGCAGGTTTGTCAAATACCTTGACATCAAATTTACTTTTAAAATAATGCTGTATGATTAAAAGAACTGAAGGTTCGTCATCTATACCAAAAATTTTATACCTATTTCTCATAGTTGCAAAAGTTCATAATACTAATTTAAATACTAATAAAGGTAAAAACGAACCTGCAAATAAAAAAAGGATTTAATATTTAATTTCCCTATTAAATAAAATGAAATCAATAAAAAATAATTTAAAATTTTAACATAAGTATAAATTACAAAATTAAGTATTTAAAAAACTTATTTATGTATTTTAAATAACCATTTTATTTTAACAAAAAAGCATTGCCCTTTATTCAAGAACAATGCTGTAAGGTATCAAATAGTCTTTTGTCAATCACTAAACATTATCTTCCTTTAGGATAAGATCAAAATATTTAATGGTTTCAACCAAGCCCTCTTTTAATTGAACTTTTGGTTCCCAACCCAATTCTTTTTTTGCCAAATCAATGATTGGCTTTCTCTGCATGGGATCATCCTGTGGGAGTGGCAAGTATTTAAGCTTGCTTTTTGAACCTGTAAGTTCCAAAACGTTTTCAGCCAATTCCAACATGGTAAATTCTACAGGATTACCAATATTAATAGGTCCAATAACATCATTAGAACTATTCATCAATTTATACATCCCCGAAATTAAATCACTTACATATCCAAAACTCCTGGTTTGCATTCCATCTCCAAAAATGGTAATGTCTTCTCCTTTCAATGCCTGAACAATAAAATTACTCACCACACGTCCGTCCGATGGGTGCATTCTTGGCCCATAAGTATTAAAAATACGCATCACCTTGATATTTAAATTGTGCTGCCTATGATAATCAAAAAACAATGTTTCTGCACATCTCTTTCCTTCATCATAACAAGCTCTAGGGCCGGTAACACTGACACTTCCCTTATAGGATTCAGGTTGTGGATGTATTTCCGGATCACCATAAACCTCACTGGTACTTGCCTGTAAAATTTTAATTTTAAGCCTTTTCGCAAGACCCAACATATTTATGGCCCCTATCACACTTGTTTTAGTAGTCTGAACAGGGTCAAATTGATAATGAACCGGGCTAGCAGGACATGCAAGGTTATAAATTTCATCCACCTCTACATACAAAGGAAGCGTAACATCATGCCTTAAAAATTCAAAATTTTTATTCTCCAATAAATGGTGAATATTTCTTCTTCTGCCAGTAAAAAGGTTATCGGCACATATTACTTCATTGCCCTCCTCTAAAAGTTTGTCACAAAGGTGACTGCCCAAAAATCCAGCTCCACCAGTTACTAAAATCCTTTTCATTTTATAAAATAATTAGTTAAAAACTTAAATTCTAAAATTGCTGTTGTCTAAAATTCAAAAATAATAATATATTTCCCATTCAAATAACTTTTTCTTAATGATCCCAATAATATACTTAAATTTATCTGTCAATTACTTAATTTAACCAATAAATCCAATAAAATCATAAACAATATGAAATCCAATTCATGTCCCTTTAAGTTTTTTCCGTTATTATTCCTTCTTATAATAAGTTCCCTAACGCTTATGGCCCAAGATGGAAAAAAAGACTTGTATGAGTTAAGGGTATATCATTTAGAAAACCTTAAACAAGGGGAAATAACTGAAAACTATCTAGAAAAAGCTTTTATCCCGGCTGCCCACAGGGCTGGGGTTAAAAATGTTGGTGTTTTCAAACCATTACCTTCAGAACCTGATGCAGGGAAAAAAATCTACGTTTTTCTCCCCTTTACTAATTCAAAAGATTATTTCAGATTTCAAAGAAAATTAAAATCTGATCCAACACACCAAGAAGAGGGTAAAGCATATATTCAAGCAGCTTATGATAACCCTACCTTTAGTAGGATAGAAACCTCTTTAATGCAAGCATTTGAAACAAGGCCCAGAATGGCACTTCCAAAACTAAGTTCTCCGAAAAGTGAAAGAATTTACGAATTAAGAAGTTATGAATCTGCCACAGAACGACTCTATCACAAAAAAGTTAAAATGTTTAACGAAGGTGAAATTGATATCTTCGATGAATTGAATTTTAACGGCATTTTTTATGGAGAGCCATTGGCTGGAGCTAATATGCCTAACTTAGTGTACATGACAGCCTTTGAAAATTTAGAAGACAGGGATGCGCATTGGGATACTTTCAGTGATTATCCTGCTTGGTTATCACTTAAGGCCAATAGTGAATACGACAATACCGTGTCTAAAAACGATAAAAGATTATTGCGACCCACTTCCTACTCAGACTTTTAAAACTGCTTCCAAAAAACCAAATAAACCGGTCATATAAAAAATGACCGGTTTATTATTGTCTAAACACTATTTCTTATCAATTTATTTGCCACAAGATCAATCCGGTGGATAGACGAATTTAAATTTAAAAACGAAAATCAAAATTTTGGATGATTTCAGTAATTCTCATTTTTTCTTCAATAAGCCCTAAAGCCATTAAAACATCCAATGTATTGGTGATCTCTTGACTAGATAACCCCGGATCTATTGCCCATGTCGTTTGTCGGATCCAATCCCTAACATCCTTCACATCTAGTGAATATGCTTGACTTATTGGCAGCACAAAATTTTCTTTGTCTTCTAAAATTTTCTTATTGACCCTGTAAATTTCTTTTTGAATTTTTTGAAGCAAACCAGACTTATGCTTTAACATGTTCTCCGAGGCTACAATAACAAAACAAGGCCAGGGAGTGGGAATTTCCCCTACCCTTTTAAAAAGTCCTTGGTCTACCAATGGTTTGGTTGTATATTTTTCCCAAAGAAAAGCTTTAACCTTATTATCTTTGAATGATGCAATGGCACCATCCAAATTATTTATAATTTCAAAATTGAGATCTTTAGGGTTCCAGCCTTCTCTTCGGGCAAGTAAAAAAGACATTAGATGAGAGCCTGATCCCATTCTACTTATAAGAAAAGGGGACATTTTCAGGTCATTCAGGAGTTCTACTCCGGCATTTGCAGGCACATGAATACCCCAAACCAAAGGCGACTTAACATGGTACCCAATGATTTTACCCGGGTTTCCATCTATTTTGTCTTTTAAAAAACTTTCTGTAAGCACAATGGCCAAATCAGTCGAACCATTTCTAATGGCTTTATTCATTGCACCGGATCCTCTGGGTTCATCTTCCCATACCAAACTCACCTTATCTTTTAAAAAAGGTTGTTCTTTAACTAATAGTTGCCAAGGAAAATTGAAATGCTCTGGTACCCCTGTAATCCTTATTTGTTCCATAAAACAAATATATAAAGGAAATTTTATAGTTTCCAACCCTAAATTATGCCAAGAAAATTAATGAAATATTCGGTAAAAAAGTTTTTTTCAATCAAATCATAAGGTAATTGTTCCACACTATTTATATCTTTGAATTCCTAATCAATTACTTTGGTGGATTGATGCGGATCAAATTTAATACAACCATAAATT
The DNA here is from genome assembly GCF_054781075.1 of Cyclobacterium sediminis. Taxonomy (NCBI): domain Bacteria; kingdom Pseudomonadati; phylum Bacteroidota; class Cytophagia; order Cytophagales; family Cyclobacteriaceae; genus Cyclobacterium; species Cyclobacterium sediminis. The sequence continues at coordinate 162,841 of NZ_BAAGVC010000042.1, read as the reverse complement.
ATTTAATATGAAATTCAAACCTGGAGTAAAGTACGGCGAAGAGCTTAAAGACCTATTGGCCTATGCCAAAGAAAGTGAATTTGCAATGCCAGCAGTAAACTGTATCAACAGTAATACTGTGAACGCTGTTTTAGAAACCGCAAAAAGGGTCAACTCCCCGGTAATGATTCAGTTTTCAAATGGTGGTGCTCAGTTTTATGCTGGTAAAGGTCTGCCAAATGACAAGCAACAAGCATCTGTGGCAGGTGGTGTTTCCGGTGCCCTGCATGTACATAAAATGGCTCAAGTATATGGTGTCCCTGTTGTTTTACACACAGATCACGCAGCAAAAAAATTACTTCCTTGGATAGATGGCTTACTTGAAGAAGGGAAAGCTTATTATGAGGCTTACAAAAGACCTCTTTTCAGCTCCCATATGTTGGATTTATCTGAAGAGTCTATTGAAGAGAATATCGAAACATCTGTAAAATATTTCAAGGAGTTTGCCAAAATTAAAATGGCCATTGAAATCGAACTTGGAGTAACAGGTGGAGAAGAAGATGGAGTAGACAATACAGAAATCGATAGCTCTAAACTATATACACAACCGGAAGAAGTAGCTTATGCTTATGAAGAGTTGAAAAAAGTGGACGACTTGTTTACTGTTGCTGCTGCTTTTGGAAACGTACATGGAGTTTATAAGCCGGGTAATGTATCATTGAAACCTATAATTTTGAAAAACTCTCAAGATTATATCAATGAGAAATTTGGAACTACCGGCAAACCTGTAAATTTCGTATTCCATGGTGGATCAGGATCTACAGTAGAAGAAATAAGAGAAGCTAATGGTTACGGTTCTGTAAAAATGAATATAGATACAGACCTTCAGTGGGCATTTTGGGAAGGGGTATTGAAATACTACCACAGCAAAGAAGGATATCTTCAAACCCAATTGGGAAATCCTGAAGGCGCCGATAATCCTAATAAAAAGTCCTATGACCCAAGGGTATGGCTTAGAAAAGGTGAAGAGAACTTCGGTAAAAGATTAGAACTTGCCTTTGATATGCTCAATGCATTGGATAGAAATTAAGTTTAAAAATTTCAATTTGATTGTTAAAGCTGCCCTAATGGGGCAGCTTTTTTGTTATACGTTTATTGGAATCCCTTCAAAAGAAGTCACCTTATTGTTTGTAAGTTTTACAATTGATACTAAAGGGGTACTAAGCTAATCAATCTGTTTCATTCACCTTCTTATATTATGATCGATTAAAGAAAAAGCACCGAGCAAAGACCCGATGCTTTATCTCTGTATTTATGATTTCAGGCCGAATATATTTCTGAAATTAACCAAAACCCTAACCTAAGGATTAAGCCATTTTGTCAAATAAGCTTTTCTATCGGTGCCATTTTTTACAGAAAGGGCTTTGATTTTTTCTTCTCCACCACGTTCAGGTAATAGCGAGTGCTCTTTTTTTAACGCTGATGAATTTTCATGAAGAACCAATGGTTTGGTTAGGGTCAAATTCTCCAATAAGTCCGGCAAGTCATAATGCTTCAATGCTCCGGCTACTGAGTAATTGATTTCACTGGTATTGTACTTAAAGGACTCCACAATCCCTCTGTAAGAACTCATTGGATCTATCAATGCTATTGAAGATATCGCAGGGTTGAAATTTGCTGCATGGAGCAATACTGATGACATTTCTCCCTTAGCAAGGCCTTTTACCTCTCTCGCACCTTCTTTCTCCTGTAAAACAGCAACCAAACGATTGGCATCGCCAGCATGCAATCCTACAATACTTCTCCCAATAAGGATACTCTCAAACCAGAGGTTGTATGAATTGCCGTCAAAATTGGCATCACCTCTAAAATTGCCATTTCCCATTTCTCCGGTATTTAAAAGATCCGGAGCAAGTACCATGGCTCCTGCTTTCACCAAAGCCTCCATGTCTCCACCAACACCGGCATCAACAGCTTTACCTGACGGATCTAAGTACAGTACCGCTTTATCTGTAGCATGGTCAGGTTTCATCAATAGGTAGGGTAACCAGTAGTCTCCTTCTCCTTTCATCAGGTGTTGCTCGATGGTATACCCATCTCGCTGATACCTTCCTACCATCATGGTCTCGGACAAGGTTTCCGGCTTTTGATAACCTGAAAGCTTCTTAGCCCAGGCTACTTTTTCTTGCAAGGATCCATTCAACTCTTGTAATTGCCCCTTATTTAGGTCATAAGTTGCTTTGCCATTGTAACTGGTTATTACCTGTCCTGTTGGAGAGACCTGCAAAACGTCCATGGAAAGCGTATCGATATCTTCATCTTCTACTCCACCCGGTAAATCAAGGTGCTTTCTAAAGAATGCATACATGCGCTCTCTATTCTTTTTTGTAGAAGTATGGCCTTCATCATCTTCGATTTTTAGAAAATTCTCTGAAGCCCCGTAGGCATCATATACCCTTTGAATTTGCCGACTTGTTTCACGCACCCCTTCTATATTAAACATATCCCTGGTAGTAGAGATAAGCAAATTGGGTTTAGGAGCTCTAACAATCATCAGGTCGGGATGGTCCAAGCCTTCCGAAATGGCATGGTAAAAATTTTGTTCTGCATCCTGAGGACCATGGGTAAGCATCAATCGTTTAAAATTGGTGATGTAATTTTCCGGAGCCGAAGCATTTATTCTTTCATCAAAAGCTGCGATATAGGAAGATTGTGTGCCCCCTCCAGACCTTCCCGTGATTCCTATTCTAGTCGGGTCAACTTCTTTTCTGGTCATCAGGTAATCTACAGCCCTAATTCCATCCCAAATCATATGCCTGGCCTGTGAAGACCCTGCGATAAATGCTTGAGCTCCCGGATAAGAATGTTGCTTGGTGGCTCCTCCCACTTGATCTTCATTGGTCTTATGGTCAAAATATTCCAATCTTTCTCCTTGACCCAAAGGATCAAAACCGAAAACTATAAAGCCCTTCTTGACAAGGTTTAAAATTACGTGCTGATAAGTAGGGGCTCTATAAGCAAGAGGTGTATGTCCTGAGCAATAAATAATAGCAGGTGTTTTTCCTTTAGCTCCATCTGGTATAAAAAGGGTGCCGCTTACATATAAGCCCGGTTGAGATTCAAAGACAATGTTTTCCAATCTAAACCCATTTCCTTTGTGCTTCCCGGTAATTTTAGGATTTAAAGGTGTTTTATCAGGAAATGGGCCTACCACCTTCATCAACTTGTTTTTGGCCTTGGCTTGCCATGCTTTCCATTCATTTAGAGAAGAAATAGAAGCAATTGCCTCATCTCTTTCGCCAAGCATTTCTATTGCTTGTTGACTTTGATGTTTGTAGAGTGCATTGGGACCATCAGTAAAATTTACCCAGTGTGATTTGATCACGTTTAAGTCTTCTTGACCAAAACCATTAAAGGTCATGCCAATAAATAGAAGTAAGATTAGTGGTATGTTTTTCATTTAAAATATAATTGTAATTAAAGGGCACAACAGCTTAATGATTAATATGTTGCTGATTATAAAAATAATTTAATTAATGGGTTTTTGAGCATTCACAATTAAACCGGTTTTTCACAGAGAAAAATTTTACCATAGTAGGCTTACCTTTAATCCACCCAAAATTATTATAAATGCTTCTATATCTTCAAACCTATAGCTCCTTCAGGTACTTATCAAAAGTCTTTTTCTGTGCTATCATGGAAGCCAATTTATCAGCAGGATCACTATGGGATTCTATTAATATCCATCCATTGTACTCGGCTTGATGCAATAATTGAAGCAAGGCCTGGAAAGGGTAATCATTTTCATCGAAAGCCCTAATATGGGTGGTATCACCTATCCATTTTTTCACCATATTAAAGTTCCCCACTAATCCCGGCTCCATAAGATCAGTATTATTGCTGTTCCAGCAAATTTTCACATTGGATGAGGTTACTTGATCGAATATGGCTTTCATTACCGGAAGTTGTTGGGTAACTTTCCCATGCACTTCCACACGCACCAATTGCCCATAGTCTTTTGCGTATTCTCCAACCTCACTAAAGGATTTGGCTATTTGGGCAATGGTTTTTTCTCTTGGCACTTCTTCCGGTAGTCGATTGGGTTTTACTTTAATTCCGGAAGCGCCAATATCATGGCATAATTGGATGTATTCTTTGGTATGGTTAATATTGGCTGCAAGTTCCGCCGGATCGGGGCTATGGTATTCGTAATTACTTCCATAACCTACACAGGTAACAGGACTATTTTTGAACCTGTTTTTTACCTCTTTACGTTCTTTTTTACTAAGACTGGTTTCCACCCCGTGGGCATGCTGTGTGCGAAGTTCTAAACCTTCATAGCCTGCTTTCTCACAATTGCTAATAAGTTCGGGCAAAGTCCAATCCTTACCCCATAAGTAAGTTACCAGTCCCAATTTCATGGATGCTGCCTTAGGGGAAATGGGTTGTGCCCAAGAGGACCCTAAACTGCTCAATGCAATGCCGGACAGAAGGCTTTTTTTAAGAAAATCTCTTCGATTATTTTGATCGTTGTTCATCGTCTTGGGTTTACCATTTAATATTATCTATGGAAGTCAATCCATAATTAGGGAAAGGACTCTTTTCTGTGAATGGATATAGTGTCTTTTGATCCTCTATCACCACTGCTTCTTCCTTCAATCGACCATCTTCATACATTGCCTTAGATAGATCTAAGTCTAAATGTTTGGCCAAAAACGGATAGACTGCTTGTCTTTTCTTTTCGTCATATCCGTGATTATCTTCCGGAATATGTTTATTCTCAACCCTTTCAGGATGACCTTTTAATCCATATATGTATTGAAGGTGTGGAAATTCCACTTCGGGAGTATTTTTGGTCCAATCTCCTCCAACTGAGGTCAGCAATAGGGGCTTAGGTGCAAATACTCCAGCAATTTCCACATTGTTTGTTTGGTAATTTTTAGCTTTATGGATGGGCATTCCGCTTTCACATGTACAGCCACCAAAAAAATGTGCTGAAACCATAACTACAGGAGCAGCTACATCAATGCGATCATCAACTGCTGCCAATAAAAAGGATTGGGTTGCACCACCTGAAGCACCAGTAACGGCTAATTTTTCAGGGTCAGCCCCAAGGGAAAGCATAAAATCTACACTCCTAATACTGTTCCATAATTGTAATTTAAGCACCTCCCCTTCTCTATGTTCCCAACCAATTTCTTCCATCTGCCCATAGCCTACTGCATCATATGCCCAAACAATGGCACCCATCCTGGCCATGGATGCAAATCGTTTTTGGGCATTAGGTCTGTACCTTCCCACTTCTCCGGGTTTAGTCCAGTGCCCGTGAGGACTTATGATTCCAGGAATTTTACCCGGGTTTTCAGAGGGCATATATAGACTTCCGGTTACAAACACTCCTGGTAAACTTTCAAAAGCTACATTTTGAACCACATAACCATCATATTTCCTAATTTCTCCCAAAACAGGCTTTAAAGGCGTTTTTTTAGGCATCTTATTTAACCCTGTTCCTTTTAGAATTTGCTTTCTAATTGCATTGGCTCTTTTGTCCCAAGCTTTTTCTGTTTTGTATTTTTCTTTTTCCATTTGAAGAAAGGAAGCACCTTCTTCTTCCGTCCAATGGTCCCCAACACAAAGCATGTCTGAATTCACACTTTGTGCAAATACCATCATCGAGCTTGATATTAAAAAAACGAGAATAGCCAATAAATACTTATTTGATTTCATAAGGAAGGTTTTAAATAAGAAATGAAATATTTAATTTTTTAACCACTTGTCCCACCAATCAAAAGCTTCTGCTTGCATGGCTTTATCAAATTTATGAAGACCCGGATAATAAGATGCCCTGTATTTATCTGAAGCACCGGCTTTATCAAAAACAGATGCCAAAATTTTGTCTGCTTTTTGCATTTCTGGCAAAGTGTACAATTGGTCCTCTCGATCATTGAGTACTAAGGTGGGCAATGGCACGCGTAGTCCTAAAATTTCAGGGAAATCCAGCTCATTGGGGAGTCTAGGAATATAGGCCATCCAAGTATGGGTGTAAGCCCTGTTTAGTAGAAAATCTGTCCAAGTACTCATAAATCCTACACATACAGCACATTTGACCCTATGATCCAAACCTCCCATCATTACTGTCCGCAATCCACCTCCGGATAATCCTCCACAGCCCACATTGTTTGAATCTACATCTTTTCTGGCCAAAAGAATTTCTAATGCCATTTGATCTTCAGCAAAGAACACTGCAGGCCAGCTAGTGCCACCACAAAATAAAGACTTGGCCATCACATGCTCATGATCAGCGGCCCAATTATTGTAAGCCTCGATGTTTTCTTCTTTTTCAGGATTTTCATCCGTCAAACCGGCCCGTCGATTCTCCGGAACTTCTTCTAGCAACACCCTACGACTGGCAAAGGTAAAGGAGTCGGGAACCATAACCACATATCCTCTTTTCGCAATTTCATTGGCCCAAGCTTTTCCTTCATAATAATGCTCCTGATGAGCTATCATCATTGGATGCTGATCTTTACCTGTTTTGGTAATCTTTCTTAAACCAAAATATTTATTGCCTCCATGGTCATGAAACGCAAGAATTGCAGGAAGCTCACCAACCGCACCATCGGGTTTAATCACCAAAGCCTTGGTGCGATTACCATAAGGCAATTGCCAACTGACCTCTTCAAACACTAAACCATCATCTACATAGGTATCGTGCACCGTCACCTCGGGAATAGGCCCTAAGTCAGGAATCCCCATGCGCTCTTTGACAGTAGCCATGGCATCCTTTTTCCAAGGTTCAATCGCTGTGAAACGTTGATTTCTGTAAGAAAGTGAGGGCAATTGATCATTGATCAGCCCATTGGCCCAAGGGCCATAAGGGCCAATGATACTTAGGTCAGATTTGGTCATACCTGATTTTTTAGAATCAGATGAAAAAGCAAAACTTTGAGGTGTCAAAATACCTCCTGCCAATCCAAAGCTTGTTAAACCTGCAGTTTTGATAAAGTCTCTCCTTTGCTTTTTCATCTGTTTTAAATAGTTTAAAATAGAAATTTTATTTGGCTAACTCTAAGGCTTGGGTAGTAACATAATACTTGGCCAGCATATTTGGAACTTCCCAATCAGGTAATTCACCTTGTTCCAAATAGTCGATATAGGTTTCAGTAACTTCTCTGAAATGATCTTCATGGCCATGACGGTAAGCTTCAGGAATCTGAACTCTCCAAGAATTTTTACCCTCTACTTTTACAACATCCAAACCTTCGAAAGTACCGGCAAGCTCTTTTACATGTTGGGTTACACTGGCTTCAAAGGCAGTGATATCCTCACCTTCTACCGGCTCTATATACAATTCAGGCTTATAGTTTTCTTCTGCATCTTGTCTGATAACCAAATTCGCTTTGGATCCTCTCATGATTGAGTAATGGGTATCAGCAGAGCCCTCAGGAGCCTTATAATTCCATATAACGGAAACCTTTGCATGAATACCGTTAATTTTATAGTTGATTTCTCCATTGCCGTATACCTTCAAAAGACCATCAGAAACAACTGATTGAAGGTAGTCTGGAAATTCTTCAAGACCTGTAGACAAGGTAAACTCTTCTTGCGTAAGGTCAGTAGTCCACCTTTTGGCGTTGATCATTTCAATATCTGTCTTATAATCGATGATCTTATTAGGAAAACTCTCCCATTGTACCAAATCAACCAAATGAGTGGTAACATCCACGATACCATTACCTTGTTGGGTGACATCGTAAAACCATCCCGGTCTAATCAAGGTTTTTCCGGATACTTGCTTATAAAAGTGATGGATGCTTTCTTTTGTGATGGCAGGATTTTCCAATGTGCCTTTTTCCATTTCTCCAAACACCTCAGGGATCAAGGAAAACTCTCGCTGAAGTATGGTAGTTATTTCAAACCTTTCAGTCATGATATCAAACAATAGGACATCATTTTTCTCAGCAAGTTCAAAGGCCTCTTTTAAGGTTTCAAAACCCTGTGCATCAATGGCCATAGGTTTGTCCGCCAAAACATTGATACCAGCTTCAATGGTAGCCTTAATATTAGCTGTTTTCTTCTTATTATTACCCGCTGTAAGCATTACATTGCCCTTTTTCTCACTGAGCATTTTCTGAAGGTAATCATCTCCTTTATATACTTCTAATTCCCAACTCGTAGGGTCTTCTTCTCGGGTATTATAGCTTTCAATTGATTTCAAATAGGAGTTCAATTCCGGTCCATCGGGTGCATATACATATACTTTGGGATCCACTTCCTCGTACATGGATTTTTTCACAAGATGAGCATGAAAGTGGCCGGGATCAAGAGTAAGTAATTTAATTTCGTTTTTTTCTCCGGTAAAGGTAGTCTTCACTTCTTCTTCTACATTTTTTTCATTGGAACATGATAAAAGCAAAATTGAGGCAGCAATAGGTGACCAAAATTTACTATTAAATTTCATAAGATTTGATTTTGGTAATTGGTTTAAATTAAGTAATTATTACTTTGGGATAACCCTGTGGCTTAATGCATGAAAATTAGCTCTTTGCCTTAACCTTAGGAAAAGCACGGTCTTGCATCAAGGGAATAAATATAAACAATAATAAAGGAGAATAAAACATATAGTAACGTTACCGATTACAATTGATGCATATTTTCAAGAATAATGGTTACAATAAATAAAAGGCTGGCATCCTTGTGAGCTTGATTTCAGCCACGGCTTAATTCTAACCCTAAGCCCCTTCATTTTTTACGGTAAAAATAACCCCACCCTCTTTTGGTTGGTATGAATTTTGACCTTTTATTTAAAAGAATTACTTAAATTAAAACTTTCGATTTCACGAATGAATCTACATCATTGACGGTTAATAAAACGATTTAATGAATACAAAATGGGTGAGTTATTGCATTTAAAACCCATTACAATTCTTACAGGCACTACCTTTTAAACTAGACTATTGAATTTATGAATTCCTTTAGCCTATAATAAATACTAAGGGAAGTTTAAGAAGCAATTCCTCGAATTTTTTAAAAAAAACAAATACTTTAATTCAATATTTAACCAGTAATTAAGACATTGTAGCATCTTAAAAAATAATAAGCTCAAAACGTAAAAATTTCTTTTGTTTAGGACAAAGAAAACAACCTAAAATTTTAATATATACAAACATGAAACTATTAAATAGACAAAATATCCCTTCAACTTCTACTCGCCCTATCAGCATTCTCCAATTTGGTACAGGTAATTTTTTGAGAGGATTTGCTGATTGGATGATTGATATCCTAAATGAGAAGACCTCATTTAATGGAGATATCCAAATGGTTCAAGTACATAGTAAAAAACCAGCCCATGGCATTAATTCACAAGAAGGTCTATATCATGTGCTTACCAAAGGGGTTAGTAAAGGTCAAACCATAGAAGAAAGTAGGTTAATTCAATCGGTAAGAGGAGCAATTAATCCATTTCTAGATTATAGGGCTTATTTGGAATTGGCAAAAATTCCTGAATTAAGATTTGTTATTTCAAATACCACAGAAGCAGGCATATACTTTGACGAAAAAGACAAGGATTGGGCGACTACTCCAGCGTCTTTTCCAGGGAAATTAACGGCTTTGCTTTATCAACGTTTCCAACATTTTAATGGGGATTCTGAAAAAGGTTTGGTGATCATTCCTTGTGAATTGATAGAAGACAATGGTAAAAAGCTTAAAGAAAATATCAAGAGGTACATCGATTTATGGGACCTTTCAGGCGATTTTGAGGACTGGGTGGTCAAGCATAATTTTTTCTGCAACACACTGGTAGACCGAATTGTACCGGGATTCCCATTGGGAAGTGGCAATGAAATTCAGGCCCAATTAGGCTTTAAAGATGAACAAATGGTGATGACAGAGCCATTTTATTTCTGGGCCATCGATGGACCGGATTGGCTTAAAAATGAATTACCTTTAGATAAAGCAGGATTTGATGTACTTTTCGTAAAAGACATCAGTCCATATAGAACCAGAAAAGTACGAATTCTTAATGGGGCTCACACTTGTTTGGTACCAGTAGCCTATCTCAAAGGAATCAGGTTGGTAAAAGATGCCATGGAGAATGAAGCCACTAGTTCATATCTCCAAAAAGTAATCTTTACTGAAATAATTCCTGCCATGGATCAACCGGAGGAAAACTTAACTCCCTTTGCAGAAGATGTGCTGGATCGATTCAGAAACCCTTTTATAAAGCACAAAATAAGTGATATCGCATTGAATTCCATTGCAAAATGGAAAGTTAGGGTTTTGCCAACATTACTGGACTATATCAATAAAAAGGATCAAATACCTACAGGAATGGTACAGGCTTTTGCTGCCATGATTGTGTATTATAGAGGTCACTATAATGGGGAAGCTACTCCCATCAAAGACAAGTCAGAAGTGGTTAAGTATTTTGATCAGATCTGGAAAATTAAAACACCCGAGGCAGTGGTTGAAAGTGTGTTGGCTAAAGTGGATTATTGGGATCAAGACCTAAACTTGATTTATGGTCTGAGTGAGGCCTTGATTAAAGAAGTAAAAATCCTATTGGCTCAAGAAGAGGGATAATTATTGATAAATTGAATTTAAAAAAAAAAGCGGCTTAAATATTTAAGCCGCTTTTTTTTTATGTTTTGTAACTTAGATAAACTGATTCAGTATATTCTCATACATTTCTTGCTTACCACTTGTCATCTTCGGCTCCCCGATTTCCAGGGCATGGCTTCTTAAGGCTTCCAAGTCAAGCTTTCCGGTTTCAAATGCTTCCCCTTTTCCGCCATCAAAAGAAGCATATCGATTCTTTCTCAAAGTTTGATAATCTGAATGCTCCATGATATCATTGGCAATAACTAAACTCCTTGCAAAAGCGTCCATACTTCCAACATGAGCATGAAAAAGATCGTCTAGGTCTGTAGAGTTTCTTCTTATTTTTGCGTCGAAATTCACTCCACCTGTGGTAAACCCAGGTCCTTGCAAAAGTACCAGCATGGCCTCCGTCAATTCCTGAAGGTTGATTGCAAATTGATCTGTATCCCAACCATTTTGATAGTCTCCTCTATTGGCATCTATACTCCCTAAAAGCCCGGCATCCATGGCTACTTGCAATTCATGTTGGAAGGTATGTCCTGCCAGGGTGGCATGATTCACTTCCAAATTTAGTTTGAAGTCTTTGTCTAAACCAAAATGTCTAAGGAACCCTATTACCGTAGCCGCATCATAATCATATTGATGCTTGGTTGGCTCCATTGGTTTTGGTTCAATAAGGAATGTACCTTCAAAGCCTTGTTTTCTTCCATAATCTCTGGCCATGGTTAAAAACTGGGCCAAATGCTCTGTTTCACGTTTCATGTCGGTGTTCAACAACGACATATAACCTTCTCTGCCACCCCAAAACACATAATTTTCACCTCCTAGCTCGATGGTAGCATCAATTGCATTTTTCACCTGAGTAGCTGCTCTACTTACCACATCAAAATCCGGATTGGTGGCTGCTCCATTCATATACCTTGGATGGCTAAAAACATTAGCTGTTCCCCAAAGTAATTTTATACCTGTTTCTTTTTGCTTTTGCTTGGCATAATCTACTATTGCCCCCATATGCTTCTCATAGGTCGCAATGCTGTCCCCCTCATCGATCAGGTCAATGTCATGAAAACAATAAAAAGGAGCTCCAATTTTCCCGATAAATTCAAAGGCCGCATCCATTTTGTCTTTTGCTCTTTGAATGGGATCATTGGATTGATCCCATTTATGAACCATAGTCCCAGGCCCGAAGGGATCATTTCCAGTGGCACAGAAGGAATGCCAATAGGCTATTGCAAAACGGAAATGCTCTTTCATTGTCTTCCCGGCAATTACTCGGTTCTCATCGTAATATTTGAAAGCCAATGGATTTTTTGAATCCTTTCCTTCAAACTTAATCTTATCAATCTCAGGAAAAAACATATCTGACATAATTCAATTCTTTTTAGGTATTAGATAAGTATATTAATTTATTTCACTTGGTTTAAGCAATTTTCCCACTGCTGATAAACCGCTCCATAGGCTTCTATTTTTTGTGCATCAGGTTCAAAGTCCTGGATTTTCACCAAACCTTGAAAGGCTTCTTTAGAACCTGAATAGATCCCTGCACCAATTCCTGCTCCTCGGGCAGCTCCCTGTGCACCATCCGTATCATACAATTCGAGGGATACATTATTCATGTTAACAAAAGCTTCTCTGAAAATGGGACTGAGAAACATGTTGGCTTTCCCTGCTTTAACGGTTTTCAGGTTTAGCCCCATGTTTTTCATGATTTTGAAGCCATAGGTCAATGCAGATACAATGCCTTCTTGGCCGGCACGGAACACATGCCTTTTGTCATGTTTCAAAAGGTTTAATTGGGATAAGTGTGCACCAACATGCTTATTTTCCATGATTCGTTCTACTCCATTTCCAAATGGTAAAAAACTCAAACCTTCAGCACCTATAGGCACTTCAGCGGCCAATTCATTCATCCCTTCATAGTCCAGTGCTTGATCTCCAAAAGAGCGTTTTAACCAACTATTTAGAATCCCTGTACCATTGATACAAAGTAACACGCCGTATCTTGGACTATTTTTTTTGTGGTTAACATGGACGAAGGTATTAACCCTAGACAAAGGGTCATAAACGGGTTTGGTGCTAACTCCAAAAACAGTACCTGAAGTACCTGCGGTAGTGGCCAACTCCCCTTCTTCTAGCACATTCAAAGAAAATGCATTATTAGGTTGGTCTCCGGCCCTGTAAGTTACGGGAATACCGGCATCTAATCCGAGTTCTTGAGCTACCTGAGGAAGTACCTTGCCTTGATCACCAAATGAAGGAACAGCTTTTGGAAGTAATTTAGCATCTATTCCATAGTGGTTCAGTAGCTTGTCGGCAATATTATTTTCAAGGAAATCCCAAAATACGCCTTCAGACAACCCTGTCTCTGAGGTAAGGATTTCGCCCGTAAGCTTCATGGCTATATAATCACCGGGAAGCATGATTTTATGGGCTTTCTCATATTTTTCAGGCTCATTTTCCTTTACCCATTTGAGTTTTGAAGCTGTAAAGTTACCCGGAGAATTAAGGAGGTGACTCAGGCAATATTCGCTTCCTAAACCGGTAAATGCCTGGTTACCTATGCCTACAGCCCTGCTATCGCACCATATGATCGCTGGTCTTATCACTGACCTATCTTTGTCAACCATTACCAAGCCATGCATTTGGTAAGAAATACCAATTCCTTTTATCTCACCGGGTTTAACCAGGCCTTTCGCGATTATTTCTTTGGTTGTAGCTTTGATGTATTTCCACCACAATTCAGGGTCTTGTTCTGCCCAATCTTTTTGTGGAGAATCAATGTTCATTTCTATTTCCGGAAGTCCCTTTGCTGCCACCACTTTACCTGAGTCTGCATCTAAGAGAGTAGCTTTCACTGAAGAACTACCTATATCATATCCAATAAGGAGTTGTCTCATTTTAAAATCAATAATTTTATTCTACCAAAATACGATGTATAAGGCTGCGATTATACCGGAAATCAAAATTGCGCCAATTTTAAACTGAGTACTTGTTTTGAAAAGGTCTTTGCTAATTTCTATTCCTTTAGGATGGTCCTTGCCTTTGCCTTCAAACAAACTTATGGCAATAATTAACCCTGAAATGATCAAAAATACCAGCCCCATTCTATCTATAAAAGGTAAGTTAGGGGTCAAAAATTTAAATGTAGCAGACAAAGGTATGGTAAGCGCTGCTGCAGTTAAGGCAGCATTTGAGGTTGTTTTTTTCCAAAAGAACCCAAATACAAAAATAGCAAAAACACCAGGAGACACGAAACCGGTATATTCCTGAATGTATTGAAACGCCTGATCCAGCTCCCGTAAGGCCGGAGCAACGATGGCTGCCACAATAAAGGCAACGATGGCTGTAATTCTACCTACCCTTACTTGTTTTTTCTCTGAAGCATTTTCATCAAAGAAGTTTTTGTAGACATCTAAGGTGAAAATGGTGGAAGTACTGTTGGCCATAGAAGCTAAAGAAGAAACGATGGCGGCTGTTAATGCTGCAAAGGCCAATCCTTTCAAGCCGGATGGCAGCAGTTGTAATAATGTTGGATAAGCCCTGTCTGACTTAATAATTCCAGTTACCGGATCAGTCATAGATTCCGCAAAGGAAGGATCTATTCCCTGATTTACAATCACATAAGCAGCAATCCCCGGAATAACCACTATCAGCGGCATAAGAAGTTTTAGAAAACCAGCGAAAACCATTCCTTTTTGGGCCTCATTCAATGATTTTGCGGCCAATGCCCTTTGTGTAATGTATTGATTAAAGCCCCAATAGCTTAAATTAACCACCCACATACCACCGATCAAGACCGATAACCCGGGTAAATCCATGTAGGCATCTCTTTCTCCTCCGGCTCCATCAGGAATCATCATTTCTCCTTTTTCAATAATCATATTGAAATGACTTGACGCCTCTGTCAAAAGAGTAGAGAAACCTTGGAATACGTTTCCGGAACCAACGATAGACAAAGCGAGGTAGGTGGTGGCAAGCCCCCCCAAAACTAAAAAGAACACCTGAACTACATCTGTCCATGCGACAGCTTTTAACCCTCCATAAATGGAATACAACATCGCAAATACAGCTAGTCCGGCAATTCCATACACCATGGGTACACCTAATATTGTTTCAAGGCTTAAAGCTCCTAAATAGAGTACCGAAGTTAAGTTGACAAATACGTAAACCAATAACCAGAACACAGCCATCACTGTTCTAACTCGACTATCATATCGCTTAAGTAAAAATTGAGGCATGGTACTGATACCTTCTTTTAGGTAAACCGGCAAAAAGAAAATGGCCACAATCAATAATGTAGCCGCTGCCATCCATTCGTAAGTAGATATTGCCAGCCCCAGGGCAAAGCCCGAACCTGACATACCGATAAATTGTTCTGCAGAAATGTTGGATGCAATCAATGAAGCTCCTACAGCCCACCAAGGTAAGGCTTTGCTTGCCAGGAAGTAATCATTGGAATCTTTAACGTGTCCCTCTTTCTCTCTTGATACAAAGTATCCCATTAAAATGATAAGGATACAATAACCAATAAAAATGGCGAGGTCTAAAGTGGTAAAATTCATGAACTTTGGATTAATGGGTTTGATGTTTTGTCAATTCGATTCTGTATTAGGTGTCAAAAATTAATGTGCAATATAATCAATTAAGGTTTCGATAAAATAAAATACCTTAGAAAGTCAACTACTCTTTTCAAATGGCCATAAAGGATTTTAATTGGGTACAGTCATTTAATTTTTATTTTATGAGCTGTTATTAAATTATCCCCTTAGCCAATTTCAGCTAAAATAAATGTTATAAGTCATAGAAAACCAGCATGAAATAATGGTAAATGAATAATTCTTTAGACTTGTTGCTTCAATTAGAAATACTAACTTTGATATACTTTTTGATTAATAACCGGAACCTCAACACTATGGCTCAATATGAAAAATCGAACATATAATTCTTCACTAATCTGCCTGGGTATTTGTTGGCTAATTTTAGGCGGCTGTCAATCAAAACCCAAAGAAGTCTCGACGCTTGAGGCAAAGACTGTTACAATCCCGAAAGTGGTCATTGCAGACATTGAAAAAGGGATTAAAGCTTATATTTCCAATAAAGCGTCAGCAAATAAGGGCTTTTTTTTGGTCAGAGATGAGGAGAAATTATTAAGACTAAAATTGGTGAGGGTACATACTGAATACCTTTCTAATTTAGGACCAAATAAGCATTTCGCTTGTGTAGACCTTGCAGATACCAAAGGGGATGTTTACGACGTGGATTTTTTTATGGAGGGAGAGCCTGGCGGAATGGAAGTTACCGAAACCAGTGTACACAAATTAAATGGTAAACCTTTTTATTTCTGGAAACAACAGCCGGACAAAACTTGGAACCGAATTCCTATTGCTGAATCAAGTAATAAACTTCTAGGAGTTATTGAAGGGGAAGATCAATTCCTGTTTAACTACAATATCACTTTGCCGGTGATTTCTGACTCTGCCAAAATATGGATTCCCCTTGCAGCATCTGATGACTACCAAGAAATAGGCCTTGTGAAAAAGGAGATTCCGGGCAAGCACAAAATAATAAAAGATAAAACCAACCAAAATACGGCTTTACTCGTAACCCTCTCTCCAAATGATAGTGAAAAACCTATAACAATTACCTATAAGGTAAAAAGAATAGAAAAAGGTCCTTATCAGGACAGCCTTAAAATCGATCCCCGATACCTCCAATCAAGTACGCTTATGCCTGTTGGTAGAAGGTTTAGAGAATTGGCCCAAGAGGCCATTGGAGAAAAGAAAGGGCAAAGCCAACTAATGAAGGCCAGGGCCATTTATGACTATATTATCGATCATATGAAATACATGAAGTATGGCGATTATGGCAGAGGGGATGCAATTTATGCTTGCGACACCAAAACGGGAAATTGTACCGAATTTCATTCGTTATTTATCTCTATGGCCAGATCAGTAGGCATTCCCGCAAGATTTTCAATTGGCGCAGCAATTCCATCAGACCGGGATGATGGTGGAATTGATGGGTACCACTGTTGGGCAGAGTTTTATGCCGAAGGTAAATGGTGGCCTATAGATATTAGCGAAGGAAATAAATACACTGCGCTGTCGACTTATTATTTTGGTCGACACCCGGCCAATCGAATTGAATTAAGTCGTGGTAGAGACCTAGCGTTTACTCCTAGTCCTGTATCTGGCCCTATCAATTTTATGGCTTATCCGATTTTAGAAATTGGAGGAAAACCCGCAGTTGCCAAAACAACATTTACTTTTATTAGAAACAATACCTATTAATAACACATCATAACGAATAACTATTCGACAAAGTACTATTCCTTTGTTGGGTGCTCATCGTCACCTGATGGGTGTTCATCACCTCCTGATGGATGCTCTTTTTCGGCAGCCGGATGCTCTTCTGTCTGTTCTACTTTGTCCGTTTTTTTGTTTCCGCAAGAAGATATTGTGAAAGAAAACAGCAAAGCCACCAGTAATAGCATGGCGAATGGTTTTATACTTTTTAAAATTCTCATATTCTTTTATTTTCTACACCTAACAAAGTAACTTTTATTTTTGTTATTTCAAAATTTACAAAAGATTATACTTTTAACTTTCACCCCTATAGCTCAATTGATAAGTCGCCAAAAATTATATCTTGAAATGAAAAATCTGGCAACCTTTTTGCCCCTTAACTTAAAAAATTAAAAGCATTATGGAAAAAATAAACTTTAAAAAAAGAGTAATGGAAGAAGCCGTCAGGCGCCAAGAAAGCATTGTTTCAGACTTTAGGCAAAGGATAAAGGAGATTAGAGAAGGAGAGCAGCAGCCCCAAGATGAGCCAGTTGAATATGATCAGCAAGGACAAGAAGATGAAAGCGCTCTCGTGATTAACAGAATCGGTCGGGAGCTTGACTTTGTGATCGATGAACTGGATTTCTTAAAACAAATGAGAACTGCAGATAATATTTTAGATGAAGTCACCCTCGGAGCAATTGTAAAAACAGACAGCATGACCTTTTTCCCAAGTGTAAGTTTGGAGGAATTTGAAGTGGATGGTCAGAAATTATTTGGTATTTCAAAAAATGCTCCGATTTACAAGGAAATGAAGGGAAAGAAAAAAGGAGATACTTTTGGGTTAAATGGTAAAACCTATGAAATCATAGACTTATATTGAAATCGGTATTTGGCAGAAGTAAATCTTTAAATAGTTGTAAGTTTATACAAAGAAGTTAATTTTTAACCCTGAAATAAAAAATCACACATTTTGTTTATCTTTCACTAGCTTAGTCATAAAAAGCTAAAAATCAATAGGAAAAGGAACTTCGGATTAATTTTCAAGTTCCTTTTCTACAAACTCATTTTGAAAGGTAAATTAAAGAGCAACTTTACTAAATCAACAACAAAGTTGATTTGATAAGTTTTAAAAATTTAAATACCAACCAAATTTAAACCAGGTCCTGTGTCTCAGGTCAGGGTCAAAAAAACGATCAGTTCTGTAGTCGATACCTGCTTGAAATTTCTGTTTCGCCTTGGAGAGGTGTCCCAGGGATGCCACAATCCTGTTCTCCAATCCACTTACACGAGACTGATAACTGTAGAGCAATTCATCACTAAACACCAAATAAAACTCTCCAGGATCTAATCTTTTCCCTTCTATTGGGACTTCAAAAGACACCCTATACCTAAGCCGGTATTCATTTTTCTCAAAAGGTAAATAGGTTTGGTCAAAACGGATTCTGTGACCAATTTTATAATTTCTGGGCAACTGTAGTATGGATATTTGCTGTATTGTACGGTGGCTATTGTCACCTCTGCTATCCACACGGTATTGATACCCTGCAGCAATATCAATAAATGGATTAACCTTTGTTCCTAAAAACCCTTGAAAATCAGTTAGATTATGGAAATAGCCGGCATCAAGATCTTCTCCCCCGAATTTTTCAGCCATCCCATGTTGACTCTCTATTTTACCAATAACTTTTAATTTTTCTGTAGCTTTAAAACCCACTTGAAATTCAGGAAAAAACCCAAATAACCTAACAGTTCCTTGAGCCATTATTTGTATAGGTAATAAAAGAAATATAACAAGTATTAATTTACGCATTAAAAGAATAGATTATTAGAAGGTGTCAGGATGATTTCTCTTTTCATTAGAAGTTCGCCCTCCTTATCAAATAATCCTTCCCATAATTTTTTTGTGCTTGATGTTTTACCATAAAATTCCACCTCATATTTAATTATAATATCATCGGATTTATTAGTATCTATCCAATTTTTTAAGTTTTCGCTTTTCCCAGTATACTGAATTTGAATCTTCCGTATATTAGTTTTTAAGAAGTTGTCCGAAAAATATTTCGAAATATTTTGCTTAACTTTTTTAGGCAATCTCCTCCAATGTACTAATACTTCAATATCCTCTAAGGTACCATCCATACTAAACTCCACACTGAACTTTTTTTTCTTATGGTAAAATTTAGCTTCATAGCTTTTGCTTTCCCCTGAAGTTTCAAAAAACCAATTCATCCTATTTTTCTGATCAAAAACCTCCTCTACCCAAGAAACCGCATTGGAGGGAACATCACTACGCATCACCTTGCTTTCCTTTTCAATTTTCACCTGAGCATTGGCAACCATTGAAAGCGTATACATGAACCAAAAAACAAAACTAATTTTAACCATTTTTCCGGGATTTACTTAATTCAGACTTTTCTTATAGTTTTTACCTAAAGTAAAAACCCGATTTTTTTAAATAGAGACCAGTCAGTAAGATGATCAAATTGTTAAATAATCATTACGCAATATTCATTTAACTAGAATACATTTAAGAAATATTTTGGTGTTACAAGAAATGTAACGCAAATATAAATGGAAGAAGAAGACCAAACTAAATTGTTATCCAATAAAATGGCCTGATTCTAGGTAAATACAATAGAATCAGGCCACTTATTACAAAAACCAACTAATACATAATAACTTTAAGCCGCTTTTTGTCCAAAAGTTTAAAAAAACATGTAGGATTACTAAAATTCATGAGATAAAGGGACTAACCTTGCACTTAAATCAGGCGTTTCCATATCCTTATCAAATGGAAACATCGGTCGGTTGATGCGTTTAAACTCCAAACGCTCCAGATCCTGATCAACACCTCCCGGAGTAAGGGCCATGATCCAGTCTGCCCTCATATCGTACAGTTCAGGTACAAGATAGCCAATTTTTACAACGACTATATCCGTTTCTTTTGGATTAAGACCAAGGTTGGTAAAATCCTTTTCCCTATGATAGGGCTTTCTTTTTTTTGTAACAATTACATGAACACTGCCAACTTTTACAACCACCTCTACTTCTGCATTTCTATCCCCCTTTTCAATAGCTGTCACTGTACCGGTTAGTAGTATAGGTGGTGCAAATCGGTCATCTACCGCAGCTCCTGCCTTGGCAGACACCTCCCCACCTACACCTGCATCCAAAGCAGCTTCTACCAATTCGGGGCCTGGGATAGAAGCATAAATTAGGGAAGGGCCTGAACCTGATTTAAACTCAGGTCTTTCAAGTATTTCTTTAAGTGTCCAGGTCACATCTCCAGCGCCTCCTGCAGTTGGATTGTCTCCCATATCACTGATCATAAATGGTACTTTATCACTAGCAATGGCCATATCTAAACTCTCCTTAAGACTAGCAGTAGGTGCAATAAATTCAAATTTGTCCCGTCTTTCCCAAAAACTGAAGGCAAGCTCCTCTGCTGTTTGGGTGACTTTTTCCTTATCATCCCCGGTAACCATTACTACAGCGTGGTTTCGCGGCTCGTCCGCCCAAGCATAGCCTACCCAAATTGCGGCATCTACTACCCCCTCCTGTTGAGTAGCCGGGTTTACAGCTGCATATAAGCTTTTTCCCGGCTCTACACGGGTACTGGTTTTTTCTCCCGGAAGTAATATGGGAACTGGAATCCATGCTTTATAAGCAGGCTTTCCTTTTCCCGATTCCAAACGTTCTAATAAGTTATCAACAGCACGTTTTTTGGATTCCAATGCATCTTCATGGGGAGCCATTCGGTAACAAGTAATTAAATCAGAATTACCCGCCAGCCGCCAAGAAACATTTCCATGCAAATCCATTGAAGTAGAAATGATAGTCTCTTTTCCTACAACTTCCCTAATCCTTTCAATAAAGTCCCCTTCAGGATCATCTAGGCCAACCACGCTCATGGCGCCATGAATATCAAAAAACAATCCATCATAAGGTAAATTTTCTTTCAATCTCTCCAAAGTCTCTCCCACCAGTGACTCGTATGCCTCCCTTGAAACGATACCTCCAGGAATGGCATGACCTCTTAAAGTAGGAAACCATTTGGCTCTTGATCTATTAATTGAGTCTGGCCTCATAAAAGGGTAATAATCAAATACCTCCTCTCCTCTCCGGGCAAGAAAGGCATCTTCTTCCGATACCGCAGGTGAAAAAGTACTAGATTCTATGGCCAATCCCGCAATTGCCACCCGAGGAAGGTCAGCATTCTCTTCAGCACTTTCCGATGTTTTGCCTCCACAATAACTAAAAAACAACAAGGTACTGAGTAAGCACAAATAGGAATAGGTAGATTTTTCTTTTAACATAGTAGCAATATTAAATGATAATAAAGACTTAGATTCGACAAAAAATGATCGAATAATCTAAAATAAGGTAATTTTTAACACATATTCTACACAAATCAATAATTTAATTGAAACACACCTTCATTTTTAAGGCTCCCCATAAATTTAAATTCATTCTAGACCGATCCAAATATTGTGAGAAGTAATGGAATTGAAGTAAAGTATGGACGCAATCAAAAAATAATATCACTCTGTTGTTACTCTACCTTTAATTGTTTGCTAACCTTCACAATGAATTTGCCATTATAAGGTTTATTTTAGTATCTTTCCCTTTTAATCCTAAACATCAATTTATGTTTTCTACCGACAGGAAATCCACCATTTTTACTGCCTGGCATAAAGCGTTTGATCAGTTTTCTACCAAGAAAAAGTTAACAGGACTTGTTCTTAGTATTTTTAAGGAAAGCACGGAACCCATTTTATGGTCTGATTCCACAAAGGATATTTCATTGGATCAGCCCTATTTCATCACAGAACTCGGAAATATCCACCTACTGGCTATAATTATAAAACTAAAGATAAGAGGCTTACTGACACTTGATCAATCCATCACAGACATTCTTCCAGAAAAAGAATTCGCAGGATTAATCAAGCTAAGAGGAAAGGATTATACACATGAAGTTACCATTTCTCAATTACTGACCCATAGGTCCGGTATTCCGGATTTTCTGAATGATTCTTCAAAAAATGTACAGTCCATAAAATCCCACCTTTATTCTGGAGAAGACCTATCTTTGGAGTTAATAGATATCTTGAACAAAAGCAAGGGTCAGAAAGGAATTTTTAAACCCGGAAAATCTTCAAAAAGTCATTATTCTGCCACCAATGATATCCTTCTAGGGAAGGTCATTGAGAAGATTACCGGTGAATCTTTAGAAAAGGCCCTGAATGATTTTCACTTTTCAAGGCTATCAATGAACCAAACCTATGTTTATAAGGACGCCAATGATAGAACTCCTTCTCTATTTTCTTATAAAAACAGACCTTTGAATCTACCCCTTGCAATGCGTTCACTAGGAGGGGCAGGAGGTATTGTAAGTACAGCTAGAGACAGCCTTACTTTCCTGAAGGCATTTTTTCACGGACATCTTTTCCCAGTTTCCGAATTGGACGATATCATGGACTGGTTACCTGTAAAGCAAGGCGTCAGCCAAGGAATTGGAATATCACGCTACCAAAGAGCTCGAATTCTACCATTGGCTTCAAAAGATCCTGAGTTCATTGGGTGTAGCGGACATACTTCCGGAGCTTTTAGTCTATATGCTCCGGAATTTCAAATATTCTTTACGGGAACCACCAATCAGGCTGACGATCCATTGCTGCCCTATAAGTTAGCCACTGCCATGTTAAAAGAATTGAATTAATTTTTGAAAGTCAGCTTTTAATCCAATCCGGCTTGGTTGTTTTAATATTTGCTTGAATTTGGTTAAGTAAATTATACAGTCCAAAATAAGTTCTATTGATGTATAAACCATGTCTAGAACCTCTGGCTTGTTTGGATTTCCTAAACATCTTGTCATTTGAGATTTTATCTCCTAGAGCAAAAATCATTTGAAAGTAGTTGTCATCAGCGAAATCAAAGGTATCCACATGAAACGGTTTCCCCAGAAGGGAAATCATCTCTTTAAAGGTGTTTTTAAAATAAACTTTTTCCTCGGCAGAATCCCTTTCAGAAATAAACTCAAGGTCATAGAAAATTTGATCCAGTTCTTCCTCTTTGATCAAAAGGTCTTTCTTTATTAGAGAAAAATAACCGGAATAAAACTCTTCAGGAATCACTTTCACACATCCAAAATCAATAACAGCCAATTTATTCCCTTTCTGTATAATAAAATTGCCGGGATGTGGATCTGCATGCACTTGTTTTAGCTGATGAACTTGATGGTCATAAAAGTCCCACATGGTTTGGCCTACTTTGTTTCTGGCCTCCTGACTGGGATTCGTTGCTAGCCATTCCTTTAGATGTTTGCCTTCCATCCAGTCCATGGTGATCACACGGGCACTACTCATTTCTTCATAGTACTTCGGGAAATTTAGCCCTTTAATGTGACTACAGGCTTCCGATATTTCCTTACTTCTTATGACTTCCAGCTGGTAATCGGTTTCTTCAAGTAACTTTTCTTCAACCTCTTCCATATAATTATCCAACTCCCTTTCATTCATGTTCAATAAACGAAGTGCAAATGGCTTGACTAGCTTTAAGTCTGATTTCACACTTGACCCTACACCCGGATACTGTATTTTCACTGCAAAAACCTTATCTCCTTTGGTAGCTTTGTGCACCTGACCTATGGAAGCGGCATTGGCTGCTGAAGTGGTGAAGGTATCAAAAAGGTTTTCAGGCCCTTTCTTAAAATATTGATTAAAAGTCTTTACCACCAATGGATAAGACAGAGGTGGGGCACTGTATTGTGCCATTGTGAATTTATCCTGATAAGCACCCGGTAACATATTCTTATCCATTGCCATCATTTGAGCCACTTTTAAGGCACTCCCTTTCAGTTCACTTAGTGAATCATAAATATCTGAGGCATTGTTTTTATGAAGCTCATCTTTGGTCATTGCAGGATTGACCACTTTTTTTGCATAATGCTTCATATAATTCCCCCCTACCTTAGCCCCGGTACTAATAAACTTTGCAGCTCTTTGCACTTTGGAGACAGGTATACTTTGTTGCTCATTTAATTTGTTTGTCATGGCTATTTGGATTGAAAAAGGAATTTTGCAAAATCTACGAAACTATCAATGGCAGACCTACCCATCAGGTCAAAGGCTAAATTCACAGATTTTTCTATGGCAGCATCTGTTTTTTCAAAAGCCGGCGAATCATCTTTCAACCAAAACCTAAAAACAAACATTACCTGAAGCCAAATGGCCTCGTGGTATTTATCTGTTAAATATGGCCGCTCTGCAATTTCCTCTGTTTCTTTCCCTTCATTGACTATACCACTTGCAAAATCTTTAAACTTTGATTTAAAGCCTTTTAATTCTGAAGGGTAACTTTGATTTTTTATTGACACATTTCCATACACTGCTAGCAAGTAGGATCTTCTGTTTTTCAATTCTTCAATCCAGGTAAATAAAAAGCCCAAGAGCTTTTCTCTGGATGTATATGATTGGTAAACCTCCTGACTTTCTAAGGCTTGAATAGTATTGTCAAAAATCAATTCCCAAACCGCTTTCTTTACCGCACCAAAAGAAGAAAAATACTCATAAAACACGGTCTCTTTCATTTTCATGTCCTTGGTGAACTTGAAAACAGAAACCGGCTCACTCCCGGTTTCCAAAATATGAGAGATATACCCATCAATTATTTTATTTTTTTCCGTTTGGCTATTCTTTATTTTTTCTGTCATTTTACCCATTATTTATTCTTAATTGTTTAACTAAATAAAGGGCTATCTGGTTTGTTAATTCTCATTAAATTTTCTGTAAAAAAAATTAAATCTATTTGAGAATGAGTAAATTCAGGGCTCAAGAAATACGATTTGCACATCTATTTTTCACTTGTTTTCGTTAATTACGATACAGACTAACGATGATTTAACAATGCTTAGAGCCAAGTTTATTCTTTATTATGCCGTCTTGACGGCTTCAATTTTCGTTTCATCTTGTAATAAAAACGTCGAAGAAGCTCCCCAAGACCCTAACCTTGTAAAAAATGCAATCTTAGAAACAATGCAAGAATGGTACTACTGGAATGATCAATTGCCTACGGTAGTAAATATTGACAGTTATGGTAGCAATGAGGAGCTATTGTATAACCTTATGTACTTGCAATACGACAGGTGGTCTTACCTCACTACAAAAGATGATTTTGAAAAAGCATTTACGGGTCAAAATGCCGGACATGGGGTTGGATTTGGTTTAAATGCCTCCAATGAATTGTTTATTTCTTTTGTTTATAAGGAATCACCTGCAGGGCAAGATGGCTGGAAGAGGGGTTGGCAGATTTTAGAAATCAATGGGCAACCAATTTCTTCTTATAAAACTAATGGTGGTTATAACTTTGATTTAGGCGAAAACAGAGCTGGCATATCCAATTCTTTTACTTTCAAACTACCTGATGGAAGTACCACTACTAGAACCAGCATTAAAGATAATTACCAGGCAAATTCAGTCCTCCATAAGGAAATTATCGAACAAAGGGATAAAAAAATAGGGTACTGGGTTTACAATAGTTTCAAAGCAACTCCTAACTTAAGCCCTACAAGAAGTGTGGAAGTTGAAGAAACTTTAAAGTACTTTGAAGAAGGGAGTATCAATGAATTAATTATTGATTTAAGGTACAATGGTGGAGGGTCCGTAGATGTGGCAGAACAAATAATGAATGCATTGGTACCTGCAGCTGCTAATGGTAAATTAATGTATACCAATGATTTTAATCCTGTCAAAGAAAGTCTTAACGATTCCTATAACTTTGAACGAACCAATAACCTGACTTTGGATAAATTGGTAGTCATTACTTCAAGGGGTTCTGCCTCTTCCAGTGAATTGTTAATAAACTGCTTGAAACCCTATATGGAAGTTACCTTAGTGGGTGAACAAACCTATGGGAAACCTGTAGGGTCATTCCCACTGTCATCCTTTAATAATGTATTGGATCAAAACAATGTAGAATTAGTCCCTATCACATTTGCGATTGCAAATGCTACTGGGCAAGCAGCGTATTATGATGGGTTTCCTGCAGATATTTTGGCTGCTGATGACCCTTCCGTTAATTGGGGAAACCAGGAGGATGAAAGACTATCCGCAGCTATTTCTTATCTGCTCTATGGTAGTCTAGGTACTACTAGCCGTACAAAGCCTTTCAAGTCCAATTGGCAAATGATTGATGGGTTCTCTGGTTTACAGCAAGAATTTCCGGTTTATTAACATGTATAATAACCGGCTAAATTGGTATACTATTACGAAAAGTAGATCAATTTTTGATTCAGGAGCAGACAAAAAAATTGAAAGGCAATAAAAGTTAAAAAAGGTGGTAGGAAATCCTACCACCTTTTTTATGAAATAACAATTAGTAACCTGGGTTTTGAGGGGCCAGGTTCGGATTTACATCCAGCTCAATCCTTGGTAGCGGCATCAAATAATCCTTTGAAGCATCAAAGTTATCGTGAGGTTCTAGGCTATTTGCACCTTTAAATACTTCATCACCCAATTGCCTTCTCTTAATATCATACCATCTTTTATACTCGAAAGAAAGTTCAATTCTTCTTTCTTCAAGGATTAAATCAATGAATGCATCTTTATCCATTCCAGACTGTACATCTTCCGGAAAACTATTCATTTGTCCTGCTGCATTTCTCGCCCGCTCTCTTATCTCATTTACTAGAGATACGGCTTCTGCAGTAGGTCCATTATTAACTTCAGTAGCAGCTTCAGCAGCGATCAACAAAACTTCTGCATAACGCATGGCTGAGTAATTATTGTCTGAATATCTCCCGTCCGAATTACTGTTACCCGGAAACCTTCTGTATTTAGCAATATGAGGTCTTTGGGTATTTTGAAATTCAGTAAATGGAACCATCACTCCACCTACTAGGGCTTCATCCTCAAAACTTACAGACTTTCTGTAGTCTCTATCATCCCAAGTATTGTAAACAGCCATGGAAGGCACACAAACACTCCATCCCAAATTATCTGCACCTCTAATTCCCGTCATTGGCGGCATGATATCATCATTGGCTCCACCACCACCATTTTGTTGACCTAGAAAATCAACCGAGAAAATCGGTTCTTTAATGTTATCTGCCATTTCAGCTCGGTACAAGTTTTGATAATCTGCCTCCAACTCATAACCAAACCTGTCTTTGTTATCAATTACCCATTTGGCCTCGTCATAGGCTTTTTGGTAATCCCCTAATGTAAGATTGACTGAGGCCAAGTAAGCAGCAGCTGTACCTTTGGTAGGTCTCGACCTCACATTATTGGGTTGATTATCCGGCAGATGTTCTTTGGCGAATGCAAAATCTGCCAAGATACCTTGGTATACATCTGTTGCAGAGGTTTTGGAAATATCTTTTACTGCCTCAGGGTCTGTAATAAAAAAATCAATATAAGGAATATCTCCAAACACCCGAACCAAATGGTAATAACTGAAAGCTCTAACAAACCTAGCTTCTGCAATTAATTGATTACTTACATTTTCATCCAATTCAAGGCTTTCTGCTCCTGCAATGGCAGCATTGGCTGCACTGACAACCTGGTACCAATATGGCCAATAAGCCCTAACCATACCATTGTTATCATCCATATTAAAGTCATTGACTTGTTGCCTTTCAGCCGGGGTTCCTCTATCTCCAATATCCACCATATCCCCTCTTAACATGATGGAAGTAACAAACTGTCTTCCATACAGTCTTTCACTTGCAATCCACCCATAGGCTCCAAAAATTGCTGTTTCCACATCTTTTTCAGAGTTAAATAAACTCTCAGGTGCCAATAAGCCTACAGGCTTTTCTTCCAAGTCTGCGCAGCCTGCAAACAAGCAGGTAGCGGCCAATACCAAAGATTTATATATATTCGTTTTCATGGTTATTTCTTTTTTGGTTGCTTAAAATCCTACATTCAGACCTATAGTATAACTCTTTGCATTTGGATAACTACCATAATCAAGCCCCAGATTTCGGTTGCCATCCGTGGCTCCATTAGAACGGTAATTAACCTCTGGATCATACCCTTCATAAGAAGTAAATGTTAATATGTTCTGTGCACTAACATAAAGTCTAAGTTTGGAAAGGCCCAAACGGTCTACAACAGTTGAAGGGAAATTATACCCCAAAGAAAGGTTTTTTAACCTTGTGTAAGTTCCATCAAAAATCCACCTCGTCGATACCCTTCTGGTCCTGCCGTTAAATGCCCTAGGCACATCTGTCTGAGTATTTGTAGGCGTCCATCTGTCCAATGCTTCTGTCGTAGCATTGTTGATTCCGGACATTAAGTTGAGTTCCATCAAGGTATAGCTAAGAATATCATTCCCTACCGATCCTTGGAAGAACACATTCAGATCAAAGTTTTTGTATCTGAAATCATGGTTCCATCCCCAAAAGAAGTCAGGGTGAGGATTACCAATTATTTGTCTGTCATCACTGTTAAGTACCCCATCGTCATTTAAATCCCTGAATTTCTCTCCTCCGGCTTCTTGCTCAAATCCACCTCCGGGAAGAAATTCATCACCTTCTTGGTATACTCCATCATAGACCCAACCATAAAAGCTACCTACAGAATTGCCTTCTTTTAATAGTTGAGTGGTACCTAAGCCTACCATATGCCCTGGGCCTGATCCATACTGAATATCAGTTCCTTCGGGTAAAGAAAGCACAGTGTTACGGTTTCTAGAAAAGTTTATATCCATATCCCACTGAAAAGCGCCTACTAAATTTCTAGATCCTATGGTAAGTTCTACACCTTTATTCTCAACTTGGCCAATATTTCTTAATTGGGTGGTATAGCCTGAATATTGAGGCAATTGGACGGCAAACAGCAAATCAGAGGTTACCATTCGGTAGTACTCAGCCGATAATGTAACCCTATCGTCCCAAAAACCAATGTCTGTACCTATATTTAGTTGTGCGGTAGTTTCCCAAGTTAAATTATCGTTGGCCACGGTGGTAGGTCTAACAGCATTTACAGGTACCCCGTCGATAATTGAAAATACCGGTGAGAATCTAGCTAAGGTTTGGTAAGGTGAGATGGCCTGGTTTCCTGTAATCCCATAACTACCTCTCCATTTCCAAAAACTTATTAAATCAGATGTTTGAAGAAATTCTTCATTTTTCATATTCCAAGCAATTGCTCCTGATGGGAAAAATGCCCATTTATTATTTTTAGAAAATGTGGATGAGCCATCATATCTTGCATTAAAAGTAAACAAGAACTTGTCTGCTAATGAATAATTTAATCGCCCATAATATGAAGAAATTTGCCAATCTGTCAAGGAGGAGTTAGGTGCCTGCCAAACAGCCGAAGATCCTAGGTTCCAGAATGAAAAGGCATCTGTAATAAATGAAGTACCTCTTGCCCCATAGCTTTCGCTTTCTGAAGACTGGAAAGAGTATCCCCCCATCGCTGAAAAGGTATGGTCATTTGCAAAAGTCTTTGAATAGGTAAGGTAATTCTCATTCAATACCAAGGTGTTTCTGAACGCATTAATAGATGCATCTCCACCAACATTTCTTCCTTCCGTAACGGTGGTAGGTGCGTAGGTACCAGTTCTGGAGGAATTTGCAGTAGCGCCGAAGGTAGTTTTAAATTTCAGTCCTTCGATTATGTCGTATTCAGCAAAGAAATTCCCTTGAAACCGGTCATTAACATTTTCATTTTGCAATTGAGTGGCCACTGCATAAGGGTTGTCATGCGGATCGTTAAGTCTGGCAACAGTAAAAGACCCATCTTCATTATAAATTGGTTGATCAGGCTCGAATTTAAAAGCAGAAGCAACCACTCCTGGAGTTAATCCTCCTGAATTTTCTTGGGTCCTAACACCATCGCTGCTACTTCTCCTTGCGAATAGATTTAATCCAATTTTGAGTCTTTCAGTAGCTTGAATATCTAAATTACTGGTAATGCTGAACCTATTAAAGTCAGAATTAATGATCACTCCTTTTTGATCAAAATAAGACCCTGAAACATAATAGTTTACATTGTCTGTTCCTCCGGATATAGATAGTTGGTAATTTTGGATACCACCGGTTCTGAAAATCTGATCTTGCCAATCGGTATCTCCACCGGCAGGCTGAATATTAGGTCGTGCATCAGATATATAGTCATTGAATTGAGAAGCGTTCAATAAATCAAGTCGATTAATTTCATTTTGCATACTGTAAGAGGTATTGAAATCAATCTTTGCTGCTCCTGACTTTCCTCTTTTTGTGGTTACCATGATTACACCATTAGCTCCCCTTGATCCATATATTGCAGTAGCAGATGCATCTTTCAAGACCTCCATAGAGGCTATATCTTCAGGTGGTGGCATGGCTGCTCCGATAAATCCATCCACAACGAAGATTGGATCACTACTCGCGTTGATAGAAGTTCCACCTCTAACCCTTACTTTCATGCTTGCTCCTGGAGCACCATTATTGGATTGAATCTGAACGCCGGCTGCCCTACCTTGGAGCGCTTGCACAGCATCAATAGCCGGATAGGCGGTTAATTCTTCAGCTTTTACGGAAGACACTGCTCCCGTAAGGTCACTCCTCTTTTGGGTTCCATAGCCTACCACGATCACCTCTTCCAAAGAAGATGCATCCATTTCCATGGTCACATCTATTACCGATTGATTGCCAATCGAAATCGTCTGGGCCTCATATCCTATATAAGAAAATACCAAAACAGCGCCATCAGGGACTGTTAAGGAATAGCTACCATCTAAATCAGAGACAGTTCCTGTGGTGGTGCCTTGAACAGAAATTGTAGCTCCTGGTAAAGGCTGTCCTTCTTCATCTTTAATTACACCTTTTATCGTTCTATCTACTTCAGCAGCTACAGGTGCAGGTTCAGTTTTTACAAGCCTTATATCAATTTGATCATTAACTTGGCGAAAGCCTAAAGTAGTCTGAGAGGCAACTTCTTTTAGTATTGATTCTACGCTAGCATTGCCTTTGGAAAGCACTAGAGAGATATTTTCATTTACATCCTTTTTATCGAATGAAAAAGTGAAAGGAGTTTGCTTTTCAACCTTTTGCAGAAAACGACCTAAGGTCATTTCTCTTTCATTTATACTCACTTTTACTTCATCTATTGATTGGTATTGATCCTTTACGCTAAGGGCCAAAACAAAATTAAAGAGAAGTAGCTGAAGAGTGAATCCATACAAGAAGTAACGGGACAATAAGTAGATTGTCTTATGCAGTTTAAATTTCATAGTTTTTAGGTTTATTTTTTCAGTTATTGACTTTAGACAATTAAAAGAAACTATCCAATGGAGGGGTTTTATACCTCAGTTTTTAATCTTATTTATCATGCATCATATTGTTAAAATTTTAAGTGAATTTTTTTTCCATTTATTTCATATTTGAAATTCTCTATGAAAGACATTCTGTTTAACACCAAATCAAGGGTTTGATTGAAATACTTTCCACTCAAAGCCCATGGCTTTTGGGGTTTTCCGGTGACCTGAATTTCCACTCCATACCATCTTTCGAGTACGGCAACCACCTTATCAAATGCTGCATTTTCGAAAACAAGTAAACCTTCTTTCCAACCTATTGCAGCGGCGTCAGAAAACTCAGAAATGTTAAAATGATTTTCGGCCTGTCTATATTGCAGCTGTTCTCCGGGATCCAGTAAATAACTATTGTTAGCAGATTCAGACTGAATTTCGACCTTTCCTGTAAGCAGGGAAACAAAAACTTCATTGGGGTCAAAAAAATTAATATTAAATGAGGTCCCCAAAGCTATAGTTTCAATATTCCCTGATACCACCTTAAAAACACTTGAAGAATCTTTTTTCACCTCAAAATACCCCTCACCTGATAAAAAAACTTTCCTTTCTAGGGAATCAAATGTTACAGGAAAAATCAATTGACTACCTGAATTCAGCCAGACACTAGATCCATCTGGAAGTTTAAAATTAAGCTTCTCTCCAAAATGAGTGGTTTTGGTAAGCATTACAGGCTTTTTTACCGATGCTTCCACTTCTTGTCGCTCTTTTGGCTCCAATTGACTAAGTAGATAGCCGGTAAAGCTTGTCAAAATTAAAATTACGGCAACTTTATACCATTGCTTTATGGACAGCCAGGAATGGGGGTTTTGATGAACTTGAATATCAATTTCATTGGCTTGTTCATGTGCTAAAATATTTTGTAGCACCCTAGATTTACCTTCCTTAGAAACACTATGGGGCTGTGTTTTAAGACCAAGCACTATTTCCCTGGCCTTTTTCACTTCCACCACTTTCCCGGGATGGGCCTGCATCCAATTGTTCCAATAGATATCCAACTCTTCATTGGGCTCCTTAATCCACTTTACAAATTCGGGGTTAGTAAGCAAAAGTAGCGTTATGTCATCCTTTTTGTCCATTTTTTTTATCCTTCATCACCATAAGGGAAAAAAGGTCAAAATGACATCAGCTTTTTGACAAAAAATTAAAATATTTTTTTTGAAAGTTAAAAATGGACATTATCAGATCTCAAGAATTTGAGCCAGGAGAATTACTACATAGCAGATTTCAAGGCTGAAAGGCCCTTGTACACCAGATTTCGGGCTGACTTCACATGATCAAAACCCAACAAATCACTAATCTGGGAATAGTTTAAATTTTGAAAATAGAAATAATAAATAGCTTCTCTTTGTTTACCCGGAAGAAGGCTCAGGGCTTTATTTAATTTTTCAGAATTTTCTTGCTGAATCTGTTGATCGATGAGGATATCCTCGTGGGAAAATGTGATCTGAAATCCATCATGGTGGGCCATTAAAAAAGGTTTTTTTGAAGTTTTAACATCTTCAATAAGTTTTCGCTTCATACATTTCATTAGATAGAAGCGTATGCAATCTGTGGGGCCCAAAGATTTTCTTTTTTGCCTTAGATATATAAATACATCTTGAATACAATCCTCAATAAGCTCTTGATTTTTTGAGAATTGAAAGCCATAGTTTAACAAGATTTCAAAATTATCATTGTAAATCTTGATAAATGCCCCTTCGCTTCCCTCCTTAAATTCTTGCCAAAGCCTGGCATCATCAATTATCGGCAAGTCATTTCGCTTAGACTGCAAATCCAATTTATGGGAATAATATTTGGTATTTTGGCTGGGTTTATTCATTGAGTCCTTAAATGTATAACAATCTTTTCGGTAATTAAAAAGAAGGCCCGTTGGGCAAAAAAAAAGGTATATTCCAAGCAGATAATATGAATAAAATCACCTTTTATAAAAAATAAGGTACGGATTGCTTATTTAACAAAGAAAGGATTTAATTTTGTAGGGTATATCAAATTTTATCAAAAGTGATTCTAATAATTATCTTTCTATTACACTGGTATTTCTCTCTATTTTGCCAAAGCTTTTTCCTGCACAGGTATGCAGCACATCAAATGTTTGTCATGAACAAATATTGGGAGAAATTTTTTTACATTTTCACATGGGTTTGCCAAGGCAGTTCTTACCTTTCTCCTAGAGCATATGCTATCCTACACAGGATGCATCATGCCTATAGCGATACGCCATTAGACCCCCATAGTCCACACCATACAGAAAACCTTTTTACCATGATGTGGAAGACAAAAAAGATTTACAATGAACATTTCACTTTTAGAGCCAAGCCTGAAGAAAGGTTTATTAAAGACGTTCCAGACTGGAATAGATTTGACAAATTTGCAGATACCATGGGAATCAGAATCGGCTGGGTTTTAGTATATGTATTGATATATGTTCTTAGCATTAGTGTTTTTGAACTAGCAGGAACCCACTGGTGGATGTATTTTCTTTTACCTATTCACTTTATGATGGGACCGGTACATGGTGCCATAGTCAATTGGAGTGGTCATAAATACGGATATGCTAATTTTGATAACAATGACAAATCAAAAAATTCATTGATTTTGGACTTTTTGATGTTAGGTGAGCTATTCCAAAACAACCACCATAGACTACCTAAAAGGGTAAATTTTGCAGTCAAATGGTATGAATTTGATCCCACCTATCCAATTGTTAAACTGCTGCATGCCACAGGAATTATAAAATTAAAACCCTCCAATTGATCTCTTAAAGTAATAGATACACCTACCTATAAAAGCCCTTCAGAATGAAGCAATTTCTCTTCATTCTGAAGGGCTTTTATTTTAATAAATCAAAACAAAATAAGAATGAATAAACAATGCTAAAAAAATAGTTAGTTACCAACAACAAATCAAAGAGAGTTCAAAAAATTCAATTGGTTTGTTGGCTTAAATGTATAGATCAGGTTAAAATTTAACCTTAAAGCATAAAAAATGTTATGTTTTTATAAAAAAAATTGCATTTATAAAACTAAATGGTTAAGTTGATCCAAAATCACCTACTTTAAAACAGATATGAGAGAACTAACACGAGCAGAAGAGCAAATTATGCAAATCCTATGGGACATTGAGAAAGGCTTTGTCAAAGATGTCTTGGAAAAAATGACAGCTCCAAAACCAGCGTATAACACTGTTTCAACAATCATACGTATTTTGGAAAGAAAAGGCTTTGTTAAGCACAAAGCTTATGGCAAATCTCATGAATACTACCCTATTGTTTCCAAAGATGAGTACCGTAGCTTTACTATTAAAAATTTGTTAACAGGTTATTTCAGCGGATCTTTTGCGAATTTAGCTTCATTTTTTGCCAAAGATGAAAAACTAGATGTTAAAGCTTTGGAAAAAATAATGGACGAAGTGAAAGATGATGTAAAAGATTAATAATCTTTGATTAATTCAATGGTTATCCTTTGACCTGATGAGAACTCCTTAATGGGACCAGTCATTAAGCTTAGGACACAACTTCATTTGAAATACATAAGTGGTCCTTAATCGTTGGAAGTTTTAAGCGGAGTCCCCTCAACTTAGAATTGACAAAGGCTTTTAATCAATCAAATTACTTTTTGTTTATTAATGAAAAAAAAGGTGAACGAATGAACGTTCACCTTTTTTATTTTCTCTCCTGTAGATTTTAACTTTACTTTAGCGAATAAAAGCTAAAATTAAAATAGACTTAATTAATTATCATCAGCTGTACCGATAGCGTGTACTTTAAAACCAATGTCTCTGAGAGCCTTCGTATCCATAATATTACGTCCATCAAAAACATGTGCTGGCTTTAACATATTGTCATAAATTTTTTGCCAGTCATAAGTTTTAAACTCATCCCATTCAGTAAGTACGGCCACAGCATGTGCCCCTTTACAAACTTCATAAGGGTCATTTACCACTTTGAGCGATTCTTTGTTTTCTTCAGGGGTTCTACTTCCCAAATAATCTAAGTCAGTATATATTTGTTGTTCTGTTACTTTAGGATCGTAAACAGAAACATTGGATTGCTCATTTAATAAATGATCTGCAACGTAAATGGCGGCAGATTCACGGGTATCATTGGTATCCTTCTTAAATGCCCAACCCAAAAACGCTATTTTCTTCCCACTTACTGTATTGTATAAATTTTTAATGATCTTTTTGGAGAAACGTTTTTTCTGGTAATCATTCATAATGATCACTTGTTCCCAGTAATCTGCAACTTCATTTAGTCCATATGAGCGCGAAATATAAACCAGATTAAGAATATCTTTTTGGAAACATGAGCCTCCAAAACCTACAGATGCTTTAAGAAATTTAGGTCCAATCCTAGAGTCAGTTCCTATAGCCCTGGAAACCTCATTTACATCAGCTTCGGTATGTTCACAAAGTTCTGAAAGAGAATTGATAGAAGATACTCGTTGTGCTAAAAATGCATTTGCAGTCAATTTTGATAATTCAGAAGACCACACATTGGTAGTAAGTATTCGCTCTCTAGGCACCCATCTGGCATAAACGTTTACCAAGGCATCAATTGCTTTTAATCCTTCTTCTGTTTGGTCTCCACCAATCAATACTCTATCAGGTGCCATCAGATCTTCAACTGCCGTTCCCTCTGCTAAAAACTCTGGATTGGAAAGAATCTGGAAATTCATGCCATTCCCAGTGTGTTTTAATATGTCTTTAAGTGTACTTGCCGTCCTAACAGGAAGCGTAGATTTTTCGACAACAATTTTATCACCTTTGGCCACTCTTGCAATTTGCCTTGCACAAAGCTCTATCCATTTCAAATCAGCAGCCTGTCCTTTACCTTCTCCGTAGGTCTTGGTAGGTGTATTAACAGAAATAAAAATCATTTCTGCTTCGTCAATCGCTTTGTCTACATCGGTTGAAAAAAATAAATTTCTACCTCTGGCTTCAGCTACTACTTCTGAAAGCCCCGGCTCATAAACAGGAATCTTGGAAACGTCTTCGTCATTCCAAGCTGCAATTCTAGCCTCATTGAGATCGACAACAGTAACTTTAATATCAGGACATTTTTTTGCAATCACAGCCATAGTTGGACCTCCAACATAACCAGCACCAATACAACAAATACTTTGGATCTTCATTTCTTATAGTTTAAAACATTTTATAAAATAAGGGTAAACCTCACCTTACCCTATTACTCCATTGATTAAAAATTAAACAAAAATACTAAATATTAAACATTAATCACTTAACCTTCGGTTTGGTTTTTAATTTACCTTAAAACTTCAATCAATTTGGCAATAGCATTAAGGCTTAAATAATTTAGCAGCGTTTCACAATTCAGGCCTATAGCATGGCATCGCTATTTACGCAATACCATTCATCAGCGCTTTGACCGATTTAGTTTAAATTGGAAACTTAGGTTATTATCGAGTATTCAAAATAAGAATTACTATCGTTAAAATAATAAAACGATAAAAGCAGATTGAAAAAACATAAGAACCTGCAAATTGGATATGGGTTTAAAATATTTCAGTTTTAACTTTTTAATCGCCAAGATTGAAGTGCAATTCAAACATGGTAATCATTAGGTAGTAACCAATATCTCACGTGATATTTTCCAATTGATGCTTTTATCAAGTTAAGGAATATAAACCGCAACTGCAGACAAATATATTACTAATTACAGTAATTATTCTTAAAAAAAAGAAAAAAATGGAAGGCTTAAATTCACATATACGAAAAGCCATTTTAGGAGGTAAAAACTGAATTATAAACCATTATGATTGAAAGCAAAAACCCATAATTTATCATTTCAATGATCATTTTGAGAAAAACTATGAACTAAGGCCAAAAAAATTTTCGGAATTAATAAGCAAGAAAAGCCGATCTTGTGTAGGCTTCCTCCGCTTCTGTGAGCCTATTTAATGATTATAAGATCCATAAAAAGTAAACTAATAGAAGGAATTTGAAATAGATGCACATTGAATATTAAAGAGTAGGTCTCAATGCCTTTTAATTCCTTCTATGTTTGGGTTTGATCAAGAAGCTATAAACCAAGGGTTCAATAGATTTTCCTTATTGTATACAAGAGGTTCGTCAATATCTACTTTTTTTATTTCATAGCCCAAGGCTTTTAATATCCCATGGGCCGCAGCAGTATCCCATTCCATAGTGGGTGCAAATCTGGGGTATAGTTGGGCCTTCCCTTCAGCTAAAAGCATAAACTTCAAAGACGACCCCATACTGACCACATCTGCATCTGGATATTGATCTATAATACCCTGTGTTTCATGGCTTAAATGAGACCTAGAAGCCACAATCGTTTCTACCAAACCACCCTTCTTCTTTTGAAGGGCTACCGCTGATTTCATTCCGGTAATTTTCCATCCTCCCTGACTATTTCCCCAAAACAACCAATCCAACACGGGAGCGTAAACCACCCCAATAATTGGTATTCCTTTATGAATAAGGGCTATGTTTACAGTAAACTCACCGTTCCTTTTTACAAATTCTTTGGTACCATCCAAGGGGTCTATCAACCAAAAATAATCCCACTGCTTCCTTTCCTTATAAGCAATATTTTCCCCTTCTTCTGAGAGAATCGGTAAATTAGTTTTGGATAGAAAATCACAAATAACTTTATGGGCTGCCAAATCTGCTTTGGTAAGTGGTGAATCATCTGCCTTATATTCAACTTCTAAATGGGCACTATTATATATTTTTAGAATTTCCAGGCCTGCGGCTTTAGCTCCCTCTTTGGCAATTTCGGTAAACGATTTCTCATTGATTTCCATATCATCAGTTTTAAAAGTTGATAGATTGTAAACTTATTGATTAATTCATAAACATTTGCTGGGAATCAAAAAAAATAGCCAAACTGGATCAGTTTGACTATTCTATATTCGCATTTGTTAAATCTTAATAGTTTAGATTCATATTACCATACCTGCAGCTACAGTCTCATTTGTATTAGGGTCAATTAAAATAATGGAGCCTGTTTGTCGGTTTCTTCTATAAGCATCAAAAAACAAAGGTTTTGCAGCTCTGACTTTAATTCTAGCGATATCATTCATCCCTATCTGGTCAACTCCCTCTTCACGGTGCAAGGTGTTTACATTTACTTTGTAGAGAATTTCCTTTACCATTACTTGGCACTCTTGCGTAGTATGTTTTAGCATTAGCTTGGTTCTTCCTTTCAACGAACTGTTACTCATCCAGCATACCATTACATCTAGGTCTTGTCCAACATTAGGTACGTTATTGGGCCTTACCAGCATATCCCCTCTACTTATATCTAATTCATCTTCAAGTGTCATGGTAACAGACATTGGAGAAAATGCTTCCTCAATCGGGTTTCCGTCTAATTCAATACTTTTAATTTTTGAGGTGAAACCTGTGGGTAATACTTTCACTTCATCCCCGGGCTTGAATATTCCACCCTCAATTCTCCCTGCATAACCTCTAAAATCTTGATGCTCATGGGTATGAGGTCTAATAACCATTTGTACAGGAAACCTGCAATCGATATGATTAAAGTCTGAGGCAATGTGGACATTTTCTAACAAATACAGCAAGGTTGGTCCTTCATACCATTTCATATTGGTGGATCTATCCACCACGTTGTCACCATTGAGTGCAGAAATAGGAACAAAATGCACATCTTTGATTTCCATCTTGCTTGCAAAGTCCTTATAGCTATTTACAATTTTTTGATAAACTTCTTCATCATAATCTACCAAATCCATTTTATTGACGCATACAATTACATGAGGTATTTTCAACAAGGAGGCAATAAAGCTATGCCTAAAAGTTTGTTCCAATAATCCTTTTCTAGCATCTATTAGAATGATGGCAAGGTTGGCAGTAGATGCCCCAGTCACCATATTTCTGGTATATTGAATATGTCCGGGAGTATCGGCAATGATAAATTTCCGCTTAGGGGTAGCGAAATACCTGTAGGCCACATCAATAGTGATTCCTTGTTCTCTTTCAGATTTGAGCCCGTCTGTAAGCAAAGAAAGGTCTACATAGTCAAATCCTTTCTTTTCACTGGAAGTTTTTACTGCCTCAATCTGGTCTTCAAAAATTGATTTCGAATCATAAAGCAATCTACCTATCAAGGTACTTTTTCCATCATCAACAGATCCCGCGGTGGTAAATCTTAACAATTGATTGGTTTCCTGTATGCTCATATTGTATGTATACTATTTCACTTGAATTTTTATAAATCAACTTTTTGCCGCAACTTTTGACAATTGTACAATTCAATTTAAAACTGATTGGTAAAATCATCGAAGGCTTATCCCATCCTCGGCAGGGATATATTAAGGTCCTTATGGCCTAAAAATAACCACTTTTTTTCCTGTCTTCCATGGCAGTCTCTCCCCTTTTATCATCAGCTCTCGTACCTCTTTCAGTAGTCCTCGTTGTGGCCACTTCAGCGATAATTTTATCTAAATCATCTGCATCAGACTCCACCGCTCCGGTAATGGGCATATCACCACAGGTTCTGTATCTTACGGTTAGATTCTTGATTTCCTCATCGGGTTTCAATTGAATAAAGTCAGATTTGGCCAAAATAACCCCATCTCTAACCACACAATCTCTTTGATGTGAAAAATACAAAGAAGGTAAGGCTATGTTTTGGTGTTGGATGTATTGCCAAACATCCATCTCTGTCCAGTTGGATATTGGAAAAACCCTGAAATGTTCTCCCATGTGTTTTTTTCCATTGAAAAGGTTCCATAATTCAGGCCTTTGGTTTTTAGGATCCCATTGACCAAATTCATCCCTATGCGAGAAAAACCGCTCTTTTGCACGAGCTTTTTCTTCATCTCTTCTGGCACCACCCATGGCTGCATCAATCTTATTTTCTTCCAGGGTATCAAGTAACGTAACGGTCTGCAAAGCATTCCTACTGGCATTTGCTCCTGTTTCCTCTCTGACTTTCCCTTCATCTATACTTTTCTGAACTGAACCAACGATGAGTTGTACACCCAGGTCTTTTACTAGTTGGTCTCTAAAAGCTATTGTTTCCGGAAAGTTATGCCCCGTATCAATATGGATCAATGGAAACGGAATTCTGGATGGATAAAAAGCTTTTTTGGATAAATGAGCCAAAACGATGCTATCCTTTCCTCCTGAAAATAACAAGGCTGGTTTTTCAAATTGTGAAACAACTTCTCTTATTACAAAAATTGCCTCTGCCTCTAACTCTTCCAGATGGGATAAATAGTATTGTGCCATATTATATTATTATTTTTTTATTTATTTTCTTTACCAATCTTGCTACTGCATCTTCCAATTTTTCTTCTGCCGTATGTACAACATCAAATGGGGCCGAAGGTGGCTCATAGGGAGAATCAATTCCAGTAAGATCCTTAATCAAACCTTTCCTGGCTTTTTTGTATAACCCTTTAACGTCTCTTTCTTCACAAATCTTTAATGGGCAATCCAAATAAATTTCCAAGAAATTCTCCTCTCCTACCAAATCCCGTATGACTTCCCTGTCTGAAATAAAGGGAGAAATAA
Organism: Cyclobacterium sediminis; assembly: GCF_054781075.1. Taxonomy (NCBI): domain Bacteria; kingdom Pseudomonadati; phylum Bacteroidota; class Cytophagia; order Cytophagales; family Cyclobacteriaceae; genus Cyclobacterium; species Cyclobacterium sediminis. Next base: position 122,147 of record NZ_BAAGVC010000042.1, on the reverse strand, counting down.
ATGCCGAGATGACAATTAATCCTGCATCTAACATTAAATTGGCTACCTCTCCTATCCTCCGTATGTTTTCTTCCCTATCCTTATCTGAAAACGTCAAATCTTTATTTAATCCTGTTCTAACATTGTCTCCATCCAATAAATACGTATGAAATCCCAATCTATATAAGGCATCTTCAGTTGCATTCGCTAAGGTAGATTTACCTGATCCGGATAGCCCTGTGAACCAAATTAACTTTGGCCGTTGCCCTAGCGCCTTGATCCGGTGTTCATTGGTCACCTTAAATACAGATGGATGAATGTTCTCACGCATTTGATAATGAAATTAATGCAACACTATTAATATTTCAATTACAGGTAATACCAATTGATAAACAACAATACCACAACAGCATAGATTATAGTAAGTGGAAACCCAATTACGAAATAATCTCTAAACTTATAATTCCCTGGCCCCATCACCATCAAATTGGTTTGGTAACCAATAGGTGTCATAAAATCCCCCGATGCTGCAAACGCAATAGCAACGAAAAAAGGAGTCAATGGCTGACCTAATTGACTTCCAAGTTCCAGTGCAATCGGGAACATTATAGATACTGCTGCTGCATTTGTAATCAAACTCGTTAAAACCAAGGTCATTACAAACAACAAGATTAAACCCAACATGGGGTCTGCCCCCTCGGTTAATTGAATTAATAAATTAACCAACACCCCGGCCGCGCCGGAACTATTTAATGCCAATCCTAAAGAAAGCGAACATACAAGGATCAATAAAAGATCCAAATCAACAGCTTTCTTTAAAGTCTGCAAATTTAACACTTTAAATAGATACAAAATAAGGATTCCTGCAAAAGCTGCTATAAAAAGATCTATCCACCCAATAATTCCTGTAAACAATACCGACAAAGCTATTAATGAGGGAAGCCTTTTTAAATTCCCTCTGTCTGCACTTATCTCCCCTCTAAGGGTAACAATTATTAAATCTTTATAATAATCATTCCGATTGTGGTCTTTACCGGTTAACATTAAAAACAAGTCTCCTGCATAAACCCTCGTCTCACCAATATTCCCCTTTAATTGGGTACCATTTCTGTGGATCGATATAATAGAACCTTGGTACTTGTTTCTAAAATCGCTGTCTTTAACCTTAAGCCCAATTAATGATGAGGATGCCGGGACCACAGCTTCGGTTAATTGAAAAAAACCATAATTGGAAACATGCCCATCTTCGGGTAAACTTAGCCCCTTCTCTTCTTGAATAAGCTTTAATATGGCTTCGGAGTTACCTGCAAAAAACAACTTATCTCCCTCTTGTAAAATTTCATTGGGTCCAACAGGTGATATTTCTTTCTTTCCTCTTCTAATCTCAGCAAGGAATATTTCTTTCAGCTGCCTTAGCCCGGCTTCTTTTACTGTTTTGTCGTGCATTGAGGAGCCTATGGGGATATAAGTCTCAACCAGGTACTCATTGAGGTGATCGATAACCTCACTTTTATTTTCTTCTCTAGAGGGAAGTAAGTAATGAGATGCTATACTTAAGTACACCATTCCTATAGCAGCCACCAAGACCCCTAAATACAAAAAATCCTCAAAACCCAATAAGGGGTAATCAAATTCACTGATTAATCCATTTAACACTAAATTTGTGGAAGTTCCAACCACAGTTATCATCCCCCCTAAAATAGTGGAATAAGATAGTGGAATAAGAAATTTTGACGCAGGAAATTTGTTGGTTTTGGTCCACTCTTTTACGTATGGTATCATAAAAGCGACCACCGGAGTATTGTTTAAAATTGCAGAAAGACTACTCACCAAAAGCATGAGTCTAAGTCTAAATGTACCCGGTTTTAACTTTTGACTGAAAATCTTAAAAAAAAATCCTGTCCCTATATTTTGCTGAATCCCTGAAGTTAAACCAATCAAGAGAAAAATAACAATGATTTGCTTATTTGCCAGCCCTTTTAAAAAATCTTCAGGAGTAATGATTTGTAAGACTAACAACAAAAATACAGCTCCCAAAAATGCAAAAGACGGTCTTAAAAGATCCCTGTACAGCACAAAAATCAGGATGATGACTATCGATATGGTTATCAGCCCTGATAAAGACATAAAAATATAAATTTATTGATCATAATTTGGCCTGAACGGCATTGTATATTTATTAAGTAGCGGTCAAAAATAAAATTTATTAGTGACTTTTTGGGTTTAAAGATCGCTTATTACTTAAAGCCATCTTTTTGGCTTGCCAAAGGTAGTGAATTTGTATTTTCTGAAAACAAAATCCACTGAATCATCTTAATTTTCACATTTAAAAATGGTGAATTTTGGATTAATTTTAAATTTTTCGAGGTGAAAACTAAATCTAGAGTAGTAATTCTATAATTAGGATTACAATTAAAAACCTCCTTCACCCTTATCCCCCTCTTTTGGTGTTCCGTTGATTCGAAAACTTTTATTTGCCCAGGTAGACGTTTTTGATAGAAAAACAGTATATCAATATAAGAAGTAATTATAATTTTTACCGATAATCATGAATAAGCATTGCTTCAACAAAATAACTTAACCTTCCAATGCTACCTTAGCTCAATATACATTTATATAATTATCTTTCTACCATGAAAACAAATGGCCTTTTTCTCTTTTTATTATTATCATCTACCTTATTAGATTCATGCAACCATGAGAACAGTGATTCTTTTCGATTCATGGCTATCGGAGACCTGCCCTACCACATTCCTGAAGATTTTGTGAGGTTTGAACGCATGATCAAACAAATAAATGATGCAGATCCTGCTTTCACCTTACATGTAGGAGACATAAAATCCGGAAGCATTCCTTGTTCAGATGAATATTATGAAAAAATAAAAAACTATTTTGACACTTTTGATAAGGCTTTAATCTACACCCCGGGAGATAACGAGTGGACAGATTGCGATAGAGAGGCATGTGGGAGTTATGATCCTGAAGAAAGGTTAGACAAATTAAGACAATTGTTTTTTTCTGACAGTATTAGTCAAGGAAAGCAGCCTTTAACACTGGACAGACAGAACAGGGCGGCAGGATTTGAAAAATTCCCAGAAAACTCAACTTGGGAAAAATCAGGTGTAACCTTCGGTACTTTACATGTAATTGGTTCCAATAATAATTTTGATACCGGGGCTGAAGCCCTAAATGATGAATTTTATGAAAGAGAGCTGGCGAATAATTTTTGGCTAAAATCACTGTTCGATGCAGCTAAAGAAAACAATAGTAAAGGCTTGGTGCTAGTATTGCATGCAGGGTTAAATTACAACAATAAAGACGAGAAAAATGGACATGCTAGTTTTGTTACTTTACTAAGACAACAAGTGCAGGCATTTGACAAGCCGGTGTTGCTACTATATGGTGACCAGCACCGCTTTTTGGTATCCAAACCTTTGAGAGACAATAAAGGAAAAACCATGACTAATTTCACGGCAGTTCAGGTATTTGGTGACCATGACATTCACTCCGTAGAAATCAAGGTGAATCCTGAAAATTCTAACCTTTTTGAAATAAATCCTTTCTATATTAAAGGCAATTAAAATGTTTGGAACCCCGCCCAATCCTGGTTTAATACGACCGATAACGTAATATTTTATAAAATCAGATTAAGGTTAAGTAATTTTTTTGATAAACTTCTTTATATTTATCTAAAATAAAAGTTTATCAAAAAAATCATCATGAATAAAGTCCTAACTTTAGCCTGCCTTTTATTCTTTTTGAATGCAGCTAACCTTAAAGCCCAAAACCTAAATATCATCCCATTACCCGAGTCCATTGAAATGGGCGAAGGAAATTTGGTGTTAAAAAAAGGAACTGTAATTGCAGCCAAAACAGGAAACAGTAGAAAGTCGGCTGCCATCTTCAATGAGATGTTGGAAGCCAAAACTGGCTTTAATCTCCCCATACAAATTGCTCCTCAAAAAAGTGATGCCTCAATCGTCTTAGAGGAAATCCAAGACGCACAAAATGAAGAAGGTTACACTTTAAATATTGACGCAAACAGAGTACATATCAAAGGATCTTCAAAGGGTATTTTCTATGGATTGCAATCCTTGTATCAGCTGGTTGAAATTAATGAAGGACAAGCAGTTGTCCCTCAATTAAATATAAAAGACGCTCCAGCTTTTGGCTACAGAGGGATAATGCTTGATGTATCACGACACTTTATTGGTGCTGATCAGGTTAAAAAAATACTTGATTTAATGGCCCAATTGAAATTGAACACCTTACACTGGCACTTAACAGACGATCAAGGATGGCGATTGGAGATAAAAAAATACCCGAAACTTACCCAAGAAAGTGCCTGGAGAGACTCAACCATCATTGGTCAGTACTATGATTTCAAGCCATTTGTATACGATGGAAAACCTCATGGAGGGTATTATACCCAAGAAGAAGCCAAGGAAATAGTTAAATATGCCGCAGATAGAAAAATCACAGTAATTCCGGAAATTGAACTTCCCGGTCACAGTTCAGCAGTATTGGCTGCTTACCCTGAACTAGGCAGCTTTGATTCTTTTCAAGGAATTGGAACAGGCACCATTGCCGCTGTCAATGAAAATGGAAAAGAATACGATAACGATATCAATCAAGAAGTTCCCGGCTATTGGGGAGTGCATTATAACATCTATGGGCCAACGCCAAAAGCTTTTGCTTTTTTAGAAGATGTACTTACGGAAGTTATGGAAATTTTCCCAAGCGAATACATTCATATTGGTGGAGATGAAGTCCCTAAAGACCATTGGAAAACTTCAGAGATCGCACAAAAGGTTATCGAAAAAGAAAAACTAGCAGATGAACATGAATTGCAAAGTCATTTCATTCAGCAAATTGAAATGTTTCTCAACAAAAACAACAGGAAACTCATAGGATGGGATGAAATACTAGAAGGTGGATTAGCTCCAAACGCCACGGTAATGAGTTGGCGAGGTGAAAAGGGAGGGATTCAGGCTGCTAAAATGGGTCATGATGTAATCATGACACCCAATAGCCATATGTACTTTGACCACTACCAAGGAGAGGACAAAACTACAGAACCTTTGGCTATAGGAGGTTTTCTTCCCTTAGAAAAGGTTTACAGCTACTCTCCTATTCCCAGTGAATTAAATGAAGAGGAATCCCATCATGTATTGGGCGTTCAAGCCAATTTATGGACAGAATATATCCCTACCTATAATAAACTGGAATATTTCCTATTTCCAAGGGCTTTTGCCTTGGCTGAAGTGGCTTGGAAAAAGAAAGAAAACAAAGATTATCACTCCTTTAGTCTTGAAAGATTACCTGAAAGGTTACGTCAACTGGAAGAAGACCATGTGTTTTTCAGAATTCCGGAGGCCAATGTAGAATTGAGTAAAGATGAAATAAGTGGAAGATACTTGGTTGAAATTCATCCATTAGTGGCCAATGCTACCATCTACTATACTTTTGATGGACACAAAGCTGACCAAACGGCTTTACTATACACAGGGCCGGTATTGGCACCAATTGTGGGAGAGGAGCAAGACCCAATAACCCTCCGTTATGTTACCATCAGCCCGGCCGGTAGAAGTAGTAATGAATTCAGTGTGACTCTTGAGTAAATCGAATCGGTTTGATTAAACAACCGATATTCCACCTACCAAGGTCCAAAGATATCATTAGCACGTACAATTAAAATTGTACGTGCTTTTTTTATGAAAGCCAAGGTATTTAAGCTAGTGAATCAACCTTTATTCGATTTTGCTTATGCACTTTTTAAGGCTCTTTTTTCAATCAACTGAAATAGCAAAATAGCATCAAAAATAGTATGGGCTATAATGGCCGACAAAATCCCAGCCGTTTGGTATAAATACCCTAAAGCTGCTATAAAGCCAATCATTACAACTCCATAGATGCTAATCTTCCAGTTCAAAGGATTTAAGTAACCATGAATAAGGACAAAAAGGACTGAGGTGATCCACAATCCCAAAAATGGCTGTAGCCCTGCCCTGAATAGCAATTCCTCTCCAACGCCCGCGCAAACGGAAATAAAGACAATCCCTAACTCGGTCCATGACCACTTATTGAGTAGGCTATGGTATTTTTTCTTTTCATCTTTAAAAAATGAGGCATTGATCAAAATAATGGCTACACCTGCTCCAATCACACCGGTCAAAGTTCCTACCAAAAGCTGTTGCCCTAAAGCCCATTGTCCCATCAATAATTCAAGCAATGTTATCGGTTGAAAAAAATAAACCAATGCAAGTCCTATAAAACCAAAACCTAAGAGAGTAACCCAACCCAGAATTAGCAATCTTTTACTCATATTTTAAATGCGTTATTTTTCTCTGCTAAATCACTTATATTGTTAAATATTATTCTTCTTTGGCAAAAAAAGAAAAAGTACCAAAATCCATTTTGGTACTTTTTATCCATTGAGGCAAATTCCTCATTTATTTAAACTATTTGCCTGAACATAATTAAAACCTATTCATTAAAAGTAATATTCAATGAAATAGGAATTGAGCTTAATGCTTTGCTAATTGGGCAACCTTCCTTTGCCGCGTTAGCCAATTCAACAAACTGTTCTTCTTTCATTCCGGGAACTTTCCCAGTCAGGTTCAAAACTATTCCGGTAATGGCAAATCCTGCATCTCCTTTTTCTATACTTACTGTGGCTGTAGTATCTAGTTCTTCTGCCTCCATATCTTTTCCGGCAATCTGAAAGCTAAGGGCCATATTAAAACACCCAGCATGAGCGGCAGCAATCATTTCTTCGGGATTAGTACCCTTAGAGCCATCTTCGTTTTCAAATCTGGTTTTAAAGCTATAGGGTGATTTATCAAAAAAACCGCTTGGAGAAGACAAAGTTCCACTTCCTTCCATTCCGGTACCTTTCCATATTGCTGTTGCTTTTCTTTTCATTTTCTTAATGTTTTTGATTGGTTTAAAGTTTGTCAATTGAATACTCAATGTATCAAATTTCTGTCATAAAAACTAAAATATTTAGCTTTAGCACCTCGCATCATTAACTAGCAGGATTTTGGCAATTTTAATCAAACACTGTAGGTAGGCTGATAGAAACAAGAAAAACTTATTGGAACACCTAAACTCTTCTCAGAATGAATTGCACCCAATCAATAAACTTTCAAGGCTACTGTCACTTCAAGTTCTACTTCTTCCCCAATAAGGGTTTCAATTTCTGATTTTATTAATTCAAGTTTTTCCTTATCAGGAGAAGTTTCTCCCACAATTTTTACAGTTAATTTTAGTGGTTTAAAACTGCGGACAGAAATATCTCTTAAAATCACTCCATTGATTTCATATCCGTTCAACTTAGATATCACATTGTTTTCTTTTACCATATCCATGAAACCAAAAAATAAAGGAAAACTTATAAGACCAACGACCACAAGAGAATAAACGATTCCTCTTCTCCCCAAACGGAAAGGACTAAAACCCAAAAGTAAAAAAGTCATAGCAGCTGCCAGCACCATCCCAGATAAGTTGGTTAGAAATAGGAGAAAAGCCCCTTGAAATATATCCCAATTAGTCCAACCAAAGCCTATTCCAGACACCGCCAAAGGTGGCACTAAAGCCACTGCAATGGCCACCCCGGCAAGCGTCTTCGCGATTTCGGATTTTGCACTGGCATACGCCCCGGCAATCCCTGAACCTACAGCTACACCCAAATCCAACAGATTAGGTCTAATTCTCGCTAAAATTTCATCGTTGGCAATGTTCAATGGAGTAAGCCAAGTAATTAAAATGGCACAAAGATATCCTATGAGCACTCCCCATCCGATGGTTTTTACGCTATTGACAATAAGAAGGCGTTCTTGTCTCAACACCCCCATAGAAAGTGATATGATGGGCGCCATAAGCGGAGCCAATATCATGGCACCAATGATTACAGGGGAAGAGTTTCCAAAAAGACCTAATGTTGCGATAAATGTTGCCAAAAACATCAACACAAGGTAAACGCCTGACACCATTGAACTTGACCTTAAATTAGAAAAAAGATCCTTAAACTCCTCCGTGGTAGCATGGTTAATTAAAGGAAGTTTTCTTTGCAACAATTCATTTTTCGCATCTCCCCTGGGCAAAGCTTTAATTTTATAAACATCATCTCCCCCACCATTTGGCTCCAATTTGAGTTTTTGGCCCGGGACCATATTCAATGCTCCTTTGCGGATTAAAACTTCTAAGGTATCAGAAGAAAGCAGCATGCCATCTTGGGAATAATTAATGGGTTTATCAGCTTTTATAGTTAGAGAAGATGTTTTAATATGCGCAGCAAATGGTGGTAAATTATAGTTTCGTTTGGTTCTGAACAAGCTACTTAGGCCAAACCACAACAGACCGCTAATACTTTTTGGAGCCAATATCAAAGCATGCAACTTCCCATCATTTATTAAGGAGTTTTCCAATATTCTTTTACTTAGAATACTGCTCTGTGCATGGTGAACAATGATTAACCCAATGGCTGCCGTATTGATTTCGTCCTGATTTTCTGCTTTAATAGTGAAGCTATTCAGTCTGGTATTCCAAAACAATTTTAAGAAATACCTTAACTTATTCCAAAATCTTTGCCATGCATATTGTGCAACGGAACCACTCATTAAACTTAGTGATTCTCCGATAAGTATAGTATTAAAAACTGGGATTCCATTGGCTTCTAAAACATCCACTTTAATCACCTTTTTCTCCTTTAAGATATGCTCGATATTTTCTTCAAGATCCGATTTAATCCCATAGCTTTTTTTCCCATGAATCATTTCCGGATGGGGCAATAATCCTAATTCTAAAAATTGACCTGCGGCTAAATCAAGGAGCGCTTTAAGTTGCTCATCTGAAAGATAGGTGATAATTTGAACACCTTCTTTTATTTCAAGTTTAATATCCCTAGTAAAAGGAATAGTGGAGGAAAGTTGCTTGCCAAATTTTGTTACAATTTGTTTTTGCACAAAATCTTCTTCCTTACTATCATATAAAAGTATCCTCCTTTTCATTTATCCTTACTTATCATAAAACTATACTACAAATAACAAATCGGCAAACCATGGATTGAACAAACATTAATAGCCTTTTACTACATTATTTTGGAACTTTCAATGTACCGAATATGATGCATTAATCAACACTTATCCATATTCAAATTTTGACTAAATCGCAAATGCAAAAAAGTAAAAAGCAGATTTTGTTAATGCATGGACTCCTCCAACTTGATTAGATTGTGAACAGGAATTGGCCAACATTTTATTTACTATAAAAGTAATTATAGCTATTGTAAAACAATGAAAAGATTTCAATTTTCAAATAATAGTAAAATTAAAAGATGCCAGATAAGACAATTTACCCACAAAGTAAAAAAATCAAGTAAAAACCCATTTTTTATTTAAGATATTTTTCCACAATTTTGTTTCCCCCTAAAAAAGGAGTATTCACAATTTTTCAACTTTCGGTTAAAATAAATTCAATGAATTCAGAGGCTAATGCTATATGGACTGAATGTTTGCGGGTAGTCGAAAAGCACGTCAATGAACAAAGTTTTTCTACTTGGTTTAAGCCAATTATTCCTGCGAGAATCGATGGTTCTGTGCTCACCATACAGGTACCCAGTCAATTTTTCTACGAATGGTTGGAAGACAACTATGTGGAAGTATTGAAATTAGCCATTAAAACCATTTTAGGAGCCAATGGGAAGTTAGAATACGCTGTAGTAGTAGATAAGGGCAATTCGCAAAACCAACCTTATATGGTTAGTTACCCCCAAGGGGTAAATAGTCCTGCTGCTGCCAAGAAAAAAGAAAATCTTGCCTCAGCACACAGTCCTTTTGACTTGTCCAGTCTGGATGAACAAACCACTCTTCAATCAAACCTTAGCGCCAATTATACTTTTACCTCTTTTATTGAAGGAGATTGTAACCGATTGGCAAGATCAGCCGGCTTTGCTGTGGCCAACAAACCGGGAATCACCTCTTTTAATCCTTTGATGGTTTATGGTGGTGTTGGGTTAGGGAAAACCCATTTGGTGCAGGCCATAGGCAATGAAATTAAAAATGGTCCGGAAGACAAATTTGTGTTGTACGTTTCCTCTGAGAAATTTGTCAACCAATTTATGGATGGTATTAAAGACGGTAATATAAAGTCTTTCACTAATTTTTACATGCAAGTGGATGTATTAATCATTGATGACATTCAATTTTTGGCCGGTAAAGGAAGAACGCAAGAAATGTTTTTCCATATTTTTAATCACCTTCACCAAAATAAAAAACAAATCATCATGACATCGGATTGCGCACCGAAGGATTTGATGGGCTTGGAAGATCGATTGCTGTCTCGTTTCAAATGGGGACTGACAGCTGATTTGCAAATGCCGGACTTTGAAACCAGAATTGCAATTATAAGGAAGAAAATGCAATCTGAAGGAATTAACATACCTGATAATGTGATTGAATACCTCGCTTATACAGTAGACACAAATGTAAGGGAACTGGAAGGGGTAATGATATCTTTGATAGCACATGCCTCCTTAAGCAGGGTAGAAATCAGCCTTGAATTGGCCAAAACGATCATGAAAAACATCGTTAAGGACATTGAAACTGAAGTTAGCATAGAATTTATCCAGCAATCTTGTGCGGATTATTACGGCATAAAAGTGGAAGACCTCAAAGCAAAGACTAGGAAAAAGGAAATTGTCATTGCCAGACAAGTGGCCATGTATTTTAGCAAAGAATTTACCAATCACTCCTTAAAATCCATTGGATACCATTTTGGTGGAAGAGATCATAGTACGGTGATTCATGCAGTACAGGCCATCAATGACCTGATGGAAACGGATCCTTCCTTTAGAAATGCTATCCAAGAGCAAAAAAAGCAGTTTAAGATTAGGTCTTACTAAGAAGCTTACCTCTACAAGCTGATATAAAAATCAAATTAAACCTTACTTATCACTCAAAAGATATTTTGTAAAACTGGTTCCACCCATAGCTGATTTTTCATAAACAGCCAAACAAGCGTCCTGAAAACGCTCAGCAAAATAAGGTGCCTTAGGAGACAGTTGTAAGCCTTCGATGGCTTTATCAAAAAAGAATACTTTTGTATTCCCGTATTTTGTATGGGGCATAAAATCTCCATAAGCTCGCATGTCATCCCATAACTCAGCCTTTGTATAAACGGCAAAAATTCGAACTACCGGACCTGTATTGTTTTCATTCCTATATACTGCTATTTCAGTATACTCGCCTTCAAGGTCATTTACCCCCGGTTGGCTCAAACTCTGGTATACAATCACCATAAGGAGAACACCGACCAATGCGGCAAGTAAATAAATAATATTTTTTGTTTTCATTTGTCCTAATAACGAGCTTAAACCATTAATTTAGCCAAAAATAGGAAGAATGGCATTCGAATACATCAAAGCTTTACATATTATTTTCATCGTTACCTGGTTTGCAGGCTTATTTTATATCGTAAGGTTATTTATTTATCAAACAGAGGCTTTGGATCGGCCGGAAGCAGAAAAAAAAATCTTGAAACCTCAATTGGATTTGATGGCCAGCCGTTTGTGGTACATTATCACCTGGCCGTCTGCGGTGCTAACCCTTATTTTTGGAACTTGGGTATTGCTTCACCGTCCTTCTTACCTATCCATGCCATTTATGCATGCCAAACTTACCTTTGTCGTTTTGTTATACCTCTACCATTTTCGATGCCATTATATTTTTAAATCCCTTCAAAATGGAAAGCGAATTTGGAACAGTTCAAAACTTCGATTGTGGAATGAAATAGCCACATTATTACTTTTTGCTATCGTCTTTTTAATTGTCCTTAAAAGCCTAATTAACATGATCTGGGGTATTGTCGGACTGTTTGTATTAGGTCTGAGTTTGATGCTGGCTACTAAATGGTACAAAAGATTCCGCAATCGGAACTAATCAATTCTTTACTGTGTCATATAAAATAAAAATGCTTCGATCCCATTATTTAAGTTTTACAATTTTAGGAGTTTTGGCTTTAAATGCTTGCCAGACGAACAATAATACCAATACCTTACCTATTCTGGGCAATCGACATGTAGAAGAAGTAATTGTCGATGGAAAAACCACCACAGACACTGTTTATCACCAAATAGCGGAATTTAGCTTCACCAATCAAGATGGGGAGGAAATTACCAATGAAGATGTAAGAGGAAAAGTTTATGTGGCCGATTTCTTTTTCACAAGCTGTCCAACCATTTGTCCCATTATGAAAAAGCAAATGTTGAGGGTTTTCGAAGCTTATAAAGACAATCCCGACTTTATGATATTAAGCCATACCATCGACCCTGAATACGATACAGTAGCCCTTCTGAAAGACTATTCCCTTCGGCTAGGTATAGAAGATGCAAGTACATGGAATTTTCTGACTGGAGAACAAGAAAAGATATTTGAAATTGGACAAACAAGCTACCTTACCACGGCCATGGATGACAAAAATGAACCGGGGGGATTTTTGCATTCAGGTGCATTTGTCTTGATTGATAGAGCAGGGAGAATCAGAGGAATTTATGATGGCACCAAAGAAACGCAAGTAAATGTTCTCATCAAGGATTTACCCAAACTTCTCAACAACAATGAAAACAGCAATAAGTAGTTTATTATTTTTATTAATCATTGCTTGCAAAGGAGGAGATGACAATCAAAATAAAGGCATAAGTAATATCAAAGATCTCAAGACAAGGCAATATGCCATTCAGGGACAGCAACTTTATTTACAATATTGCAGCAATTGTCACCAAGAGGATGGAACCGGATTAAAAAGGCTTATCCCCCCACTCAAAAATTCAGATTATATGCTCGATGATGTGAACCGAAGCTTATATATCATTAAAAACGGCTTAAAAGGTAGCATAACAGTAAACAATGTGGAGTATAATCAACCCATGCCTGAAAACAGTAAACTCAGCCCAATAGAGGTCGCACAAATTGCCACCTATATCTACAATGTTTGGGGAAATGAATATGGATTAATTACTCCCGAAAAAGTAAAAGAAGCACTCAGTACTGCACCCTAATTACAATAATGCTTCACTTTTTTTAAGGGCTTGCAGGATGTCTTTTTTCACATTACCAACTTTTTCTAATTGCTCTTCAAGGTATGATTTGGCCTGTTCCTCAGACATTTCTTCCAAATCAATATCAAATTGACGCATCCAAACAAACATTTCATCGTAGGCATGCTCGCATTCTGCTGCCACCGCCTTTAATTCAGTTGCTTTTTCTGTATCCGCTGCATCTTCAGATTGCTCAAGGTTTTCAGCCATTTCATTTAATTCCTTTTGAGAAGCCTTCAATTCTCCAATCTTAGGCATCACCTCATCATGAACCTGAATAACCTTTTCTTTCAATAATTCATTTTGACTTTTCTTAGGACTACAAGAATAAACAGAAATACAAAGTAAAATCAACAATACAAAAGGTGCTTTTCTCATGGCTTGTATAGAAGTAAATTGAGCATTCAGTCATTAAACGTGTTCAAAGGTTATTAAAAAAATGATGTAAAAAAAGTGAGTATTATAAATTTTAATTAAAACCTCATAAACCAGTCCTACCTAATCTATTCAGGGTTGATGAGAAACCTATAAACCAATAACTTTCGCATTTTCCAAAATATACATTAGTTTTTCGGGATCATCGGCATTCAAGACCAACTCCCCAACCACTTTCACTTTATTGGAAGTATACTTCACCGGTTCTACTAGCATAACCTCCATTACAGTTTCAGGCCCTCCGGATCCGCAAAAAAAACATTCCGCCAAGGGAAGGGCTGACAAAATTATATGTTTTGGTTTAAACATGCCTTCAAATGGGATAATATAACCGTGGGCAGTGATTTCTTTGCCTTCCAATGCCATGGTCTTTTCCCCAAATACCGGAACGAACAATTCTCCAAATTCATCCTCATCTACCTCATAACTTACCTTTGATAAGTGTTTCCAAACATTATCCTGTTGCCCAAAAGCAGAAAAGGAAAGCAACCCTATCATAAAAACTAAGTACTTCATATTGTTTATTTTACTTGCTTAGTTGACCTGCAATATCTCCTTTGTAAGCATTCCATGCAGGAATAATTGAAGCCCCAATACCGACAATCAAGGCGTAAACTATAATCCACCATTCTTTATCGACAAACATAATGGCATTGAAGCCCGATACCAGGCCTTCTTCGTAGGTTATAACTATAAAAAACAGGAAAAAGTGTCCTAGCACTAAGCCTCCAATGGCTCCTAGCAAAGTTAGGATCACTCCTTCTAAAAGAATTAGAAGAAATAATTGACTTTTGGCTGCCCCAATGGCACGCATAACGGCCAAATCATATTTTCTTTCCTTAAGGGAATTGTACAATGCAATAAAAATACCTAGGCCTGCAATGATAATAATTAGCAGTGCCATACCTTTGATTACCGTTACACCGATTCCCAGCAGTTCAAAAAGCCTGGTTATTTCAAAGGTAGGAGATGCTGCCTGTAAGGAGGTCCTGCTATTAATCATTCTGGGAAGCTGAATAGCAGCCATTGGATTTCTGTAGGCGATCAATACTGTGGTCAACTCCCTGTCTTGGTCGGCTTCAGGAAAACCTGTACCATTTACTTCTTGATCTAATTTTTCCGAAGCAATTTCATCATCATGAGCATACCAAACGGACTCTACACTTGTTACAATTAGTTGATCCAACACATTATTGGCAGGAGATAAAATTCCAACAACCTTAAAAGAATGCTGATCATGCTGATGACTAGCCGCCTCAATACCATGGGCACCTATAAATGTATCGCCCAGCTGAAAATCCTTTGCTTTCGCCACCGTACTGCCCAAAACCACCTCAAAAGGTTTGTCCCACACGCTTCCGGCTGCAAACTCTGCTTGGTACAAATTCAAGTAGTCGTGGTTTGACCCTACTATTCTAAATCCTTCATAATTGTCTCCAAGGGCCATGGGTATGGCATTTTTAATCAATCTATTTCTGGAAACTTTTTGGGCTTCTTTCAAAGGAATATTTCCGGTAGGGAAATCCACATGGTATACGGAGGAAAGCACCAGTTGTAATGGACTACCTTTGGCTCCGATAACCATATCAATACCTGCGGCATCTCTATTCATTTTGTTCTCAAACTGTTCTTCAACCAATAGCAAAACAGTTATAATAGATAAACCTAGCGCTAGGAGCAAGACATTTAATCCGGTGTTTAAAGGCCTATCAACAAGGTATTTCCAACTTAACCTAAAAATATTCATTGATCGGAGGAATTTAAGGTAATGCTTTGTACAACCTTGTCTTTAATGCGATGATCATGCGTGACAATTATCAGGGCAGCCCCAAGTTTTTTAGCTTGCCCTTTAAGTAATTCAACTACCAACCTGGCATTTTCATCATCCAAACTGGCTGTAGGCTCATCTGCTAGGATGATTTTTGGTCCATTAATCAATGCCCTGGCAATGGAGACCCTTTGAGCCTCCCCTTCGCTTAATGTATGTATGCGGGCAGATTGCTTGTTTTGTAAACCAAGTTGATCTAGGTAGTATTGAACCTTATTTGCAGAAAGATTATTTGAAAAAAAATAAGGGAGGCCAACATTTTCTGCAACTGTCAGAGGCTTTAAGAGGTGAGGTTTTTGAAAAACAATGCCTATATTTCTCCCCCTGAATTTATCTAATTCATCTTCTTTTAATTGGTACAAGGAAGTACCATCTATAATTACCTCACCTTTTTTTGGGGCCAATAAGCCACCTAAAATATTTAATAAGGTTGTCTTCCCTGAGCCGGATTTCCCTAAAATCAACAACTCCTCCCCTAATTTCAATTCAATTTCAGGAATTTCAATTTTCGGCTGATTTTCATAAGAAAACTGCAGGTCTTTGACAATAATCATTAATGGTTATTTTTTTGCAGGAATCTCTAAAAAGAACTCAGTTCCTTTATTTACTTTGCTCTTAAAATCAATTTTACCTCCAATAACTTCAATACACTTTTTCACAATAGAGAGACCAAGCCCAGACCCCTCCCTTAAGCCTACATTTTTTGCTCTAAAGAAACGATCAAAAAGTTGAGATTGTTCTGCTTCGTTGATTCCAATTCCCTCATCTTTAATTTGTAAGAACAGGGTGTTATTTTCATGTTTCACCTTAAAATATACATTACCTCCGTCCTTTGAATACTTGACAGCATTTGACAGTAGGTTTTCTAAAATCTGATACAGTAAATCCATATCAGAAGTTATCATTTTAGGTAGCTTTTCGAATTCTAAATTAATTTTTACATTATTATCTATTCCGGCCTTGACCATATCTACGACTTCATTGAGAAATGCGGAAGTATAGATCCTTACCGGCTTGTAATTCATCTTGTCTGCATCTGCTTTCCCAAAAAACAGGACGCTTGTCAATAAGCTGTTAAGATTTCTAACAGAGTTTTCAATTTTATTGGCATGCTTAACCAACTTTGCTTTAAAAGGATGATCCTTTTCGGCATAAAGTTTAAGTAATTGGGCAGAACTTAAAATGGATGTCAATGGGGTTTTAAAACCATGGGAAACATTTTGGACAATTCTAGATTTTAATTCACTGAGTTCCCTTTCTTTTTCTAATGCTTTTTGAAGTTCTTTATTGGCTTCATTTAGGTCTGCAGTACGTTTTTTAACCTTCTCTTCTAATTCATTATTTAAGCTTTGGAGCTCTTTTTCTTTTTTATCTTTAAAGATGGCCAACTCAATCACCATATTTAATTCTCTAATATTAAAGGGCTTGATCACATAAGCACTGGGATTGGTAACAGCCACTTTCTGGAGAGTTTCACTGTCTGAGCTCGCTGTAAGGTATACTACAGGGATATTATATTTTTCATTGATAATCTCCGTGGTTTTTATACCATCCAGTTTTCCTGACAGATTGATATCCATCATAACGATGTCTGCATGGTTCTTTTCCAGGATTTCTAAGGCAATCTCACCTGAATCAGCCATTCCAATGATTTGGTGGTGATTCTTTTCAAGTGCTTTTTTTAATAAAAGTGCCGAGACGGTATCGTCTTCGGTTATTAAAATCTTAAGAGAAAACATACTATAAAATTAATTAAAAATGTACCCCAAAATGGTTAATGATTAAACCGGTATTAAAATTTTTACTAATGTGCCATTGCCCTTCTCACTTTCCACTTCAATCTTACCATTGAGTTTTTCTACTAAATGCTTTGTAATGGCTAATCCCAATCCTGAACCTTCAAATTTACGGTTAAAACCTTTACTTTCTTGTTCGAATGGGTAAAACAATTTGTTCAAATAATCTTTGCTAATACCAATACCTTGATCATGAACTTTGATAATCATGTCTTTTTCAACTTTTTCTATAACAACCAATATCATGCCTTTTTCTGAATACTTGATGGCATTACCTACAATATTGTTAACAATAATTTGAAGGTATTTACGCTCTAAATTGGCATAAAATGGTTTTGTGAGAAATTTTGAAGTGACTAAGATACCTTTTTTTATTCCTATAGATTTATGATTAATCAATATTTTTGAAATAAAATCATTAACATTGGTTTTTTCTAACACAACCCCCAACTCTTCAGACTCTAGTGAGGACAAGTCTAAAAAGTTGGTAATGGTATGCAGCAATCGATCACCACTTTCCTTAATGATATTTAAATGTTCAATTAATTCCTTATCACCGGCCCTGGTTTGAATAATATACTCTGTACTTCCCAATATACCATTCAAAGGAGTTCTAATTTCATGACTCATATTGGAAATAATATTACTTTTTAGATGACTTATTTCCTCTGCCTTTCCTTTGGCTATCTTCAATCCCCTCTCATAGGCCTTCTTTTTAGACACATCGCGGAAAACATTTAAATACATCAATTTCCCCTCAAATTTCTCGTTCATCTTTGAAATGGAAACTTCTATCTCTTTACCTCCTGATTTTAAAGGTAACTCGAACTCCTTTTTAACTTTATCTTTGATACTCAGTTCACTTACAACTTCCCCCCTTAACCTTTCAAATGCTTTATTATCTTTAAACAGAAATTGCAATCCATTTTCTTTAAGTTGTGCTTCGCTAACTTCGGCTAGCGAACAGAAAGATGGGTTGGCTGCCAATACTGCACCTCCTTGGATAGAAAGAAGCAAGCCATCCTGTGAATTGTCCCAAACCACTTTAAACCGATCATCCTTTTCAGCAATTTCAAGATTCTTTTTGTGAAGTTTATTCTTTAAAACTCCTTTATCTTTCGTTTGCCAAACCAATACACACACACCATAGAAAATTGTAATCAAAATGGCTAACACTATAAAAAGTAACCAAAAATTATAATAAAAAGGAATTTCCAAAATCAATTGCCCTTCGTCCTGATGAGCTTGATTAATATTCAAAACCATTATGTTTAGACAATTAATATTATGAGCAGGCATTTTTTTTAAAAAAGCCCAAGCATACCGGGAGTCATCTATCGCTGTTGGAAATCGATTCATTACAAATTTAAAAATGTCTTACCTGTGCAAACGTTTGATTCTGAACGATTTAATTTACCATACATTCTTCTGTCATCTCCCCTCAGTAGTTCAAAATAAATCCAACACATACCTAACTCAACCAATTTTAGTCTGGTTTTTGACAAAGAAAAATGGGTCATAGCAGTTTTTAAATAATAAATGAGCTGTTTTTTTTGTAAACTTACTATTACATTGTGGACTAATAAAACTTTATTTAAAAAGCTATTTACACAATACCAAGGTTGCTTAATCATTAAAAAATGAGGTAAATTATTTATCATAAGATTCAAAGCAATATTTTTACACCCCCATGTCCTGAAACATAGAGGATCTAAATTAAAAAAGAAGTAATTTGGTAAAACTTTATTCATTGGGTCCATTATCTTCCCTAAAAATATAAAAAGTTATTCATAGTTTAAATTAAATTGATATTGTTTGCAATTTCTTTTTGTGATCACCCTTTATCTCCTATTTTTGTAGCAAAATAATTAAAAGTAGACTTATGAGCGTATTGGTAAATAAAAATTCCAAAGTAATTGTACAAGGGTTCACAGGAACTGAAGGTTCTTTTCACGCCCAACAGATGATAGAATATGGTACCAACGTTGTGGGAGGTGTAACTCCTGGTAAAGGTGGCAGTACTCATTTAGGCAAACCGGTATTCAACACGGTGGAAGATGCTGTAAAAACTAAGGGAGCAGATACTACTATAATTTTTGTTCCTCCGGCTTTTGCAGCAGATGCGATTATGGAAGCTGCAGATGCAGGCATCAAAGTAATCATCGCCATTACTGAAGGAATTCCTGTTAAGGACATGATGAAAGCCAAGCCGTACGTTAAGAAAAAAGGTGCTATTTTGGTAGGTCCTAACTGTCCTGGGGTAATCACTCCGGGTGAAGCTAAAGTGGGAATTATGCCTGGCTTCGTATTCAAGCAAGGAAGAGTAGGTGTGGTATCCAAATCAGGAACCCTTACCTATGAAGCAGCTGACCAAATAACAAAAGCTGGATTGGGAGTTTCAACTGCTATTGGTATTGGTGGAGACCCTATAATTGGTACTTCTACTAAAGAAGCGGTACAATTGTTAATGGAAGATCCGGAAACTGATGCAATCGTTATGATTGGTGAAATTGGCGGAAATTACGAAGCAGAAGCTGCCCAATGGATCAAAGAAAACGGAAACAAAAAACCTGTAGTAGGCTTTATTGCCGGCCAAACTGCACCTCCGGGTAGAAGAATGGGACATGCCGGAGCCATTATTGGTGGAAAAGATGATACAGCCATTGCTAAAATGCGAATCATGAAAGAGAATGGTATTTTTGTAGCAGAATCCCCTGCTGAAATTGGTGAAGTAATGGCAAAAGCATTAGGGGTAGACGCCTAATTTTATTTTGTTTGTACACTAATATATCATAACAATAAAAAAGGAGATCAGTTGATCTCCTTTTTCATTTACACTTTACCAAAGATTGCTTAAATTTTTCAACCCGGAATGGAAAATAAGATAGGTAATAAGTGCTGCAATCGTATGAAAATCAGTCTGTTTGAAAGTTTTAGCATAGCATTGCTGTAAAGAAAAAGTAACAGCAACGAAATGGCTTTTCAAAACTATTTTAACAAATATAAAGGAAGTCCATTATAGTGTTAAAGGTCTACCAACAGATAGGCCAACTTCCAAAACAACTAAAAAACTTTTATTTCCAATAGCTTTGGTACATCTAGAACAAAACACGAAGCCTTGTTCTTAAAAGAAACTGATTTTTAGGCATTTCCTAATTTACTAAGAAATTCACAGTTTAAATATATTTTTACAGGCCTACTCCCACCATCTATCAAATTTGTATTGGAAATATTCAGTTATTTACATTAAATTTAATGCATAACCTTAAAACGAATCCAAATAAAACCCATGCCATTGATGAAATCTTTTATTTTGATGGTTTTTGCTTCCCTTTGTATTTTTGTGGCTGAAGCTCAGGAAACTTTAGATTACAAATCTGATATCATTCCGGTATTGGACAAGCATTGCTACTCCTGCCATCATACAGGAAATCCCAAAGGCGGTGTAAATCTGAAAAGATATGAAGAGGAAGGGCGAATAATTAAAGATGGGCAATTTTGGCTTAAAGTGGTAGACCAGATCAAGTCTAAAGAAATGCCTCCATCAAATAAGCCTGAATTAAATGAGAAAGATTATCATGTACTTCTCGACGGTATTAATGGTATCCTTATAAAATCGCTGGAAAAAAGGACACCCGGAAAAGTCATCATAAGGAGATTAAGTCATCGAGAATATCATTATACCATCCTAGATTTGACCGGGGTGAATTTTGATGCAAGCAACAGATTTCCTGCAGATGGTTCTGGAGGTGGCGGATTTGACAATCAAGGAGGCTCCTTGTTTTTCACTCCTCTGAAAATGGAACGGTACTACGATGCTGCTGAGGAAATAGTAACAAAACTTCATGAAGACCATAATAAGTGGTCTGAACTGGTTCCCAAATCCTATAGACAAAATATTTTGCAACGTTTTTTAAACTGGCTTTTGCCTAAGTTCATTAGTGATTTTGAACCCATAAACTCAGCTGAAAAAGCAGCTGAAGAGGTACTGTTTCCTTTTGCGAGTAAGGCCTATAGAAGATTAATAAAAACAGAAGAAAAGGAATTATTCATCAAGCTTTTTTCATCAGTATATAATGCAAATTCTGAAGAACCTGACCCGCAAAGATTCAATAGGTCTATTGCTGAAGTTTTTAAAGCTATATTAATTTCCCCATCTTTTCTTTATAAGATGGAAGAAGAGCCTTTGGGCCCTGAGCCCATCGCTTTGGGAGACTTTGAACTGGCCACTAGATTGTCTTATTTTTTATGGTCTAGTATGCCGGATGATGAACTTTTCAAATTGGCTATGGAAGGTAGGTTACAAGCCCCGGGAGAAATAGAAAATCAAGTCAAGAGAATGCTTAATGATCCAAAATCAAAAAGATTTTCTGAATCTTTTGTAAGCCAATGGCTAGGCATCAATAAATTAAAAGACCCTAATGCCCCTTTGGCAGATTTAGTCCGATTTCCGGAATTTACCCCATCCATTAGAGAAGCCATGTTTGAGGAGACCATTTCTTTTTTTCACCATGTGATGACAGAAAGTAAAAACTTCATGGATTTAATTAATAGTGATTATTCATTTCTTAATGAGGAATTAGCAAATTACTATGGGATTGAAGGAGTCAAAGGAGATAATTTTAAGAAAGTTGCATTAGCTAATAATTCCAGAGGTGGTTTTTTAGGTTTAGGCAGCGTGCAGGCAGTTACCTCATTACCCACACGAACCAGTCCGGTGCTAAGAGGAAAGTGGGTATTGGAAGAAATTTTGGGCACTTCTCCCCCACCGCCCCCACCGGATGTCGCAGAATTACCTGAAGATGAGGCTTTACACGAAGAACTTGGACTAAAAGCACTTTTAGAAAAACATCGTGAAGATCCGGCATGCCAGTCCTGCCATGAAAAAATGGACCCTTTAGGTCTTGGTTTGGAGAATTTTGGAGCAGACGGGAAATGGAGAGAAAGCTATGGCAGCACTCCCATTGACCCGGCAGGGGTACTCGCTTCCGGAGAAACCTTTGAAGGGCCAGGAGAACTGAAGCGATTGCTTATGAAAGAAAAGGAAAAGTTTGCACGTAATCTCTCCAAAAAATCATTGTCTTTTGCAATTGGAAGAGGTACAACGTTCACTGATGAAACTGCCATTCGGGAATTGTCAGCAACATTGATAGAAAATGATTTTAATCCGGATGTATTTATGGCGGCATTGGTTCAAAGCTATCCTTTTAGAATGAAAATAAAAGATTTTCAAAAAAAGGTGAATGAAATTGATTGACAATTGAAATAAACTTGATGATTAGCATTAATCGCCTTGATTAGTTAGATTATGTTATTATAATGTATTGAATAATAATGTTTTAATAGTAAGGCTGGCTATAATCAATTGGTTTTAAATATTATTTTCAAGCATAATTTTGCTTTAAATATTTTGATGATATGAATAAGAAGTGGCAAATATCTAGAAGAAAATTATTGAAAGGTGTGGGTGCAGCTATAGCCTTACCCTTTATGGAAGCCATGGCTTCTCCTTTGGGTTTAAGGAGTTATAGCAATGATGGTTTTCCAGTACGATCCACATTCATGTTTATGCCCAATGGGGTTCACCCGGGTAGATGGACGCCTGAAGGATCCGGAAAAGATTATATCCTTTCTCCTACTTTAGCTCCATTGTCGCATTTGAAAGATGATATTTTGGTACTGGGGCAATTAATGAACAAACATTCTATTTTTCAAGGTGCAGATGGCCACTATGCCAAAACGGCTAACCTCCTCACTTGTCTCCCTATACAAAAGACTGCCGGTGACAATATCAATAGTGGTGGGATTTCGATCGATCAATTGATTGCCAATCACCATAAAAATGAAACCCTTTTCCCCTCTCTGGAATATGGCTTGGATAGAATACAAACAGGAGTAGATATTAATGTAGGCTTTACCAGACTTTATGCAAGTAGCATCTCCTGGAAAAATGCAATGACCCCGCTTTCCAAAGAGATTGATCCCAGAATGGCTTTTGACAGGTTGTTTAGAACCTTTATACCGGGAAATAACAAACAAGAAAACCCCTATAAAAGCAGTATCCTTGATGCCGTTCTAGCGGATGCCAAATCACTTAAAACCAATTTGGGAAGGTCTGATCAAGATAAATTGGAAGAGTATTTGGAATCTATCCGGTCTATTGAAAAGAGAATCAATAACCAAGACAGCTTAAAGGATTTTGCCAGCAATATCACACCGGATATCAAACGTGAATTAATCAGGGTTAACCAAGATATTGAAGAGTATGCTGAAGTGCATAGCGGTGTGAATGTAACAGAAAAAACCAGGCTAATGTTCGATATAATAGCCTTGGCAATGTGGAGTGATGCCAGCAGGGTAGCCACTTTTATGTTTGGAAACTCTGTGAGCAACAGAAACTTTTCATTTTTGGAAGGCGTGAATGGTGCCCATCACTCAATCTCCCACCATATGAATCATCCCGGCAAAATGGAACAGTATGACCGCATTACCAAATGGCATCTCGAACAATATGCCTACTTTTTAGACAAATTAAAGTCAATCAAGGAAGGGAATGGTACCTTACTAGACAATTCCTTGGTCATGTTTGCTTCTGGACTAAGGGATGGAAACAGACATTCCCCTAGGGACCTACCGATTATAGTTGGAGGACATGGAGGAAATAAAATAAATTCCGGACAAAATCTAATCTATCAGGAAAACACTCCGTTGGCTAACCTCTATACCTCTTGGATGCAAGCTGTAGGCATGAATGAAACAAAATTTGCAGACAGTACAGGCTCCTTAGAAGGAATCTTGGCCTAAACACATAACCTATTAAAAAACACGCATCATAACAGGCACTCGGTGTCTGCTATACAGGAATCATATGGACAACAAGGAATTGCCCTCTTCCACTAAAATGTGGACAAAATTATTCGGTAAAAGAATAATAATACCATCAATTTTTATCTTTTCTTACCTAATAATGCTGTTGGTGCCTTTTAATTTTGACCAGCAAAACGACTGGTTTGTTTTACTAGGTAGGTTTCATCCCCTTGTACTCCACTTTCCTATCGTATTGATCCTTGTTACCACAGGCTTTTTATTGATGGGATTTTTTAATCCTAATTTTAATAAGCCGATAATCATTCTTTCCCTACTATGGACTTCTGTATTTTTCTCATTTGTCTCTATCCTCGCCGGTTATTTACTTTTTATTTCGGAGTCCTATTCAGGCAATTTAGTGAGTAATCACCTCAATGGAGCTATGGCCACAGGAATTTCTATCACTTTATGCCTGATCCTCTACGAATTGAATTTCCAAAGGAAATTGAAAGCAGGCTTTCTTTTTTATTCCTTATTGATTCTGGCTAATTTTTCCCTGGCCTATACAAGTCATATGGGAGGTTCATTGACACATGGAGAAGATTTTTTAACCGCTCCGATCGATGCGCTATTACCTGCCAAAAAGATTGATAAAGCTCCTGAGGACATGCTCCTATATGAAGACATGGTCGCCACCATTTTCGAAACAAAATGCGTTTCCTGCCACAATGAAAACAAATCAAAAGGAGACTTGCTTCTGAATAATTATGATGAGGTTTTTGCAAGTGGTAAAAGCAAAAAACAAGCAGTAATTCCCGGTGACACTTCAAAGAGTGAAGTGATGGTGAGGGTTTTACTTCCCGAAGATCATGACGAAAGGATGCCACCCGAAGGGAAGCCTGGCTTAACGGATAATGAAATCAGCTTACTTTCTTATTGGATAAGCAGAGGGGCCTCAGATACTTTAACTTATGGAGATATTGACAATGATGAGGTTTTGACAGAAATAGAAGCCTTGATGCCTGATATCCAGCAAGCACAATATAAAATAATAAAGGAAAAAGAAGCTTTTGAAGCCGCTCTTCAAGAACTTAGAGAAATAGGAGATCCAATGGGAGTTGATATTTCGGCGGATGATCGGTCCAACGGCAAGTTTTTCGGGTTGAAAATGAGGTTTCCACCAGCTCACATCGGAAACGAAGAAATCAAAGCCTTTTCACCTTACTTCCCCTACTTTTCTCGGGTTTCTTTAGCTTCATCCAATATAGATGATGATGCATTATTTCTTTTAGGGAAAATGCCTCAACTCCGAAGGTTAATCTTACAAAAAACAAACATTAAGGGAGAAGGCCTCCCCTATTTAAAAAACCTTGAAAACCTCGAAGAACTGAATTTATCCTTTACACCTCTGGATGAAGGGAATTTGCTTCACCTTATTGGCTTTAAAAACCTTCAAAAAGTTTACCTCTTTGGAACACCGGTAAAACCGGAAGTAATTTCTGCCCTACAAAAACATAAACCTGAATTAGAAATAATTTTGGAAGAAGGTCCATTTTATTAATGGTCTTTTTTAATATAATTAGGTACTATTGTCACTAAATACTTTTAAAATTTAAGTTTCATACAATGAAGATCCACAAAGCATTACACCTGGTATTCTTAATTGGCATTAGCCTTTTTAGTTTCACCCATTGCCAATCCCAAGTAAGCTCTGAAAACCAAGTCGAAGTAGAAGATAAAGTTAAAGGTATTGACCTTTTAAAGGCCTATATTGAGGAAGATTTGGATGTATTTGATTATGAGTTGGCTTTTGAGTCCAAAGGTGAAGGTTATTCTTATTATGTTCTCAAAGTCATCTCTCAAAATTGGTTAACAGAAAATGAAGTAAATGAAACCAAATGGTGGCATTGGGTTTCATTTGTTGTTCCCAATGAGCTTAAACACAATACCTCTTTGCTAATCATTTCAGGAGGAAGCAAAAACACCACTTTACCGGAAAAGCCTGATGACATGATTCTCCAAGCCGCGCTATCGTCAGGGTCTACTGCAATAAAAGTTCATAACATCCCTTTTCAGCCTTTAGAATTTGTGGGCGACACCCTTGGATTAAGGACAGAAGATGCCATTATAGCTTATGGCTGGAGAGAGTTTATGGAACGTGGTGCTAAAGATGAAGATGCCATCTGGTTGGCTAGATTCCCTATGACTAAAGCTGTGGTTTCAGCCATGGATGCTGTGGTGGACTATTCTAAAACCAATTTGGATTTGTCTCTAGATAAATATGTGGTAGCTGGGGCCTCAAAGAGAGGCTGGACTACTTGGACCACTGCAGCCGTAGATGATCGGGTAATTGGAATGGTCCCTATCGTAATTGACATGCTTAATTTAACACCTTCTTTCAAGCACCATTGGCAAACCTATGGTTTCTGGGCTCCGGCGGTGAATGACTACAAGCATGAAAAAATATTTGATTGGATGGACAGTAAAGAATTTGAACGTCTAATTGAAATCGTAGAACCATACCAGTTTCTGGAGGAATACCAAGACATCCCAAAATTACTCATTAATGGTTCAGGAGATCAGTTTTTTCTACCGGACAGCTGGAGATATTATTGGAATGATCTTCCCGGAGAAAGCCATGTAGCTTATATTCCCAATGCCGGTCATGGACTTAAAAATTCCGATGCTCCACAGATTCTTTTAAGTTTTTATTCGCAAATCATTAATAATGTAAAGCGACCTTCCTATAGCTGGGAAGTAAAAGAGGATGAGATCATAGTAAAAACAGACATCAACAACCCCCCTGTGGCAATAAAATTATGGACTGCTACAAACGAATCTACAAGAGATTTTAGGATTGATGCCTTGGGTCCTAAATGGAAAGCTACAAATATTCCTTTTGAAGCAGATGGAGAATATTCTATTCCAATTGACGCCCCTTCTAAAGGCTGGTCTGGTCATTTTGTTGAACTTACCTACGCGGGTCAGGCACCATTAAAATTTACCACAGGGATAAAAGTTCTTCCGGAAACATATGAGCACGAATTATATGTACCAGAAAAAAGAAAAGGCACCCCATTAGATTGAACCACTCAAATAGCACAATAGCCATGTAGTAATCCCACGGAAGGAGTACCCATTTCACCTCCTTCTGTGACGATTACTATATATTTTTTTCCGGCAGCTGATCAAACCAAAGGACTGGCATAGCCTTTTGCCTGCAATTAAAATTTACAGAGTTTTTCCCTAGCATCTTAATCAAATGCCCCAAGGTATTCATCCTTTCAAGCAGGAATAAATACCAAACCACCTGCTATTACCACCGGACCACCATGATTATCCGTCCCTTTTTGAGGAATTCCCCCTCTCCGCCGTTTCGGTAAATTCTCTCAATGCAACCGACCATTCTATTTCACCTTTGTTTAAATTGATGGCATTTAGCGTTCCCCCAAGATGGTTTTATTGCCGCACACTTTTCTTGATCAAAAAAACCTATGTTGACTTACTGTATTACAGAGAATTAGATTCAGGTATATCCGCAGAATGTAAAAAAATTCACTACCCTTATCCCTAAGCTATGCCACCCAATTTTCATAGCCTTACAGAGAAGAAGCTTTCTCAACATTACTAGTAATTAAGATAGAAAAAACCTTTAAAGTGCTAATATATTGATTGGTGCTTACTTTAAATATCCATTAATAGCTATGATTCTAACCATTATATTATTTTGGTTGAAAGCAAAAGGATTATATTTACAACAAATCCAAACGAAGAGTTGGCAAGCATATAGACTATGAAGCTTGGAGCAAGACGTCTAATACAGTTTACTTTTCAATTTTTGCTTTAGAAATGGGTTTCAATTTATAAGTACTCCTATGAAAAAATTAATGATATGCAGACATGGAAAATCTTATTGGGGTGATGCTAGCTTAACGGATCATGAAAGGCCATTGGCTAAAAGAGGCCTGCGTGATGCCCCAATGATGGCTAAAAGAGCACATGCTAACCATATTATTCCGGAAAAAATTCTGACATCAGACGCATTGAGGGCAAAAATGACAGCTGCATTCTACCTAGAATCTTATGAAAAATTAGACATTCCCTACGAGATTAGCCCGAATCTTTATATGAGCTCTGTAAAAGAGCACCTTAATGAGGTTAAAAAAACAAGTGATAAAATTGATACCCTATTTATATTTGGCCATAACCCTGCCTTGACCCAGCTTATCAATTCTTTTGGAGAAAAGCTAGACAACCTTCCTACTGCTGCAGTTTTTGGTTTTAAGTTTGACGTGGACCACTGGAAAGATATCACACAAGCGAATGCCACATTCTGGATGTATGATTACCCTAAAAACTTAAGCACTAAAACTTCCTGACATCTTGTAACACCTCATCGAATGAATTGTGATGGGCTATCAAATAAAGCACTTTTTGGGCAATGTCCTCAGGAGTACTCAATTCCCCATCCTCTTTTAAGGACTTAAATTTAGAAAGACTGCTGAATTCGTTTGGCCTTGCAGATCTGATGGAAGCTTGCATAGGGGTATCAATTACTCCGGGGGATAAAGCAAATAATTTAAATCCCAAGTTCTTGAGCTCAGATTCTCTTTGAGCAATCATTGTCATTTGGTTCAGTGCAGCTTTTGAAGCACTGTACCCGGACCAGCCATCTACGACCTTTGCTGCCGCACCTGAGCTTATATTGACTATTATTTTAGCGCCATTATGATGTTTGTACGTCTTCATAAAGGCATTCATTAGTAAGGCCGGAGCAATTACATTCACAGTATGAATGGACACAATAGCTTCGGAGGATAAATTTCCGTTATAAGCAATCTCTCCTATCCAACCTGCATTGTTAATCAGAACGATTTCTTCATATGTTCCCTCGGGAAAAATTTCGATAATCCTATTTATCAAGTTTTTAGCATCCCCCAGGTCTAATTGTATGGGTGTGAAATTATCTTCCGGTTGCTGGGGACTTCTAGAGATACCTATAACACCGGTATGAGGCAACTTTAATAAGGCCTTTTTAAGGGCCAAGCCCAAACCTTTACTAGCCCCTGTAATGATATAAAGTGATTTTTTCTCCATAAATAAAATGTCTTTAAATTGGGTCACAAATTTTTCAATCCAACTTCAATATCCAAAAGTAATGCGATAATATATCCTATCAATACCTAAAAGAAATTCTTAATCAAAGGAATTTAATCTATTTCCCACCATTGAATCCATTCCTATTTGGCAATACTAATGCAAACTCACTGTTTCAGGTCTAGAAATTTCTCTTTGTAATTTTAAACTCAAAGAATGAAATCTATAGAACAACATGATGGCAGTAAGGGTAAGACCGATTAATAAACCAAACCATATACCCAACTCATTGTAATGAAATTTAAAAGCCAGAAGATAGCCAAGGGGAAGCCCTACCACCCAATAGGCAAGTAGGGTTACCAGTGTAGGCACCTTCACATCAGAAAGCCCCCTTAAGGCTCCCAATGCGACTACCTGAAGTCCATCCGAGAGCTGAAATACAGCAGCAATTACCAATAGATTAGCTGCCATCTCCACAACTTGGGAATCTTCAATGTACAAGAGAGGCAAATAGTTTTTAAATATTAAAAACATTACTGCGAAAAAGGACATGAAAATTAATACGTTTCCAAAGATAGAAAAACCGACTTCTCGTAATTTAGGAATATCCCGCCTTCCCAATTGGTTACCAATCCTCACCATGGCAGCCGCTGATAAGCCTGAGGCCATCATATAGCTTATAGAAGCAAGGTTAATGGCTATTTGATGAGCTGCCAAAGCATTGACCCCTATCCATCCCATCATGATGGCTGCTGAGCTGAATGCCCCAACTTCAAATACAAACTGCAAACCGGTTGGAATGCCTATGCCAAGCATTTTTTTAATGATGGAAAATCTGATCTGCTTTAATTTTATACTGCGAATGTATTTTTCATAGCGCTTGGATCTGGTCACGTAGAGATACAAAACCCAAGCCATAAGTACCCTGGAAATCAATGTGGCCCATCCTGCTCCATTTAATCCCAATTCAGGAAATCCCCAATTTCCATAAATCAATAAATAGTTCAGTCCAATATTTAATAGGTTAAACAAAACCGTTATAAACATGGCTTGCTTGGTCTGAGACAAACCTTCAATAAACTGTTTATAGGTTTGAAAAAACATGAA
Source organism: Cyclobacterium sediminis (assembly GCF_054781075.1). Taxonomy (NCBI): domain Bacteria; kingdom Pseudomonadati; phylum Bacteroidota; class Cytophagia; order Cytophagales; family Cyclobacteriaceae; genus Cyclobacterium; species Cyclobacterium sediminis. Next base: position 92,002 of record NZ_BAAGVC010000042.1, on the reverse strand, counting down.
TGGTATAAGAGAGAAAGTTATGATCAACAAATAGGGTATAGCAAGCACCACAACTTCTTGTGGCTGGTTGATCAATCTCAATCCCGGGGATATGGCCAAAATCAACAAGAACAAAACAATAGAAGCTACGGAATTGATCACAAAACCATGGTTCAAAAACCTGCCGATTTTACCCTTTTTTCCCTCCCCATCCGCTGCCGCAACCATGGGAGTCACAGCCATAGAAATACCAATTCCAAACATTAATATCATAAAAAAAATACTATTGGCAAGAGAAGCAGCAGCAAGTGGAACAGCTCCTAACCTACCCACCATGATATTGTCCGCCACGCCAACCATCACTTGACCTAGCTGACTTAGCATCACTGGGTAAGCCAATGTAAATGTCTTATTGAAATTATTTTTGAAACCGGTAAACATCAAAAAATTATTATTTATTTTTTTAACAAAATGGAAGCTTTGAAAATTGCAGCCATACTTATCGCATCTGTAATTTGACCATCCAAAACCATCTCATAAGCTTCTTGAAATGGTAAATGCCAAACTTTAATATCTTCTGTATCATCAAAGGCTGTTTCTCCTTGAATCAACTCCTTAGCCATAAAGACATAGCCTACTTCATCCGTAACGGAATTGGAAGTATGAATTTTTAAAATTTCAGTCCAATCATTCGCTATTAGACCGGTTTCTTCTTTAAGCTCCCGCTTAGCACTTTCCAAGGCAGTTTGCCCAATGGCTCCACCTCCCATAGGGATTTCCCAAGTATATTCATCCAAGGTATATCTGTATTGCCCTACCAACCAAGTGTAGCCGTTTTCATCCAAGGGTAGGATTCCTACTGCCAGATTTTTAAAACTTACTTTTCCATAAATCCCCTTCTTTTGCGTAGGAGTGATTACTTGGTGTTCTTCTACCCTTATCCAAGGATTGTCATACACCTCTTTTTTTGAAATTGTTTTCCACGGATTTTTCATAATAAAAAAAAGGGTGACTATTAGCCACCCTTCTAATGCTTTAAATAAATGTTAATTTAAGCCGGGATAGGCAATACTTTGCTGTCTTTAAAAGTAGAAAGGATAACCATTGATTGCATAGAATCAACCTCCTTAATTTCACTTACCTGCTCCAACATCAACTTTTGATAAGAATTTATATCCTTAGAGATGATTTTCAAAATAAAATCTCCTGTACCAGTGATATGGTGACATTCGATTACTTCAGGTATTTGATTGATCTCTTTCATGAAGGCATCAATATTTGATTTATTGTGACCAATTAACCCTACCAAGACAAAAGTACTCACGCCTAGACCTATTTTTTCTGGATCTAATTTGGCATGGTAACTCTTAATTATTCCTGACTGCTCCAATTTTTTCACTCTTTCCAAGGTAGGTGCCGGAGATAATCCTATATCTTTTGAAAGCTGTGCATTTGTTATTTTTGCATTGCCTTGTAGAATCTCTAAAATTTTACGGTCGATTTTGTCAAATTTCACTTTTATGCTATTATCCATATTGTAAAGAATTTACCGAATTATATGTGGTACAAAGGTAATCTAATTTATATTTATTTTAAAGTCATTTACGAAAAAAACGCAAGGGCGGACGAAATATTGTTGTTTAATTGCTAAAAAAATTAAAATTATTGCGCTTTCTCTTTTGTAATTTCTGAAAAAACCTGTATTTCAACTCGATTAGACTAATAATGAACAAATTAGTGCTCATCAAAGTTTATTCTTTTTCAAAAATTCTCTGGCTTCTTTATTTGCAGGATGTCGTCTCTTTGAATTCTCTTTAACCAAATCAAAATACAGTTTGGCCTTATTTTTCTCCTCGAGCCTATAGTAGTTTTTTCCCAATTGCAGGGCTGAAAACAAATAATAACCACTTTCTTGTGCCCCTAATTCATCCCCAAAAGCAATGGTCCTTAAGTAATAATGTGTAGCGTTTTCATAATTCCTCATCCGATCATAATTCTGGGCAATAAAAAAAGCAGCATACCTTCCACTAGTAGCCTCATATCCTGTCCAATTTTCGTCTATCCGCTTTAAAATCTCTAAAGAAACTTCCTTGGCCTCTCGACCTCTGCCGACGGCATACAATTGCCTTGCAAAATGTCGATGAAAATAGGGGTTGTTGGGATATTTGCCATGTAAGTACTTTGTAATCTCTAAGGCTTTAAAAGGTTTTTTCTCTTCCGTTGCATATAGTCTAAACAAAAAATACTGCGCTTCTATCCTTGCATAAAAGGAGCTTTTGGCCACCTCTTCTAATTGCCTTAACCCTAATTGCTGATCCCCTTTGGGAAAAAGAAGCATAATAGGTTTTAGTAAGGGGTAATTGTCTCGGATCCAAACAGAGAAATAGTTGTATAGAGCGTCTCCCAACAACAATTCCGGGCTGAGCTCTTCTTCCCCTCTACTTAGCTCCAAGTATTTCAAAGCATTTCTACTTGCAAAAGTGGCGCTTGTCCAGTTTTTCCTTTCACTGTATAACCTCCCCTGAAATCCGTAAGCACCTGCTAGAAAAAAAGCCGCTTCCTTATTCTCAGGGTCTGCATCTATCAATACTTCAGCTTTCTCAATGGCCATATCCATATAGCCCAACATAGAAGCATCATGACTTTTGTTATCGATGGCTATTACAATTTTCCACCATTGGCTCAGGCCCATTAGAAAATAAGGAAGTGGATGTTCAGGGTAAGTATAGCGCAATACTTTAAAACCTCTTTCCGCCTTCTCAAAATCAAAATTATACATGCTATTAATCGCATCTGTAATTCTAAACTGAAGGCCCTTATCAAGCAAAAGATATCCTTCTTCCTTCTTGTTTATATCTGTTACAGTCTCCATCTGGGCATGCACTTTTATTGGAACAAACCCATAAAGGAATAGCATTAGGAAAAATACAATCGGTCTATACTTCATTAAGATTTTTTTCAATCAAATTGATTTTTGTATACCTTAAACGCTATTTGACAATAATTAATTTCGAAAAACTAAAAAAATATTTGCCCCAATTCAAAAAACAAAGCCCTATTGATTTAAATCAAAAAAAAAGAGTGAAATAATTTAAAAAAGAGCATAAAAAAACAGACCCACAAACCAAAATCACTTTAGAGGTGACTTCAATCGATGGATCTGTAAACAGCAATAAGATAAAAAAATTAACAGCTTACCTTTATACCTAAACGATTTTTTGTTACTACCTCAGAAAGTGTACTTCTCCAAGCCTTCAACGCCAAAGAATCCGGTATATCTATATCATTAAAAGTAATTATTTCTCCTTCTTCAATATTTCTTTTTAATTGAACCTTACTCATCAAACCTATAGGAACATGATTGGGACAATCAGCGATTTTAATCGCTTCTCCTCTCACTTCCATACCCCCTATGCCTTTATCTATTACAGAACCAGATGTCAATTTCTTCTTTGCGATGGTCCCCACACTGATAGAAGGCACATCACCATTATCTAATAAAATTTCATTGTGATTCACCAGATTTAAAATACTATTAGGGATTTCAAAAAAGCATAAATGCATCGGTTTATAAAGCAAATAGAATGGTCCCTTACCCATTTTATAGGTAGTTAACTCTTCTGCTAAATCTTCTTGATGGGTAGCAGTAATGAATACACCGGGAGGAGACTCTTTAGAAATGATGTAATCGCTTATGACAGCGTTTTCTTTTTGAGCTATTTCACCCAATGCAAAAGCTCCAGCTTCAAAATCACTTGTTTCATACCCTACTAAGCCAGGTTTAACGATGTCTAAACCCAAGCCATTGGCGATAAAAGCTTGCTCAATTTGAAGTTTTGTTCCATCTGTAAAAGAGGTAACAGAACTTAGACTATATCCTTGTTTCTGAGCCCAAAACAACATGTCTTCTAAGCTAGGTTTCTTATTTAAAAACCCTTTTATATTTCCATAAACCAAAGGCTTAAAACCCATTTGCATCACTTCTTTATTAAGTGCTGCCAAGCATCCGGGCTGATCACCATTGGCTTCGGTAATCACACCTCTTTTAGACAACCAAGAACCTGTAAGCACCTGAGTATCTGCATCCATAGTTACTACTGGCAAGCCATATACAAATGCTTTATCAATTATTTCTGTGGAATAAATCGGATCTCCGGTACTTACTACTACCAAGTCAGAGCAGTCAAATAATTTTTCTGCTGAACTAGTTAAAAAATTCTGACTCACACCCAAGTCACTGATTTCCCCAGATCTTCTAGTCAGGATTTTGGAAATTGCCATATCCTCACGCCTGGCAATCAATTTTGCTAAGCCTCTTCCAATCCCCCCTGTGCCTACTATTCCGATTCTTAATTTCTTAGCTATCCTAGTTTTCATAATCTTAAAAATTTTATTTGCTGTTTTAATGCTGTTTGCCCGCTGTTTAAACTTGACATTGTAAAGGTAAGGAAAAAAATTTAAAAACCATTTTATTGTATTTAAAATACATTAAAAATATTTCGAAACACGAAAAGTATTGAAACAACCGAAACAAGAAATAAATCAATAAAACAATATTTTTACCGTATAAAATCAATTTTTACTTTTGTTTTTTACTACATAAAAACTTTTTTACAATTATTAATTTTGTTCAGACAAAATTTATTTTTTTTTGAATTTTTTTGAATTAATTCAATTTAGTCTCCTGTATTTAGTAAACAAGTCTACAAACCGATTTTAAAATGGAGCAATTCAACTGTAATTCATGATATTTTTTTTATTTTCGCCATTCATAAATATTCAGTTAACATGCTAAAATATGCCAGGGTTAACAATCTTGCAGGTTGGACCGCCTTCTTTATTGCATTTATAACATATCTGCTCACCATCGAAGAGACTGCCAGTTTCTGGGATCCGGGAGAATTTATAGCCGTAGCCTATAAATTACAAGTTCCCCATCCTCCGGGAGCCCCTTTCTTTTTGCTTATCTACCGAATGTTTAGCTTTTTAGCACTCGGTGATGGGCTTGAAATCGCCTATTGGATGAACGTGGGAAGTGCATTGCTTTCGGCTTTCACTATTTTATTCCTTTTTTGGACCATCACCTTATTGGGAAGAAAGTTATTGCTTAAGAAAAGTGAAGCGCCCAATCAAGAGCAAATCTATACCTTAATAGGTGCTGGATTTATTGGAGCATTGGCTTATACTTTTACAGATAGTTTTTGGTTTTCTGCTGTTGAAGCTGAAGTTTATGCCATGTCTTCCTTTTTTACCGCCATCGTCATTTGGGCATTCTTAAAGTGGGACATTATCAAGGATCCAGAGGAAGAAAACAAGTACATGATCTTTATCGCCTATTTGGTAGGATTATCAATAGGAGTTCACTTATTAAATCTGGTAACCCTTCCGGCTTTAGCCTTAGTTGTTTACTTTAAAAAATATAAAAACCATAACCTTAAAGGAGGAATCATTGCCTTTTTATTAGGGGGCGTAGCCTTGGTTGTTATCAATAATTTTATAATTCCCGGCTTACCAAGCATTGCAGGTTCTCTAGAAATCTTTTTTGTCAACAGTTTAGGCATGCCATTTGGCTCGGGCATTATCTTCTTTTCTATTGTATTCTTCGGAGGGCTGGTTTTTGCTGTGATATATTCTCACAAAAAAGAAAAAGTCATTTTAAATACCATTTTAATTTGCTTCTCTTTTATTCTTATAGGTTATAGTTCGTATGCACTGATCGTAATCCGCGCGAATGCTGAGCCAGTAATCAACGAAAATGATCCTAAAGACATTATCAGTTTTGTTAGCTACCTAAAAAGAGAGCAATATGGCTACCGCCCTCTGATGCAAGGACAGTATTTCACCGCAGACATTATTGATCAAGTAGAAGGGGACCCTGTTTATGCCAAGGGAGAAGACAAATATGAAGTGGTGGATTATCAATTGGAAAACATTTATGATCCTGAAAAAACCACCTTACTTCCTAGAATATACTCTACTCAAGAAAGGCATAAACAAATCTATAGATCCAAGCTGGGATTAAGGGAAGGTCAAGACCCTACTTTCTTTGACAATATCTATTTCATGTTTGACCACCAACTGGGTCATATGTATTGGAGGTATTTTATGTGGAATTTCAGTGGAAGAGAGAGTGACTTTAGTAATGCCCCCTATTTAAGTATATGGAATACAATTACCATAGATTTTCCTGATTATATCAAAGAAAATAAAGGGCATAACAATTATTTTATGCTACCCTTAATTTTAGGGCTTATAGGCATGTTTTTCCAAGCAAAACATGACCCGGAATCATTCTGGCTTACCCTCATGCTATTCCTAATGATGGGAGTCGTACTGGTACTCTACCTCAATTCCCCGCCTGTAGAGCCAAGGGAAAGAGATTACATCTATGTGGGTTCCTTTTATGCCTTTGCCATCTGGATTGGCTTTAGTGTAATGGCCATCAGTCATCAACTTAGAAAATTGAAAAAAGGAATGGTAATGGCAGGGGTATATGCTGCACTAATTGCATTGCCTGTTCCTATTTTAATGGCCACAGAAAATTGGAATGACCATGACAGATCCGACAGGTACTTCTCTGTGGATTCCGCTAGAAACTTCCTTGCTTCATGTGCCCCCAATGCCATATTATTCACCGGAGGCGACAATGACACCTTCCCGCTTTGGTATGTGCAGGAAGTGGAAGGCTTTAGGACTGATGTGCGGGTTATTGTATTAAGTTATTTTGACACCGATTGGTATGTCAAACAAATGGCCAGGCCTGTCAATGAGTCTGCTGCTTTGGATTTCACTTTGAATTTTGACAACTTTAAAAAAGGCACCAATGATGTGCTTTACGTAACGGATAGAATTGAAAGCTTGCCACTGGTGGAATACCTCAAACTATTAAAAGGCAACAGTGATTTACTAAAATTAACCAATAGCAGGTCAAGCAGCAATATTAATACGATTCCTTCCAGAATTTTAACCTTGCCCGTAAATACTGAAAATGTAGAAAAATCCGGAATTGTGCCGCCACAATTTAAAGACCTGCAAATTCCAAACATCAATATTAGGATCAAGGGAAATTATGTAACCAAGGGTAACCTGATGTTATTGGATCTGATCGCTACTAACAATTGGGAAAGACCCATTTATTTCAACAATACTTCTTTGGCCACCATTGGCTTTGACATGAGTGACCATGTGGTCATGGAAGGACTGACCTACAGGTTGCTCCCCATCCAAAAGCCCGACAACCAAGACGAGTTAATTAATACCGATCTGGCCTATAAGAATGTTACTGAAAAATTCGCCTTTAGAGGAATGGACAATCCGGACAACTATTTTGATGATGAATTCAGGAGATTCACGTCCAACCATAGAAGTGTACTCAATAGCATTGCCATAGCCTTATTGGATGAACAAGATAAGGAGAGAGCGGAAGACATTATGAGGTTGAGTCTGGAAAAACTTCCCGGAAAGGCCATACCGTACGACATGGCTAGCGGACAAGCTGTACCCGTTTTATTCGAGTTGGACATGGATGAAGAAGCCCTGAATATTATCGACCAAATGTCTAAACGTTCTATAGAGCTCCTTGACTTCTATCAGGAGACCGGTAGATCTATGGACAGGGAAGCTCAAATCTCCATGCAGATGTTGCGCTACTTTGTACCCCAATTACGAGAACAGGGGTATGAAGAAAAGGCCAATCAAATTCAGCAGGATTACGAACGAATATTTGGAGCTGCAGCAGGTCCCCCACAACTTCAAAGAAGATAAAATAGCCATTGGCTAATTAATATTAAACGCTAAAAATTATTCCAATCGGCTGCTTATCAATTTAAGCAGCCGATTATTTTTTGTGTAGAATATAGTACAGATCTAAGGCCTCCTCAGGGTTTTCTACCAACAAGTAATCTTCATGATGCAATTGTTCTACAGCCGCTCCTTGATGTTTATGTAGCTTATTTCTATTGATTCTATTTAGGATCTCATAGGGGATTTTCAGCAATCCGGCAGGTAACCTGTATTGTAGGTTTAAAATATCCCAACGCGTAATTTTATTTACTGAAACCTTATTCGCTTCGTAATAATCCCAAACTTTGGCATTCCCGCCAATCCCTTTTGTTTCCACTTTATCAAAAATTGATTCACATAATTTTTGAAGTTGAGAAGGTGTATATTCTCTTATATGCCAAGGATTCCTAGACAATGAAAACCTAATATTTGGGGTGGAGATCAAAGCCATTCCTCCCGGTTTTAATACACGATAAATTTCTTCCAGGTATTGCCTGTCATCATCAATATGTTCAATCACCTGAAAACTCACAACTGAATCAAAGGAATTATCCTCCACGCCGGCCAATGGAGGAATAATTGCTTGCTCGAAGGTAAATTCCGGGTATTTATCCTTTAGCCTGTCCAAGATTTCCCCTATCTTGTCTAGGCCGTGGTAATGATTTACCAATGGGCCTAGGGCCTGTACCCCTCTGCCTTCGCCACAGCCAATCTCCAACAAATTGCCGGAAACGAAACTTTTAGCAACAATGTATGCTTTAAAAAGACGTTGATGAATAGGATTGTCACTGATTAACTTATCGGAAGTAATTTCCGTTGTATAGGTAGCCATCTAAAATTTTATTATTTTCAACAAAATTAAGGTTAATTTTTAAAACCAACTATGGAAAAAATAAAGTCATTGTATATGAAACGAAATATTGGGTTATTATTTATTTTAATCCTCCTTTCTCTTCCTTCTTTTGCACAAAAAAATCTGCAAAGTATTAACCAGAGTTTAAGGTATTCCAGGTATTCAAGAATTTCTTTGAAAGTAATTCCAATTAAAACCGCAGAAAGAACTTTTAAATTACAAATGCTGGTTGAGAAAATCGAAGAGGATCCGAATTTTGACGATTACTTATTCTCTTACACCATTGTCCATAGCTTTGATCAGAGAATTGAGGATGATCAGGTAATTGCCTTGGATCAAGACCTGCTTAAAAAAAATACTACCGGCCATTTTTATTTTGAAGAAACTGTAGAAATCCCAAGTTCCAGAGACCAGGCCTATGTTATTTTTCGGGCAATAGACACCAGACAAGAGGATGAATATGTTTACCATGCAGATTTAATTAGTCCTTTTGTGGTAGATCAACCTTCTTTCGGCGCCTACTTTGGCAATGACATACCCTTTGACCAAAATTTTTTAAATGCGGAAGAATCCTTACTCTTCAAAAGTAACCAAGGAGTAAGCTTATATAGGTATTTTTACCCACAAGATTTCCCTATCCCCCTTCCACCTATGGAAACCAAGGTTCCTGAAATAGCCAAGGAAACCAAAGTAATCAATGAAGGGGATTTCTTATTGAATGTACCTGTATCCTTTGACAAATCAGGCTATTACTTTATACAAAAAGACACCACCACCGCTAGTGGGTTACTGATCAAAACGGCCGGAAAAGCATTCCCAAAAGTGTCAACTTGGGAAGAAATGATCCAAATGGTTGCTTATATTTCTACCCGAAAAGAGCACGAGGCTTTATTGGCTGCAGAAAACAAAAAAATAGCCCTAGATGAATATTGGATCCGGATGACACGAGATGAAGAGGCAGCTAAAAAATTGATCAAAGAGTATTTCCGGCAAGTGGAATTTGCCAATATTTTATTCACTGATTTTAAAGAAGGTTGGGCAACAGACCGTGGCATGGTCTATATAATTATGGGGCCTCCACAAGAAGTATACTTTAATTTAGACAAAGAAACTTGGGTTTACTTGTCTAAGGATTCAAATTCAAAAATAACCTTTACCTTTGCACGTGTAAAGAATATTTTAACCCCACAATATTATACATTGAACCGATCCAGAGCCTATCAGCCTGTATGGTTCAAAACTATCACAGCATGGAGAAACGGAAGGATGGTTTTTTAATCAACAAAAGCGAAGACCAAAAGGATTTTATCTTTGGCATCAGGTCCATCATGGAGGCTTTGAATGCAGACAGAGAAATAGACAAAATACTGGTAAACAAAGAACTTAAAGGAGATCTTTTAAAAGAATTACTTGCACTAACCAAGGAGAAAAAGCTACCGGTAACCAAGGTTCCCGAAAGTAAACTCAATCGGATAACCAGAAAAAACCACCAAGGTGTCATCGCTTATATATCATCCATAGCCTATGCTTCATGGGAAAATGTAGTGGACAGCACTTATACTAAAGGGGAAGCACCACTTATTTTGATGCTTGACAGGGTCACGGATGTACGTAATTTTGGAGCCATTGCCAGGACAGCAGAAGTTGCGGGTGTTCATGGAATTATTATTCCGGAAAAAGGTAGTGCGCAAATCAATTCGGATGCGGTTAAAACATCTGCTGGAGCTTTAAATTTTCTACCGGTAAGTAGGGTAAGAAACCTATATTATACCCTTAAGGACCTTAAGAAATCAGGTTTGAAAGTGGTGGGTGTGACCGAAAAAACAGACCGAATGATGTACCAGGCAGACCTTACTACTCCTACAGTATTGGTTATGGGATCTGAAGAAGATGGCGTTTCAGATGAACTTATGGGCTTGTGTGATGAATTCGTTAAAGTTCCTGTTCATGGCCAAATAGAAAGTTTAAATGTTTCTGTTGCCACAGGAATAGTGATTTACGAAGCTATTCGACAAAGAAAACAATAAACTCCCTAATTCCGGATCAAATGGCAATAGAATTGGTTGTGCTTTTGGTATTGATGTCCGGCATAATTGCCTTGCTGGCTACTTTGTTGATCAAGTCCTACAAAAAACGCGACCAATTGAAAGAAAGCCTGGGAGACCTTAGCCTGGAAAAAGAAAGGCTTAGCGAAAAGTACCAGTATCAGTCGAGCAAATATGGAACGTCTCAAAAAGAAAATGAGCAACTTTCCATACTTTCCAATTCCTTAGAAAAAGAGAATTACCAACTCGCTATAGATAAAGGAAAACTGGAAAGTGAGCTTCAGTTTATGCGTGAGAAATTAATTTTTCAAAAGCAGGAAATAGAAAAAATGCGTGGTCAATTTCAACAAGAATTTGAATTACTGGCCAACAAAATTTTAGAGGAAAAATCCAAGAAATTCACTAGTCAAAATCAGGAAAATATAGAAAACTTTCTCCAGCCCCTAGGGAAAGAATTGAACGCCTTTAAGAAGCAAGTACAGGAGGCTTACGCCATGGAATCCAGAGAAAGGTTTTCACTGGAAAAAAAAGTCAAAGAACTCGCAGAACTAAACCAGCAAATCAGTCAGGAAGCCAAAAACTTAACCAATGCCTTAAAAGGCAATGCCAAAATTAGGGGAAATTGGGGAGAAGCAATCTTGGAAACCATATTACAAAATTCCGGTTTAGAAAAAGACAGACATTACAGTATTCAGGGCTTTCTGAAAGACGAAAATGGTCATGCCCTTCTTGGCCCTGATGGTAAAAAAATGCAACCGGATGTAATCATTCATTATCCGGATGACAAAAAGGTAATCATTGACAGTAAGATCTCGTTAATTGCCTACGAAAAATACAGCAATGCTCTGGGAGATGCAGAACAAAAATCTGCGCTTGAACTTCATGTAAAAGCGATAAAAACCCATATCGACCAATTGTCTGCCAAGCAGTACGAGGCCTACGCTAAAGCCCTGGATTTTGTCATCATGTTTATTCCGCTTGAAGCAGCTTATATCGTGGCCCTTCAGGCTGACCCTAAACTATGGGAATATGCCTATAAAAAACGAGTGCTACTGATTAGTAGTAGCAATTTAATTGCTGCGCTAAAAATGATCAAAGACCTATGGATAAGGGATGATCAATCCAAAAACGCCATTGAAATCGCTGACAGAGGAGGCAAAGTTTATGACAAACTTGCCAATTTTCTACACAGTCTGGAAGACATTGGAAAGCATCTGGACAGGTCCCAAGAGAGTTATGCAACCGCTATTAAACAACTCAAAACCGGCAAAGGCAATTTAATATCACAGGCAGAAAAGCTTAGAGCATTAGGTGTCAATGCCCGAAATAAAATTTCCGGAAACGAATAATTTGGTCAAGCATTGCTGTATGTGACATTTTTTGGGATTAATAAGTAAGTTCGGATAACCAAATTTAGTTGATAAGTCTGCCTATCAGAAAGGTAGATCTTCAGGATTGTCTATTTCCTTGACTACGGCATGTCCGGAAATAAGGTAATTTCGACCTGTAGCCAATTCTTGGCACAACACCCTGGTTCTTTGTGTACGCAACTTCTTAAATTGCCTTTTTCTTAATAAAAAGTGAGTATTTATGGCAAGGTCTCCTAAAAGCGGTTCTTCTTTGATAAAGGTGTTTTTATCGTACTTTCTTAATTCCTTCATCAAAAATAAATCCGCACCGGTGGAAGCTTTAGGGTTATTCATGTACAGCCTTAGGGGGATCAATATATCATTGGGAAACACCCCCTCATGTAACATTGGCGCCATCAACCACTTAAAACTTTGCTTCCATTCGATCCCATGAGGCAATATTCCTTTCCCAATTCTTTCCTTGTATCGGCTGAAAACACGGTGATGAGCTACCTCATGAATAAAAGTAATCAAAAATTGGTATTGATTCAGGTCATTATTGATGGTGATTTTCTGAATACTTTTATCCTTTCTATAGCGAAAATCGCCCAGTTTTGACCTTCTTGATTTGGTGATTTCAAAGATAAAAGGTTCCTCCTCCCATAGGGAAAAGCAATAAGACAAGGCCTTTTCAGGTACCTTGCCTTGTAAATTTTCCAACCACTTTTCTTTTTCCACTATTGCTTATTAACTGAAATCAAAATTAAGGATTTTTATCCTCGTGAATAAGCTCAAGTAGTTTTTTTCTAAACAATTTCTCCGAACCTGTAGAAAGGTTACTGATCCTACACCTCCAGGTTTCATAGCCTCCTTTCTCTATCTCATGTGCGGGTGGAACATAGCCTACATTTTCATTGGCCAGGCTAATTGTGAAATAGGGAAAATCAAGTCCTTCTTTAATTTTAAGCCCGGTTTCCGCAAAAAACTCTCCGGGTAAAGCACCAATTTTCCCTTCCCCTATATGTAAAACCTGTACCGGACAAGAAGCATCTTCAGGAAATTCATTCAGCAACATTTGCTCTCTGGCATACAGTTTTTCCCAACCTTCAGTATTAGGCTTCAATTCTTCCAAACCTCCGGAAGCCAAGATGGCCTTTGATTTTTCCAATTCTTCTAAACTAGGCATCCTTCTCTCAGCCTTTAACAAGCTAAAACTGCTTTTGAGTTGGGGCGATTTATCCCACCTAAGACTTTGAACCATTTCCAAAACCTTTTCGGCCAACTCACCTCCTATTTTTCTACTTTTGGCTAACTCTCCTTCAGGAAATTTAACTCTCCCACTGAAATCCCAGATATTTATATCCCCACTCGTACCATTGCTCATCATCCCCACAAAAGCATCTCCTGCCCCTAATTTTTCTTTCAATGCATTGGAAAACATACCAAAATAATCCGCTGAAATGGTTCCGTTTTGCCAATCCCCAACATAATGAAGGGAGTAATTGCCCAAAATGGAGATCCATTCCCCGTCTAGGCCTTTGATAGCTAAAAAACTCAATTCAGGATCCGGAATATTGAGTGGTTTTATGATTTGGTCTTCCACTCCAAATGGATTGGTTTTGATTGTATCGGCTTTTCCTGTTACCGGGTTAATTGGGGAATAACTATCTCCCATCCAGTACCTGCGACACATCACATATTCCGGAACATCGATAGCGCCAAAGGCCAACTGAGCCGGTTTTACCTGGCTCAAAGCCTTCCCTACAGCCGTTGTTATCAGACCAGGTAGTCGTTTCCTATAGGCCATGTCTGCTGGCACCATGTGCACATCCTCCACAGCACCGGAAGCATGGGTATGTGTAGCCGAAATCAAAACCTGCCCGGGAGGTATTCCAAATTTTTCCTCAATGATAGCTTTGGTTTTATCCAAAAGCTCCTTTCCCAACACACATATGTCAACAATCACTATGGCCAAGCAGCTGTCCTCATTTTTCATTACCAGTGCTTTGGCATGTAAAGGGTCATGTATCTTTTGGGCGTAATGGGTAACAAAATCACCGTTTATAATGGTCCCTAAGGGAGGTGTGGTTTCGACAATGGCCGCACCAGCTTGAAAAACATTTGACATGGATAAGAAGTATTTATTATTGTGAAATTTTAACCGGAGGGCAGTGCTTTTCTTAAAAAGCGAAGAAAATTACCATGGAAAATATTATCAATATCCTTATCAGAATACCCCCTCCTATCCAGAATCTCCTCATATTTCTGGAGATCTGCTATGGAATTAAGGTCCCAGGGAGATTGTTCCGTACCAAAGATGCCATCCAAATCACTACCAATTCCAATATGTTCACTGTCTCCCACCAATTGACAAATATGGTCCCAATGATCTACCAAATGCTCCAATTTGATATCCAATTGCCAAGGGTCTGAAATGGTATCGATAAAACGGATATCCATGGCCCAGCAGTCTAACATACCACCAATAATTGCTCCTCGCTTTACCAATTTTTTAATTTGCTCATCAGTTAACTGTCTCTGATTGGGCACAATTTTCCGAACATTATGATGACTGGCCCAAATGGGACCTCCATATAAATCCAAAGCTTGATCAAAACCTTGATCCGTAAGGTGGGTAAAGTCTAAAATCATTTGGTATTGCTCCATTTTCCTGAGCAGCTCCTTGCCTAATTCAGTGATGGTCCCTTCTGATTTGGTCCCCGGCGCGTATCGTCCCGGACCGAAATGAGACAATCCCAATGCCCGAAGTCCATAATCGTAAGCCCTGTCTAAATAGGAAGGGTTTACCAACGAATCTCCCCCTTCAAGGTTTAGAATATAACCAATTGCTTTTTCCTCATCAGGTATATTGCTATCTTCCCAAAGTGCAAGCATCTGATCCAGATCCTCTTTTGTCAAGATCTGTTTCATTTCACCTAGTGCTTCCATTTCCCTGTACCAAGCCAATTGAGCTTGAGTCATGGCCCAAGCTTGTTGAGGTGAATTCCATCCGGCAAGTGCAGAATCAAGAGGGGAATACCTGGCCAATTGGGTTGCCACCACAATGCCGATTTTTCCTTTTCTTAATTCCGGCAAACAGACCGTTCCTCTACCTCTATCAGGCTTGTCTGGCATATGCATTTCAGCCTTTCGAATGTCTGAAAGCGGTTTACTTAAGTCCCTGTTCCACTCAATGGCATTCATGGACAAATCCAAATGCGCATCTAGAATCAGCCTTTTACTCATTTTGAATCAGGTATTTTAGCAGTACAATCGATTTCTACTTTAAGATTTTCAGCCAAAACAGATTGAACGGTAATCCGCGCAGGTTTGGTATTTTTGAAAAAGCTGGCATAAACCTTATTGTACCGGTCAAACTCTGAGATATCTGACAAATGTACTGTACATTTTACCACATTGTCCATGGTTCCTCCGGCGGCTTCAATAATTGCCTGTATATTTTCTAAGGTTCTCTGGGTCTCCTCCTCGATGGTTCCCAACTTAAATTCAGAAGTTTCAAAATCTACTGATGCCTGCCCGGAAACGAACAAAAACCCATCTACCAAAATGGCGTCAGAATAAGCGCCGGTGTCAAAACTTAAATCTCTTTTAGGGTGTACTATCTTTTTCATTATCTATATTTTTTAATTGATTAAAATCTAATATTACCATGCAGTCCATCCACCGTCTACCACCAAGTTATGCCCCGTAATATAAGTAGAAGCATTGGAGAGTAAAAACCCTACAGATCCGGCCACTTCATTGGCCACACCTACCCTGCCTAAAAAGGTCTTTTTTTCTAAGGATTTGATAAAATCCGGATGCGCTTTTTGTACTTTATCATTCGGGAATGGGCCCGGTGAAATACTGTTACACCGTATATTCTTAGATCCAAAATGCATACCTAGGTACCGCGCCATCTGAATGATTCCTGCTTTACCTACCCCGTATTCAATAGGGTTGGTCATAAGGGGAGGTTCATATATATTTTGGTCAGGTGAACCCATTCCGTACATGCTTCCAAATAATACTATGCTGCCCGATTCCTCGGTCTCCATTAATTGCCCTACGGCTCTTGCCAAAATAAAAGTTGCGGTAAGCTCAGTGTGGATTACTTGGTCAAAATCCTGCGGCTCTATCTTCTCTAAGGACTTCCCACTGGCCGCATAGGCAAGGTTTACCAAACCATCAGGACATCCGTATTTCTCATTATTTTCATTTACAAAGTTGGCAATGGCTTGAGTATCCGAAAGATCAAATTGAGATGGAATCAAAAGACTACCCAATTTGGTTTTTTTCGCAAAATCAAAAGACCTGTCCTCACGGTCAATGCACAAAACCCTGGCCCCTTCCTTACAAAGTAATTGAACCACGGCTTGACCCAAATAACCTGCTCCTCCTACAACCCAAATTGTTTTCCCTTCCAGAGAAAACGGAGAAGCAGCAAAATTTGCAGATTTTGAATCAGGCATTAAGTCCTCCATCCATTAAAATATTCTCGCCATTGATATAAGCTCCGGCTTCAGAAGCCAATAAGACTGCCAAACCTTTGATATCATCAGTATTGGCCATTCTTCCCATAGGCACTTTTTTATTGTAATTGGCTACAAATTGCGCTGGTTGATTGTTGAACAATCCACCCGGGGAAATACAATTGAATCGGATATTTTTACCAGCATTCATTTTAGCCATAAAGCGACTAAGGTTAATTAACCCTGCGTTGTGGAAAAAATAATCAGGAGGCAAGTCTCCCATGCTGGTACCTTCATAATTGGAGAGATCCGGACCTTTCATGCCCATCATGGAACTAATATTAATCACAGATCCACCTCCACTAGCGATAATCAAGTCTGTCATGGCCTTTAGCAAATCCCACATTCCGGTTGCATTTACACGCATTGATTCATCAAATTCTTCAAGAGGTCGATTGTAACCCTTCATAGGCCTTGACACAGCATTGTTTACAAACACATGAAGTTCGCCAAATTTTTCCTTCAGTTGCTGTGTAAACTTTACTACTGAGGTGCTATCCCCTTGGTCCACTTCCATCGCAAAAACATCCAGCCCTTTGGCTTTAAAAGTAGCAGCTGTTTTTTCCGCTGAAGCAATATCTCTAGAAGTAGTTATTACAGTTCCCCCAGCTTCAGCCAAACCTTCTACCAGGCATTTACCATATTGGCCGGAACCACCGGTGACTACAATGACTTTTCCTTTTAAGCTCAATAATTCTTTAACGTTCATTTTCTGCTATGTTAACTACTACACCCCCATTTTCAAAACTTTCCTTGGCACCAATGACCACTTCCATAATCGCAGCGGTTTTAGAAAACTCTAAATAGGGTTTCTCCCCTTTTAATGCTTCTATAAATACAATTAGATTGTCCCTAAACATGGAGTAAGAATTCTGTATATCAGCCATCTTCCAGCCATTTTCCCCAAAAAAGCTAAGTTGAAATGTGCCACAAATATCCTTGAACAAATGTACCGTTGCTTTGACTCCATTCTCGAAAGTAACCATTACAATGTCTTCATCTGCTTCCCCTATATGCTGGACCTTTACCGGTCTAGGATCACCTAAAGTACTAAAAAGTGCCTCCAGAAGGTGTACCCCATATTTTTTCCAATCCTTTTTACCTACTGCAGTTACCAAACGAATGTCTCCAAGTGATTTTATTCCCGTTCTGACTGTTCTACATTCTTGCGAATAGCGCATGGAAGAACAGGACATAAACACTTTTCCTAATTTATGCTGTTCGGAAAAATAGGTTAGGTCTTCCCTAGAATAAACCAAAGGTTTGTCTATAAAAATCGGCACATTTGCTTCTAAAAAAGGCTTGGCCATCTCCACATGACTCTCAGGATCATCCCTTCCGAGAATAACGGCATCCACCGCTCCAATCATGTCTTCCAAATTTTCCACTACATGGGAAATCCCCGCATTTTTAGCAATGCTTTTGCTAATCTCAAGATCTTGACTCCACACATGACTTACCTTGGCTCCGGGAATGCCGAGGGTATCCTCATTGGCTTGTAAATAATCTGATACTGCAGGGTAACCAATCTCATTGATTATATCGCCATCAAAAGATCCATTGATGATTGAAGACCAGGAATAAGGGTGGGCATTTCCCGGACTCATTCCTATCATTCCTATTTTTAGCATTTTCTTTTGGTTAGTTTAAAAGCAAATTCATAATCTTATCTTCCCTTATACTTGAAATTAAAGCCAACCCATCCTGTCCCAATAGGGAATATTGATAAATTCCGGTTCCGGAAAAGGTATGGCCCCGGCGAGTAGCTTTTGATTTAAGGTGGGCAGGTCGGCAGTTTCGAGGGCCTTTTCCAAATAAACAGGTTTATCAATCCCCACCAATACCGATGAAACTTTCTCTTGGTCTAGTACATAGCGGGTAGCATATTCGGGTAATGTCATGCCCTCTTCCGCTGCCAAGCTTGCATATTGCGAAATATGATGTTCTATAGCAGCCAAAGGTGCTTTTAGGTTTTTACCACGTTCACTTAGCATCCCTCTCATCAAAACAGAACGAACCACCATACCGACGCCTTTTTCAGCTCCCAAATCAAAAATCTCCTCTTGTCGCTGATCCAATAAGTTATATGGCAATTGAATGACTTCCCATAAGCCTGAATTGATAGCTGTTTCTGATTCCTCCACAGAATAAGTAGAGGCACCTATGGCTTTGGTTAGCCCTTCCTTTTTCAAATCCTCAAAGGTTCGGCAGACTGCCTCATTCTTCAAAATGCTTAAATCCGCTTGGTGTAACATCAATACATCCACATAATCCATACTTAAGGCTGCTAAACTCTCTTCAAGTGAGCCTCTTATTATGTGCGCCAGGGTTTTGTCATCAGGTAATTCGCCGGAAGGATTTTTCAAATGTTGGCATTTTGTGCAGATCACAACTTCCTCCCGCCTTTGCCGAAAAGCTTTGCCTATCAATTCCTCACTTTTACCATACATTCTGGCGGTATCGAAAAAGTTGACTCCTTTATCTAAAGCCTGAAGCAAAAGAGCTATTGCCTCATTTTCTTGCAACATGTCCTTCTCAGAATGAACACCGGGGCCATAAGGCAAACCGATTTCCACACCCCCGAAAGCGATTTGAGAGACTTCTATTCCGGTATTTCCTAATAGACTACGCTTCATTTTTTGGCGCCGTAATACCCTTTTTCATTGTCCACCTTCTCAGCTGTATTTCCAAAACCAGCTACCAGGTCAGCACAATACTTCGTGAGCGTCAAAACATCTGCACCTATGCTTATAAACTGATATCCCATGTCCTGGTATTCAGCTACCTTGGTTATAGGGCCTGTGGTACCGGCAAACTTGCCATATTTCCTTGCCACTTCTACCACCTTTTGTCTGGCTTCTTGAATTTTTGGGTGATCCATATCGCCGGGAGCTCCAATGGCCTGGCTAAAATCTCCGGGACCAAAAAACAACATGTCAAAACCATCTAATTTGGCGATTTCCTCCAAATTTTCTAATGGTTCAGGATCTTCTATTTGAAAAATTACGAAACGCTGTTGGTTAGCATCTCTTAGGTAGGCTTTAAAATCTCCGGCGGCGTAGGCCCCATCCGCATTTCCTCCATCAATGGCTCGCTTTCCTATGGGATGAAAACGCGTCATCTCTATTACCTTCTTGGCATCTTCCAAACTCATGATATGAGGTACCATGATTCCACTGGCATCGAGTTCCAAGGGTTTTACATAATCACTGTAACTTCCTCTTGGCACTCTCACTAAAGTATCTTTGCCCTGAGATTTGGCTGCCCAAATTTGGGCAGCCAAAATGGACCAATCCTGCCCAATGTGCTCCTGATCCAGCCACAAACAATCAAACCCTGCCTGTGCGGCAATTTCAACAACGCGGGCATCTGCCAAGTTTACTTTAAAAGAACAGACTTTTTCTCCGTCCCTTAATTTCTTAAGCACTAGGCTTTCTCTCATTTTTATAGTCATATCGGTATTTGCTTGATCAAATATACCAAAGGACTATTAGAGACACTATTACTTTTATTTTAAATAATGATACTATTTTTCGAAATTGTCGATGATACTATTGAAAGGAAATTTTGAAGAAAACCGTGTAGCGAAAATTGGCTCATAATACATCAAGACAAAGGCGGAACCTACAGATTTTCCCAACCTTTCCTTTTAAATATAAATAAAAGCCTCAAAGAATTCTATGAGATAACTATTATTCAAGACCTTTTTTCTCCGGATTCCAAAATGGCTTGGTCTTTACTTGATTGCTGTCCCAACCTAACTCTTTTCTAAAATATTTATTTAACTGAATACAAATCCTACTGTCTCCGGCGATATAAACCATCTGCTTCCCTTGCATCTTTCCCACCTTTTCTTTTACCAGTTTCAAAACTTCTTCTTGAGGGTTTAAAGGCATTTCATAGAAACCAAATGGATTGGTGTGGTCTGTATCAGCAAACATTTCCTTTTCGTTAGAACTATAAATAATACCATCGACTTGCTTCCCCTTCTCAAGGTTTCTCTGAATGACGTACAAATGTGACAAGGCAGATAAATCTCCTATCATAAGGTAACTATCCGCGGAATGGTCAACTAGAAATTTTCCCTTTTTCCATTTAAAATAGACTTGATCACCCGGTTGGCTTTTTTCTACCCACTGAGCTCCTATACCCTTGCTGTGGGTAGCGATGGCCAAATCCAAAAAACCTTGCTGTTTGTTAAGATCCCAAACACTATAGCTTCTTATTTTGTCTTTCATGGAAAGGCCTTCTTTGCCAATTCCAATCCCTACACGTAAAAAATATCCCGGAACAAAATCTACCTTAGTGAAGGTATCTGATTTTAAGCGAATCTTGTAGACTGCTTCTGACAATTTGGTTTTCTCCACTATCAATGCTTCCAGAAGCACCACTTTTTTAATTATATTCTCAATTATACCCATTGTTTCACTATTAATCCCTACGCTTTATTCTACCATTTACCCGTACTTTATTCCTTTTCTATTAATGCAAAAAAGCAGCGTTTAAGATTGGGTAAATTTATAATCCTTTTGTCATCCTATCCTTTACAGCTTTAACCATTTCCAATGGGGCCTGGTGGGGTCTTCCGGTTGCCTTCTCAAAATCAGAAGGCACATCATTGACTCCTCGCTTTATACCTTCATAAATACCGGCAATTACCGTTCCTATAAAATCTCCTAGGGCTGCTGTTCTTTCTTTCCGGTAATCTTCTACAGATACCTGATGGTAAGACAGTTGAGTTCCATACACTTCATTGATAATAGCTGCTAACTCTTGTTGGGTGATGGGTTTTCCACCTAGATTATAAATGTGCCCATTGTGTTCATCCTTCAATAACATTTGGGTATAGGCCATAGCTAATTCATCCCTGCTTGTATAAGTACACTTCCCCTCTCCTGCACAATTTCTGATTTCACCATCTTCAATGTAGTGGTCTATGTATTCAATATCCGGTTCGATGTAAATCCCATTTCTTCCGATCGCCCAAAGCAGACCTGAGCCTTGTACATCTTTCTCCGTCTGCCTGTTGCTTTTAACGATTGGGCTAAATGCCGTGTTTTCTTCGTCCCCTATGATACTGGTATAAACAATTTTTTTAACTCCATTTTGCTTTGCTGCTTCAATCACATTTCTATGCTGCTGGATTCTCTTTTCAGGATGATCCATACCTGAAACCAATAACAAGGTATCAATTCCTTTCAAGGCTTCATTGAATTGATTTCGGCTATTATAATCTCCTTTCCTGATCTCAACACCTAGGTGATTGGCCTTTTCAGGAGTTCGCGCAATACCTTTAACCTGGTTTTCACCGACTTCTTTTGTCAATTGATTGACTATAGAAGCTCCTAATTTCCCACTGGCTGATGTAACTGCTATTTTCATGATATTATTTTTAGTTTTCATCCTGAAATGGTGCAAACATACACCTGATTTACTTTCTCAATCAAAGGTCGCTACAAGCCTTGGCACTAAAAAGGTTAATCCTTAGCTATAAATGGTAAATATGGGAATTGGAAACTTAGGACTACCAAATACAGGAAATTAATTCATCCTATCCGGAAAAATGATTCGGTTTAGCAATTACTTCGGTATTATCCCTCCCCATTCAAGCCATTTAAGAAATCCGCCAGTGCAAAGCCCATACTGAAACAACCCTGAAGCAAATACCCTCCGGTGGGTGCATACCAGTCCAGCATCTCTCCAATGGCGTAAGAATTGAGCATTTTTTTAATTTGAAAATTCGAATCAACCTCATCCAAAGCAATACCGCCCATGGTTGAAATAGCTTCATCCAACGGTCCTGCGGACTTGAGCTTTATAGGCACTGCTTTGATCGTTTGAAGAAGTAAATCGGGATTTGAAAATGTGTTTTTGTCACAAAACTGTTTTAACAAACTAATGGAAGTACGGTCTAAATTCAGTTCTTTACTTAAAATACTTGTTACTTTAGCTTGTCTGGACCCATTGTATTTCGCTTTCAACTGAGCGATTGTTAAGCCGGGCTTTAAATCCAAATGGACAATAACCTCCCTTTTAAACAAAAAAGACATTTGAATTTCTCTGCTTAAGGCATAGATAGCATTGCCCTCCAAACCAAATCTTGAAATACTCAATTCTCCCTTAACCTCTTGTTTTCCAAAGGTCAAGGCAATATTTTTTAGAGGTTTTCCTTCATGTGCTCCAATAAACTCCTTGCCCCAAGCTACTTCAAAGGCACAATTGGCAGCCCTCAGCGGCTGAACATTTATTCCTTTTTCTTCAAATTTCTCTTTCCAGGCGCCATCAGAACCTGTCACTTTCCAGCTTGCCCCTCCCAATGCGAAAACTACAATATCGGTATCAATTTTTAGGTCCTTATCAAATCGTAGACACCCCTCTTTATCCCAACCCAACCAATTGGTATTCAGCCTGAATTGAATGTCTTTATCAGCAATATAGGATGTGATTTTATTGAGCACTTCAATGGGTTTTATTCCCCTTTCAGGAAAAACCCGGTTGCTTGATCCTACAAAGGTAGGTACGCCAAGATTTTTTAGCCATAAAATCAGGTCTTTATTGGTAAACCGGCTCAAAATAGGCGCCATAAATTCACTTGGCTCATAAGGTTTAATGAGGGATGCCAAATTGGTCTCGTAAGTTAAATTTAATCCTCCTTCCCCGGCCACCAAAAACTTCCTACCTAAGGTCTTTTTTTGCTCACACAAGGTTACCTTATATTTGGTTGTGTCAATATGCGCAGCAAATAGTAGTGCTGCAGCACCTCCACCTACAATGGTTATCTTTTTCATCTACAAAAACCGGGATTAGTAAGTTAGCAAAAGGAAGTTTCAGCTATAAAGTAATGGGTCGACTTAGGCCTACAAATTTGCATCTTTCGTTTTTCAATGTTGGCAAGATTATTTGGCCGTAAAAAAGCAGCCAAAAATGTAAATACAAATTTACCCTGATATTTTTATCTAATAATACCCAAACTCAATTTTTATGGCTTTTAGATAAAATGAGAGGATCCAGCCAAGCCTGCAAAATTATTCATAAAAACAGTTACCGATCTCAACCTAGCCTTTCTCTAATTTCAAATTATTCTCAGTCCATAGGATATGATCAATTAGGAGGTCTGCCTGCTTTTGTTGTTCTCCATCAAATGGTGCAATTGGAAACCGTACCGTAGGCTGTGTATAGATGCCTTGCCGGTACAATAAGCGCTTAAAAAAATGGATTGAAAGATCTAAACTCTGATTAGAGAAATTCAATACTGGCAATATTGTTTTGAATAAGGCTTCAGCTTCCTTGGTTTCCCCCATTTCAAAGTGGCGGTATATTTTTGTGTAAATCCAATGCATTCCGGTAGGCATAAAGGCATGTACACCCCGGTGAAGCCCATCCATCATTTGAGATACAGCCCAGCCTCCGCTCACATTTAATTTCCCTTGAGTCAGCTTCAGAATGCGTGAATATTTGGGCCCGGCAGGCACCGTTTCTATTTTTAAACAACGAAAAGTAGGTACCTCATCAAATAACTCACAGATCAATTCGTCCGGCAAGCCAGCACCGGTAGCATCCCAATCTTGTAACATAATCATCTCCGGAGATAAATCGGCCAACTCCATAAAGTGCTTTTGAAACTTCTGTTTGTCAACAAAAGGAATTTGGAACAAAACATTTCTACAACCTAAGGCTAAATATGATTTCAGTAGGGTTTTACTTTTGCTCAAATCCTGTTCTCCTGCCCCGCCAATCACAGGTACCCTATCCTCCACTGTTTCTAACACCAAAGCCAACATCTTTTGTCGCTCAGTGGCTGTTAATTTATATACTTCTGCTGCCATCGCAGGCACCAAAAAGCCGGCGACACCAGCCTTTAGCGCCTCGTTAACATTTCTTTTTAATGATTCAAAATCAATTTTATCATGTTTAGTAAAGGGCGTATTGAGCACAGTAACAATCCCTTTTAAAGGATAAAGCTCTTTTTCGGGGTGGAGATGTCCTTCTTTATTCATACTTATTCTTTGATCAGCCAAACATCCGTTACCCTGGATTGCTTCCTCCAGTTTAGGTGTTCTTCATCCGGCTTGTCAAAGCTTAGCTTTAATGTTCCATCTTTGATTAAATCTTTTGGAAGTGGAAACTCTTTAAACTCCTCAAATCCCTTTTCATATTTAGTCGGCACCAAACGTTGGTCATTTGCTCTTAACAATGCTTCACCAAATCCGGAAACCCTGATTAGGTAACTGGCATTAGGATCTAAGTCATGGTACTCCAAAGTTGGTGTAAATTGAAACAGCTGAGTAGAAAGGCGCTTTCGGCTTAGCCCATCATTTTCCCATAAGAAGTCTATGGCATCATCGGTTTTGGAAGTAACATGCTCGGCATCGGCACTTGAAATATTGTCATAAAAACTACCTTCTCCCGGAGAGTCATAGGTCCTAATAAAATCCAGCCTTGCCAACTTTTCTTTTTCAGTGCCCAATTCCCTTATTTTGTCAAATTCGTCTTCCAACCACCACCTATTGTTCAATGGGTAATCAATAAAGTCTAGAATCGCTCCTCTTTCAGCATTTCGTGCCTGGTACTTTTCTACGCTTAACTGTGCACCTATGGATCGAAAAAGTTTATCGGCATATTCAAATACTTTTTCCTTTAGGTCTTGTGAAACCATATCGGTTGTTGCTTTGTTTAAATGCTGAAGTGCATTTTTCATGGCCTCTTCTGCTCCTATTTTTTTTGCTTGAGCCAGTATTTCATTCGCTTCAGCTTCCAGTCCTTTTTCAAAGGCCAGCCTATCCTGAATATATGCATCATAATAAGCCCTCATTACCAATTGCTGCCATCTCCAGTTATCGGACAATTGGGGGTTATTCTCTTCCAAACTTGTCCATAATGCCAAGGTTATTTTAATTGAATCATTGTTCTTTATTGGACCTTCCCAATTTTTTTCTAAAGCAAATATCCCATCAGTAGCTTCCTCCGCGACTTCTGGTCCAAAGAAAAACCGACTGTACTCCATGATAATTTCTTTGGGATCTTTTTGAGGATTGACACCCAGCTGGCTCCATAATACTTTATTGACATCATCATGGGTACCATCTGAATAAGTGATAAAACCATCGGTAAATTGGCTATCTCTATGAAACAAGTCAGTATACATAAAGGGCTGAGGATTGCATGGCTCCCTGCCCAATGTCAAAGCAAAAGCCTGGTCCCAGTTGTCTACCGGATATTGACACCTTACCGTATGCGTTATGTCCGGATAAAATCGGTGCAGGTATTTTTTTGGCAGTAATTTTCTCTCCAAATCAATTGGAGGACTACTAGGGCCATAAACCAATCCTTTGAGCCAATCAGGATTATTCTGTTCCAGATAATCAAAGAAATATTCAACTTTTTCCTTATTAAAGCCTTGCAAGGATACCCAAATCCCGGCCTCGGGATGATACTCCTTCAAAATAGCTGACAAATCATTTAAATAGGGAATCAACTGAGCAGGATGGTTTTCTCCCGGGTCCCCTCCCGGGACAAAGACACCATCTAACCTTGGACATTTGGCATAAAATGCTTCCTGTTCTGCAAGCCCTTCCTGATGTGCATTGTGGATGGTCAGGTCATGCGGGGCAGGAGTCCAAACCCAATATTCCGCATCGTACTTTTCACATATTTTGCTGAGTTCAATCTCCATAAGCTGGGGGTTGACCTTAAAGTGCGGACTAGAGTTGACCTTCTGAAAGGGTATATTTTCGAAACTATTGGCGCCGAAAAGTACCTGCTCTCTGAAATGTTGATCAAATTGCTCCACCGTCCAGGCGTCCCAAGAATTGGCAGTATTTCGAAAACCAAACTGATGCCCTCGAAGAGGATATTCCGGGGCTTCAGAAAAATCTATGGCAGATTTAATAGTGATTTCACCTTCTTTCATATTCGCCATCCTCAGCAACTTACCTACACCAAATAAGATGCCTCTAGTATCAGCCCCTAAAATCCAAATTGTATTCCGGTTACCTTCTTTCTCATGGTAAATACGGTAACCTTCTGCCTTCAAGTTTTCGGGAACACTATTGCTTTTCAAAGGAAGCTTCTTGCCAAATAATTCAATGTCATTTTCCAAAGCTATGGCAATGGTCGTATTGCCTTCCCACTTATCCGCTACCTTCAGGTGAAGTGCAGTACGTTTTTCAATTTCCTCGACCAGGATCTCTTCGGCTGTTTCCCGAATAGGTGAATTGATCTGTGGAGAAATTAAGATATTGGCTTGGCCCAAATCCAGCTTTCCCTGATCTTCGTTGGCACATGAAAATAAGGCATTGAATGCTATAATAATTGCCCAAAACTTTGTAATTGTCTTCATTTTATGCAGCTTTTTACTTTATCGGAAGAAAGGCTCTATGTCATACTGTATACTTATAAATAAAGTTACCTTTCCTATCTCAACATTAACTACTGCAAACTAGACAAAACTTACCACGATTGGTGGGAGCCAAGGTTAGCCAATTGCAAGAAAAAGTAGTAATACTGCATCATAAAAAGAGGGAATTAAAGTTTTATCCCTTGCCATTCTTATTTATAGGTAACATTGGCATAAGCATTAAAGTCAGCAAATTCTTGTGGAAAAGTATTGTTTACAAATTCATATTCCCAAAGTTCAATATACCTTACCCCCATTGTTTTTGCTTGGGCAAACATGGTACTGTAATCATCATCTTTAAACCTTTCCGTTTGGTCAGACCTGCCAATGGCCTGGGCATAAATATCACCCGGGAAAGCGGTTAATGCGTCCAACAAATTGGGTTGGTATGTAGTCTTACCGGAAATCCACCAAATTGCAGCCCCAACTCGTTGGTTCAATGAGCTGTCATTCCATAAGTCCGTTATGATTTGGTTTGGAATAGCGCTATCATTGATAAGGTCATGTACTTCTACGGCAATGGCTTTATCAGGAAAGGCCATTGCGAAATTTTCAGCTACTTCTTTAACGGAATTTACCCATCTTTCAGCAGTGAACCCTGCATTGATAAGTACCGCTTCAGGCACCCCATTAAAATGACCTTCAATGCCATTAGCAGTCATTTGAGGGGCATAGACCAAGGCTAAGTCTTCATCATTTCCATATTTAGCTGCCAAGGCCAAAGCCAATTGGTTTAATTTAACATTAACTTGGGCATCCCACATTTTTGGTATACTCTTTACATTATTGTAATAATCAGTGATTTCAAATGAACCAACATTTTCATCCTCAAACAACCAAGCGGGGCTACTTTCTCCAGCAATTATACCTAAACTCCATTCCAGATTTCTTTCCTTAATTAACTCTAGAAATTGATCAATCAATAAAAAATCAAATACCCCTTCCTCCGGTTCAATATCATTCCATCTCACACGGATTAAAGCCCCATTGACATGGGCATTATCCAAGGCTGTTTCGTTTCCAAAAGAACTTGAATACAAACCCTTTGGCTTGTAAATACCACTGTTATTTTCAACTTTGGGTGCTTCAATACTATTGCATGAAAGACAAATCAAATAGAGGAAAGTTAAAAAAAATCTTTTCATTCATTTTATATTTAAGGTTGATTATGGTAAGACCAGTATTTTAGGCAAAGGTTTAATTATCTTTAAAATAAACGATTAAATTTTGTATAAATAATATTTTACCATGCCTTTTGCAACAAAAAAGAAAATATTATAAACTAACTTATACCCTTAATTTAGCCTATACGATGTATTTTAAGGTCAATTTACCAGCTCAAAAATGCTCCTTCCGGACAATGGCTGTATATTAGCCATCCTAAAGTTTATTTTAAGGCAGACATTTCCTATTGGGATAATTAGCGTAGATCATGAAACAACTATTTTCGAACTTATTGTTTAAAGTTTTCCTAGCCATAGTATTGGGCATTCTTTTCGGACAGTATTTACCAGAATCCATCAATCGGATCTTCACCACATTCAATGCTTTTTTTGGACAATTCCTGAATTTCACCATTCCACTGATCATTATGGGCTTAATTATGCCGGCCATTTCTGATTTAGGAAAAGGGGCAGGGAAATTATTGTTAATGACAGCTGCCATTGCTTATGGTAGCACCTTGTTCTCGGGTTTTATGACCTACCTTACTACTTCCGGGATATTCCCCATGCTCTTGGAATCGCATGTTAATGGAGCTGCTCCAATTGCCGAAGAAGGACCTGAATTAACACCTTACTTTAGTATTAGCATCCCTCCTATTCTCGACGTTATGTCGGCCCTTGTTTTTGCTTTTGTGGTTGGAATAGGTCTTTCCACCCAGGAAGAATCAAATCTAAAATTGATGGTGAGAGACTTTCAAAAAATCATCATGCAATTGATTGAAAATGTAATCATCCCTCTCTTGCCGCTTTTCATTTTGGGTATTTTTGCCAAAATGTCCTTTAGCGGACAAGTCTTTTCAATTCTATCCGTATTCATAAGTATAATTGGGGTGATTTTTGCCTTGCATGTTTTGCTTTTATTGCTTCAATACATCATTGCAGGTTTGGTTTCAAAGAAAAACCCTTTTAAATTATTGATCACAATGATACCTGCCTACTTCACAGCATTGGGCACCCAATCTTCCGCAGCTACCATTCCGGTAACCTTAGAACAAGCGCTGAAAAATGGGGTTTCTGAGAAAATAGCAGGCTTTGTTATCCCTCTATGTGCCACCATTCACCTTTCCGGTAGCATTATGAAAATCACTGCTTGCGCCATGGCCTTAATGATTCTGTACGGAATGCCTTTTGGTTTCACACTCTTTGCCGGATTTATTTTTGTTTTGGGTATTGCGATGATAGCTGCACCCGGGGTTCCCGGAGGAGCCATTATGGCCGCTGTTGGTATTCTTCAATCCATGTTAGGCTTTAACGAAGAGATGATTGGCTTAATGATCGCTTTATACATTGCCATGGATAGTTTTGGAACCGCCTGCAATGTGACCGGTGACGGGGCAATAGCTATTGTTATGGATAAGGTAACGGAAGAAAAGTTGGCTGCTTAAAATTGAAATAGGAAGAAGCATATAAGTGACTGAATCCCATTTATAGCTTATAAATTAAAGTAACCTAGTCAATAGCTTTGGGTTTCTAATCCTTGAAAAAGTGAAATCCAAACCACTGATTTTGGCGGTATTGTTGCTTTTTTTTTTCTGCAACAATACTGATAAAATTTCTTCCTGAGTTAGCTTTCCAAAGTCAATATGCTAAATTTTTGGGACTGTATTTATATTAAAATTGAATTCTGCCGTAACAATAGAAATCAGGTAGTTTTATCTTGGTTCTCATGACTTATACTTGTGCCTGAACAGCATTCATTAAATATGGTAAGGGCTTTCATTGTTTTGCTACTTTTTTCATTGGCTATATCTATCAATGACATTAAAGGGCTTCGCAAAGGAAAAGTATCATTATCTGAGTAAGCTGAAACAAAAACCTTTTCAAGCACTTTCCCTGCTATGGGGCCTTTGTGTACTATATTTAATATTTTGCGATATACAGGTGGGGCATAGATATCATAGAGTTCAGGAGTTAGTTGGTGTTTATTTTGTTTATTCTCTTGATCTTTATCCGACTCCATATAAATTCATTTAAAATTATTTCTGAAGATACTAAATATCCCATTTTAAACAATGGCAGCCCCTTTATTTCAAAAAGGAAAAGATAGTTTTGGCTGTTTCATCTGGATGGCTCATATGTGGGCAATGACCTTTTACCTCAATAACTATTAAGGTGTTATCAGGGGTATTTGCATTGATGTATTGCCCTACGGCTAAAGGTGCAATCATGTCATCTGAACATTGTATGGTCAGGCTTTCAACCGGAATTAAAGGTAGATCTTTTCTATTATCGGACAAGAAAGTTACTCTGGCAAAGTCCTTTCCAATTGCAGGATCAATTGAACAAAAACTATCAGATAATTCACTAGTAAGTTTTTTCCCGTTTTGCGGATTCATTATGTTGGGTGCTATTGATCTGGCCCAGCTGATATAATCCTCTTCCATTACCTCCATTAAGGAGTCAATCGTTTCCTGATCAAACCCTCCTGAGTAATCTTCTGTACTCAAATAACACGGAGATGGGCCAATGAAAACAAGTTTTTCAAAAATATCTGGTCTTTTTATTGACGCTAATGCGCCAATCATACAACTTACTGAGTGACCAATAAATATCGCATTTTTTAATGCTAATTCATCTAAAATCTCAATTACATCATTTACATAGCCATCTAGTGATAAATATTTTTGACGGTCATAAGCCGTTAAATCAGATTTCCCAGCTCCGATAAAATCAAACAAAACAACTTTGTAATTTTTGGTGAAATAACCAACTATGTACTTCCAGGCATTCTGGTCGCATCCGAAACCATGAGCAAAAAACAACACTTTGCTTCCCTGGCCAAAGACATTGATATTGTTTCTTTTCAAGACATCCGTCATATAAATGGATTTGTTTTTGAAGAATTAAAAATACAAAAATGCTACGCTTAAAAAAGACTATTTTTATTTGCCCTACAATATTTTTTAATGGGGTTTAAATTTATGTTCAAAAGGGTGCCGTTGCATTATTCAAAGTTATGAATTATCAGGTAATAAATAATAAAACTTATATCAGAGCGATGCAATATTCCTTCAATGGCTGTGATACCAACTCTTCCGGAGAAAGATCAGAAAATTTGTTTCCAGCGTTCGGTCCAAAAGAAACAAAAAATAGCACCGAGTCGAAACCCGATGCTATCTAAATTTATCCATAAAATCTGTAACGCCTATTCAGGACTAGTCAAACTGAAAGTAATTTTATTTTAAGTCAAATCGATCCGCATCCATCACCTTCGTCCAAGCCTTTACAAAATCATTTGCAAATTTTTCTTTGCTATCGTCTTGGGCGTATACTTCGGCATAGGAACGCAAAATAGAATTGGAACCAAATACCAGATCCATTCGGGTAGCGGTCCATTTTACCTCGCCCGTCTTACGGTCGCAAATGTCATACAGTCCTTCACTCTTTGGTTTCCATTCGTTGTTCATATCTGTTAGATTAACGAAGAAATCGTTGGTCAAGACACCTGGATTGTCGGTGAAAACACCATGTTTGGTATTGCCATAATTGGTACCCAACATACGCATACCACCAACAAGCACCGTCATTTCCGGTGCAGTTAGCCCCATTAGCTGTGTTCGATCTAGCATCAATTCTTCAGAACTTACTACGTAGTCTTCTTTGCTGTAGTTTCTATACCCATCTGCCAATGGTTCTAGTGGAGCAAATGAATCTGCGTCTGTCATCTCATCTGTAGCATCTCCTCTACCGGTTGAAAATGGCACGGCAATATCCAAACCAGCCGCTTTGATGGCTTGCTCTACACCAAGGTTACCTGCAAGTACGATGGTATCAGCTATACTGATCCCAAATTCAGCAGCGATAGGCTCGAGTACAGACAATACATGGGCCAATCGCTCAGGTTCATTGCCTTCCCAATCTTTTTGAGGGGCTAAACGTATTCTGGCCCCATTGGCTCCACCCCGCTTATCAGAATCCCGATAGGTGCGGGCACTGTCCCATGCAGTTGATACCATCTCTGCAATTGATAAACCGGATTCGGCAATTTTATCCTTTACAGCTGCCACATCATAATCCGCTTTTCCTGCAGGAACAGGGTCTTGCCAAATTAAATCTTCCTCCGGTACATCCGGGCCAAAATACCTAACTTTTGGTCCCATATCCCTGTGGGTTAATTTGAACCAGGCGCGAGCAAAGGTTTCTGAAAAATATTCATGATCATTCATAAATTTTAAGCAGATCTCTTTGTAGATAGGGTCCACCTTCATCGCCATATCAGCATCGGTCATCATTGGATTAAGGCGAATACTAGGATCTTCAACGTCTACCGGTTTGTCCTCCTCTTTGATGCTTACCGGTTCCCACTGCCAAGCTCCTGCAGGACTTTGGCGAGGTTCCCATTCATGATTGAACAACATTTCAAAAAATCCATTGTCAAATTTGGTAGGGTGGGTTGTCCATGCACCTTCCAGCCCACTTGTTACTGCATACCTACCTTTGCCGGATTTGGTAGGATTGTGCCAACCTAAGCCTTGCTCTTCCACATCCGCGGCTTCAGGTGCCGGACCTAAGATACTTGCGTCTCCATTCCCATGGGTTTTACCTACTGTATGCCCTCCGGCGGTTAAAGCAGCAGTCTCCTCATCATTCATGGCCATCCTGGCAAAAGTTTCACGAATATGCGCCGCCGTTTTTAAAGGATCTTGTTTACCATTGACTCCTTCCGGATTCACATAAATTAACCCCATCTGCACTGCAGCCAATGGGTTTTCCATGGTGGATGGATTCTCCACATTGTCATACCGTTCATCACTTGGTGCCAACCATTCTTTTTCTGCGCCCCAATAGGTGTCTTTTTCAGGATGCCAAATATCTTCCCTTCCAAAGGAAAATCCATAGGTTTTTAAACCCATACTTTCATAGGCAATGGTACCGGCCAAAATAATTAAATCTGCCCAGCTGACTTTATTGCCATATTTTTTCTTAATTGGCCATAATAATCTTTTTGCTTTGTCTAAACTAACGTTATCCGGCCAAGAATTTAATGGTGCAAAACGTAGGTTTCCTGCACCACCTCCCCCGCGTCCGTCAGAAATCCTGTAAGATCCTGCGGAATGCCATGCCATTCGAATGAATAAACCACCGTAATGGCCCCAATCTGCCGGCCACCACTCTTGACTATCCGTCATGAGCGCATGCATGTCTTTTTTTAATGCCTCAACATCTAATTTTTTAAGCTCCTCCTGATAATCAAAATCCTGACCTAAAGGATTTGTTTTACTGTCATGTTGATGTAAAATATCGAGATTAAGAGCGTTGGGCCACCAACTCATAACTGATGCGTTAACTGAAGTATTTCCGCCATGCATCACAGGGCATTTACCGGTCGAACTACCATTGGCAGAGGTATTGTCGTTGCCTTCAGCAATGGTTACGCCTTCATCCTGTTTTTCGTGATGCGGGCATTTGTTTTCCTCTTGTGATGATTTCGGGTTTTTGTTAATATCCATAGTAAAAGATTTATTGTTTTACGAATCAAATTAAGGTCAACACCTATTTATTTATCTCTTTGATAACACTTTTGCACACCTTATGTTTTTATAAACAGCCACTGATTATGAAACTACCATACTGGGAAATTCACCCAATAGAACTAACCATAACCCTAAATATGCTTATTTAGAAAGCGATTTTTAAGTTAAACGAGAATTATTTCACTTATTTGCCCATATCAAAAAGCATTTCCGGTAATCAATTGTTTAAGCTGTTCATTGTCAATTACAAAATAGTAAATTCTTATAGAATTTCAGCAAGAGACCTAATAAAAATTCAGTCGGATTTTTAAATAAGAGGTTTGATTCTAATTTAAAAGAACATAGATTAAATGAAGGACAGGTAAAAAATTTAAATAAATAGTCCAACTCTACCATATTCTAAAAATTGGCATTTTACTCTTTCAGGCAAATCATCAATAATTATTATAGTGTCCCTTTTATATCGAGTATCCTAGAAAATCTTACCTTAACACCTCACCATAATGCTAGTCTTGAATCTTTTCCCTTTTTATAAAAGCTTTCCGCACCGCCTTATTTTAATTGAATTCAATCAACTAGCTTGGGGGCCTCCTTGAATTTAACCTACGACCTGATCCTTAAGCCGATTTAAACATTTTATGAGGATAGCCCTTTTCAAATTAGGGTATGCTCACTTCAAGTACTTTTTTATTGTTCGAGACAAAAGTAATATCCGGTTTCTCGTTGTCCTTGAAACGAATTTCCTTTGGTGTTTTATAGCCTCTGTCAAAAATAAAAACAGGGTATTTCCCATCGATTGCTTTTGCAGGTATGGCGGCTACTTCCATTTCTCCCTCACTTTTGGTAAAATATCCCGTAGCAATTTCTTTCCATTTTACCTCAGACCTTCCACACCTGTTGATCTCTGTACCTTTGTCATCAAAAAAGAGGATACTGTAGAAATCTTTATCACCTATGCGTGAGATCGGTCGATCGTAAATGGCTACATATTCTTGCCCCGGCAAATCCAAGCTAAACTCCCCTACCTCGGTAGCAATCGGAGCTCCCACA
Organism: Cyclobacterium sediminis; assembly: GCF_054781075.1. NCBI lineage: Bacteria > Pseudomonadati > Bacteroidota > Cytophagia > Cytophagales > Cyclobacteriaceae > Cyclobacterium > Cyclobacterium sediminis. Next base: position 57,319 of record NZ_BAAGVC010000042.1, on the reverse strand, counting down.
CGGAAATCGGTCAAGTGGTTTTCAGAACCGGCCACTTTCGGGTTTAGCTTGAAATTTTTATCTTGGTTTTGCGAAAAACTCGGCCCCTCCCTCTGAGAAAACACAGTAATCAATTTCTCTTCCTTTTTAATACTTCCATTCAGGTCATCTTGAAACCTAAACCAAGCCGAATACTTGGCATAGTCCTCTGTGACAAACCAGAGTTTCACTTCATCCTCTTTATGATAATTGATCGTGGTATTTTCTAGTTTAAAGAATACACATTGCAAAACAATTTCTTCTTCTACATTGGTAAAAGCATTGCCTCTGATGGTATTTCCTTCAGTGTTAATTTTTATTCCGATTGTTGAATTTTCAATGGTATTGTCTGATATAAGGTTATAAAAAGCATAGTCACGACCTTCGTCTGTAATATCATTTCTTGTGTCTCTGCCCATTCGTGCCCCAATATGAATGGCTACCGAATAACCCTCAAAATAATTGTCACGAATAATGTTATGGTGAGGCATTTGCTCCCGCAAATTATTGCTTTCTCCCATATTTCTAAACATGGAAATCCCAATTCTCCTTTGTTCCGTTTGTATAAGGGATTTTGCAAAGGTATTGCTGCTTATTTCACTGTCAAAAAAAGTGTCTCCGATAAAATCCCCATAGGAAGGTTGATGCTGACTCAGGGTATTGTCCCTAAAAAAGTTGCCAATAAATTGATTTCTACGACTCTTACTCCCGGAATATATGGCCCCATACCCATTCTCAAAGAGGTCACAATTCCTCAAAAGTGTATTGTAACCATTCGTATAGAACCCTACCCTGTTTCTGGCAAACACACAGTTTTCTACAATCAAACGATGTTGCCTTTGATCGCCTGTACCATTAATTTTAACACCACGCTTCCATCCCATAAAAGTGAAATTCTTAATTTGCGTAGGCTGGATTCCTTCTATTTGGGGAAGATTATAAAATATTCCGCGAAGTTCGTTTCCATCTGTCCATGGCTCCTTTTTTAAAGCATACAATTCATCAAGCGGAAGCTTTTGCCTTTCGGTTCTCACATCCATGATCAGTCCATTGCCATCCATTACTATGCCTTGTTTTGCGATAGTAAACAAGGATTTATTGGTAAACGCCTCACTAATCTTCACTAACCAAGGCTCATTTCTTGATTTGAATTTAACAGAAGTGTCCACATCAAACTGTCGGATCAATTCTCCCTTATCATTGTACCAGTCAGCCCATCGTTTGGTATTCCAAGGATCAAAATCTCCCTTTCCATCTTGTAGAACCTCTTTTATATAAAAAACACTTTGGCTTGATTCAGACGCTTCCTTAGTGGTTTCACTTTGAGCAGAACAAAATGAATAGCCTAAACAAAAGGCTATAATAAACAGGAAAGGGATTTTTTTCATAAAGTTATTGGCTTGTTATTAATTGAAAATGAAAATCCTAATCCAGGATAAAATTCAACTCAAAATAAGCTATTTAACCTACTTCTCCAATAGGTATTAAACCGCAAAACAAAAACAGCCTCATTTTCGGGTTAAATTAATACAGCCAAATTTTACCAGGCACCCAAAATTCCTCCCATCAAGGTAAGGGCCACGATGCAATAACCTGCATTGATTAAAAATGCTTTGAATGATCTGTTTTCAAATAAATACAAAATTCCTAAAAGTGTGGCTACCCAACCAAAACCTGCCAAGAATCCAGCCATCAAGCCGAAGGACGTATCAGCATTTACGCCAATAAACAACTCTAGGTTCAAGGCAGCAACAAAGGCCAAAAATAATGACAAGCCAAATACCTTGGGCATATTCCTATTATTCAAGTCCGATTCTGTAAATCCAAATGCCCGCATCCAGGCCTTACCAAATAATGGACCATACCAAATCCCTCCCACCAAGAAGGAGGATATTGAGGCGACTATGACCGATAACCAATTGATGTTTGCAAAAGCTGATCCCATATCCATAGTGTATTGTGATTTTGTTCTTTACAATACTACTAGAAATTGAAACCTTGAAATAGTAAAAAATTAACCTTTCTTGTCCAAAGGGAAAAAATTAGTGGCATCATTAAATCCCTGTTGAATAAATTTCTGTGGATTGATTCCTGAAAAATGCTTGAATTCCTTGATAAAATGCGATTGATCTGTGTATTCAAATTGGTAAGCTACCTGTGCCCATTCAATCTTTTTTGACTGATAAATTTGCTGTAAAATCACATTGAAACGAAGCATGCGTTGATAATATTTGGGCGTCAATCCCACATACTTTTTAAACTGATCTATCAGGTGTTTTTGCGTTTTTGCATAGCCCTCAATTACTTCGGGAAAATTGACCACAGGTTCATGCTGTAATCTTTCCAAAACCTTTAATAATTCTGCAGGAGGGGTTTTATCCTTTCGGAATCTTTCAAGCAACCATATTTCTGCGCTTTGAAACTTTTCTTCAGTCGATTTTTTTTCTAATATTTCTTTTCTTAAAGCAAGTATATCCTCTCCAAACAATTCCTTACCGGAAATAACTTTATCATTCAAGTTTTGCATGGGAAAATGAAAAAACGGATAGGCACCAAATGCTTTGAATTGAATCACAAACAACTCGGAATGTTGGTGAGCTGAAATGGAAATATGATTTTTTTGCATACCTGAAACCCAAACATCCTTAAATGTTGCGATGGGTGCTAAAGTGTCATTGTCATAGGTATTTCTTTGAAAGCCATCTAACTCAAAAATTATAAATACATGTCCTGTGGGAACCACCCGTTCTATCGAATGGTCAGGTATAAAATCTTTCAGGTGAAAGATGGCCTCAATGTATTGGTTCAATACCCCTTTTAGTAAGTGTCTTTCAATTGCCATTTCACAAATGATTTCTTGCCCTTATCAATATAGCTAATCTAAGGCTTTTACACGAATAATCACTCAATTTCAATTTTCACCAAGCTTTGGCCAAAAGCTCTAAGTGCCACACCCATGTATTGATTGTCACTTATTTTCGAAATGTTAGATGGGAATATCACAAAGTTTTCCAAATCACCCATTTTTTTTGAGGTTAAAACAACTTCTGAACTTGATTCACCATTACCATTAATTTGGCCAGCCAATAAATCCCGATTTAAAAGGTCATTGTAAACAAAATAGATTACATCATCTTCAAACATCTCATAGACACTACCACTTAACGTTCTTCTATCAATTTGCTTTTTAGTATATTTCTCAATCCAGTTAATTTCTCCGCTTTCTGATATATTTATGAATTGCATACTATAAAAACCAAAATAGGTTACCCCTTTGCTTTGAAAGGAATTTAAATACTCCGAACATAAGGTTACGCTGTTATTTTCGAGAGTATAGATTGAATTTATCGTTAAATAGGAGGGTAAATCAAAACCTTTACCTTTTTCAATTTTATTCAAAACTTTTTTACTTGCTTTTTCTCTGCCCCCAAAATAAAAATTCAACTTGTCTTCCTCAGAAAACGGGATGTATTCTTCAGCCTTAACCGCTAGGCTTAGAGGTGCTAAATTTTGTACAAACAAACCATCTATTGGGTCTAATCCTTTTTCATTGGAATAAAACCCCACAATCTTTATTGATCCATTCTTATGATGAGCCAAGGAGAGATCAACAAAATACTTATCTGAATTTTTCAAGTAACGTATAACCGGCTCTGAAATCCCTTTGTGAAAGGAATAGAGAATATGTTCATATTCATCCCAACTTTTTTCTACAAAAACCTGATTTAAAATATTCAATCTACCATCATTAGATAATAGAATATCTTCCTTATGGTATCCGGCAACTTTAAGATTTGTGAATTTGCTTTCAAATCCACTCTTGTTAAACTCAGGAATGGTAGCATTTATTACCCATTCAGAATTCATTCTATTGTCAAATACTTCAACGTATGCATGAGATTCTCTGCTGCGAGTATTGCCTGAAAAAGAATAAATAGCGAATTTTTTCTTGTTTTTAGATTGAATAATGCTGTAGTTTGACCTCCTATCTAAACCCTTTTTCATAATAAGGTGGTCGACCACCAATATTGGTTCTTCAAAGTCTAAAGTTTCCTGATTGAGACGTTTTCTAAAAAGCCTGTTTTCACCCTTCAACTCATCAGAATAAAACAACCAAATGTCTTCCTTTTCATCCTGATAAAAGAATTCATAACTTTTATCTTTCGCTTTACTTACTATAGTAATCGGAATATCCTTTATTTCTTTACTCTTTATCAGATTAGATTCGTGGTCGTATTTATCTAGAAACAATTCCCCTTTTTTACCTAATCCCCCACCAGAAATGCTGTAGCCTTTAGATTTGAGCCGCAATATATAAATCCCCTCATCTGTGGTGCCAACTATTCCAATGAATCTCGTTGATAACTTTCTTGATGCTGACCCGGTTAATTCAACATTTACTGTTTTATCCTGCGCTTGCAAATCAATTTGAAGGGATAAAAAAAACAGTACAAATAAGTATAATTTCATTTTGGTTATAAATTAAATATTAGAAAAACAGACGCGATCTTAAGATCTGATAAAATTCAGACCTAATTGATCTCAATTTTCACCAGTCTTTCCTTAAATAATTTGGCAGCTACTCCTAAATAGGTATTGTCTCCTACTTTGGATATGGTTCCGGGAACCAACCAGAACTTTTTTAATTCACCACCTTTGCTGGATTTCAAAATCGTTTTAGCGCTTACTTCTCCATTGGAATTTATTTGCCCAACACGGATTTCTCTTTCTAGGGGTTCATTGTAAATAAAATATATGGTACCACTCTCATACATTTGATAGATGCCATTGGTGTTAAGAGTAATATCTTTTTGTTGTTTATTAAAATTTTGAATCCAATTGATTTCACCATTTTGAGAAATATTGGTGAATTGAAAATCATTGTTTACATGGTAAATTTTACCATTGTACGTATAGGACTCATAGTACTCTGAGGCCAATGTAATGCTATTGTCTTCGTTAACAAATATGGATTTGATATAAGTATTGGACGGAACTTCTATCTCTTTACCTTTTTCTATTTTTCGTTTTTCTTTCCCTGATAAATAGCTTTCGCTTTGGTACAAGAAATCCATTTTATTTTCATTGGAAAAGGGAATGAATTTTTGCTTGTCAATTGCCAAAGTAAAAGGGTTTAAACTCTGAACAAATAGCCCATCAATTTGCTTAAGCTTCTTATCATTGGAATAATAACCGGCCAACCTCACATCTTTGTTTTTATCCTGAATAAGGGACATCCTTAACAAATACTTGTCCGTATTTTTAAGATATGTAATCACAGGGTCATCAATGCCCCTATAGAATGAATACATAAAGTGCATAAATTCATTGCCTCCTTTTACTATGTCCACCTTACTCAACATATTAAACACCCCTTCATTAGAAAGACGAATATTTCCATTGCTATTTAATGATTTTATCATGCCATATAACTTGGTATCCGGGCCACCCTTGTCGTATTCAGGAATACTGGTATTCATTTGCCATTCTGAGTTCATCGAAGCATCAAACACCTCAACATATGCTTCAGACCCTTCATTGCTCTTACTGCCCACAAAGGAGAAAACGGCGAACTTGCTATTATCCTCCGAGCGAACAATACTGTAATTTGACCTTCTGTCTAGTCTTTTATTAACAATAGGCAGTTCTGAAACCAATATTGGCGCTTCAAAAGCCAAGGTTTCTTGGTCTAGCTTTTTCCTGAACAAACGATTTTTATTGTTAAACGCATCTGAATAAAACAACCAAATGTCTTTATCCTTGTCCTGGTAGAAGAATTCGAAGCTTTTGTCTTTTGCTTTATTCATGACAGTCATCGGAATATCTTCTATTTTTCGGCTTTTCTCAAGTCCATACTTTTGGTTAAGCTTTTCCACGACCAACACACCTTTTGTACCCACTCCTTTTCCATACAATGAGAAACCTTTGGAAATAGCTCGTAGTAAAAAGTGTCCATCATCTACCGTTCCAATAACGCCAATTGTACCCGTTAATAGTCCTTTTGAAGTTGGATCGGTAATTTCCACATTTATCGTCTTCTCTTGAGCAAACAATTCAAGTTGAAGGGACAGAAAAATCAATGCCGCTAAATAAAATTTCACTTTCATTCTCTTAAAATTTTTGTTAAAAATTATTTTATTAAAAACGTTTATAAAAATTAAGGCTCCATGTTCAGAGAAGCTAGGTGCCACAATTGCTTAAATGCTACTCATTCCTTTCCTCACCTCTTCACAACTGTAGAAAAATGAATCTACCTTGTAAAACACCTTCCGGTTTTATCGTGTGGTATCTTTTTAAATTGGAAGAAAAAATAGGTTTTTAGCCAGTTAAAAATTATTCCAATAGGTGTTAGCAAAAACAGTTTTTACCCCCACTAAATTATTTCTACTCCCCTACCTGATTTTTCTTGTCATTTCATTGAAATAGTTACCAGTAGCAAATCTAGGTAATAAATTATTTTTAAACCAACTTTTTTGTATTTTAAATATAAATAAATGTTTTACAATATTTATTTATTTCATATGAACAGGATGCTAGTTAGAAAAATTGGGCTAAAACCTTTGCCTGGTCCCTACTTGGTCTAAGTTTAGCGAAGCGTAACTTAGACCTATAATGACGAAAGTTTTCAACTTTCATCAAAGAAGCACAAACTGCCCAAATCCCAAAATTAGTCTGGAAACCCCTTGATAGTAAAATATGGCTAAAACCACGAAGACGAGTAATTTCACACCATCCCCCAGCTAATGCTAGGGGCTATTGAAAAGGAAAAATGGCTTTTTTATAATGCATCTTTGCCTGGCTCCTTCTGTACTCCCAGCGGCTGAGCGGAGCCGAAGCCATAGGATAATACGTAATGTCTCCAGCTGTGCATAGGAATTGATGAGCCATTTGATCAACTAAAAAATTCAATTTGAATGGGCTTCAGCCCATTTATAGAGGCATACAATTTCATCTGGCTTTAGTCAAAAATTAATGAACCAAAGGGTTTGATTTGTGGCTACCTTAAATTAGAAACAAAAAATCACTCTAAGAAGGAACCTCCTCTGACATATCAGGTCATCACTATTGTTTCTGGACTACCTCCTTATGTTATTAAAAGTGGCTTCTTGTTATAATTAAACTTTTGTGTAAATTAGGTGATTAATAAGTTTAGCTATACCTAAACATTTTGAGGAAATTTTCGTTAATCCATACAAAAATATTCCAAATCCAACCAAAATTGACATTTGGGAATTGTGCCAAAACGGTAAAAGTCTTTTGCAAATATTTATTGATGAACATCAAAATGACGCCTTAATATTTGACAAAATAGCTGGTGCACTTAGCATAATTGAAATTACATCAAATCTTTTACGATTACCTAAAACTAAATTCAGATTAATTGAAGGACATTCAATGAAATGTAAAGTATATGAAGCTAAATCAGGAATTATAAGATTGTACTTATTCCATGAAGAAAACACGGGAAGAGTTATAGTAACTGGTGGAAAAAAGGGCAATCAAAAAGAAGATATTAAATCAGTCCTTCAAACAATTAAAGATTTCAAAAATGAAACCGAATAAGAGAAAACAAATTTTAAACCAACCCTCCTATTGGATTGAAAATATCAATGCATTATTATACAATGCTATTGTGGATTATATGGAGGAACATAACATGAAGCAAAAGGATTTAGCGGCACATTTAAATATAAGTAAGGGGCGTGTATCCCAGATTTTAAACGATGGTGATATTAATTTTAGTTTAGAGAAAGTCATTCAAATTGCCCTAAAAGTCGGTATGTATCCTTCATTTAAACTAGAAAAAAAATCCAATGTGTCAGTGGAAGATTTTGACGATTCTTTGGTGAAGTAAGTTTCACATTTGTTTCTGCTCCTATCGGGTCTAAGTTTAGCGAAGCGTAAATAGACCTATAAGGATGAAAGTTTCCAACTTTCATCAAAGAAGAAAAAATTAGACCTTTTCCACCTCAATGAATATTCAAAATATCATGAGAAATTTAAAGCTTACCTACTACCGTTTTAGTGTTTTCTGCATTGAGTAAACTGTTGGTTGACTTTTTTTATTTTTCTATCTTCATCAAAGAGGGGATCTTAATCCTCTAACCCCAATTTCTAGCAACTTTCTGCACAAAAAGACTTCCTCGATAAGATTCTCTAATTGTTATAACATTAAGCTATTTTTGTAACCCAATTATTGATTTATTAATTGGTATGTTTAAATGGTACCTCTCTTTGCAAATGGTCTCAACAAGATTAGAAAACCAATCTGGAGAATATGGGCTCAGAATTATTTCATCAATTAAATCTTCAAGGTGAATTTCAAGCTTAACACCTTTTTCATTTATCGGTATTAAATTAGAATTATTTAAACTTGGATAATTAGAATTTCGAATTTCATAATATAAAATTCTAAATTCACTTTCGTGATAAAAATAATTATTTTTATAAAAAAATGAATTAAAAAAATTGTCAATTGGAATTTTATCCTTTTGATAGTCTATATATTTAATCCTTCCGATATGTATTTTTTGATTTATTGACTTGGTTATTAAACTTTTCTTTAATTTAAAAACTGTTGTCTTTATTGCAACACCTTCATTTGAACTAAGAAATATTTTCCACATTGCGTGTGAATCAAATTCATTAAATCGCCAGCAATTAATTCCAACACATTTCTTTAATGTTTCTAACAGGTCTGTCACATACAATTTATATCTTTCTGAATTTCCCTTTCCTCTTTGATCCGTCGGAAATTTTGTCTTTAATAATTCACCATCATTAGTAATATCATAATGATCGTTAGCACCCATGGCATTATGGACTCCTTCGTACTTATCTTCATAAGAATCCACTTTAGAAAAGAAAAGGGATTTGTTTTCGAGCAGATCAATAAACTTAGAGAAATCTAAATACCTCCAAATAGGTTTATCTAAATCAGAATTATGAAGATTAAAATTATATATATTTTCCATAAAGAGAAATTAATAATTAAACACACCGGCCATGATCATAAAACCTAAGGCATTTAAGAGCTACATAATATTCATAGAAACACAATTTACAAAGAATATCTAAAGTTGATATGATAACTTCTCTACATAAATATTAAACCCAATAGTCGAAGCTACAAATAGCCGAAATGTTACACTAGTTTTTGTTCCAAAGATATGAAATTATTAAATATTTGCTTCTTCACGTACGTCCAAATATACTGTTTAATTTGGATGAATTAGCTAATACCAACATTAAACTCGCAATAGTTAAAGTTAACAGTGATTTGCAGTCAAACTTGGAAAGATGTTTAATCTCATTATTTAAATCATCCAGTAATAATCTATAATTATTTTTCATGGTTTCAATTGGGATTTTAATCCGAGAGGATAAATTATTTAAGTTAAACAATTCTCTAAAAATCAAATGTATCAAGTACAATCTCTTTAAAAACGTCAGAAAGTTTTTATTTATTTGTATTAGTTATTCATAAGAATAACGCCCATTTACGAATAAAGTACACTCTTCACTTAATTAATTTTAAATCCCCACTAAACTAACTAAGTTTTTATATTTTTAAAAGCACTTCTTACGATAACAAAATAAATCACTTTGTTTTTTTTATAGGATTTCATCATTCAGGCACAACATCCCATCTTAAATTAACTAAAAACTGAAATCGATATCAACAATTCAATTACTTCAATAGCCATCAATCTGCTTAATTTATGAGCTCCCGATTACAGATAACCATTTCATCCCATAAAATTCAAATAAAAAAAATCCACAAGCCGATAATCTACGCAAACCGAGTAGTACTAAACCTATAATTTCACGTAATCTAAGTGAACCTTTGAGGTTTAACGTTATCAAAACCCATGAATAAACTAGTTTACCTACTCGCCTTTATTCTTTTTTGTTCCTCCACCATTTCTGCACAGGAATTGAAAGTGGGGGCAGCCCTTCGGGTAACCACTCCTGATCCATTGATTCCCGTTTCCGGCGGTGTGGGAACGCCGAGTCCGGCAACGGAGAAAAAGGGAGATCTTTATGTTCGCGCCATGGTGATGGAACAGAACGGCGTCAGGGTAGCCATTGTTGGTATAGACAACCTGGGATGGCCTGCTGTGCTTGGCGACCAATCACGGGCTCTAATCAAAGGCATCCCACCTGAAAATATCCTCATCGGAGCTACCCATACCCACAGTGCACCCGATGCTTATGGTTTTCCCAATGAAAAAGGAGAAGTACTGGCAGATTTTGACTACCTAGAATGGTGTGTCAAGCAGGTAGCCAACGCAGTAAATGAAGCCTTGGAAAACATGGAGCCTGCTGCATTAAAAATCGCCGTGGGAGAAGCTAAGGGAAAAATTGCTTACAATTATTATGCTCCGGATCTTTATGATCCTCGTTGCGGCGTTATACAGGCTTTCGGCACTTCGGGAAAGAACAAAGACAAAGCCATAGCCACAATGGTCAATTATGCCATCCATCCAGAAGTCATTGGCAATAAAAAAGGCATTTTGTCGCCGGATCTGTGTGGCCCCTTATACAATCGCATTGAAGCCAAAGCAGGTGGAATGGCGATTTTCATGAATGGTGCTCAGGGAGGCATGGTAACGGCGGATAACAGAAGACCAGAAGGCAAAGAAGCCGGTGATTGGGAAGAGTGTATCCGCATTGGAGAATTATTGGCAGACCAGGCCCTGGCAATCGTGGACAAAGCGCCTCTGCAAACAGGCCCCTTATTGTCTAGCCACTCAAAGGAAATCAAATTACCAGTGACCTCTCCACTGATGAAAATGCTGATAGACCACTCCGAATTAGGATTAAAAGTTTCCGAAGACTATATGCTTAAAACAAGGGTAAATCTATTAAACATTGGCTCTGCCCAAATCCTTACCATCCCCGGAGAGGCACTACCAAATATTGGTTATTACTTGAAAAGAAAGATGAAAACAGACCAACCATTTTTGTTTGGTCTGACCAATGATGCCTTTGGTTACATGCTTACCAAAGTGGATTTCGATAGTTTCAAACGCTATGAATACATCAGTAAAACAAGTCTAGGTGAGGAAACTGCTGAGATCTATATAGAAGAAGCGCTTCAATTGATTGAAGCGAGTCCGGGTGCTGAAAACCAATAATAAAAATAACTAGGGGGCAAATTTAATATCAATCAGAAGCGCTATTTCTGAGCTTTAAGTAGAGAAGCGCGGAAATTCGATTAGCTTTCTTCAAAACTTAAATTAGCAACATGAGTACTACAGCCAAAATAATAAAATGGTTTAAGTATCTGTTTTTAGGGACAATGGTGCTTCTTATATTGCTGTTCTTGGTAAAAATCAGTCCTGCCCTTTGGAACCGGTGGGTAACTTATCCGGGCTTGGAACAAGCCAGAAATGAGCTATGGCAAAAATACCGAAAACCACCAGAGGTTATTCCAATGCAATTGTATAAAGGGGCAGTTCATTCCCATACTTTCTGGTCTCACGACAGCCGGGGTTTGCTTCCTGAAATAATGGATGGAGCAAAAAAAGCCGAACTGCGGTTTATTTTCAATTCAGACCACAAACGCAATCAGTTGGACACCTTTCCAAGAGGTTACCAGGGAGTTTATGAAGGCATCATCATTGAGTCGGGCACAGAACATAGGTCCGGCCTGATGATCAGCCCATTTGACAGTACAGTTATTGACTGGAATAGACCTGAAACTGAGATTATCCGAGAGGTAGTAGAAAATGATGGTTTGGCCATTTATGTGCATTCGGAAGATGAACACGATTGGAACAACACGGATTATCAGGCCATGGAAATTTACAATATCCATACAGACATGAAGGATGAAGAAAGTATATTGCCTATCCTACTCAACAGGTTAATGAATCCGAAAAAATATACCCATTGGATGTTCAGGGATCTTTATGATGAACAAACGGAAATATTGGCCAAGTGGGACCGACTAAACCAAGATCGAAAGATTGTAGGGGTAGCCGGAGTAGACGCTCACAACAATCAAAATTTCAGGGCCAGGCACCTTGCCGATGGAAAAATAGAATGGGTTGGCCCCAATGCAGATACGATGGTAGTGAGAAAGGCCAATTGGTTTGATAAATTGTTAATGGGAGAAGAAGATCAATATGGTTGGGCATTTAAATGGGAGTTGGATCCCTATTTCAACTCTTTTAACCATGCTACCAACTATGTCTATTGCGACACCTTTATCAATGTTAATATTCGGGATCATATTAAAATGGGCCATGTCTTTGTATCCTTTGAAAGTTTGGCCAAAGGGGAAGGATTTCAGTATTTTGCGGTAAATGAAACAGATAGCTTAACCGCTATTTTAGGTGATTCAGTAAGTCTGGCTGCGGCCAATAAATTAAAGGTACTTTCCCCATTTCCTGTTAAATTTCAGCTTTATCAAAATGGTGAGCTAATAGAAGAGACCGAGGAAAATTACAATTATGAATATAGGATTCGAAACAAAGGCAATTACCGAATAGTGGCAAGGCTTGAGCTGAAAAAAGAATGGATCCCATGGATTTATACCAATCCTATTTATGTATATTGAGATGATCCCATAGCTTTAAAGAAATAAAGCATTGGCATACTTAAGTGCCTACAAAAATATTGACACTACTAAAATAAAACATTGCAAGTTCCCAACAGAAGGTAAACATGAAGAAGTTTTTTAAGATTATAATGCTCCTGCTTTTTTCTCTATTTGTAATGGCTTACTTCTATATTCTATTCCCTCTTTGGGGATATCCCTTTAATGCGCAAAGGCATGGACAATTGCCTTTAACTCCTGCCTGGGCCTTGGAATGCTGGTTGTGGGAAGACGATGTAAATACTGCGGCTTATGTTGATGAACTATTAGAAGGTTACAAAGAACACGACATTCCCGTTAGGACCATTCTTATTGACAGTCCCTGGGCCTACAGGTACAATGACTTCGAAGTAGACACCACACTTTATCCGGATTATAAAAACTGGTTCTTTAAGCTTCAAGACGATGGGTATCGTGTAGTGTTATGGATGACAACCATGGTCAATAGTTATAACAAAGACCTTCAACTGAAAGAAGATCCTACCTGGTTTGAAGAAGCAAAATCCAAAGGATACCTTGTCTCTGACGGGGTAGAGAACAAATGGTGGAAAGGAAAAGGAGGATTTATTGATTATACGAATCCTGAGGCCATGAAATGGTGGCGTGGCATGCAACAGGAGGTATTTGATTTAGGAATAGATGGCTGGAAGCTGGATGGTACGGCCACCTTATTTTGGAAAAATATTGCAGGGATCCCCTTCTTCTACAAAAAAACTGCCTCAGGTCTTATGACCACGCGAACTTATATGGACCATTATTACCGAGATGAATACCGGCATGGGTTGACACAGAACCCTGAATTTGTCACCTTGTCAAGGTCCATAGACCGAGGTTTTCATCCGGAAGGATTTGCTCCCTTTGATGCTTCACCGGTAAACTGGGTAGGTGACCAAACACATGAATGGGTGACCAGCGAGATGCTGGAAGAAGCCATAGAAGATAAGGTAGACATTGCACTGGAAGGTATTCAGGGTTTTGAATCCGCGATTACAAGCATCCTAAAAAGTGCTGATATGGGGTACAATATCATAGGGTCTGATATTGGGGGATTTTCGGGAAATAAAATCCCAGCGAGGTTATACATTAGGTGGGCGCAATTTTCTGCATTCAATGGCTTGTTTCTGAATGGCGGACATGGGGAACGAAGGCTTTGGAAACGCAGTGAGGAAGAATTAAAGATCATTCGAGAATACTCTTGGTTGCATACCGAGTTGGTTCCCTACATGTATCATTATGTGGTTACAGCCCATAAAGGCGGAAGGGTACTCATGCAACCCCTGGAAGGAAAATATCATTATATGTTTGGGGAAAGTCTTTTGGTTGCACCTATTTATCAGGACAGATTGAAAAATGAAGTCAAGCTTCCTGAAGGGAAGTGGCGCTATTGGTTTGATGACACAAAACTAATCGAAGGGCCCACCAGTTTTGAACAGGTATTTCCATTGGAAGAATACCCGGTTTTTATCAAAGAAGGAGCCATCGTGCCAATGCATATCAAGCGAGCTTATACCGGGATAGGCAAAGTAGAAGATGAAGGTTATTTGACTTTCCTAATATATCCAGATCTGGAAGAATCCAATTTTGAGGTATTTAGGGAAAAGGATAAAAGCACGGTCTTGACTTATAAAAACTCAGGAAAAAACTTACAGGTTGAAATTTCTGGAAAACAAATTCCACATATCCTCAATATCGCCTCCCAAGACAAACCTTCAAATATAACTTTGGATGGAAAACTACGCTTAGAAGGAGTTGATTATGAATACAACCCGGAGACAAAAAAATTAAAAATTAAAACCTCAACTTACAGCAAAGGCCAATACCTTATCCAATATTAACCCAAATCCTATGGACAAACATTGCTTAATTAAGATCAAACATCGCATTATGAAAAATACATTTCTTTTACTATTTACCTTATTCAGTTTGTTGGGATGCAAAACTGCTGCTACAGACCCAGACCGCCCACTCAAAGCACCCAAGGGATACATGAATGAAACGCTCCTCAAAATGGCCTACGGTTCGGGAATGTTGGAATTAATCGATTCGAAACCTCCAGTACCGGATGATTTAGAGGCAATAAAAGATGTAACTTATAAAACCATTGGAGATGTTGACTTACAATTGGATATCTACAAACAGAAAGGCTTGAAAGCTCCTGCCCCTACGATGGTATTTATCCATGGTGGAGCTTGGAAAAAAGGTAAAAGACAGGATTATTTGCCCTATATGATCGATTACGCCCAAAAAGGTTATGTTACGGTAACCCTCTCCTACAGGCTATCAGGTGTTGCGAAATTTCCGGCAGCTGCCCAGGATGTCAACTGTGGAATCAAATGGGTCAAACAACATGCGGCTGATTATGGCATTGACCCGGATCGCATGGCGCTGATCGGAGGCTCTGCGGGTGGACACCTTTCACTTTTGCTCGGTTATGGAGGGGATGAGGAACTATTCAACCAAGATTGTAAGGAGCTTGGTACAGATAGTAAGGTAAAGGCGATTGTAGATTTTTATGGGCCGGTAGACATCACTACTCCTTATGCCATCACCACAGAGCAGGTACTTAGTTTTATGGGCGCTACTTATGAAGAAATCCCTGAGATGTACAAACTTGCCTCACCAAGTACCTTTATCAGCCCCGATGATCCTCCTACTTTAATTTTCCAAGGAACCATCGACTCCTTGGTCCCTGTCAGCCAATCCGACTCCCTTGCCAGCTGGTTAAATCAGGCCGGTGTTGAACATGATTACCACCGACTCAAAGGCTGGCCCCATACCATGGATGCTGCCAAAAAAGTGAATGAGTATGCCCAATTTTATATTGATGCTTTTTTAGAGAAGTATTTATGATTCAGGAATAGATATTCCTGCTCCAAACCGTAAAGCCCCTAGGCCGGTTAAAAATATATGAATGTCAGCAACCCCTTTTAAGCTGTAAATCATTAAATTCGTTAGTTTATTATTTGAGTTATATTAAACTGCATCCCTTCATCTCTACCAAGAGGAAAAAAAGGATTAATAAGGGTAACTCGGCTTATTGAACACAGTAGTCTGTAGGAATGAAATAACAAAAATAATTTGAAATTTAATTCATTGTTATTATCTTAAAAACAGCATTCGAACAATAAATACGTTTGATGGTACCAACATTTGAGATATTGTTTTAATATCCAATGTTGGTTTAGTAGTTTTTTCTTCAAGCCATTTTACTAAATTTAGGTTTGTTTTTGTAAAAATCGAAAGGTTGGATTATCCCCAATTCAGTCGTCAGCACTTAGTAGCCTTTTGATAAAGTGTTCAATAGCGAAATGGCCAATTTTAATCTATAAATTGGTAATAAAATGCTTACTACAAAATTTAAAACAATTTTAATCATTTTCTCAATATTTTTCATTTCTTCCTGTGATGAAAATTTAAATGATTCCCAGACTTTTGATAGCTTTGAAATTCAAGAAAAAGACCTTCTTTCTCATAATGAATTAAAAAATATTATTGGAAATATTGCAGAAACACAGTATGAATTTAAAAACGGAAGAATAATTGCCGATATTCTGGAAAAAAAATAAAACATTCTTTGAATCCTCTAATCAAAAATGGGAGAAATTTGCACAACAAATTAATAAATAAACTTGATAGAAATGGGGATCTAAATAAAATGTCTACCGAGGAAATAAGAGCGATTAAAGATTTTTCTGATCAACAACTCGCAGAACTTTCTTTTGCGATAAATTACTCGAACTACAACTTTTCTATCGACCCAAGGATTCGTTCATGTCTCAATACTGCGATAGGCATTACAGGAATGTATGATTTAATGAGAAATACCCGAGCTTTAGGTAGTGTTCAAACCACAGTTAAAGCTTTACGTTTAGTCGGACGCAGAGCACTGGGATGGATTGGTGTAGGACTAATGATTTTGGATTTTACTGATTGTTACTATGCTTTATAAGAAAAAAAGTGAACGTTTAATCAATTCATGGAATAGCAACACCTCAATCTTTACTATATTGATGTATGTCCTATATGGTATCTTTTACAGGTTTTTAGATCTTCCAGTACTATTTTATTTTCTATCTTTCTTTACCCTTATCAACGTCTTTGCCATTATTTGGCTCTTATCATTGATATTCAAAAATACAGCTGGTAGTCTATTTAAAGACAAGCGTCTTGGATTTGCTTCTTTGAGACTTATCTTAAACTCCTTGCTATTCTTTCTGATTATTACCGCCGCAATTAGCGGATAAAAGGAATCTCTTAAAGGTCTCGAAATAAATGGAAAATGAAACAAAAGCGAATAAAATTTGCAAAAAGGATATCGGTAAAAAAAAATAATCCCTGATTCTAAAACATTTAAAATAGTAAGATTAGACCCCTAAATTGGGTAGAGATTTCAACGGTATCGTTGTAAGAAAAGGCAACAATACCGGCAAAACCCTGTCACATAATATTGGCTACCTAGGGCCAATAACTTAGGCTGAGGTATTATCGTCAGTGCGAGGGAGTAATTGCGTACAAAAATGGTAAAGTAAATCAGCACTGGGACTGCGGCAGTCTGTGGGAATAGGTATACGTCCTATGGTATCCAATGATCCTATTCGAAATCTTTACACTGGCGTTCAAATCAGATTGCTTCGCTTTGGCTCGCAATGACAATAGGAACAATTCGTCACTGCGAGGGAGCAAATGTGTACAAGAAGTTTACAAGAAGCCCCTTTGCAACTGCGGCAGTCCGGTAGAATAAGTACAAATTTCAAATGATATAATTACCCAATTTGACATCCTTCGATGGACTTACATTTTAGATTGCTCCGCTTTGGCTCGCCATGACGATAGGTATTTACCGCTTAAAATACGGATAATCAGCAGGCTCTTGTTTTCCTGTAGTAGTCATAGTAGAGGTGATATCAAAACTTGGCCTTTGCCAATAATAGAATTGCCCTGTTTCGGTTCCCACTACAAGATCCGGCACACCATCTTGATTAAAATCTGACACCACCGGACCATCGGTATGCCCCATCAAGGTTTTGGACAACACCCTCCCCATGTATTCCAATACCAATTTACCATCCTTCATGCCTTTATTTTTCATCCAATCTACTGCCGGCTTAGAGGATACAATCAGGTCTTCCAAGCCATCGCCATCCCAATCGTGAAAAGTGATTTTCAACCGCCCACTGCTCGACCCTGTACGCTGATTGAGCAAAATGGGTTGACCATCAGGAAAGACAAAATTCCTTTGTGGATGCATCAGTACTAATTTATCGTTCACCTTTTTCCGAGGATACACTGCCAAATAACCTTCATGGTCCAGCATGACCAAATCATTTAACCCATCTTCATTAAAATCCATAATCAATGGAGATGTTCTCCAAGGAGCCAACAATTCATTGTCTGCTTTGGCCACACCGGGCACCCAGGCAGGTCGCTGTGGTTCGCCTTCCCATTCCACGTACAATGGCTTTGGAGCTGCAAGTTTAGGGGCTTTCTTGCTACCAGTATTTTTAAAAAACACAATATTTCCATTGTGTTCATTGGCCAGAATATCCGGCAAATCATCTTCATCCCAATAACCCACATCAATGGTGCTATACCCCCAAATTGGGGCCTCAGTATTGGGAAGGGCTTCCGTTTGAATCAACCGGATAGGCTTTCCATCTGCCTCAAGCAATTTGGGCGCATCCCAGACGGGATCCTTCCCTCCCAGGTTTTTGATAAAGCCAATATGTCCTACACCGTTTCCACTGATAATATCGTCCAATCCATCATCATCCCAATCGAAAATCCTAGGAGCTACCAAAGCCCCGAAATCTACATATTTGGCTTCTTGCTGAATATATATTGGTGCTTCAAATTGTGGTATGCCATCCTTGACCTCTCCAGTATGCCGGAGATAAGAAATCTTACCATCTTCATCACCGGCAAGAAGATCGATAAAACCATCTTTATTCCAATCAATTGCAGTCTGATGCATGGTGGCCCTGGACTCATATTGGATAGGGAGTCCGTCAATTTTCAAAGCCCTCCCGGGACCAAACGCATATTCGGTGGCAGAACCGGTATTTTCGAAGTAAATAATAAAATCATCATTCCAGTCGATGTCGAAATTTTCATGGTTTTTACCGATGCTCATAAAATCATAGTCTCCATCATTGTCAAAATCCGCAAACATGGGTTTCATTGATAGCCCTTCGGACAAAGCAGATCCATCTGATTTCAACAGTCTTTGGGGATTTTCATACACAGGATCCTCATTTGTACCGCTGTTTTTCAGAAACAATACATGGCTCTTTCCATCCGTAACAAAATCAAGATTTTCGGCTGCTTTGCCCAACTTTCCACGATAGGTTCTGGGTTTGTCCCGTGTGGCAACTGCCATCAAATCATGTAGGCCATCCCCATCAAAATCAATAATTTTCCATTCTGTTTTGCAATTGTGCAGGTAATCATAGCCTTCAACAGGTAAATGCACTTCATTTTCATCCCAAAAGACATTTTGAGGCACATCTTTATAAATCAACAATTTCTCCCTTACCCTGTCAGGTGTAAGTACATGCACCCTGCCATCTACATATGAAGCCTGAAATCTTGAACCATCATCTCCAAGTCTCCTTCGCTCAAAGGAAACTTTCATCCTTCTTCTGAAAACAGGCATTTCTGTATTGCCGGATATATTCTCAAAATAGAAAATCCCCGATTCCGTATAGCTTCCGGATTCTGAAATCAACAAATCCAGATCTCCATCCCCATCAAAGTCCATGGGCATGGGTACGGCTTTAAAACCAGCATCCAAGTCCACCAACAACCCGGGATTATTATACGCCAGTTTGTGAAGCATATTGTCACCATACATGCTTGATTCTGCAGAAGGCTGGTTCGTTCCACAGGAAAAGAGGAAAAGGCTACCTATTGCTAAAATAGGCAGCCAGGTTTTAATGGGTTCAATCATTATTGTAAAATGTTTATTGCTATATTTTAATATAAGTATTGTTTTTATACATGTACCAAAGAATTAGGTATAGCAAACCAAAGCCACCAAGTGTAGTCAAAGCCCCATAATATGCTCCTGTATATTGTTCTAACCCGAACATTAGAAAATCTGCTATATCAGGAAAACTTATCACATGGGAAAGCACATAAGCAGTAATGGCGTTCATTCCAATCACCTTAAACATAAAGGCCCATTTATACTTACCTTTTACATCTATGATCCAGTAAAAAATGGCTAATAAAATAAAACATACCCCTGAGGATGCCAATACAAATGAGCTGGTCCATATCTTTTTGACTATTGGATGCCAGATACCCCAAATCATACCTAAGGCAAGTCCTGCTATTCCGGCCAACAAAAGGTAAAGAGCTACTTTTTTACGGGGGAGTGCGGATTTTATCAGTTCTCCTGCAAACAAACCGGAAAGCGTTGTGGCGATGAATCCAAAACCTGTCAATACCCAGGTGTATTGATAGCCATCATCAAACCGCCCCAATACCAAATGGTCAAAATACAACGCATAATTTTTATCAGGAAGAATCACACTTTGACCAACTCCCGGAACATTGGGAACTGTGAGTATCAAGGCATAAATGATCAAACATCCAGCAAACATAATATAGCGCCCATTCTTGCTCAAATAAATAAAAGCCAGACAAGAAAAGAAATAACCTACAGCAATGGCTTGAAGGGTATTGCTAAAGATTTTAAAGGTATTGATATCCAAAGCCAATAAATTCCCTTGCACAATCCAGCCTAGAAAAAACAGGATCAAAACCCGCTTAAAGAGTTTTTTATAAATTTGGGCCTTGCCCGTATTTTCCTGCATCCTTTTGGACAAGGAAAAAGGAATAACAGCCCCCACCATAAATAAAAAGAGAGGCATGATGATATCATAAAAGGTAGACCCAAACCAATCGGGATGGCTAAATTGATCGGCTAGAAAGGCTGTAAAAGGCGATTGCCCACCCTTATGCAGCATTGCAAAAAAACGGTCTGCAAAAATAATAAACAACATATCAAATCCCCTCAGTGCATCTATGGAGAGGATTCTGTTTGGCTTAATGGCATGTTCAGTCATAAAAACTTGGCTTTGGTGGTTAATGGTATCAATAAATCGTTTTCATTCAATTAAAGTATCCATACACTATAGGTAAATACCCTTACCCTCCGTGTTTGGTCTATATAAAACTCAGAAATTAAAACCTAAATAAGTAATTAATTATCTATCAGCAATACAATCGTAGCACCCGGGATAAAGGCTATTTCCCAAAAAGTTTGTTCCGCTTTTTCCATTTAATCTTGGCTACATAAACACTGCCATCGCTACCATACTGCTCCACTCCCTCCGGCTGCATCCATTCGGAAACGGTTACCCAAGTTTCTTTGGGACTAACCTCGGTAATACCAAAATTACCCAGCCTAGCTCCTCTTTCCGGCACCAATATCACTTCAGTATCACGTATTACTGCCAGCTTTTCCGTATCTACTTGGGCCATAAATAAGGGTGCTCGATGCCTAAACACATGGTCATTGTCCGCTCCTTTTCTGGTATAAACCAAATATAAAGCGTCGGAATGCCTGACCCAATGCTGTTGGGTATTGTAATTGCCTAAAAGAGAACCATCGTCGAAAGTCCAAGGTTTGATGGCCTCATAATGTAAACCATCCACACTGGTTGTGATATAACCTTGCAGGTCATTTCTAATGGTTAGAAAATATTTACCCCCAAATTCCATCAAAGAAGGTTCATGCAAACCTCTTGTATCATTGTCCACCTTTAGGGAATTGCCTTTTTTCAAAAAACGCAACTCCTTACCGTCAAAACTGCAATGACAGACCACCACTCTTGAATTTTTTCCCGGAGGTTTATAGTAAATAGGCAATAAGATAGAACCATCAGGTAAATCCAATCGCTGCACACAGCCGGCGCCTGCACTGAAAAACGTTTCACCTTCCGGCATTTCGAGCTTTTTCCAAGACAACCAGTCTTCTGCTTGTGGATCATATACTGAGTAGGCTGTATGCCTGGGTCGGGGATTGGCCACTTTCCATTCCGGGGTGTACACGATGGTATGCCCTATCCCCAGCAATACACCGGTTTTACTGTGCCACTTGGGCCAAAAATCCGCTGCTGCCACAGGCCGTTCCTGCCCATTTATATCTTCAATTCTAGGTGCCAAAGGTTCCGATTTCCGGGGTTTGGTCCAGGTTTTTCCGCCATCTTTGCTTAGGATTTGGTACATGCCTTTAAAGACATCGCTCCCCTCCAGATCCAGGGTACTCATGGTCATGACTATTTCCTTTGACCCATCCACTGTGCCCGCTCTGGGATGCACCCAGCATTGTTTGCCGTCAAACAACTTGGCTACTACATCGAGACTATGGCTAAATTTAGGAGCAAATGGGGCTTTGGAAAAAGAAAAACCTACCTGTGGTAGACCTATTGCTAAAACGGACATACTGCTTTTTAAAAGAAATCCTCTTCGGGTAGCCATGTTAAAGATTTTTGGGAAATGGAGAATAATGAACCAATATTAAGGAAACATACGGAAAAACACCCTTACAAACCACCGTTTTTTCACAAATTAACAATACTATTATCTGATTGGTAATTACCAAACTCCTTTTAAGGGTTCTTCTAAAGTAAAACCGACTGTATGAAGAAAATCATAAAGCAGATTTTCACCGTATGATTTTCAGATGACCGGTATATTTCTGTAAATTCAGGCCTTGGCAAGGAGTCGATCTTTAGCAACAAACCTCAGGTTACCGAAAACAATGAAACACACCACGTTTAAAACTTTCTTGACTTCAAACCTTATGATTGAAGAAAAGGAAATTATATCAATCCTTGAAAATTGTAAGGTAAAACAGGTGAAAAAAGATGAATTTTTACTGAGAAAGAACGAACATTGCAGCCATACTTTTTTCGTAGAAAAAGGACTTTTAAGACAATATTCTATTGACAATAAAGGCAAAGAGCATGTCTTGTCCTTTGCACCTGAAAACTGGTTTGTAACCGATCGTGAAAGCAGTTATTTTAACCAGCCTTCTGTTTATTTCATCCAGGCATTGGAGGACAGTCAAGTGTTTTTTTTAGACGAAAGCTTTATTCAAATGCTTTCAAATAAGGTCCCAAATTTCACGGATTTCAACAATCGACTGCTACACAATCATATCCGCCATTTGCAAAACAGAATCAACCTATTGCTGAGTACAAATGCAGAAGACAGGTATTTACAGTTTGTAAAAATGTACCCGGATATACTATTGAGGGTTCCTCAGACAATGGTGGCCTCTTATCTGGGCATTACACCGGAAAGCCTAAGCCGGGTCCGAAAAGAACTGGCGAAAAAAAATTTCAAGGGATAGCTTCTTATCATAGATCAATGCGTAGAGGTTCTCTACTTGGTAAATTTGTAGTATTAAACAATAAGAGCTATGAAAACAAGAACAGTAGAATTGATAGCAAGTCCCAAAGAGCCTCACTTTGTAGGTGATGGTTTTCGTGTGCATAATTTTATCCCCAGTGGTTACAGGTTGGATATGCAGAGGGTAAACCCTTTTATTTTATTGGATTACAATTCACCCTATAAATTCCCTCCTTCAAGTCAGCCTAAGGGGGTGGGCGTTCATCCCCACAGAGGATTTGAAACGGTAACAATTGCTTACAAAGGCAAAGTGGCACATCATGACAGCAGTGGTGGTGGCGGAGTAATCGGCGAAGGAGATGTGCAGTGGATGACAGCAGCGAGTGGTGTATTGCACAAAGAATACCATGAAGAAGAATGGAGCAAAACCGGTGGAGAATTTCAAATGGTACAACTTTGGGTCAACCTGCCCGCCAAGGACAAAATGAGTTCCCCTAAGTATCAGGCCATAAAAAATAAGGAAATCCCTCGCCAGCAGTTGGAAGACAATGCAGGGGAGATTGAAGTGATAGCAGGTGCCTACAAAGAAGTCCAAGGTGTGGCCTCCACTTTCACCCCCTTGCACATGATGAATGCTAAATTAAACAAAGGAGGGAAAGTAGATTTTGATTTCCCTGCTCATTACAATACTGTCTTACTGGTTTTGGAAGGAGGTATTGAGATCAACGGTAGCGAAAAAACGCCAACCAATCACTTGGCATTAATGGCAAATGATGGAGAAAACTTCACTATAGAGGCAAGTGAAGATTCCGTGGTTTTGGTGCTCAGTGGAGCACCAATTGATGAACCCATTGCTGCCCATGGCCCTTTTGTCATGAACACCAAGGAGGAGTTAATGGAAGCATTCAATGATTTTAACAATGGTAAATTTGGCTATTTAGAAGATTAATAGTCTATGAAAAAACAAATTCGAAAATTAAATTTATAGTCTTCCCGGTTACCGGATCCTGAGCGGAGCCGAAGGTGTAGGTGTTTCGGATACGCCACCCTATAGCTTCGGCTCCGCTCAGCCACCGGGTATTGAGTTCACTCAGCCGTTAGGTATCGGCTCCGCTCAGCCACCGGGATTGATGTGAAGCAACTTGATCTAAATAGATGCTTAGAGGTTTTTGATTAAGTACCGCTTTTGATGTATGCCCCGTCCTGAAAAAAGTTTACAGTTTTAAAATTTATTGTTTGTTAGTACTACCCCAAATTTACAAGCGATCTACCTGCTAGTTTTATCAGCCCAATTAATTTCAGAATATCAGCTATAAATACCTTTTTCTGCAATTCCCCCTTGACAAGGGGGATTCTGATGCGTTTGATATCATACTGGACCCTGGGCGGAAGGGGTAGGTATTACGCGTACGTAACCCTAAGGCTTCGGCTCCGCTCAGCCGCCGGGTTTGGTATTACCATGATAGCACCCGGTTGAGCTGCTACATTGAATACTGTCATTTTGATTTTAAAAAAGTTAATTCTGAGCATATCGATTTTATTAAGAACGCCCTCACTGCAAACACATATTTTTGAGGGGCAATCGCGCTGGACAAAGCTGAGCCAATTTTACCTAAGTGAATTAGGAGAAAACGAATACAAAACAGGCTGAAAAATCACAAATACAGGAAGGAAAATGGGCTAAGTGTTAAAAATGTTCTCCAATAATTTGGTTTGCAGGGTTAAGTTTTCTAAAATTAATCTGAATTAGCAACAACGACCTTTCCTCCCACAAAGTAAAGGTCAAAACCCAAAATAATAATGAAGCCTACCGATACGAGTAATCCAGAGTATTACCACAAGGTAGTGGACTGTCAGTACGCCTGTCCAGCCCACACACCGGTCCCTGAGTACATCCGAAAAATTGCAGAAGAAAAGTACACCGAAGCCTATATGATCAATTGGGAATCCAATGTATTCCCCGGGGTTTTAGGCAGAACCTGCGACCGCCCTTGTGAACCTGCATGCAGAAGAGGAAGAGTAGAAGAAGAACCCGTAGCCATTTGCAGGTTAAAGCGAGTGGCTGCAGACAATAAAGGGGATGTAAAAGCCCTGATGCCTCACGCTCCGTTTCCTTCGAATGGCAAAAAAATAGCTTTGATAGGCGGAGGCCCTGCTTCATTGACAGTGGCCAGAGACTTGGCACCTCTGGGCTATGAAATCCACTTGTTTGACGAACAGATTGCCGGAGGGGGCATGATGCGAAGCCAGATCCCAGCATTCCGGCTTCCAGAAGAAGTACTCAATGAGGAAGTCAACTATATCTTGGATTTAGGCATCCATACCCAGTTTATGCATTATGTAGACAGCCTAAAAGGTGTGCTGGAACAAGATTATGATGCGGTATTTGTAGGTACAGGAGCCCCCAGAGGTCGTGACCTGCCCAAACTTCCCGGCAGACAAGAAGCAGATGCCAACATCCATATAGGCATAGAATGGCTGGCCAGTGTAGCTTTTGAACACACCAAAAAAATCGGCAAAAAAGTAATTGTACTCGGCGGAGGAAATACCGCCATGGATTGTTGCCGTACCTCTCGCCGTCTGGGTGGAGAAAGTGTAAAAGTGGTAGTTAGAAGTCCATTCAAGGACATGAAAGCCTCTCCCTGGGAGAAAGAAGATGCCCAACACGAAGACATTGATATCTTCGACAACCATGTACCACTCAGTTTCGAAGTAGAAAATGGCAAGCTGATCGGTATGAAATTCCAG
This sequence comes from Cyclobacterium sediminis, assembly GCF_054781075.1. NCBI lineage: Bacteria > Pseudomonadati > Bacteroidota > Cytophagia > Cytophagales > Cyclobacteriaceae > Cyclobacterium > Cyclobacterium sediminis. The sequence continues at coordinate 31,584 of NZ_BAAGVC010000042.1, read as the reverse complement.
AAAGTGGATGCCGTCTATGACGACAAGGGCAAAAGAAAATTAATCCCAACCGGCGAGCCGGACGTTTTTATAGAAGCAGACGAGGTTTTGATTGCCATAGGTCAGGAAAACAGCTTCCCGTGGATAGAAAGGGACATAGGACTTGAGTTTAACGAATGGGAAATGCCTACGGTAGATAAAGTTACTTTCCAATCTACAAATCCAAGGGTCTTTTTTGGAGGTGATGCAGCCTTTGGACCGGAAAACGTGATAACGGCTGTGGCACATGGACACCAGGCAGCTGTATCCATGCATTTATTCTGCGAGCAAAAAGACCTTACAAAGCGGCCTGCTCCGTTTACCAAGCTCTTCAGCACCAAAATGGGCATCCATGAATGGAGTTACGACAGCCCGGTAACCAACGACGAACGATTTTTGGTACCTCAAGCAGAGAAATCCCTAACCTTGGTAGACAGAAAAAAAGAAGTCGAACTGGGATTTAACCTACCCACAGGCTTTAAAGAAGCCCAACGTTGCCTGAACTGTGATGTGCAAACGGAATTTACGGAGGACCGCTGCATAGAATGCGATGCCTGTATGGACGTTTGTCCCACTTCTTGCATCACCTTTACCGGCAATGAACCGGAAGAAGACCAATTGAGGGAAAAATTACTGGTACCGGCGACCAATAAATCTCAGGATATTTTGGTGTCAGACACACTCAAGACCGGCAGGGTCATGGTTAAGGATGAAGATGTATGTCTTCACTGCGGACTATGTGCCGAAAGATGCCCCACCTCCGCCTGGGACATGCAACAATATTTTTACAGTGTAACAAAAGCAGGAAGTATATGAAGGAGCAACAAACCATTGCCCACCCTCAAGCAAGAGTAAATGATTTCGTAGCACGGTTTGCCAATGTGAACGGCACCGGCTCAGCAAGTGCCAATTTTCTATTTGCCAAAGCCATCTTCAGGATGGGAATTCCCGTCACCCCTAAAAATATTTTCCCTTCCAATATACAAGGGCTTCCTACCTGGTATGAGGTAAGGGTAAGTGAAAAGGGCTACCTGGGACGCAGAGAAGGCATAGACCTGCTCATAGCAGTCAATGCCCAAAGTATGAAGCAGGACATAGAAAGCGTCCATCCCGGAGGCTACCTGATGTACGACAGCACCAAAAAACTGCATACGGATATGATCCGGGGGGATATCCATTACTTGGGAGTCCCCATGATGGAAATGGCCAATGCAAACTACAGCAACCCAAGACAAAGGCAACTGTTCAAAAACATCATTTACGTAGGTGCCCTTTCTGTTTTGCTAAACATAGAGTTTGAGGTATTGGAAACATTGCTCAAGGAGCAATTTGCCGGCAAAGAAAAGCTGATAGCTCCGAATGTAAAAGCCCTGCAACTGGGAATGGAATATGCCAAAAAGCATTTTGACTACCCCCTACCCATAAGACTGGAAAGAAGAGACCTCGTCAAGGATAAAATCCTGGTGGATGGAAATACAGCCTGTGGACTGGGTGCCGTATATGGAGGAGCAACGGTCATGGCTTGGTACCCCATCACCCCTTCAACTTCTGTTGCAGAGGCATTTGAAAAATTCGCAAGCAAATACCGAGTAGATCCCGAAACAGGAAAGAAAAACTATGCCATCGTTCAGGCTGAAGATGAACTGGCAGCCATGGGAATGGTCATCGGTGCCAACTGGAATGGGGCAAGATCCCTGACAGCGACAAGTGGCCCGGGAGTCTCACTAATGAGTGAATTTATAGGTCTGGCTTATTTTGCAGAAGTACCTGCCGTATTGGTAGATGTGCAAAGGGCCGGCCCCAGTACCGGCATGCCCACAAGAACGCAACAGTCGGACATTACCATCGCCGCCTATGCCTCCCATGGGGATAGCAAGCACCCTTTGTTATTCCCCTCTACTCCCAAAGAGTGTTTTGAAATGACAGCTACCTCCTTTGATCTGGCAGATCGCCTTCAGACCCCCATCATACTGATGACAGATCTGGATCTGGGCATGAACGATCATATGAGCGAGCCATTTACATGGGATGCTGAAAAGAAATATGACAGAGGAAAAGTATTGAACAGGGAAGAACTAGAAGCCATGGGAAGGTTTGGCAGGTACCTAGACAATGAAGGAGACGGTATTCCTTATAGAACCTATCCCGGCACCCATCCATCCAAAGGCGCCTTTACCACCAGAGGAACTTCCAGAGATGAGTATGCCGTGTACACTGAAAACAGTGAAGCCTATGTGCGCAATATGAAACGCCTGCAAACCAAGTGGGAAACGGCAAAAAAAATAATGCCCGAACCCCACTTGTATCAAGAAGAAAACCGGCAGGAAATAGGCATGTTGTTCTTCGGAACCTCCACCTATTCTTCAGAAGAAGCCAAAGATTTGCTGGCAGAAAAAGGCATTCACCTGGATGCCATTCGCATCAAAGCCTTCCCCTTTGGAGAAGCTACTGAGACATTTATCCAATCTCACAAGCTTGTGTTTGTCATCGAGCAAAACAGAGATGGGCAGCTTCGCAGCCTGATCATTAATGAAATGCAAACCAATCCTGCGAAACTAGCCCCTGTACTGAATTATGATGGCATGCCCATCACTGCAGACGACATCGCTTCCCAAATCACCAATTATTTAAAGCAAAAAACCGCCGTAGCTCATGACTTATCTGAAACCTTTATTTAGACACCCAAAATTGCCCAAAAACAAGCTGGGGTATACCCTTAAAGAGTATGAAGGAAGTATTTCTACGCTCTGTGCAGGTTGTGGACATGACAGTATCAGTGCCACCATCGTGCAAGCTTGTTACGAATTGGATATAGAACCGCATCTGGTAGCCAAAATTTCCGGAATAGGTTGCTCTTCCAAAACCCCGGCCTACTTTCTAGGCAATTCCCATGGTTTTAACTCTGTGCACGGCAGAATGCCTTCCGTAGCTACAGGAGCCAATATGGCCAATAAAAACCTGGTTTATTTTGGTGTTTCGGGAGATGGAGACACAGCTTCCATTGGTATGGGACAATTTGTGCATGCCATCCGTAGAAACTTAAATATGGTCTACATTGTGATGAACAATGGCTGCTATGGCCTTACCAAAGGGCAAGATTCAGCTACTGCCGATGTAGGGTCTAAGAGCAAAGCGGGGTCTATCAACCCATTTCAACCTGTGGACCTTGCAAGTCTGGCAGTAGAATTAGGAGCCACCTTTGTTGCCCAGAGTTTCAGTGGTGACAAACAGCAGTTGGTTCCACTTATCAAGGCTGGTATACAACACAAAGGCCTGGCCTTTATTAATGTAATGTCCCCGTGTGTCACTTTCAACAACAATCCCGGATCCACCAAATCCTATGATTATGTACGTGAACACATGCAAGCCACGGGTACCTTGGATTTTGTCCCCGAAGAAAAACCCATTCATGCCGAGTATGAGGAAGGTACGGGCACAGCTGTATCGCTACATGATGGCTCTGAGATGAAATTACACAAATTGGCTCCGGACTGGGACCCCGAAGACAGGGTATCCGCAGCCAATGCCATTCAGCAAGCCCGGTTAAAGGATGAAATACTCACCGGCTTACTGTACATCAATACGGAATACGGTGACTTGCATGACATTATCGACACTTCCGATACACCTTTAAACACCATGAAGGAAAATACGTTGTGTCCGGGAACGGAAAAACTGGACACCATCAATGCGGGATTCAGGTAAAAAAATCCTGACACCATCACATCCGAAACAAACAAAACCCCATCGCTACTGGAAGTGTTGGGGGCTTTGTTTTTAAGGATGAGGAAGATTGCAGGACCCACAAGTACCATGACAGGATAAAATCCAATAGGCCAATATTTGGGAACCTAAACTCCATGATATTGGCTCAGGAGACAGACAGAGACTTTTACCTGTACTCGATAGGGTAGCGAAAAACTATCCATACATCGGCTAGCTATTGAAAGCACCAACGCCTCTGACAGCTTTAAATACCTAATGATGCACAAGTACTGGAGAAGTCACGTAAGGTGACCCAGAAAACCAGAAGTGGGAGATGCTAGTGTGAAGATGTGATTTTGGAGATATTCAGATAATTTTTAATTGTTATAATTTCAAAATCTGTTCGTTATTTTCAGACAACTTTATAATAAAAATTGAAAAATAATCAATCATTTATGGGTATAAAACCTGAGAAATAAACGCTAAATATTAACAATTTGTAGTATAAAAAGTATTGTATTGTAACAATAAGATTACCATATTTGTGAAGTTACGTTGCGAAAATAACTACGCAATGGATTGAAAATTAAGGCTTTTATTGAGTTTAATCTTTTTATACTAACTTATAAATCCATGAACAAAACATTAAACCCAACAATTGGAGGTGCTTTTGATGAAATTGGAGAAAGCTCATTGAAAGCGCGAGGCTTGGATATTCGCTATCAGCAGGTCTTAAACCATTATTTGGACACAATTACCGATTTGATTAATATAATCGATCAAAAGGTTCAGTTAATGGAAGTGGTTTCTTCTCAGCTTGAAAAATTAACGTGGATAGAAACCACTTCGAACAATGATACACTACAAAAAGTGAGTTCGATCCTACACATTAGTAGGGGAATGCTTTCTGGTTTTAAAAATGATTTGAAAGCCATGGAGGAAGGTAAGATTGACCAAGATTGTCCTTCTACAGTGTCAAAGTTTAGGAACGAGATAGAATTGTTAGAAGAGAATATTGTGGATACAGAAATGATCTTTTTTGAGTTAAGAACTGACTCTGATTTTAACGATCTCGATAAACAAATATCAAATTTCTAAATGATTTTTTTTTGTATCCCACAAGTAAAAGATCAAATCTATAAACTATCTAAAAAAAGTAGTTACAAAAATCTCAACACTGAGTTATTCGATTTTTTTGATGGTATAAACAATGGTAATAATAGTTACCATGGAAAAAGATTAAATTGCTCTTCTCCTAATCCATTTATCAAAAAGAGGATTGAAGGCAGGGGGGGGATTTCGGATTTATTATTATATTATTGTGATCAACGATTCCCTTTTTTTGACAGCATTGCATCCCAAGGTAGGAAAACTTGGAAAATCAAATCTTTCTAAAGATGAAATTAAAAGTGCTCAAAAAAGATTTAAAGAGAATTACGAGAATCGAAACTACTTTAAAATCACTTTAGACCGTAAGAAAAAAGAGCTAAATTTTAAGATGGTAACTACTTAATCCTAGTTCCAAATAATATTTTTTTTTAATTTATCAATAAAACAATATTCAATAGTACAGTTTGGGTTTGATAGCTTTTTCGATTTTTCGAAGTAATCACCCCAAAGTTCAGGGTCTTCTTCGAATTGGTTGGCAGGGTTCGAACTATCATTATAAAAGAATATTCTCGTAATTTCGTTCTTTTCATTGCTTTGAATGGCATCCTTGGATGGCCAAGTTCAATTAGAAATTCACCCGCTGATTTATTTTACTTGGTATAAAATAAGTAACGTTACATTTCTCTATGCTTTAGAATTTCGGGATAGCCTGACTCAGTTCTCCTTCCCATTAAACGGGTTAAATTTCCGACTCCCTACATGCATGCCCACAGCCCTGCAGACCGTTTTGTCTCCATACTTGCCATTGAGTCGATCCAAGGCCTGGTACAAAGAAATACGTTCTTCTGTATCTTCAAATAAGTTGATCTGATAATGCCCATGCACCAATCCGCTAAAGCGAACACCTATCAGGCGAATCAATAATCGCCGTTGGTACAGTTGCTGAAAAAGCGCCTTTACCAGGGGAAGGAGGACATGGTCTGCTGAAGTATAAAATACCCGGCGCTGTACCGTATGGGTATCGAAATCAGAATAACGAATCTTAACAGATACAGTAGAAGTCAGTTTTTGTTGCTGCCTCAGTTTGCTTGCCAACTGTTCTGTCATGGCCGTAAGTGTGGCTTCCAGCAGGCCTACATCAATGGTATCTTGTTCGAAGGTGTTTTCGGTGGAAATGGATTTGGCTTCCGAATAAGGCGTAATGGGAGAGCGATCGATACCATTGGCCTTTTCCCAAATCATCAGTCCATTTTTGCCAAAGGCAGATTCCAACAACTCCGCAGGCATGGCTTGCAGGGTGTGGATTTTCTTTACGCCCATATTGTATAGGGTATGGGAAGTTTTCTTCCCTATCATGGGGATTTTTCTCACAGACAATGGTGCCAAAAAAGGTTTCTCCTCCCCATAAGGTATCTGCTTTTCATTATTGGGCTTGGCTTCTCCCGTGGCCACCTTGGACACCGTTTTATTTTGTGAGAGTCCTAAAGAAATGGGCAAACCACTTTCTTTGATGATTTTTTGTCGCAGCTCCTGGGCCATTTTATAACAACCAAAAAACCGATCCATGCCCGTATAGTCCACATAAAATTCATCTATGGAAGATTTTTCAAAAAGCGGCACACTCTCACGGACAATTTCAGTGATCTCACTGGACTTCTGGCTGTATTTAGCAAAATCACCTCTAATCTGCAAAGCCTCCGGACAAAGCTGCCTGGCCGTACGCATGGGCATGGCAGAATGAATGCCAAACTTCCGGGCCTCATAGCTGCAAGAAGCCACCACTCCCCTGTCTCCTGATCCCCCTATCAAGATAGGCTTGCCCATAAGCCGACTGTCATACAAACGCTCTACCGACACAAAAAAACTGTCTAAATCCATGTGTACAATGTTTCGTCTTTCTGCCATTACCTTCCTCTCCTAGTATGATTTACAATCTATTTTGTTAATTTTATTGACATTTTATTGTTTATAATTTAAACAATTGTTTTATATTTAAACCATTGATTTCATTAAAAAATTTGACCATGTACCTCCACAGCAATATCAAATTACTGCGCAAAAGAAAAGGAATCACACAATCCCTAATGGCCGAATCACTGGGCATCAGCAGGTCCAAGCTTGCCGGCTATGAACTAAGTATCAGTCCTCCGCTGGATACATTGGTGAAGATTTGTGAATACCTGGAGGTATCGGTAGATCTGATCTTGAAGGAAAACCTGGAAAAATATCCTGCGCACAAGCTCAGGGAGGTGTTGGAAACCAGTCGCTACCTCAAAGGCCGAGATTTACGCATCCTCACTACCACGGTGGATGCGCAAGGTCGTGAATTAATAGAAGTGGTTTCTCAGAAAGCAAAAGCCAGTTACCTGGCAGGATTTTCAGACCCGGACTTTATTGGGGATTTGCCTCGGTTTCACCTCCCCTTTCTCCCACAGGACAAAAAATACAGGGTTTTTCAGGTAGATGGAGACTCTATGGAACCCATCCCTGATGGAGCATGGATCATTTGTGAATACATAGACGATTGGACAGCCATACGTGACGGTGAGAAATACGTTATTGTCACCGAGCAGGATGGGGTTACTTTCAAACTGACTTACAACCAATTGAGCAAAAAAAAGCAGCTCTTACTCTGTTCAAGTAATCCTTTGTATCCCCCTTTTGAAGTAAAAGCGGAGACGGTTCGGGAAGTATGGAAATACCGCATGATGATGGTATAAGTATCTCAAATAAATTGGTAAAAGCAGAAATTAAAGTTACCTTTAGTCCAGTAGACAATCACCATCCGTATAATTTACAGCAACATTTTACGCTGTTATCTGTTAATAACATACAGCCTTCTAAATCCCCATGAATAGGGCACTCAGAAGGTCGCTTGCAATTATTTTTATTTTGAAATGCAACAATGCCACAGGGCTTTCATTACCCCTTTTAGTAGACCTCGGCAATGCTCAGGAGAAGCTGATCGGATGAGGGAGAACTAAAAAGTCAGAGGCGGAGCATAGAGTAGCAAATTGACAAATGCCTATTCCAGGCTAAAAGAATTGAATAATAGTATATTTCATTGAAGCGTCAGCAGTAATACTGAATGAATAGCGTTTAAACCTTTTGTTGGTTTTAAAATTGTAGAGGATATGAAAGAAACAGTAGTCATTACGTCGCCCTTAGGAAATATCAGACTTGTCGCTGCAGATGGTTTTTTGCTGTCCTGTAGTTTTACAGAAGATCCTGTAACAGAGAGAATAAACAACTTGTTTTTCCTAGACATCATCAGTCAATTGAATCGTTATTTCGATGGAGACCTCCGGATTTTTGATATTCCGGTAGCCATTGGAGGCAGCACATTCCAAAAAAAGGTTTGGATGGAAGTAAATAAGATTCCTTTTGGACAAACGGCTTCTTACCAAGACATTGCCAATGCCCTTTCTAAGCCTACCGCTGCCCGTGCTGTAGGTGCAGCCAATGGCACCAACCCACTATTGATTGTTATTCCGTGTCACAGGATCATTGCCAGTACGGGAGAGTTGACCGGCTATGCCGGAGGGCTGTGGAGAAAACTTAAGCTGCTACAAATGGAAGCCATGGATCAGCCGGGTAAACAATATAATTTGGGTTTTTAATTTTCCGGCCAAACACTTTCTTCTTTTTACCAACATCCCTATTTTTAAAGATGGAAAAAATCAATATCCATCTTTACACACCCGAATTGGCTCCTTATTTCCTTTCCATCAATCGGGAATGGATAGAGAAATATTTTGCCATGGAGGCTTTTGATATTGCTCAACTACAAAAACCACAGGAAACCATCCGAGATCATGGTGGAGAAGTGTTGTTTGCCGAATGGGACAAGGAAATTGTAGGGACAGTGGCTTTGAAAAAAATAAATGAAGCTCAGTACGAATTAATTAAAATGGGTGTATCACCCAAAGCCCAAGGCAAAAACATTGGTTTTCACCTAGGAGAAGCCGCACTGGAATGGGCCAAAGCACAGGGCGCCGATAAGGTGATTTTGTACAGCAACAGTCTATTAGCTCCTGCAATAGCCCTTTACCGAAAAATGGGGTTTAAGGAAATTCCCATGGAATGCGGAACTTACGACCGCTGTGACATTAAGATGGAGTATATTTTTTAATTTTTGTCACCTACGCTTACTGAACCACTAATTGCTGCAGATTAATAGGTCCTGATTTCTATTTCCATTATTTTCTCCACTCTTTACCTTCTCAAATAATTTGTAATCATTTTTGTTTGCACTGCTGAAATTATCTTCTACTTTTGCACTTCCCATCTGCGCACGTGGTGGAATTGGTAGACACGCCATCTTGAGGGGGTGGTGCCTTCGGGTGTGGAAGTTCGAATCTTCTCGTGCGCACTAAACCTTTCCAGAATTTTGGAAAGGTTTTTTTTTGATGTCATTTTATTATTAATTTCACTTTTATTCACCTTTTTCAACCCTTCAATCATGTCTTCCCCTAGTATTCATCGTTTATCTTTTGGTCAGCTAGAAGCCCAAATTTCTACCATGGGCGCAGAATGTATTTCGCTCAAAAAAAATGGACTGGAATTCCTTTGGCAAGCAAATCCAAAGGTATGGGGCCGCCATGCCCCCGTATTGTTTCCAATAGTTGGCAAATTAAAAGACAACCAATACTTCCATAATGGCGAAACCTATACCATGGGCCAACATGGTTTTGCCCGGGATCGAAATTTTGAATTGATTGAAAAAACCGAACAGAAACTTACCATGGTACTTAAGGCTGACGATCTCAGCAAAAAAGTTTATCCTTTTGATTTTGAACTTTCTATTCAGTATAGCCTTAGTGAAAATGGCATGGATGTAACTTATAGTGTTCGCAACCCTTCGGACAATGAAACCCTACTTTTTAGCATTGGTGCGCATCCCGGTTTTGCCTGTCCACTGGAACCTGAGAAGGAATTTTTTTCAGATTACCTGATAGATTTTGGTCAAAAGGAGATTAACAAGCTTCCCCTGTACACCTTAGAAGATGGGCTGATCTCTTCGCATAAAAAGACATTGGCATTAGATGCCGGGAAAATAGCCTTGGATTATAAGCTGTTTGAAAATGATGCCTTGATTTTAGATGTAGACCCGATTACCTCTATTAGCGTTTGCAGTCAAAAAACAGGCAAAGGTTTTGCCATGGAGTTTTCAGACTTTAAATGGCTGGGTATATGGACCAAAGAAAAAGACGCAAAATTCGTTTGTCTAGAACCTTGGAATGGGATTGCCGCCACCACAGATCATGATGGGAGCCTGGAAAATAAATTGGGGATCGAAAAGTTGAGGCCACAAGGCCTTCACAAAGCTGAGTTTAAGGTGGACCTATTGGGGTAAAAAGAGGAAAAATCGCTACTTTATTGAATTCCTTTTTCTAATGCTGCCATATACCGCATAGTTTTCTTAATTTTGCGGCATGTTATCCATCAACAATCTCTCTTACTATATTGGGGGCCGTCCCCTTTATGAAAATGCCTCCCTACACATCAAACCAAAGGATAAAATTGGCTTGGTAGGGCTCAATGGTACAGGCAAGTCTACGCTTTTAAAGATCATCTACGGCGACCTTCAACCCAGCTCTGGAGAAATCCAAAAGTCCAAAGACTGTAGCATAGGCTTTCTTAACCAAGATTTATTGTCCTATCAATCTGAGGACAGCATACTGGATGTGGCCCTGGAAGCATTTAAAGAGACCTTGTCACTTCAAGACGAGATTGACAAGGTGCTTAAAGCGATGGAAACAGACTATTCTGATGAAATCATTCAGAAACTCGCCAATCTTCAGGAAAGGTTTGAAGCCTTGGAAGGATATACCATCAAAGCCAAAGCAGAAGAAGTTCTGGAAGGTATTGGTTTTAAAACTGCTGACCTAAGTCGACCACTGAAGACCTTCTCCGGAGGCTGGAGAATGCGGGTGATGTTGGCCAAGCTACTTTTAGAAAAGCCATCTTTACTGATGCTTGATGAGCCTACCAACCACTTGGATTTACCTTCCATTCAGTGGGTGGAAAACTACCTTAAATCTTACGAGGGAGCGGTAATCGTGGTATCTCATGATCAGACTTTTTTGAACAATGGCACTGAAACCACTGTAGAAGTTTCTCGGGGAAACCTTACCAGCTATGCCGGAAATTACGCTTTTTACAAGAAGGAGAAAGTGGAAAGGGAGGAAATCCAGCAGAATGCTTATGAGAATCAACAGCAAATGATCAAGCAAACGGAGCGTTTCATCGAGCGTTTCCGGGCCAAAGCTACCAAATCCAATCAGGTACAATCTAGGGTCAAGGCCTTGGACAGAATGGAAAAAATTTCTCAGGTAGAAAAAGATGAAGTAGCTGTTAATTTTAAATTTACTTTTTCTCAAAAGTCCGGACGTGATGTAATTACTTTAGAAAATGTATCCAAATCTTTTGGAGACCTGCAAATTCTTAAAAACACCACTGCCCGTATTGAAAGAGGAGATAAGATCGCACTTATTGGTGCCAACGGTAAAGGGAAATCCACTGTTTTAAGAATTATTGATGGATCAGAGCCCATACAAGGGAAAAGAGAAGAAGGATATAACCTTATTAAATCCTTCTTTGCCCAGCACCAGTTAGAGGCCTTGGGCATCAACAATGAAATCCTGCAAGAAATGATGCAGGCAGGAAGCAGGAAATCTGAAACAGAGCTACGGAATGTATTGGGTTGTTTCTTGTTTACAAATGATGATGTTTTTAAGAAAATAAAAGTACTTTCCGGTGGTGAAAAATCCAGGGTAGCCTTGGCCAAAACCCTGATTTCTGAAGCCAACTTTCTGTTGCTGGATGAACCTACCAACCACCTTGACATTCAATCAGTAAACATTTTGATACAAGCCTTACAGCAATATGAAGGAACTTTTGTCACCGTTTCTCACGACCGTTTGTTTATCAAAGGTGTAGCCAATAAGATTTGGTACATTGAGGATGAGCAAATAAAGGAATACCCCGGAACCTACGATGAATACGTTTACTGGAGAGAAAATCAAGTAGAAAAGGTAGCCAAACCGCAAAACATTGTAAAAAAAGCTCCTAAGCCTGCACCAAAAAGTTCAGCAAGCAAACAGGAGGATCATGCCCATAAAAAGGCCATAAAAGAAAAAGAAAAGAATTTAGAAAGTATTGAGCAACAAATCACTGCGCTGGAAAAGAAAAAAACGGATATGGAGCATCAACTGGCTCAACCTTCCGTTTATGAAGATGAGGCAAAGATGCAGCAGCTTAATGAAGTTTACCATAAAATCCAAAAAGAAGAAAATGCGCTCAACCAAAAGTGGGAAGACCTGGCGGAACAAATAGAAAGTTTGCAGAATTAAGGTTAAAGTACTTGAACACTTGGTAGGAACTAGCCCTTGAATTTTCTTTTGGATTAATTTAGCCTCATACGGAAATCACTGTCAATTAACCTAATCGAGACCAATGAAACATCCATTGATTAAACTTGTAATAGTATTTATTCTGTTTGCAATGGAGCCTCTATCGGCTCAAGAAATCCATGAAAACCGGGTGTATGATGAAAACATTAGGACGGTACAGCTCTACCCGGCAGGCACAGAATTTTCGGCGCAAATGACAGCCCCTGTCATTCCTCTTGGTGGGGCTACTCCTTTGGAACTGCATTTTGATGATATTGCATTTGAGACGGATCGCTATCTGGCCAAAATTATTCACTGCAATGCCGACTGGACCACTTCAGGTCTTAAGGATCCGGATTTTCTAAGCCAATTCAATGAATTCAACATCAACACCTATGATTATGGGATCAATACAAGGATTCCCTATATCCACTATACCTTCGAAGTACCAAGTGTTAAAAGATCCGGAAATTACCTTTTAAAAGTTTACAGAGGAAGAAATGAGGAAGACGTAATCTTCACCAAAAGATTTATGGTTTACCAAAATCAAGTAGGTATAGGTGCTGAGGTCGTTCCTCCCAGCTTGAATGAAGACCGCAGAACAAGTCAACAAATCAATATCAATGTTGGTTACGGTCAACGTGAATTAATTGACCCATTGAACAATACCCTGATAGTCATCCGTCAAAATCAGCGATGGGACAATGCCATTTATGGCCTGAAGTTTACCAATATTAGGGATGATATCAAACAATTGCAATACCAACTATTTGATGGTTCCAACACTTTTCAGGCAGGCAATGAGTTTCGCTTTGTTGATTTGCGCTTTGTACGTACCAGAGGACGTAACATTTCAAGTGTTAGCATGGAGGAGGACGTCGTTTTTGCAGAAGCAGCCATAGACAAAGAAAGAAAGGCCCTTGCTTACCTTGAATACCTGGATCTGAACGGACAATATGGGGTTTTCAATATGGAGCGTCAAAATCACCTATTGGAGAGTGAATATGTACTTTTGAACCTAAACTTTGAATCACCTGAATTACCTTCTCCACCTTATGTGTTGGGGGCATTAACCAACTGGGGAAAAGATCCTGAAGCAAAGATGGTCTACAACAAGAAAAGAGGACTGTACCAAGCCAGTTTATTTTTAAAGCAGGGATGGTATGACTATCAATATGGCCTTAAGAGTCCGGATGGCTGGGAAATGGCAGCATTTGAAGACAATCATTTCCAGACGGAAAATGAATATGAAATATTTTTCTATTACCGAGCCATGGGGTCAAGGTATGACGAATTGATCGGCTATACAGTAATCAACCCCAATAAGAGGAGGTTTTAAAGTTATTTACCGGAGAGCCCTCATAGAAGGTAGGCCTTGGAGCACAATTATTTAGGCAGACCTTGCAAACTTCCGACTAGCTAGGGTCTTTTGATCGAAAAGCATTACAGCCTATCTAAAAAGACTTGATGCTAAACACCCTATTAAGCCAAAATTACTCCAGTTCATGCTCATCAATTCGCCACTTCTATTAGTTGAATAATTGATTGACAGGTTCAACAGAATGCTAAAACTTCCGGACTTAGGCAAAAAAATACCCGGTGATTTCTCCCGGGTATTTTCTATTAATTGTTTTCTTCTTCAGATTTGCTATCTCCACCTTCCGCTCTTTCGTCGTTTTTACGTGGTTCATGCCCTTGGGCTCTGTAAGGTACAAATCCTTCTCTTTTAAATTTGTATGGTTCAGTACGTTGGCTTGGCATATTATTGGCTAAATCCAGCATCCCAAACCCTTTGTGGGTAAAAGCCCCCAGTCCGCACTTGAATACAAACTCCTGCACTTCACTAGCAGCATACAAAGTAAAAGGCAAGGTATAGCCTCTGACTTCATATTTCACATCCATATCATAGACAGAGTAGATTCTAGCAAACTTCTTTTGTTGTTCCCGAAGTTTGTTAACGTAAACCATATCAGGAACGACTTGAAATTTATAGAAAGACTCCATTTGTTCTTGGTTGTACCAACCCGATTTCTCCATCCTTGTGAGTGTAGACTCATACAAAAGATCAGAAAACTCATCCGTATCAGGATTTATAAATCTTTTACCTGACTCATCATCAAATGTGGGAGTAAGTAAAACCAAAGGGGAGATACATACAAACTTGTTGGATGTTTCTAATGGTGGCTCAATTTCTTTTTCAGTATACTCTGGCGACAATATTAAATTCCCCAATTCAATTTTTGGGGTTTTAAAAACCTGCTTTAATAGATAATCTATAAAAGGTTCATCAGGCGCTGAAACCACTAGAGTAACCAAACTGGAATAATAATGCAACCCACTTCTACTAACTTTTGTTTGGCCTTTTAGCCCGGAAAAGTTAAAGTAATTGTAGTTAAAAAATTCTTCCTGGCCTCCTTTTACGATCAGGCCTTTTAGAAACTGAGCTAAGATGTACTGATGGTGAAAGGGTAAGTAAGCACCTTTGTTCTTTAAGGAAAATATTAATCTAATTCTCACGACTTTAAAAATGAAAAGTTAAACAAAAATTTTATTTCATCATACTACCTGAACTAACTGAGAGTTGAGTAAATAAGTTGCAACAAACTTAATAATAATATTTTAATTTATTTACACATTGAACCTAAAATGCATGATATCTCCGTCACAAACTACATATTCTTTACCTTCAACTGCAATTTTCCCGTTTTCACGGCAAATTGCCTCCGTTTTGTACGTTTCAAAATCTTTAAGTTTAATCACCTCTGCTTTGATAAACCCTTTCTCAAAATCAGTATGAATTACACCTGCTGCTGCGGGAGCCTTCCAGCCATTGGTAATTGTCCAAGCTCTTACCTCCTGAACGCCGGCAGTAAAATAGGTAATAAGGTTTAGTAGTTTGTACCCGGCTGCTATCAATCGATTCAATCCACTTTCCTCAAGGCCGTATTCTCCCAAGAACATTTCTTTTTCTTCAGGATCTTCAAATTCAGCTATCTGCTCCTCCAAGGCCGCACATAAAATGACTACCTCTGCGTTTTCCTGGCTTACTTCTGCCTTGAGCTTCTCTACATACTCATTTCCCTCCTTGATGCTATCTTCATCTACATTGGCCACATACAATACAGGCTTGATCGTCAATAAATGAATATCAGCAATAGCTTCCAAATCATCCTCATCAGCATCTACTACACGGGCATTCTTCCCTTCTTTTAATGCTTCTTTAAACTTATTTAAGCTTTCAATGGCCTTTTTAGCTTTGGCATCACCACTTTTTGCCACCTTCTCTATCCTCAGCAACTTTTTATCTACTGATTCGATGTCTTTCAATTGTAATTCGGTATCGATTACCTCCTTATCAAAAATAGGATCTACCCCTCCGGCTACGTGCACTACATTGGGATCATCAAAGCACCTGATGACATGTATCACAGCATCAACCTCTCTGATATTTCCTAAAAATTTATTTCCTAAGCCTTCTCCCTTGCTTGCTCCTTTTACTAATCCGGCTATATCTACAAACTCGATCACTGTAGGAACCACTTTTTGTGGATTTACCAGGCCTTCCAAAATTTGTAATCGCTTATCCGGCACCGTCACTACCCCTACATTGGGCTCGATGGTACAAAAAGGAAAATTTGCTGCTTCTGCCTTGGCACTTGACAAGGCATTAAATAAAGTTGACTTACCTACATTAGGCAAGCCAACAATTCCGCATTTGAGTCCCATTAATATTAAATCTTATCTATTCTAAATATTCTGTATTCTCTATACCCTCTGTAAAATTCCTTTATAGAAACCCTAAATATAGTATAAACCGGTATGGCGAAAATCATACCCAATACACCGGCAATTTTTGCCCCCACAAAGATAATAACAAATATTTCAAGAGGATGTGCTTTTACCGATTTCGAAAAAATAAATGGCTGTAAAACCACATTATCACAAATCTGTACCACAGAGAAAACAGTCAATATCTTGAATAAAAAGAAATATACTTCATTGGCAGTATTAAAGTCTCCCGTAGACAAGCCTACCAAAACACCAAAAGTAGCACCCAATAATGGGCCTGCATAGGGGATTAAATTCGCCACAGCAGCAAATACCGCAATTGTCATGGCGTACTGAATATTACCTATGGTCAAACCCACAGAGGCAATGGTGAAAATCACCGACATTTGAATTAACAAGCCAATCAAATAATTGGACAGCAACCTTTCCACCTTATGAAAAGTAGCCACAGACAGTTCAAAGTATTTGTTCGGAATGAAATTCAATAGATTTCTTCGCAATAGACCATTCTCCAGAAGTAGGAAAAAGGTGATAAAACCTATAGCCAAAATACTTATAAAGAAGCTGCTTGTAGTAGAGATTACCCCATTGATAAAGCCCTGAAAGTTCATCTCATTGATTCTATCAATCAAGCTGTCCTTAACTTGCTGTATCAAATACCCCGGCTCATTATCAATTAGATTTAATTGAATCAAGATAGCTTCCAGATTTTCTATCGGTCTTTGAATTTGATCATAAAGATAATTGACATCCAAATCCTTCAACAATTCTACCTGAGAGCGAAACAAAGGGATAAATAGCAAAACCAAGAAAAACACCACAGAAATAATGGCCATAAAAGAAATCAAAATAGCCATGGCACGGGGAATATGTTGCCCCATGATAAAAAGGTTATTGATCTTATTGGTTAAGGGCCTAAGCGCCGCTGCAATGACCAATGAAAATATAAAATACAGGCTTATGTTAGAAAAATACCATCCTAATACAAAGACTAGAAGGGTGGCAACAATAGCTGTTAAAATTACCTTTAGCATGGCTCAAAAATAACAAAAAAATCGAACCCTGTATCATGCATTCTTCTAATTGAAGAAAAACATTTGCAAGGTTCGATTGGTATATTTTGTTGGTCTTAATGTCCTAAGCCGTTCTAGGTAGAACAGAAAGGGATTAATCCCACTTTAAATCTTCACCAAACTTATTGTTATTTTCACTATTTGTTTGGGTAGTTTCCGGTTCAGAATCAAACTGAGAAAAGTCAAAATCAGACATCAGGTCATTCTTTACATGATCAACAGCTTCCTGTAGGGCATCTACGAACTTAGCAAAATCTTCCTTATACAAGAAAATCTTGTGTTTCTCATAATAAAAATTGTCATCCTTGATTTTCCTTTTGCTCTCAGTAATGGTCAAATAGTAATCATTGGAACGGGTGGCTTTAACATCAAAAAAATAGGTTCTCTTACCTGCCTTTACCCTTTTGGTGAAAATCTCATCTCTTTCGTAATCTTTATTATCTTCCACAATCCAAATATTTAATTATTTATTCAAAAATTAATTTAATGCCAAGTTAAATCAATTCAAATATTAAATTCAAGTTATTCCTAATTTTTTTCTTAAAATTATGGGATATTCTTCAAAATACCTATTGGAAAAGACAATTTTCTGACTACAAAATTTTGATTTTGATCGTACTTAAATACTATTCTCCGTGAAGGAATTTCTTTTTGGCAATTAGCTCCTCCTCAGTCTCTCTATTGTCCGGATCATCCACGCAACAATCTACCGGACAAACTGCCGCGCATTGCGGTTCCTCATGAAAACCAGTGCATTCTGTACATTTCTGAGTAACAATATAATAAAATTCATCAGAGACAGGCTCTTGACTTTCATCACCATCTACTACTGTGCCATCCTCAAGTTTTACCTGGTCTAACTCAGTACCACCGCTCCATGTCCATTCTATTCCCCCTTCATAAATGGCGGTATTAGGGCATTCAGGTTCACATGCACCACAATTGATGCATTCGTCTGTTATCATTATTGCCATTGTGCTTCATTTTTGATTGAACGCAAAACTACTAACCAATTCACAATCTCACAAGCAAAATGATTCTCCTTTCGAAAAATATCTCATAGACATTATTTGTTGTACTAACTATTTGAATTCATTTATTCATTCCCTTTCCCTCTTTATAATTATATTTGAAAGAAATTTAAGCAACCGCTACGGTATAAAATAATACATTTACCCACTATTTAATTATGGATGTAAATCAAAGAGTAACTATTCTAGCTTCATTAGGTAAGCACTTGCAAAATTTAAGCGAGGAGTCAAAAGCTGAATTGTATGCTAAAATGCAAAATTACAACAATTGGTTTACCCCCAGTCAATCAGAAAAAGCCCTAGAGGGAATCTGCCGATACCTCGATCAACAGCAACTGACCAATTGGGTTCAATCCTATTCCTTCGATAATAGCACTCTTCCCAAAGACATTGGTATCATCATGGCCGGCAATATTCCCGGTGTTGGGTTCCATGACTTGCTTTGCACTTTGGTGGCCGGGCACAAGGCAAGGGTAAAATTGGGATCGTCAGACAATATCCTAATCCCTTGGCTGGTGGATCAGTTAAAGTCCATATCCAATGAACTTGCTGAGAATATTTCTTTTGAGGAAAGACTTAGCGGTAAGGATGCCTATATCGCTACAGGAAGTGACAATTCTGCCAGGTACTTTGACTACTATTTCGGAAAATACCCCCATATTATTAGAAAAAACAGAACCTCTGTCGCCATTCTCAACGGAGAAGAGTCTGAAGCTGATTTAGAATTGTTAGCCAAAGACATTTTTACTTATTATGGGCTCGGCTGTAGAAATGTCTCCAAGGTGTTTTTTAGCAATGCTTCTCAAATTCAAACATTTATGAAAGCCATGGAGAAAGAAAACGAAGTGTCGGAACACCACAAATACTTTAACAATTACGAATACAACAAATCCAAGTACCTTATCAATAGTATACCTCACTATGACAATGGACACCTGCTTTTGGTAGAATCAAAAGAGCTGGTATCTCCAATATCTGTTATTTATTTTGAAATTTATGCATCCCTTGCCGACCTTCAAGAAAGTTTAACCGGATTGGAGGATAAAATCCAATGCTTGGTTTCTAAAGATGGCTGGTTTGATGGCAGTATTGCGCTTGGTTCTGCTCAAGACCCTGAGGTCAATGACTATGCTGACAAAGTCGACACATTAAAGTTTCTATTGGAACTAAACTGAGGACAAAATTCAGGTCCATTTCACGTTTAATAAAGGGCAAAGGATTGATTCTAAACGAAGCTTTAAACCTTGTGACAAAAGTTTTGGTTGAATAGATTTGAAAGTATTTCTGCAGAGAAAAGGCCCTTAGATAAAGTACTTTTTCTGGCCATTACTTGCCAGCTCATGTTCATAATAATCGGAAGGCTATAATGGAAATTGTGGCCTTCCCTTTTCCCTAACCTATACATGCGGTTAGCTGGTTATCCTACTATTTTCAACACAGCCCAAACCTAGTCAAAAACACCTATTCCTGGTTTTTATTGGCCTCTTTTATTGGTTCAATTTGTATCGGAATTACCATTTAATTGGGGCAAATATTCAGAGAGAAGTGGCATTTCAGGATCAGCATGATATGCTTCATTTAAAAACTTGCTGGCTAAAGCCATCTCCCCCTTTTTAAAATAATAAATTCCTTTGTTTCTTATCGCGTAATAATTCTTATTATTTTGTTTCAGGCTTAAGTTGATGTCTTCCAATGCCTCTTCTGGTCGGTCAAGGTACAATTTGTAAAGTCCTCTATTGTTGTAATAGTAAGACTGGTCTTTGTCTAGAAGGATGGCTTTTTCCACCGATTCAAGTGCTTTGTTGTAAGCCCCATTTTCAAAGTGAATCAAAGACCAGAGGTTGTGTAATTTGCTCTCAGCCGGATCTAAATTTTGGGCTTGCTCAAGATCTAAAATTGCAGCATCAAGTTGTCCCATATAGTAATAGATTGTAGCACTATTGATGTATAATTCGGCATTTTCAGGATTAATTGCAATGGCTTCCTTAAAAGCTTTCAGTGCTTCCTCATAAGACTTCATGGCAGCATGAACCAGCCCCTTTATAAAATAGGCTTGTCCATCTTCCTTATTTATTTTAAGCAAGGTTTCAGTATCTTCTAAAGCTTTATAGTTTTCTCCAAAATCAAGATGGGCAATGGCTCTTTGTTGTAATGCCGGCACATAACCGTTGTCTATATTAATGGCTTGAGAATAATCAGCAATGGCCTCCACATATTTTGCTTGTTGATGCTTGGCCATACCCCGGTTGTAAAATGCATCTTTAAACTCGGAATCTATAGCCAGTGCTTCATCATAATAAGTAATTGCCCCCTTATAATTCCCTTCCTTTAATTCATTGTTGCCCTTCAACAAAAACCTTCCCTTTTTGTCTTCATTTGAAGCACAGGAAAAGGCCATAAGGCCAATCAAACCAATCAAAAATATTTTGTTCTTTATCATCTACTACTAAATTAACTTTAACCAACTGCTGAAACAAAAACTAAAAGGGAATGGTGCGGTTGTTTTTAATTTACTACTCCTATCTCTCCACCCCAAAAAACCCTGCCCCAATCTTTGCTTGTCATTAAATGAGATTTTGTCCTGCCGAAGACTTCCCTACAATCTATTCAAACGCCCCTTTTCTTTTTCCTTACAAAGGTAACAACAAACTACTTGAGACCATAGGCAAAAGTAGTTTAGAAGAACGCTAAAGAGAAATTGTAATCTCTCATTTACAACTTGGTATGGATATTGCACAAAATAGATCAATAACATTAAATAATAATCTATAATAAATAAAATAAAAATACTATGGCATCTAATTTAGAATTAAAAGGAAATTGGAACGAATTGAAAGGTAAGCTTAAAGAAGAATACGGTGAACTTACCGATGATGATTTGGCTTATGCTGAGGGTCAGGAAGACCAACTTCTAGGTAGACTGCAGCAAAAAACAGGTGAAAGCAAGGAAAAACTTAAAAAGTTATTATTTTCAGAATAACAGTCTTAGACAGCATCATGCTCGGTAAGTTTTTACCGGGTTTTTTTTTACCTTATCCAACAATTTATTTATTTCCCCCTCCCACTTTTTGACCAGAAAAATCAGCACCTTCATTTTCTTAAAGCTATTTTTTAAAAATAATTCCTACTATAGTCTTTAAATACAAGTAAAATCCCGAATTTCACATGGTTATTCAAAACCAAATTCAGGTTTTTTTTGCGCTCAGGCTGAATAATAGGCTACAATTCCATCCAAGCTGAGGTAAGTTCAGATTTCTCCCTTAATATAGGGCAAAAATACACCCCAGACTTGATAGTTAATAAAAGAACCATGAATAATTCAGTGGAATAAAAAATAGTATCACTTTTCCACATAATATTAATAGCAAATGAATCAGATCAACAATAAATTTGACCAAAAACATGTCTATTGAATTTATAGCCTTGAAAATAGGTCCAAATAGGCAATTTTATAACAACCCAGCATATATCATTGAAAGAGAATAACGATTTTTCATCCTTGGAAATAGGTGTAGTAGGTTTAGGATTAATGGGCACCAGCATATTGGTCTCCCTCCTGGTAAGTGGACACAAAGTAATCGGCATTGCTCCAGTTCCGGCAGACATGGATGGCGCTTTAGATCGAATAGAGAGCCAATTGAATCATGCAGCTGAAGCAGGACTATTAAAAGAGCCTGTTAGCCATTATCTGGGACAGCTCCATCTTTCGGAAGATTATAATAAACTAATACATTGCAGTTTGGTGCAGGAATGTGTGACAGAGATCATTTCCGTAAAAACTGAGGTTTACAAGAAAATCAATCAACATACAGCACCTTCCACCATTATTGCCACCAACACTTCAGCCATTCCAATCAGTGAATTACAAGAAAATGTAAAACACCCTTCTCAATTTATTGGCATTCACTGGGCAGAACCGGCTTATATGACCCGTTTCTTGGAGGTTACCAAAGGAACTTTGACCGATGAAAAAACTGCAGAATGGGTACTCTCCCTCTCCTATTCATGGAAAAAAGAACCCACCTACCTTAAAAAAGATATTCGAGGATTTGTCACCAACCGAATGCTTTATGCAGTATACCGTGAAATGTTTGCTATTTTAGAAAATGGGGAAGCCTCAATGGACGATATCGACAAAGCTTTCAGGTATGATGCAGGATCATGGATTACCTATATGGGGCTTTTTAAAAGAATGGACCAACTCGGCTTGTCTGATTTCAAAGAGATTTTTGACAATTTATTTAAAGAACTAGACAATTCTTCATCTGTTCCGCCAACCATGCAAAAAATTGTTATACAAAAAGGTAAAGGAATAAATAACGGCAAAGGATTTTACACCTATACAAAAAAAGAAGCTGCAGCATGGGAAGAAGCCTTTAAAAGCTTTAACCAAGAAATTTTCCAATTGGCAGCGCAATATCCGGAATTAAATCAATAGAAAAATGACTACAGAAAAATACCAGAGATCCGGAGACCTTCTGGCCAGAGCAAAAAATGTATTGGCAGGAGGTGTTTCCTCAGAATTTAGAAAATACAATCACCCTCACGCATTATTTTACAGTCATGGAAGTGGCACCCGTATTTATGATGTGGATGGAAATGAATACAGAGACTTCACATTAAGTCAAGGTCCTTTGATTTTAGGCCATTCCCATCCCGAAGTACTGAAAGCCGTTCATGACTATTCTTCCAAAGGGCAATTGTTTGCAGGACAGCATATCATGGAGCTTGAATTGGCAGAGAAGCTTCAGGAATTGATCCCTTCTGCAGAAATGATGCGTTTTTGTTTGGATGGATCAGAAGCTGTTCAAACGGCATTTCGAGTGGCCAGATCGAAAACAGGTAAAAGCAAATTTTTAAGGTTTGAAGGGCATTACCATGGTTGGTTAGACAACGTATGTTTTGGCATTTCCACCCCATCTCCTGAAGCTTTGGGACCAAGAAAAGCCCCCACCCCAAACCCTTGGAGTCAGGGTTTGCCACCGGATGCTATCAATGAATTTCATTTGCTCCCTTGGAATGACCTGGATTTGGTTAAGGCCAAATTGGAGGAGAGCCACCATGAAATTGCTGCGATTATTACAGAGCCTATCATGTGTAACAATGGCTGTATTGTTCCCAAAGAAGGATTTCTACAGGGTTTGAGGGATTTGTGTGATGCGTATAACATCGCCTTAATTTTTGATGAGGTAATCACAGGCTTTAGGATAGGGCTAAAGGGAGCCCAGAACTATTTCGGCATTACTCCGGACATGTCCATTTTTGCAAAGGCCATTGGTAGTGGCTATCCCATCAGTGCCATCGTTGGTAAAAAAGAATGGATGGAGGAAATCTCCTCTGCAAGGGTGATTCATGCCGGCACCATGAACACGGCCAATCCGACTGTAGCCGCAGCCATGGCGACGGTTTCTGTTCTCGAAAGGGAAGATCCTTATGCCAAAATGTTCGAATTAGGGGATCAGTTGCGAGACGGATTGAAAGAACTTGCCAAAAAAACAGGACACAATATGATTGTTTCCGGAATTGGCCCAATCATTCATACAGGATTCTCTGATGGAGAAGTTCTCAGTGAATTTAGAGATGTTTTGAAGTTAAACAAAGCCAAATTGGGGCAATTCATTTCAGGTTTGCATGACGACGGTGTGCGTGTCATAGGAAGGGGACTTTGGTACCTTTCGGCTGTACATACCGAAGAAGACATTCAATATGCTTTAAAAAGTGTTGAGAGAGTACTATTAAAAATGAATGAAAAATAAAATGACCCCTTCCGAAATTAACATCTTCTTGGTGGGTGAAGGAAAAAACCTATCCGGAATTGCCATATGTTTGGGCAATTCCGGACATAAGGTTTCTCTTTCCGAATATCCATTGTCTAACAGCCTCTTGTCAAAGACTATGGAAGCACAAAACAATATTAGCATAGACCCAAACTATAGCTCCTTACCAAATGCTGACCTGGTAATCATTCATTGCCCGGAAAACAAAACGTTAAAAAGAGCGCTTTTAGGGGAAATATCCGGTCTAGCCTCAAAAAACGCGCTAGTAGGTGTCAATTCTGAAAGCTATACTTTAACAGATTTACAAGAAGGTTTCCCAAACCCTGAGCGACTAATAGGCCTCAACTGGGTGTACCCTGCACACCAAACTTTATTTCTAGAAATCATTACCAACGAAAAGACAAAGGCTGAGCCTGTAAGAGAAATAATGAAATTGGCGAAGACCTATTGGGACAAAGATCCTTATTTGCTAAGCAAGGGAAAGGGAATTAGAAGCAGACTGCTGGCAGCAATGGCCAGAGAATCTTTTCACTTGATAGACAAAGGTTATGCTGAACCAATAGATATCGACAGGGCTTGTCGAAATGATCCCGGCTATTATCTGCCTTTTTCGGGCAACTTCAGGTACATGGATTTAATGGGAACATATATTTATGGTTTGGTGATGAAAGACCTTAACCCGGAACTTTCAAACGATAAAACAAGCTCAAAATTATTAGATGAGAAGATAAAAGCAGGCAAATTAGGCATGGACAAGTGTGAGGGATTTTATTCCTATTCCGAAAGTGAAATGCTAAATAGGGAAGAGGATTTTTTAATTTTTAGTAAGAAAATTAAAGCTCTTATGGATAAATATCCATTTAAAAACCCTAATGAAGGGTCATAAATTAAGCTCATCAACCTCAAAATTCCATGACCGAACAACTAAACAAGGATAAATTTGATAGAGAAGGTTACCTGTACTGTCCAAGCTTTCTAAGCAATGCAGAAATTGATGCCATACATTCAAAAATTAATGAAATTGTAGCCACAGGCTTAACCAAGATCCCTGCAAAGCATTACAAATTTGAAGATCCTGAAAATAAAAAAGGATTGAAAATGATACAGGACCTTCAAGTCTATGACTCATTTTTTGAACATATGCTATTGGAAAGTAAATTCTCGGCCATGGCTGAACAAATTCTTGCTGAGCCGGTGCTGGGGAAAACAGTGGAATACTTCAACAAACCTGCAAAAATAGGTAAGGCTACACCTCCACATCAAGACGGATATTATTTTATGTTAAACCCCATGTCTGCGGTAACTTTCTGGCTCTCATTGGAAAAAGTAAATGAAGAAAATGGCTGGGTAAGCTATGTTAAAGGCTCTCATTTAAATGGCCTAAGAGCGCATAGCAAATCCGAAACCTTGGGGTTTTCTCAGCAAATTCAGGACTTTGGAACTCCTTCAGATTTAGAAAATGAAGTTTTCATGCCAACTAAACCGGGAGACCTTTTGCTTCACCACGCCCTTACCATCCATAGAGCTGCTCCAAATCGTAGCAATTATAATAGTAGAAAAGCCTTAGGCTTGATCTATTTTGGCGCTTCTGCCAAAGAAGACCTCGATGCAAAAAAAGCTTATTTAGCCTCATTAAATAAATAATCAATGAATTTCCCCTTCAAAAACTTCTCCTTACTTGGTTTGATATGCTTCATTTCTATTGCTTTCACCTCCTGTGGTGAAAAGAGCAATCGTCTAATGGCTGAAGACAAAACTTTGGCTTATGAGGTACTTGACAAGGTGATGCATGAGGAAGAACAATGGGTGAAAGTTCATGCTGCCGAATACAAATTACAAGTAGGCGATCCCGAGGGAGTATATGAAACATTTTTAGAGCAGCTTGATAAATTTGGGGAACTTCCACCATATAGGATAGGCATTTGGAGGGTACTCGCTAAATCTGCCCCCACGAAGCAGGAAAGACAACAGTATATTGACAATATTTTGGCGGTTTATAATGATCCCCAAGCTACAGACAGAATTCATGCAGCTGAAACCTTGGCTAAACTCGGCGTTCCCGTTAGTACATTAGCGAAAGCTACTACTGAGGAAATTCTCAAGGGAGAAAAAGGAAGTTTATGGGTATATACCCTTTGGGCAAGCTTGCAGGGAGAAGAAAATGACAACAACCCATTGTTTGAAGCCTTAATATCAGGCATTCCGGAAGAAATACCTAGACTACAGGCTGCTTATGCCTTGAAAATGGAAGGGAAAATCCCTGAAGAAAGCTGGAAAAAACTGGCATCATTAGCCCTTGATGAACCTGACAATTCTATCGCAAAGGTTCATTTATTGACAGCGGCATATTATTGGGCAGGTACAGAAAATCAAAATTCAGCGGCTTATAAAGCAATTGAAACGCAAATTTTGGAATTGCAGCACAGTGAAAAAAAGGGGGATAGAATGGCCTTGGCCTTGGCTATTTCTCACAAAGGAGACTGGGAGCACCAACCTCTATTGCTTGGCATGCTCCGCAATGACGCTCCAATAAAAAATGAAGTCAATGAACAGGACGCTGCATCAAATGCAGATGTGATGGCAACCGCTGCCTTTGCCTTGCTTCATATGGAGCAAACTACCCACCAATTGTCCACCTTTGATTGGGTAATTGTACTTGTGTATATGCTGGGAATGATGCTTATTGGCTATATTTTCTCTAAAAAGAACAAAAACGAAAAAGATTTCTTATTGGGAGGTGGAAAAATGAACCCGGTGGCCGTGGGTTTATCCTTGTTTGCCACCCTGCTCAGTTCTTTGAGTTATCTTTCTTACCCCGGTGAGATGATCAAATACGGGCCGGTTATCTTTTCTGGAGTTTTGGCTTTCCCTTTAATTTATTATATCGTAGGTTGGTTCCTCATTCCTCGATTTATGAAATTAAAGGTGACTTCTGCCTATGAGATTTTGGAAATCAATTTGGGTGTCAGCATAAGGTTATTGGCTACATTTCTGTTTTTGTCTTTGCGTTTTCTTTGGATGGGCACCATAATTTTCATTACGGTGAATACAGCCATTATTTCCATTTTTGGCTTTGAGGACAGCACCTCAAACATCTTATGGATTAGTATTATCTTAATCGGGGTAACCATTATTTACACCACCATGGGCGGCTTAAAAGCCGTGGTCTTCACAGATGTGATTCAATCCTGTGTTTTGCTGGGAGGTGCCTTCCTTACTCTGGTCTTGATAAGCATTTATTTTGGATCCGCTACATCATGGATACCCACACATTGGTTGGATCACTGGGGTGAATACAAATGGGGTATAGATGCCAGGGAGCGGCTGAGTATAGGCAATGCCTTACTGATGACCGTCATTTGGTATGTGGCTTCATCAGGTTCTGATCAGATGTCCATTCAGCGTTTTCTCGCTACGGAAAATATTCAAACCGCAAGAAAAACCTTTGCCGTCTCATTGATCACCTCATTTGTAGCACAATTTCTTTTGGGGCTCGTTGGACTTGCTGTGCTGGCCTACTTCTTGGATAATCCCCAGTTTCTTGCTGCAGGAGAGTCAGTAGCTACCGATGCAGACATTTTGTTTCCAAAATTCATTTTGGTAGGACTTCCCATTGGGATTTCCGGATTGGTAGCTGCAGGAATATTAGCTGCTGCTATGTCCAGTTTATCTTCAGGACTCAGTGCTACCTCCTCTGTGATTTCTGAAGACCTCTTCAAAAGATTTTCAAGGAAAGCAAAACCTAAAAAAGTTAATCAACTCAAAAGGATTAGAATTCTATCTCTTTTTGTTGGTATTTTCACCCTTGCCCTAAGTCTCTTGATTAGCAGGGTAGAAGGCAATCTGTATGATGTTATTGTCAAGGTGGTAAATCTTTTTGTTTCCCCACTTTTTGTGTTGTTTTTTATGGCGCTATTTATCCCTTTTGCTACAGCTAGAGGCGTATTGATTGGTGGATTGATAAGTATTGCAGTGGCCATTGCGGTGGCCTTCTTTAAATTTATGGGAATAGAAGTACTCTTTATCACGCCTGCATCTCTTTTTTCAGGCATAGTGGCAGGTATCGTTTTCAGTTATATTGACCATAAATTTTTAGGAAATCAGGAAACCATGCAGAAAAGAAGTGAGAAAATTATTGACCAAAGTAAATAACTGGTTTACTGGTATTGGTAAGCAATAGTTCTTTAACACCTACCACATGAAGGTTTCCGGCACTAATTCTACTTTATAACGTTGCCTTTCGCCTGTTTTGATTTAAAATTGTTCAATAGAATTAATTTATGAGTGAGCATTCATTTATGAAAAAATCGAAAAACAATAAACTCTGGCAATTGCGTCCTGAAGACCTGTCTGCAATAGAAGCAATGGCTTCCTTTTTACCGGAAAAATTCTATGATATTCATGCCCACTGGTATAGAAAAGCAGACCTAAATGCTCCTGAAAACAGCTTTTGGAACAGTGGGCCAGAGATCGCTGGTCATAAACAGTGGAAAGATTATACCCAACAATTGCTTCCGAAAACCTCCTTACTGGGCGGCTTGTTTTTCCCTGCCCCCTTGCCCAAAGTTAATTTATCCGCTGCCAATCAATTCCTGTTTGAGGAACTTGATAAATCAACCTTATCCAGAGGGTTGATGCTGGTGAAACCGGAAACCTCCCAAAAGGAATTGGAACTGGGCCTTTCAAATTCTAAAGTGGTCGGTTTCAAACCCTATCATGTGTACAGCACCGAAACCCCAACTTCTCAATCGGGCATAACGGGTTTTTTACCGGAACCCATCTGGGCTACGGCGCATGAACACGGAGCAGTAATCATGTTGCATATCATGAAAGACAAGGCCTTGCTTGATCCTAAAAACTGCGAAGACATTCAAAGACTCTGCTTGAAATACCCCAAAGTAAAACTGATTTTGGCGCATTGTGGGAGGAGTTTTCATGCCTTGCACGCTGAAGGGGCAAAATACCTGAACAGCATTCCTAATATATGGTTTGACATGTCAGGGATCTGCGAAATGCAGGCAATATTACCCATATTGAAATACTTCGGCCCGGAAAAATTAATGTTCGGTACCGACTTCCCGGTCTCACAAATCCGAGGAAAATGTGTAAGCATAGGCAATGGTTTTATTTGGTTGGATGAAAACAATTGCAATTGGGACCAAGCATGGGGCAAACCTACCTTGGTAGGTTTAGAGTCCCTCAACGCCTTGAAGGAAGCCGCCAATTATTTTGGTTTGGATAAGGCTGATTTAGATTTGATTTTTTGGGGAAATGCCATGCATTTACTCGGGCTAAATGAGCATTCGCCAACAACTAATCAAGCTTATTACAAATATGCAAAAACCAGAATCCCCGGAGGTACCCAGCTACTGAGCAAAAGGCCAGAGAACATGGCTCCCAATCATTGGCCTCCCTATTTCAAAAAAGCTTCAGGATGTGAGATTTGGGATTTGGATGGGAAACACTTTTATGACTTCTCCACCAATGCTGTGGGTTCTTGTATTTTGGGTTATGCCCACCCAGAAATAAACAAGGCCATAATTAAAAAAGTAAACCTGGGGAATATGTGTTCCCTCAACCCTCCTGAGGAGGTAGCATTGGCGGACAAACTCTGTGAGATTCATCCTTGGGCAGAACAAGCCAGGTTTGTCAGAGGCGGTGGAGAAGCTTGCGCAGTGGCAGTAAGAATCGCGAGAGCAACTACTGGCAGGGATAAAATCGCCCTTTGTGGTTACCATGGCTGGCAGGACTGGTATTTGGCCGCAAATCTGGGAGAAAATGATGCCCTCAAAGGCCATTTATTACCCGGTTTAAGCCCCGATGGTGTTCCTGGTGCACTGAGAAATACCAGCTTCCCGTTCAAATACAATGACCTGGAGGCCTTTCAGGAAATTATTGATCAACAACCGGACCTGGCAGCAGTGATTATGGAACCTTGCAGGTATGAGAATCCGACACCAGGCTTTTTGGAAGCCATCAGGTCCATCACCAAGAAACATGGAATCGTGCTGATCATGGACGAGATTACTGTAGGTTGGCGATTGCATTTTGGGGGCATGCATTTGAAGTATGGCATTGAACCCGACATGGCTGTTTTTGCCAAAGCGCTGGGGAATGGTTATCCCATCGGGGCAGTTATAGGAACCAAGGCTGCCATGGAGGGTGCTCAGCGATCCTTTATCAGTAGCACTTATTGGACAGAGAGTTTAGGGTCAGTGGCTGCATTGGCTACTATTTCAGCAATGGAAAAACTGGATATTCAAAAGGCAATTGAGCATTCTGGCCAACAAATTCAGGGTATCTTGCAAACAACTGCTGCTAGTGAAAACCTTCCCCTACAAGTCAAAGGCTTCCCTGCTTTGACAAGCTTTAGTTTTGACCATCCTGAAAGTGAAATGTTAAGAACCATCTTTACCCAACAGATGCTTTCTAAAGGATTTCTTGCAGGTACTTCTTTCTACCCTACGCTTTCGCACAATGAGCTAATCATTGGTCTTTACCATCAAGCCCTGGCTGAAACCTTTGGCTTTTTAAGCCAAGTTATTAAAGAAAACAATTTTAAAAAGTGGCCCAATGAAGAAAAGGCCCATAGTGGTTTTTCGAGGTTGTTGTAGGTGGGATTAGCGGAAATGGGAATTTATGGCTGAATGGCTGATTTGAAATGGGCTGACTCAATTGAAAGTTATTAACGAAACCACCAATCCTAAAAGTACAAAATCCCTCCGCCGCGGCGGAGGCACAAAGGGGGATTTTTAACGTAAACATTCTAATAATAAACTTGGGATAGTTTGACAGCCCATAGAAATACAAAAATATTTTCCGAACTTTAGATTCTATCCAAACCCAAAAACAATGAAAAAAACAAACATTCTACTGACCGCTCTTTTTCTTCTTATTGGAATGGCGAGTAGCCACGCCCAAACTACCATGGAAGAGTTTCTGGCCAAATGGGAAAACAGCAAAGCTTTTACCCTTGAAGCCATTGATAAAATGCCTGATGATAAGTTAGACGACAAACTCCATGAATCTGCCATGTCTTTCAAGGAGCAAATCACGCACATAGGTGCTGCTACAGCCAATATCTCCAAAGGGTTTTTGCTCGGTGGTGAAATGGATTTCGATCCTTCTGCAAAACCACAAACCAAAGCTGAGATGAAAGAGTTTATCACCAAGGCTTATGATTATGGTAAAAAAACCATTTCTTCTCTCTCTAAAGCCCAATTAACCGAAGAAATTGATTCTTTTGCCGGAAAAATTACCCGTAGGCAAATGGTAGGATTGCTGGATGACCATACTACACACCATAGAGGTGCAGCCATAGCCTATATCAGGGCTCAAGGAATTGAACCTCCGGGTTATAGAGGTATTTAATGCAAATTAAATTCTTTTCCCAGTGGCTGAGAAGAGCCGATACCTAACGGCTGAGTGAACTCAATACCCGGTGGCTGAGCGGAGCCGAAGCCTTAGGGTTACGTAAGCGTAATACCTACCCCTTCGACTCCGCTCAGGGTCCGGTAATATGGATGACTTTCTGACAAAATAACACACTGACAAACAGTAATATACCCATACCCCCTTGTCTAGGGGGAGTTGCGGAAATGGGAATTTTAGACTGAATGGCTAATTTGAAATGGGCTGACTTAATGTAAAGTTAGTAAAGACACTATCATTCCTGAAAGCACAAAAT
>NZ_BAAGVC010000041.1:0-49525 GCF_054781075.1 Cyclobacterium sediminis | reverse complement strand
CCCCGAAAAAAGCTTTAAACAGCTAAATTCGGGGTTTTTGTGTTATGTTTTTGTTAATTATTACGCTGGTTATCAGGTAATTAATAAATCAGCAAGAAGCCCTAATAAGCTTCCCCTTCAAAATCCTAGGCAAACATTATTTTACAAACAGCTATTCACTAAGTCTTTACAAAGCGTTTATTTACCACCATTTGCCCTGAGATCCCTCTCACAATTGCCGTCAAGGGAAGGAATAACATCTCTCATATAATAAAAAATGCTATTGGTCTCAATGGCCCAATACATGAGACAGTCTTCATTGTCGCAGTGATGATCGTACGCTTCATCCTCATGTGGTTCCACCATTTCGCTGCCAACATTTACCAAGCCCAACAAATGTCCCATCTCATGTAAAACAACGGTAGTTTCCAGATTGCTTTTACTGGGCCTTCTTATCCCCCCTGAATTTTTTTCAATTTGACTCCCAAATAGCACCAGACTTGTATTTCTATAGGCAGCCCCTATGGTAAATGAATCTTCCTCATTTTTCTCAAAATCACCATCCACCACCAATAGAAATACTGATATCGTATTCCCCTCATTGTAACTTTCACGGTAATCATTTTCGATTGTCGCTATTTCCTCTGTGGTGTAAGTCTCTTTATTCATGGCCGGAATTTCTTTTAACAACAAGCGAATCCCTTCAGGCTTGAATGTATATTTCTCTAAAAATTCAACAAGCGATTCAAGCATTTTATCCGAAGGCTCATACCCTTCCATATAGACCAATTCCAGCTCCAAAGCCGGAAACTGATCTGCCGCCAACAAAAAGTTGGCAGACTTCCCTACATCCCACCTTGCGGCAGATACCCCCATGTATAGCTCTTCATTGACACCATCCGTATCCTCTATACATGAATAAAAACTGAAAGTCAAGCAAAGAAAACAAAGCGTTTTAAAAGTAAAATTTCTCATAGACGAATTCAAAAACCGCACAAATTACTACTAATCAACTATTTGAAAAAATAGACCGAATAAAATAACGTGAAAAATGCAGTTGTTATTATCTTTAAATAAGGATTTATTTTTATTAAGTGTAATTCTTAAATTTTGTTAAAATTAATTTACCCTACCTATACTATTTCGGCACAGAATTGGTTATTAATTTATTGAACCACAAATGATGCGATAAGCAAATTATTTGAGTTTAAAATTGCCTTATTTTAGACCTTTATAGGATATTAAACACTTAATCAGGTTTACCTATTCGGGATTATATTCACCAATCCGGGCAACATTTTTTTCGGTTAACAGCTTGAAAAAAACCAAGGAAAACTCGATATAAGGGCAGATCCATTGCAAGGTTCGGGTCGAAAGAAAGCACTATTATTTAATTTAAAGCCAAACTAATGAAAAAAGCGTTAATTATTCTATTCTTTACAGGATTAGGCATTACACAGCTAAATGCTCAGATTTTGTCAGTAGGTCCTAAGATTGGCCTTTCACAAGGTGATGTTCAAGTTTCGGATGGGTTTAAAGGAGAAGATTCTCAAATGGGCTACCATGTGGGGATTTTCGCTAGAATAAACTTACCTGTCATCTATTTGCAACCGGAAGTTCTTTATACCAATACCGGAGGTTCCTTCCAAGACAATACTTTCAATTACGATTCCGACTTTGATAGGCTGGATGTGCCATTAATGGTTGGCTTAAAACTTGGCAATGTCTTACGAATTCAGGCAGGTCCTGTAGCCAGTTATATGCTTGACGGAAAAGTTAAAGCCAGTGATGGATCTTCAACCCAAAGAATTATTCCTCCTACTGAGGACTTTACATTTGGTTACCAAGCAGGAGTTGGTGTAGACATTGGGAACCTAATGTTGGACCTAAAATATGAAGGTGCTTTGACCAATTCTGTAAATAATTTTGGGGAAATCCCAACAGACCAAAGGCAAAATCAAATCATGCTTTCTCTCGGAATCAATTTATTCTAAGAAATTTCCAACGATAACATATTGCAATAGGCAGCTTCGGTAGCATTGATTCAATGACCTACAAAAGCTGCTTTTTTTAATTGACCAATTCCTTGGAATTGACCTCTTTAACCAAACTTTTTCGGGCAAGGAAGATCAAGGCAAAGGAAAGAACGAATAAAATGGCCGCGATGACTGAAAGCACATAAGCATCTTTTTGAAAGTTTTGCCAAGCAAATAATCCCAAGGAAGTCAATGTGACGGTAAACATAAAGAACATGGGAATGGTTACAAAGGTGGGGTTGATATCCTTTTTGATCAGCCAAACAGAAATCGTCAATAATGCGAGGGCTGCCAAAAGTTGATTGGCCGAACCAAAAATTGGCCATAGGGTGGTAAATCCACCACTCCCCAGCAATAGCACAGACAATATGACAACCACCCCTGTAGAGAGGTATCTGTTTTGGGAAAGTTTTTTACCAATCGGTTGTTCCACATCTTCAAAGTATTCTTGAAGGGTAAACCTTGCCAGCCTAGTACAGGTATCTAAAGTGGTGAGTGCAAAAGCTGAAACTGTCAAAGCCACAAAGCCTACAGCGAATGATTCGGATATGCCCAATGAAGAAATAATAGCTCCAAGACCATCGGCAAAAAGTGGTACAGGACCATCTTGTCCCAA
Source organism: Cyclobacterium sediminis (assembly GCF_054781075.1). Lineage (NCBI taxonomy): Bacteria > Pseudomonadati > Bacteroidota > Cytophagia > Cytophagales > Cyclobacteriaceae > Cyclobacterium > Cyclobacterium sediminis. Next base: position 46,894 of record NZ_BAAGVC010000041.1, on the reverse strand, counting down.
CCTAGACAAGTAATCTGTGCGGTTTAATACGATCACAGCCCCAACTGAAATGATGGCTAAAAATGATTCTATCAACATCCCTCCATACCCTACAACCTTGGCATCGCTTTCTTTATCCAATTGTTTGGAAGTTGTTCCCGAGGCTACAAGCGAATGAAAACCACTAATGGCTCCACATGCTATGGTGACAAACAGCACAGGGAATAAGTAACCTAGATTTTCACTATTAATATGTACTTCTGTATCCATCACAATGGTAGGATTGGCAATTACCACTCCTACAATCGCAGCAAGAATCAACCCATATAACAAAAAGCTATTCAGATAATCTCTTGGTTGCAACAGCATGGATACAGGAGTAACAGAAGCAATGAAGGCATATATTAACAGTATATAAATCCAAGTCTGATAATTGAGTTCAAATGGAATTTGCATGCCCAGATAGACAAAGTAATACATTACCACCACCCCTACAATGGAGGCAATTAGGAAAGCGGATTTTTTATTTTCGGTCAATTTGGTAACAAAGCCAAAAACCACTGCAAGTAAAATGAAAAGAATTGAAGCCGAAGCAACTCCGGGGTTATTGATAAATGTCTTGGCGATGATGTCAGCAAAAACGGCAATAATTAAAATCAAAGTGGAAAAACTAAACAAGATAAATAATCTTTTACCTTTCTTTCCAATATTATTTTGAATGATAACGCCAATAGATTTCCCATCGTTCCTAAGGGAAGCCACCATGCTCCCCAGGTCATGGACAGCACCAAAAAATATTCCACCGATCAAAATCCATATTACGGCGGGCACCCAGCCAAATGCTACTGCAATGATGGGCCCAACAATTGGCCCTGCACCTGCTATTGAGGCAAAATGATGTCCCAAAACAACGATAGGCTTACTCGGGACGTAATCCACACCATCCCTTAATCTGTGAGAAGGCGCCAGATTATTATTGTTGATTTTAAACTTTTTAAAGACAAACTTTCCATAGGTGAAATACGCTACTATTAAAATAATTGCGGAAAAAAGAAAAAGGTACGTCAGTTGCATGATTTGGATTTATTATTCAAGCCTCAAAGTTAATTAGAAAATTGATTTCATCGGAAATAAACCCTAATTTAAAAATTATTTAGTACCAATGGCAGATAGAAAAGACACATTGCTATCCCCTTTATTACCATTTTCCAAATTAATCCTCTCCTAAAAATGTTCAACAAGCCGACCCTCCTATTTCTAGGTGCCTGCATAGGATTATTGATTTTTAGCCATTTCTTTATGGAATTTGCTTTTCCAAAATTGCTGAGACTTTTCTATAAGCCCGGCACCCGGAAAGGAAAGCAATCCATGAATAAGTTTTCAAAAGCCCTTAAATGGGGGATATTTTTGGCTATATATCCCCTTATTGGCTATTACTTACCTCCTCCGGCCTCGTTAAATATTGTACAGGAAAGATTGTTTATAGTATTGGCTATTGTCCTATTTACCTGGATCATAATAGAGTTATCCAATGTTTTACGGTATATCTTTTTGGAAAAATATACTTTCGACAAGGAGGATAACCTGCGCGAAAGAAGACTTGTGACCCAAGTTGCCTTCATTAGAAAGATCTTTATTATCGGGGTGGTGGTGATTGCCTTCGCTTCCATTTTAATGAATTTCGAATCTGCAAGAAGGATCGGTACCGGATTGCTTACTTCTGCAGGCATAATGGGTATCATCATTGGTTTTGCTGCACAAAAATCCATTGCCAACTTATTGGCAGGCTTTCAGATTGCATTCACCCAGCCAATAAGAATTGATGATGTAGTGGTGGTGGAAGGAGAGTGGGGTAAAATTGAAGAAATAAACCTCACCTATGTGGTTGTCCAGATTTGGGACCAGAGAAGGTTAGTATTGCCCATTAACTATTTTATAGAGAAACCTTTCCAAAACTGGACCAGAACCACAGCAGCCATTTGGGGCACTGTATTTATATATGTTGATCCTACGGTTGATGTAGGTGAATTAAAGTCGAAACTAAAAGAAATTTTAGATGCTACACCTTTATGGGATAAAAAGGTTCAAGTACTGCAGGTCACAGATTGGACAGAAAAAACCATCGAACTAAGGTGCCTTATGAGTGCAAGAGATAGCCCAACTGCCTTTGATCTCAGGTGTTTAGTAAGGGAAAAGCTTCTTGAGTTTCTTCAAAAAAACCATCCTGAAACACTGCCAAAAACCAGGGTTTTGATGGAGAAAGAAACTGCAGAAATTAAGAAATGAAATGGGTAAACTTTTCGAGAAAGTAGATTTTGGTTTTATTTAACAGATATTACCTATAAATTTGGACTCCCAATGTGGTTTGGGATAATTTAAACAAAACTTTATGGCTTGGTTTAAAAGAAAAGACGCCGGCATTAAAACCTCAACAGAGGAGAAAAAAGACACCCCGGACGGATTATGGTATAAGACCCCGAAGGGGAATATCATTCACACCCGAGAGTTAAAAAACAATTCCTATGTTTGCCCGGATGATGATTATCATGTAAAAATCGGTTCTAAGGAATATTTCGAGATCCTTTTTGATGATAACAAGTTCACAGAATTGGATAAGGAAATGATATCAGGTGATCCCTTAAATTTCGTAGATAGCAAACCCTATCCCACACGAATCAAGGACACGATTGCAAAAACCAATTTAAAAGACGCTGCAAGAACAGGCGTTGGCAAATTGAATGGTTTGGACATAGTCATTACTTGCATGGACTTCAAATTCATAGGCGGGTCCATGGGTTCTGTAGTGGGAGAGAAAATTGCCCGAGCAATTGATTACTCCTTGAAACACAAGGTTCCATTCTTGATGATATCAAAATCAGGAGGGGCCAGGATGATGGAAGCTGGTTTTAGTCTAATGCAGATGGCCAAAACATCCGCAAAACTTGCGCTTTTGGATGAAGCGGGAATACCCTATATCTCCTTAATGACAGATCCTACAACGGGAGGGGTAACAGCCTCATTTGCTATGTTGGGAGACTTCAATATTGCCGAACCGGGAGCTCTTATTGGTTTTGCGGGTCCAAGAGTAATTAGAGAAACCATAGGCAAAGATTTACCTAAAGGTTTTCAAAGTGCGGAATTTGTTTTGGAGCACGGATTCTTGGACTTTATCATCGACAGAAGGCAGTTGAAAAACAGAATTTACACCTTGTTAAACCTTCTTCGACAATAGAAGGTTATTATATTAATTCTTGGGATTAATTTCTCCCAAGATTGTAATGGTTTTGGGGAAATATAAATATATTTGTACGATTCAAAACCAGTTAAACATACTGATAAAGATAAAAATTTATTAAATGAGTTCAGTAATCATTACTTCGATAGTAGCATTTACCATTATTATTCTGCTACTGGTGTTTGTTCTTCTTTTTGCCCAGTCAAAGTTGGTGTCGTCAGGAGATGTTAAAATCATTATCAACGGGGACGAAAAAAATCCTCTAATTGCATCTGCCGGGTCTACCCTGCTCAACACACTAAGTAGCAAAAAAATCTTCCTTCCTTCCGCATGTGGAGGTGGAGGTACCTGTGCCATGTGCAAGTGTACCATTGAAGAAGGTGGAGGTGAAGTACTTCCTACAGAAGAAGGTCACCTAAGCAGGGCTGAAAAACAAAACCAAGTAAGGCTTTCTTGCCAGGTAAAGGTAAAAAATGACATGAAGATCCGGATTCCGGAAGAGATCTTCGGTATTAAGAAATGGGAATGTGAAGTAATTTCTAATTACAACGTTTCTACTTTTATTAAGGAATTTAAAGTAAAACTTCCTGAAGGTGAAACGTTGGACTTTGAACCGGGAGGGTATATTCAAATAGATGTTCCTGCAATTACGGTATCCTTTAAGGGTATGGATATCACCCCACATCCTGAGTTGGAACACCCGAAAGACGTGTACCAAAGCGATTGGGATAAATTTGGTTTATGGGATCTTTCCATGAAAAATGATGAGCCTCTTTTTAGGGCTTACTCCATGGCCAACCACCCAGCAGAAGGAAATATTGTAATGCTAACCATCCGTATTGCCACTCCACCATGGGATAGAGCTAATAACAGATGGATGGATGTGAATCCGGGTGTATGTTCTTCTTATGTTTTCTCAAGAGTACCTGGTGATAAAGTAACCATTTCAGGACCTTATGGTGAATTCCATATCAATCCTACCCAAAGAGAAATGATTTACATAGGTGGTGGTGCCGGCATGGCCCCTTTAAGATCTCACCTCTTCCACCTTTTCCACACAGAGAAAACAAATAGAAAAGTATCTTATTGGTACGGTGGTAGATCTAAAAAGGAGTTGTTCTACACACCACACTTTAGAGGTATTGAAAAAGATTTCCCGAATTTCAGCTTCAACATTGGCTTATCCGAACCTCTACCTGAGGACAACTGGAAAGTTAAAAAGTCAATGGATGACAAGGAAGGTGATGGCTATGTAGGCTTTATCCACCAAGTTCTTTATGACAACTACCTTAAAGATATTGATGAGCCGGATGAAATAGAATATTACTTATGTGGCCCTCCTTTGATGAATGCAGCAGTACTTAAGATGCTGGATGATTTGGGTGTTCCAAAAGAGAATATCAGATTCGATGATTTCGGAGGATAAAAAATAAGAAAAGGGTCCCGTTAAAGTTTAACGGGACTTTTTTTATGCCTTCTTTTTCCATAATTTTATATTAAATTATTTAATGGCCCTCCCGGCACAAGCTCAGGCGGCATAGGCATATGATTGATAGGCTTAATTAAAACAAAAACCTGACCGCTTTGGAATGGCAATACCAAGCCCGAACCGAGGTTTTAGTAAAACAGACCGCCTATTGACATATCTGATTTAATATTCAATCTCTAAAAAATAACAATGGATTTACAGGCATTTTTCGAACCTATCCCTTCCGAGATTCTACAAGAAGAATATGGGCACAATGCGTTTTTTCACCACATTCATTGTCATGATGAAACCTTTCCTGACCTCGAAGGCATTCAAATCGCCATTATTGGCATAGAAGAATACAGGGGCACCGGAGATGATACATTAAAAAATTCATTGGCAAGCAGTTCTGCCATTCGGAAGAAACTATATACGCTCAAAAAGGGCCAGGGAAATTACAGCCTTGCCGATTTAGGCAATATTAAACTCGGGGAAAACTTACAAGAAACCCGGTCACTGATCAGTTCTATTGGTGAACTAATGATAAAAACCCAAGTATTGCCAATTTTTATCGGTGGAAGCCATGACTTGGACGTTGGGCAGTTTAAAGCTTACCAGCACATGAAAAAACTGGTCAGCTTACTCACGGTAGATGCTAAAATGGACATGGAGGATGCCGGCAATCCTCAAGACCGGCATTCTCAAGAAGTGGTTTTGCATGAACCGAACTATATGTTCAACTATTGCCACCTTGCTTACCAAAGTTTTTTGACAGACCCTGAATTGGTCACCACCTTAGAGAAGCTTTACTTTGACCATATCCGTTTGGGGCAGTTGCGGGACAACTTCAAAGAAACCGAACCGCTGATCAGAAATGCAGATTTATTAAGTTTTGACATTTGTTCCATCAATTCCTCAGATGCTCCCGGAGCCATTGGAGCGCAACCTTTTGGCTTAAGTGCCGAGGAGGCCTGTCAAATATGCTGGTTTGCAGGCACCAATGAAAAGCTAAGTTCCATTGGAATCTATGGTTACCATGTGGATTTGGATGACCCCAGGCAAAAGACTGCTGCCATTATTGCCACAATGATCTGGTATTTTATTGAAGGTTTTCACCAGAGAAAAGACAGCCTATCATTTAAAAGCAGCGACTATATCATGTACACGGTATCATTAGACTCCAAGCCTTCTATTTTGCATTTTTACAAAAGCAAACTAAGCGGAAAATGGTGGCTGGAAATCCCCCGCAACAAGGGTGAAAAATACAATCGAGACACCATTATTCCCTGTAGTTATCAAGATTATCAAACCGCTCAAAAGGGAGAAATACCTGAGCGCTGGGTCAATGCCCAATTAAAACTTTATTAATAATACATGCATATACCCTAGGTAGTCCTATATTTGCAATAGAATAAGCATATGATTTCTATTTCTAAAAACCAACTGGCCTTGAGAAACGGGCAGGACAAACCTGAAATATGGATTGCTTACAAAGGCAAAATATATGATGTAGGCAATTCCAGACTGTGGAAAAATGGCAAACATTATGAACATTGGGCAGGACAAGACCTAACAGAAGAGCTCGAAGATGCCCCTCATAATGAAAATGTATTTGATAAATTTGAACCTATTGGCTATTTAATATAAATGATTCTGATCGCAGACAGTGGCTCCAGCAAAACCGACTGGAGAGTAATCACAGAGGATAACAAAGTTCACCAAACAAGGACTGTAGGGTTTAACCCCTATTATCAAACCAAAGAGGACATGGAACTGGGACTCCAAACGCCTGATCTCCTTTCATGGAAAGATATTATCCAGGAGGTTTATTTTTATGGATCAGGTTGCACCTCTGAGGCCAATAAAGAAACTGTAAAAAACGCCATCAACAGCATTTACAAAGATGCCAAGGTATATGTAGATCATGACCTTATGGCCTCCGCAAGGGCAACCTGTGGTCACGAAGCAGGGATAGCCTGCATATTGGGAACGGGTTCAAATAGCGGAGACTATGATGGTGACAAAATAACGGACAGCAGGCCTTCTCCCGGCTACCTTTTAGGTGATGAGGGTGGAGGAACTTATATCGGAAAGCACTTCCTACAAGATTTTATTTACGATGACATGCCCACTGCTATTCGGGAAGCATTTATTGACAAATATCACCTTTCCATAATTGATATTCAGGACAATGTTTATAAAAGACCATTTCCCAATCGCTTTATGGCAGGTTTTTGTGAATTTATAGCCCAACATAAGGCTGACCCATATTGCTATGGGCTTTTCTACAATGGTTTTAAAGATTTCTTCTCGAGACATGTCATGAGGTACAAAGATTATCAAAACAAACCTGTGAATTTTGTCGGATCTATCGCTTACTATAACAATGATGTCCTAAGACAAATTGGACACGATCTAAACATACAAATCAATACTATCCTAGAAACTCCAATAGCCGGATTAACACTCTACCATCAAAAAAAGATATGAGCACCACAGAAAGCGCCTCCTATTACAACCACCTTGAGAAAATGTCGGTCAATGAATTATTGACCAATATGAACAAAGAAGATCAGACGGTACCAGATGCGGTCAATAAGGCCATTCCTCAAATTCAGAAACTGGTGGAAGCCATAGTCCCTAGGATGGAAAAAGGTGGTCGTTTATTTTATATTGGAGCCGGCACTAGTGGCCGACTAGGTATCCTAGATGCTTCAGAATGCCCGCCGACCTATGGCGTACCACATGATATGGTAATTGGAATTATTGCCGGTGGGGATACAGCCATAAGAAAAGCAGTGGAAAATGCTGAAGATGATCCGGAGCAAGCTTGGGAAGATATTCAGGCATTTGATTTCAATGCTCAGGATACCATTATCGGTATAGCTGCATCAGGCACCACGCCCTATGTAATAGGAGGAGTAAAAAAAGCAATGAAGGAAGGCTTACTTACAGGCTGCATTACCTGCAATGAAGGCAGCCCTCTTGCCAAAGAAGTGGCCATGCCGGTAGAGATAGTTGTAGGTCCTGAGTTTGTAACAGGAAGTACCAGAATGAAATCAGGAACTGCTCAGAAGCTAGCTCTTAACATGATATCTACCAGTGTCATGATTAAACTGGGAAAGGTGAAAGGCAATAAGATGGTAGACATGCAGCTGTCCAACAAAAAACTGGTTCATAGAGGCACACTGATGATCATGGAAGCCACCGGACTTGAAGAAGCAGAAGCCTTAGCCATGCTTAAAGAACATGGTTCTGTAAGAAATGCAGTAAATGCCTTTGAGAAAAGAAATTAATCTTATCCATCAAGTGTAACTTTCATCGATCTTCCTGGCATCGGAAATATATTCCTTGTATTTACTGTTAGCATCCAGCTTGCAAATCAACAATACATCCTCACTGTCACTGATAAGATAGTCTTTAAGGCCTTGAACCACGACTAATTTTCTGGGTGGAACAGTAATGAAGCAATTGCTCGTTTCGTACAGCATTGCTTGCCCTTTAACGGAATTATTTTCCTGGTCTTTTTCACTGATATCGTATAGATTCTGCCAGGAACCAAGGTCTGTCCAGCCAAACTCACCCAATACGACAAACACTTCATTTGACTTTTCAAAAACCCCATGGTCAATGGAAATATTTTTTATAAAACTATACGCTTTTATTAGAAATTCAGCCTCTTTGTCGGTGCAAAAATAAACTTCTCCTTCTTCAAATACTTCAGCCATATCCGGAAGATATTTAACAAAGGCCTGGATAATGCTTTCGTTTTTCCATACGAAAGTTCCGGTGTTCCATACAAAATCACCACTTTCTATAAAAGCCATGGCCAATTCTAAATCAGGTTTTTCAGAAAATGTTTTTACTTTTTTAATGGGTTGTCCTGCTTCCGGAAAAAACTGGATATATCCAAAATCTGTATCGGGCCTGTTTGGCTTTATTCCGATGGTAATGAGCTTTCCTGAGGAAGAAGCACCTTCCATGGCCTTATTTATAGACTCAAAAAACAGGTTTTCATTGAAGATCAATTGATCGGAAGGGCTGACCAAAACTTTAGCATTGGGGTTAAGCTTTTGAATCTTATAACTCGCCAAAGCTATTGAAGCTGCTGTATTTCGCTGCATGGGCTCCACCAAAATCTGCCCCTCTGAAATATCCGGCAATTGATCTTTCACCAATGCGAAATACTCTTTATTGGTGACAATAATAAATTGATAATTTTCAAAATGGTTAACATATCGGTCATAGGTCATTTGCAACAAAGTGCGTCCTGTTCCCAATAGATCTAAAAATTGCTTGGGCCTTTGGCGCCTACTCGAAGGCCAAAAATTAATACCTAAACCACCGGCTAAAATTACAATGTACCTGTCCTTTTCCTTCATTTTTATACGATACCTTCCTTCATCAAATCATGAATATGAACAAACCCAACCAAAGAAGAATTGTCTTGCACCACTAATTGTGTTATGTTAAAAGTTCTCATTACCTCTATTGCTTTTACTGCATAGTCATCTGTTAAAATGGTTTTTGGCTCTTTGGTCATTATATCTCCTGCTTTGATTTCAGACAAATCAAAATTATTTTGAAGCATCCTCCTCAAATCTCCATCAGTAATTATCCCCTGTAGCTTTTGGGCCTCGTCCACCACTGCTGTAGCTCCTAATCTCTTGCTGCTTATTTCCAAGATAACCTCTTTAAGAGATGCGCTTTCTTGTACCATAGGAAGCAGACTGACATCAATCACGTCTTTTACCTTAAGGTACAACTGTTTTCCTAAGGTGCCTCCCGGATGAAACCGGGCAAATGATTCCGCGGTAAAACCACGAGCAGTAAGCAAGCAAATGGCCAATGCATCCCCCATCGCCATTTGAACCGTTGTACTTGTTGTTGGCGCCAAATTGTTGGGACAAGCTTCTTCCTCAATCCCTGTAAACAATAAATAATCAGCATGTTTGGCCAAATAGCTATCTTTATTCCCCACAAGGCCGATCAACCTGCTCCCCAGTGTTTTGAGCATGGGCACCAATAGTTTGATTTCAGGGGTATTTCCACTTTTGGAAATACAAATTACAAAATCTTCTTTTTTAATCATACCCAAATCCCCATGAATTGCATCTGCCGCATGCATAAATAGAGAAGGAGTACCTGTAGAATTGAGCGTTGCCACAATTTTATTTGCAACGATAGCGCTTTTCCCTATTCCTGTAATAACTACCCTACCTTTGCTCTTTAATACATCCTCAACACAAGTTTCAAAATCTTCACCAATCTCAGGGATCAAATTTAATAGTGCATTGGCTTCGTTTTGAAACACATTTATTGCCGTGGTTCTAATATTTTTTAGTAAATTCAATTTTACAGCTGTTAATTGTTAGATTTGTATAAAGGTAATAAAGTTTTGCCTTAAACATTAATAATTGACAGGGAGTAACTCATTAAACTATTAATGTAGTGGATAGCGCAGTTAAAGATAATTTAAAAAAAATATTTGGTTTCAATCAGTTTAGAGGGAACCAACAGTTGATAGTGGACAATATTCTCAAGGGCAACAATACCTTTGTAATAATGCCAACCGGTGCGGGAAAGTCACTTTGTTATCAATTGCCTGCTGTTTCAAATAAGGGTACAGCCATTGTCATTTCTCCATTGATAGCCTTAATGAAAAATCAGGTGGATCAATTGAATAGTTTTGGCATCAATGCTCATTTTCTAAATTCCACCCTTAGCAAAACCGAGTCAAATCGGGTTAAAGGTGAAGTTAGTGCAGGGCTAACCAAACTACTGTATGTAGCTCCTGAGTCCTTGACTAAGGAGGAAAATGTGAAATTCCTGAAAAGTGCAGACATCAGCTTTGTGGCCATTGATGAAGCCCATTGTATCTCCGAATGGGGGCATGATTTCAGACCGGAATACAGAAAGATAAAGTCAATCATTTCTCAAATAGGAGACAATCTTCCGGTAATCGCTTTAACCGCCACTGCCACGCCAAAGGTCCAGCAAGACATTCAGCGTAACCTGCAGATGGAGGAAGCTGATCTTTATAAATCTTCTTTTAACAGAACTAACCTGTATTACGAGGTCAGGCCTAAGATTAAAAGTGAGACGAAAAAGGAGATTATTAAATACATAAAGTCTCAAAAGGGAAAATCAGGAATCATCTACTGCTTAAGCAGAAAAAAGGTAACTGAAATAGCCGAATTATTAAAAGTAAATGGCATCAATGCTGCCCCCTACCATGCCGGACTAGATGGTCATGTAAGGGTGAAAAATCAGGATGACTTCCTAAATGAAGAAGTTGATGTGATTGTCGCCACCATTGCGTTTGGAATGGGGATAGATAAACCTGATGTCAGGTATGTGATTCACTATGATGTTCCAAAATCTTTGGAAGGCTATTATCAAGAAACCGGTCGTTCAGGTAGAGATGGGCTCGAAGGGCATTGTTTGATGTTTTACAGGTATGAAGACATCATTAAGCTGGAGAAATTCAATAAAGATAAACCTGTCAACGAAAGAGAAAACGCCAGAGTCTTGCTGCAAGAAATGGCAGCTTACGCTGAGAGCTCTGTTTGTAGAAGAAGGTTTTTGCTGCATTATTTTGGTGAAACCCTCTCCAAAGACTGCGGTTTTTGTGACAACTGTAAAAAAACCAAGGAAACCTTTGAAGGAAAAGAGGACATCATCAAAGTCATCAATGCCGTTAAAGACACCAACCAACGGTTTAGCATGGACCATATCGTAAGCCTTTTACAAGGGGAGAAAAACGATTATATATTAAGCTATGGCCATGACAAGTTGCCCTCATTTGGTATAGGCAAAGACAAGGATGATACCCACTGGAAGACAGTTTTAAGGCAGTCCATGATTTTTGGTTTGCTAGAAAAGGACATAGAAAACTATGGCATTATCTTACTTTCAGACAAAAGTGAGGACTTTCTAAAAAATCCACATGCTGTAGTGATTAGTAAAAATCACAATTTTGATGAAATGGCAGAAAATGTCTCCTCAGAAGAAATGAGCAATGTTGGCAAGGCCTATGATGAAAAACTTTATGAATTATTAAAATTAGAGCGTAAAAAGGTAGCCAAAGCTAAAAACCTACCTCCTTACGTCATTTTCCAAGACCCTTCACTTGAGGAGATGGCAACCGTTTACCCCACAAGTAGGGAGGAATTGGCACAAATAAATGGCGTTGGCACAGGAAAAGTCACTAAATTTGGCAGGTCCTTTATCCGACTCATTGAAAAATATGTAGAAGAAAATGAAATCATTACTGCTTCGGATGTGGTCGTCAAAACATCCGGAACAAGGTCAAAGGTAAAAATCACCATCATACAACAGATAGACAGGAAAATCGATCTTGATGAGATTGCCATGAACCTGAATATCAGCATGAGTGAATTACTGCATGAAATTGAACAAATCATCTACAGTGGAACTAAACTAAATATCAATTATTATATAGAAAACATCATGGATGATGAAAGAGAAGACATTCTCCATGATTATTTTATGACGGCGGAATCGGACCATATCAAGGATGCCATGGCAGAGCTCGAAGAAGATGACTTTGCTGAAGAAGAAGTACGGGTATACCGGATTAAATTTATTTCAGATCACGCCAATTAAAAAAAAGAAAATACCAAATGAACATATTGCTTATAGGGAGCGGTGGCAGAGAGAATGCCTTTGCATGGAAAATTAAACAAAGTGAAAAATGCAAAAATTTATGGATAGCTCCCGGTAATGCCGGTTCTTCGGCCTTCGGACAGAATGTATCTATAGGAGTAAATGATTTTGAAGCCATAAAAGACTTTTGTATTGACAAAAAGGTTGACCTCCTAGTGGTAGGACCTGAGGAGCCTTTGGTTAAAGGTTTGAGAGATTTTATGGCCCAAGTACCTGAAGTGGCGGATATCCCTATTGTTGGACCGGGAAAATCTGGAGCAAGACTTGAAGGAAGCAAAGATTTTTCTAAAAACTTCATGTTGTCTCACGGCATCCCTACAGCTGCGTACGCTACTTTCACTCCTTCCACCTTACAGGATGGAATTGATTATTTGAAAAAACAAAACCTTCCGATAGTACTAAAAGCGGATGGCCTTGCTGCCGGAAAAGGTGTACTGATCTGTGGCAGTTATGAAGAGGCTGAGGAAAGCTTGAAGGACATGTTAATCGGCCAAAAGTTTGGAGAAGCCTCCACAAGAGTAGTCATCGAAACTTTCCTTACCGGCATTGAACTCTCCGTCTTTGTGGCCACGGATGGAGAAAGCTATAAAATACTCCCTGAAGCCAAAGACTACAAAAGGATTGGAGAAGGCGATACCGGTCCCAATACCGGTGGCATGGGTGCCATTAGCCCTGTCCCTTTTGCGGACAGGGCGTTCATGTCAAAAGTAGAAGAAAAAATTGTCAAGCCAACCATTTCAGGCCTTCAGAAAGATGGCATAGATTTTAGGGGATTTTTATTCATCGGCTTAATGAATATGGATGGAGAACCTTATGTCATTGAATACAATGTCAGAATGGGAGATCCTGAAACCCAGGCAGTATTACCAAGAATAAACAGTGATTTTCTGGAATTACTGAATGCTACTGCCAATAAAACCCTAAAAGATTACAGCCTTAGCATAGCACCGACTACGGCGGCCACCGTTGTGATGGTGGCAGGAGGCTATCCTGAAGCCTATGAAAAAGGCATGCCTATTTCAGGACTTGAGAAGAAAAACATTAAAAACGCCATTACATTCCACGCAGGAACCAACACGAATACCAGTGAGCAAATTGTCACAAACGGTGGACGAGTTTTAGGTATCACCGGTTTGGGAGACACCGTGGAAAAGGCGATTGAGAATGCTTACGATAGAGTAGGCGAAATCACATGGGAGAAAGCTAATTACCGAAAAGACATAGGACAAGACATCCTCCGATTAGGTAATTAACCCCCATATTCACGAGGAGGAAACTCCCTAAAATATATATATAATATGTCAGGATGCGCAAACTGCAGTACCGACTCTACTGCTGTTGGTGGCTGCCAGAACAATGGCAGTTGTGGTACCAGCGATTGTAATAAAATGAATGCTTTCGATTGGCTATCCCATATGAGAATACCGGAAGTAGATAAATTTGATATTGTAGAAGTAAAATTTAAAGGAGGTAGAAAAGATTATTACAGGAATTCAGGACACCTGCAACTCACTACAGGTGATCCTGTAGTAGTAGATGTACCGAATGGGCACCATATAGGTTATGTTTCCTTGCAAGGAGAGCTGGTTAGGCTTCAAATGCAGAAAAGAAAAATAAAAAATGATGACAATATCTTAAGCATCTACCGAGTAGCTACTCCTAAGGACCTTGAGAAATGGCAAGAGGCAAAAAACAGAGAAGTGCCTACCATTTACAGGGGTAAGCAGATCATCGATGAAATAAAGCTTTCCATGAAGCTGTCTGATGTTGAATACCAAGCAGACAATTCCAAAGCCACCTTTTACTACTCAGCGGATGATCGGGTTGATTTCCGTGAATTGATAAAGCTTCTCGCCTCTGAGTTTAAAATCAGGGTGGAAATGAGGCAAATCAGCCTAAGGCAGGAGGCCGGGAGACTTGGTGGGGTAGGCGTATGCGGAAGAGAACTTTGTTGCTCTACATGGATCCATGATTTTAAAAGTGTCACCACCTCTGCAGCCAGGTACCAAAATCTCTCGTTGAACCCCAGTAAACTTTCGGGTCAATGTGGGCGGTTAAAGTGTTGCCTAAACTTTGAGCTAGAAAGTTACATGAGTGCGCTCGAAGATATCCCCAATATAGAAAAACCTTTACTAACCCAAGCCGGAAAAGCCAAGCTCCAAAAGACTGACATCTTTCGGAGATTGATGTGGTTCAGTTACAATGACGACAACAATTGGCATTCAATTGATTGTGACAGGGTAAAAATCATAATAGAGCAAAATGCAAAAGGGATCACCCCTTTTAGCCTGCAACAAGACAAGGCCTTCGAAGGGGAAATTGATACCAATAAAACCAACCAAGACCTTGAATTATTGGATAAAAAATTTGCTGATTCTAGGCCTAAAAAGAAAAGGAAAAACAGATCCAGGAAATCAAACCCACACAATAAAGGGCAGGAAAAACCCCAAAGAAGGCAGAATAAACCTGAAGAAAAACCTCGAAATACCAAAAACAGAAGACCACCTAAACGATCGAATAACCCTCAAAATGCGCAAGGCAAAACAGGAACTTCTCCAAAAGATCCCGATGCTAAATCGCCAAAAAACCAGGGTAACCATAGAAACAAAAGACGAAAGCCAAATCGAAATAAAGGTCCTAGAGGTGGTGAAAACAGAAATAAGCCTGATGAAAAATAATAATATATTGGCCATTGCTTTGCTAGCTTTCATTGTATGGGCAAGTGCAGCTTGCAACAATGGCCGTGTATATGAATCTTATCAAGACCTTGAGAAATTAGAGTGGGTGGTTACGGATACCATTTCTTTCACTTTGGACTCTTTGGAGACAAATACAGAGACAAGCTCCATTTTAAGCATTCGGTACGATGATAAATATGAATATAACAACCTCTATGTTCGCTATTTCCTAAAAGACAGTTCGCAAGAAATCATATCAGATACCCTTCTCAACCTCCAGTTGTTTGATCCCAAAACAGGAAAACCTCTTGGGCAGGGTTATGGAAATAGAAGAATTTTGTATGACACCCTTCCTGGGAATAGGGTTTTATCCCAATCTTCCTATCACTTTGTACAATACATGCGGAAAGACACCCTCTCCGGAATCGAATCTGTCGGGTTGAAAATTATTGCCAACAATTGATCCAAGCCAAGACATGTAGGAAATAGGAAATGGTTGTGAGAAGATCATAATTGTAAGCCCCTACACAAGAATACAATGGTCGCTAATAATTGCTAAAAGCTTCTATCACTCTCCGGACTGACTTTTTACTTGGGCCAATTTGGTTTGTAACAAGTCTTCTTTATCTAGCCAATATTGGCGACTAAATAAAAACACGATGTTCCAGTTTCTAGAAGACAACAGTCGAGGGTGATATACAAAGGCCTCTTTGGCCGTTTTTGAGGAGAAGAACCGCTGATCATCAGTAAGAATTGCTGCCACGGCTTTACCATTTTCATTGACCTCCAGATCCATCACTGCGGAATAAGGGTTTTCCACTACCTCATGGCTCCCATAATTACCTATCAACCGGTCCCTAAATGACCAATTTCTGTCATATCCGGGGGCGTCAGGTCTCAAAGCCAAGGTTGCTGTTCCTTGCTGCACTTCATCTACAAAAGCCAAATACTCTTTTAACAACCTGATTCCGGCATTTTTCATATGCCTTTCTTTAAAGTCAGACATCTTTAGACTAGAGATAAGAACATTTCGTTTCCGGGCTCTGGTAATGGCTACATTTAACCTGTTTTCACCTCCCTTTCTGGAGAGAAGGCCAAAATTAGCCGTGAATTTCCCTTCCGGGTTTCTAGCATAACCTACAGAAAAAATCACCTGATCAAACTCATCCCCTTGTACATTTTCAATGTTTTTTACCCGAATGTTTTCATCTTGAGACAACAACTCATCTTCCTCTATCAAACTGGAAATTAGCATCATTTGATGATAATTGAAGGTAATGATACCAATGCTATCTGAAGGGTTGATTGCCCGAGCACTTTGTAACTGAGCCATTACCTCTTCGGCCTCCTGAATATTGGTTTGGTCTTTCCATACTCCTTCCACTTTGATCAATTTCAATCCATGATCACCACTATTCAAAACCTTCCTGTCAGGCAACATGTATAACTTCCCTTTATAGAAATTTCTATTTGAAAAATCTATTAAGGGCAAAGTGGCACTTCTATAATGGGTTTGTAGATGATAGGTGGGAAAATACTGTGCTGCCATCTCCAACAAGGCATCAATTTCCACTTCCATTGTTTCTTCTTCTTCAGCCTGCAACCTTGTTTGATACAGGTCATAGGGTTGAAGCTGTTGCCGGTCCCCTGCAATGACTACTTGCTTCCCTCTCAACATCAACGGCAAGCCCCTTTCAAAATAACACTGACTGGCTTCATCAAAAATTACCAAATCAAAGTATTGTGTCAAAGGAAATAATGCGGATGCTGTCTCAGGAGATGCTAACCAGCATGGAATCAGCCTAAAAATCTCATCTTTATAGTGAGCTATTAATTTCTTCACAGACCAAATTTGTCGCTTTTTCCCTACCTGATGCCCCAGTTCTCTGTAGGATATAAGGTTGTTTAGCCGATTGTATTCCAAATTGGAACAAACCCCTTCCCTTAACCTCATCTCAATAATAAAACGTGCGATTTTTAATTTCTCTTCAACAGAATTTTCAAAATCAGTAATATTTGACTTGACTTGGGGGCCATAGATTTCTTTTAAGACCGGGTATTTGGCCTCTAGGTGGCTGATCCAACTCACTTTCAAACTGGATAAAAAAACTTCTTTCAGGGAATCATAATTGCGATCGGGAAATTCATCAATTAATTTTTCTATCACTTTTTTCTCTTCCTCCGACATGATGTGCCTTAGCTTGTCGAAGCGGCTCAATTCATCTACATCTTTTCCCAGGTTGGACTGAATTTCTTTTAAGCCCTTTTCATCCTCAGCACTTAATAGGTGTTTGATCTGAATTTCAGTAAGGTATTCTCGCCAAGTAGAAAAATGGTCTTCCACCCAATCATTAATTACACTTACCCCTTCCAATAAATGTTGAAAATGATTGAAGGTAAATTGAGGTTTATAAAAATAGGAAGCCAAAACCCCTAACTCACTCATGATAAATCTGGCATTCAACGCTTTGACATGCAAGGCTGACACCTCTTCAAATGCTTCAATGGTAAAAGGTTTTTCGGGAAGTTTTATCCAGGATTTCTGTTTCAATAAGGCGTATTGATGATTTAGATTCATCCTGTTCTCAAGCCTTTGTACCAAAACCCCAAGGTCTTCTTTACTGTTTTTTAACCCATTCTTTTCTAGCAACGATTTGATAACAGTATATTTCTTTTGGTTGAAATTCAAGGATAGTTTACCGTACCATGAATCCAATTGCTTAACAGCATCTACAGCCAAGGCTAAAGTGGCTTCCACTTCTTGATCACTTATCCCCCATTCCACGCCCTCATTCATCAGTAATTTCCTGATCATATCTACCTTATTCTCTAACCATAAGCGATCCAGTGTTCCTGCATCATGCTTCATCAGGGCCTTAAACTTTTCATAGATCTGCGGATCGTCAATGGCAAGGCTTAAGGCATCCACTCTTTCCTTTTGCTGGAAAGATTGGTAGATAAGCCCATATTCAAAGGTATCTGCCAGCATGGAATTCAAATCATTTTTGGCAGTAATCTTCACCAAGGACAGCTCTTCAAAGGTGGCTTTCGCTCCATTGATGGCCTCAGGCCCTTTGTCTGAAAAATCAACCCTATGCAACCAAAATGAAGAAGCTACCTGGAATTTCTTATAGTAGTATTGGTATTGCTCAAAATCATTTAAAAAACCATCCAAATCATCCAGACGGAAATTTCTATACAATTGGGTCATGTCAATCCCTTCACTTCCAAAATCTGAAGTAAGGTATAGCTCTTTGACCGGAGCCCCACAATCACTTGTGTCATACAATGCCTCCTTATAGGCATCAAAGAAATCTGAATACCTTTCAATATTGGTGCACATTTGGCTAAAATTTCTTTCTAGCTGTATCGCATCAATAGAACTATTCAAAGCCTTGTAATTTTCCAGTGAACTGATCTGGTGGTTTATTTTTTTATAGAGCTCCTTGCGGTCTCCTCGGTAGTCATGAACCAATGCAGTGAAATTTGCCATACCTTGTGAGGCGATACGTTGATACACCACATCAAGGGCTGCTCGTTTCTGAGAAACCACCAATACTTTTTTACCTCTGGAGGCAAAATCAGCCATCATATTACAAATGAGCTGAGACTTCCCTGTACCCGGAGGCCCTTGGACCACACAAGAGTTTCCCGACTTAATATAATTAATGACAGCCTCTTGGCTTGCATCAATGGGGAAAGTATTGTACAAATTGTTTTCTGTGGTAGGGTGTGGATTGTCGGTATTATTGGCAAAATAATCAGAAAACAAAGCCTCTAGGTTTTCTTGATCAGCTTGATCAATCAATTGCTCATAATCATCCATCAGAAAAGAGCTTTTTTGAGAAAACTGGCCCAAAATGGCGTATGGTTTTAATTTCAACAATCCGACTTCAAAGGATTCTTCAAAAAACTCCCTGTTATTGTCAGGAAAAAATTCCAATTGATCCTGATATATTTCTCGGCTAAAATTTAATTCGACCTGGTTTTTGAGCAGCTGGTAAAGATCTGCTCTAAATCCCATGGCATCCTTATGAAAATCTTCAAGGGAGGTCTCCAACCACTCTGCATCAAAGGGCTTTCCAACTGCCTGACTGTAGGCCAGTAAAAAGGAAGGGTTTAAAAATGGCAACTCCCCTACACTTTTTCTTAGATACCAGGTTTTGTCATCTAAAATAAGCTCCACCGGAAAGAATACCAAAGGGCAACGCGTGAGTTGGCCATTAAGTAGCTTGCCTTCCACAAAAGGCCAACCTACAAATAAACTTTTTTCGCCTGTTTCTTCAATGGTAAAATTAACTTGTTGTTTCAAGCGTTTTAAGCGTACAGAAA
Source organism: Cyclobacterium sediminis (assembly GCF_054781075.1). Taxonomy (NCBI): domain Bacteria; kingdom Pseudomonadati; phylum Bacteroidota; class Cytophagia; order Cytophagales; family Cyclobacteriaceae; genus Cyclobacterium; species Cyclobacterium sediminis. The sequence goes on along the minus strand of NZ_BAAGVC010000041.1, from coordinate 27,513 downwards.
GTTGATTGACATTTTGATCCCTACTGTCAAGCACCTGAATCAAAGGAATATTTCTCTTCCTCCCTAGTAATTCAGTGATATAAAAAAAAGATGCATGGTTATTTAAAAAATGAAAATCCTTCAAATCAATCATTTGACTGGAAATGATTTTGGGAAGGAATATGGAACGGTTGTTAGAAGAGAGATCTACTAACCTATTCAAATAAACCCGAAGTACATCTTTTAGTTTTGACATTATTTAAAGGGTGAGTCTTTTTCTTTGGCCATATGGTTGTAAACTATTTTATCCATTATTCCGGGCATCCATTTGTTCAAAAAAACCGCTAATTTCCCTTGGCGAGTTAACACAAGGTCTCTTTTCTTTTTCCGCAGAGCATTCAGCATGGATTCAGCCACTTCTTCGGCCGTCATCATCTTATCTTCCTCTCTAGGCGATTCACTTTGGCTACTCCCATCCCCCATTAAAGCATTGTTTCTAATATTAGAGGCTGTAAAGCCAGGGCAAACTACCAGAACATGTACGCCTAACTTCATCACTTCCGTCCTCAATGACTCAAAGAAACCATTCATGGCATATTTACTGGCAGTGTAAGCAGTTCTTGCAGGGGTTCCCCTGAAACCATTGATGGAGGAAACGCCAATAATGGCCCCTTTATTTTTGAGAATTTCATCCATACAATACTTTGTAGCATATACGGTGCCCCAAAAATTAATATCCATTACTTGATGAAAAACTTTCAAGTCCAAGTCTTTAAACAATGCTCGCATGCTTATTCCTGCATTGTTGATCAATATATCTATTTTCCCATAATGCCGGATAACCTCATGCGCCATTTTTTCATTATCCTCGGCCTTGGCTGCATCACAAACGCCACCTCCACACTCAACTCCTTCCTTTTGAAGAAGAAGCAATGTTTCATCTAATTTAACTCGGCTTCTACCTGTAATCCAAATTTTAGCCCCGGCTTTACCAAAAATGAGGGCACAAGCTTGCCCTATTCCTGAGGTGGCCCCAGTAACAACAACCACTTTATTCTTTATTTCCATATTTTTTTTAACCAAGATACAATTCCGTCCTAAACAAAAAAGGAGAGATTCCATTTTTTGCCCAAAATAGTTATTTTAGGTTTGAACCAAAAAAGGAGCCCCCTCATATGTAATATTACATTGTTTTCACAGATAATTAAAAAATTGACCCGTCAATTTTAAAGAAATTGTTACAGAAAAAGCTAACTGAATGTGCTGTTGCTATGACTATTGGTATGGCACCAATTTTTAATGCGGATGCTAGTTGTTATCAGAGAATGAAATATTGTGAAGGTGTGATGACAGTTTACAATTGTGATCCTGATTACTACACCAGTGAAAGTTGCAGTGCAGCTTATCCACAATGTAATCTTTGTGATTGTTGATTTAATTAAATGGCGTTCTTGTTAATTAGGACGCCATTTATTCATAAAGGTAATATTTTCATTTCACCTAATGGTATGTTAATCACATAATGGTTTTATCAGGGAAGTCTTTTTTCAAGTTTCAACTATCGGTTTTAAAATTTATCTGCTTAATTCTCTGATAAAAAATCATTTAAATATTTCTCAAAATCTTCAGGAAATGTAGGGTTGTTTCTACTTTTTGCTATATCAATTATTTTGTCGTCTTTAACTGCGAAAATAAAATAATAATAGGGACGAGTTCCAAGGCCTTTTATTTTATTTGATTTTAGAAATTTGCTTTCAGGATCGTAAAATACTGGCCAATAAAACTCTCTCTGTTTTAACCTTTCCTTTATTTTAGTAGAGTCTTTTTTATCAATATAAAATAGAAAGGCTATTTCCGGAAACTTTTCAATTGCCTCAGCCCATTTAATAAGGTGTGTAGAGGAACCATTTGAGTAAGAAACGATTTTATATTTATAATCATACCACTCTTGATCAAATTTAATTGAATCATTTAGGGAAAAGATTTTTAAATCTTTTGGGTAAGTGATTTTATCCGCATTATTTGAACAAGAAGTACTTAAGATCGCTGTTGCTATTATTGTCCATATAATATTTTTCATGAAATTTTTATTTCGGGTATCGTTATTTTTAAAGTCTTTATATTTTGATTTTAAGTAGGTTTACTTTAATAATGTTGATAAACAACACAAAAAAAGATACTAATGGATTGAATTTTACTAGAAATAGTTTGAAAATTGCTCCTAATTATCTCTTTAAAGGCTTAACTACTAAAATATAAGTTAAATAAATAATTTGATAATTCAAACAAACTTTTCCTATAGCGCACTCAAAAAAGATTGAACCTCTTATGTGTGATATTGCATTTTTTTTTACAAATTATTAAAAAATCGACGGGTCAATTTTCAAGAAATTGGTACAGGAAAAGCAAACTGATAAGGGCAGCAAGTGATTTGACAGCTGGGCACATCGGTAAGGGATATTTTCATTGGGCATGGATCTGCTACTTGAAACCTCAACCATCTTGATTACTAAGCCCCTTCCAAATACAGATAAATCAAAAATTATTTAGAACCGCATTAACCAAGACCTATAAAATTTTGAAACCAAGAAGGACAATATTCAACCCTTTGACCGAAAATGATTAATTTTGCGAGCTATGTCAAGAAAAATGAAGAATAAGGTCCTCGAGCAGTTGAAAATCGAAAGAATTGCTGCTGAGGGAAAATGTGTAGGACACCATGAAGGCAAGGTGGTCTTTGTAGCTAATGTTGCCCCGGGTGATGTGGTAGATGTTAGGGTTACCAAAGGACGCAGTAGCTTCCTGGAAGCTGAGGCAATAAAAATTCATGAATACTCTTCTGATAGGGTCAGTCCTTTTTGCAGCCATTTCGGTGTTTGTGGGGGCTGTAAGTGGCAGCACATCTCCTATGAACTGCAGATGACATATAAAAGACAACAGGTCATCGATCAATTTGAGCGAATTGCAAAGGTCCCTTTACCTCAGGTAATGCCTATAATTGGCTCTGCTAAAACCCAATATTATAGAAATAAATTAGATTTTACTTTTTCTAACAATCGATGGCTTACCCGTGAAGAAATCGATTCGGGAGAAACCTTTGAAAGGAATGCTTTGGGTTTTCACGTTCCTAAAAGGTTTGACAAGATAATTGATATTGATCACTGTTACCTGCAAGGCAATATCTCCAACGATGTCAGAAATGAATTGGGTGCCTTTGCCTTAAAAGAAGGCTTAGGGTATTATGACATTATCAATCAAACAGGTTTACTGCGCAACTTGATTATCAGAACCACCCTGGACGGGCAGTCGATGGTTATTGTTCAATTTGGGGCAGATGACCAAGAAGGTATTGATAAAACAATGGAGTTCTTACACCAACGTTTTCCTGAAATCACTGCCTTGATGTACATCATCAACCTTAAGAAAAATGAAACTTTTCAAGATTTGGAAGTCCATACTTATGCCGGTAAGGACTATATTGAAGAGACCATGGAAGGCTTAAAGTTTAAAATTGGCCCTAAATCTTTTTACCAAACCAATTCATCTCAGGCATACGAGCTATATAAAGTCGCAAGGGAATTTGCCGATCTAAGTGGCAATGAGGTCGTGTATGATTTGTATACAGGCACAGGAACCATTGCAAATTTCGTGGCAAAGGATGCAAAACAAGTAATTGGCATTGAATATGTGGAACCAGCCATTGTCGATGCAAAGGAAAATGCAATCCGTAATAATATCGACAACACCTTGTTTTACGCCGGAGACATGAAAGATGTATTGGATGACACCTTTGTCTCCAACCACCAAAAAGCAGATGTCATTATTACAGACCCTCCCAGAGCAGGCATGCATGAGGATGTAGTAAACATGCTTTTAAAACTTGAAGCCGAAAAAATAGTATATGTGAGTTGTAACCCGGCTACTCAGGCAAGAGATGTTGCCTTACTGGCTGAAAAATATGATGTGATAAAAATTCAGCCTGTAGACATGTTTCCCCAAACTTACCATGTTGAAAATGTAGTTTTACTTAAAATAAAAGAGCAAGAATGATCAGCAATGAAAATGACCCGGAATTGAATGGAAAATACTTGGGCACTATCAGCAGTGATTTTGTAAAAATAAGTGAAACACTTAAAGAAGCTGCCTACCAAGTAAGAAAAAGGAAATTCTCAGAATATCCAATTTTCCCTATTAGCAAAGATGAACAGCCCATAGGACAATTGTTTCTCAGTAACAAAGAAAAACCATTGGATTGGAATTATTATATCACCTATTTGGATGAATTTGTTCAGCGAAAATTGATAAAAGAAGACGGAATAGAACAGTTTAAGGCGGCTTATAAAGACCCGGATGAATTCTGTTGTCTTTTTGTAGTGGATGCTGAATTCACAAAGTTTTTATACATTCCTTATCCCGAAGAATAAGGAATGTATAAAAAACCAACTCAAGGCAGGGATTAAAAATGTACCCAGCCTTGGGCTTTTAATTCAACGGCTGTATCACTTTTGGTGATAAGGTATTTTCCATTGTCTTTTTCAGTAACATGCCCAATAAAATGGATATCAGGATGTTTCTCCAGCTTCTTAAAATCATCTTGATTAATAGTGAAGAGTAACTCATAATCTTCACCTCCATTTAACACACAGGTAATGGGGTCTAAGTTTAGCTCCACAGCTGTATCAAATGTTTGCTTGTCTATGGGCAGTTTGTCTTCATAAATGGCTACCCCTACATCGGATGCCTTACAGATATGAAATAATTCTGAAGCCAATCCATCAGAAACATCGATCATACTAGTAGGTACCAAGCCCATCTCTTTAAATTCATGAATAATATCCATTCTGGCATCCGGTTTCAATTGCCTTCCGGTGATGTAAGGATATTTTTCCAAATCCGGTTGCATGTTTGGATTGGATAAAAACACTTGTTTTTCACGTTCCAGTATCTGAAGCCCAATAAATGCCGCACCCAAGTCACCTGTAGCACAAATGATATCATTGACTTTAGCTCCTGACCTGTAGCTGATGGCAGACTTCTTTACTTCTCCAATGGCTGTAATACTGATGACCAAACCGGCTCTGGAGGAGGTGGTATCTCCGCCTACTATATCCACATTGTAATGCGTTGCAGCTAATTTAATTCCCTCATAAAGTTCTTTTACAGCTTCTACCGAAAATCGGCTGGAAAGCCCAATGCCAACAGTCACTTGTGTAGGAATCGCATTCATGGCAGCTACATCACTTACATTTACGGCCACAGCCTTAAATCCAAGATGCTTTAATGGAGTGAATGATAGGTCAAAATGAACTCCCTCTAAAAGTAAATCAGTTGTCACCACACGAAGGTCATCCCCTTGGCCAATCACTGCAGCATCATCTCCTATTCCTTTTACAGAACTGGAATGGTTGGTTTTGATATCCTCACTTATCATATCAATAAGCCCAAACTCTCCAAGATTTGAAATTTCAGTCCTTTTTTCCTTATCCATAGTATATATTATCTGCTAATTTCCCATTAATCCACGGGCAATCCATTTCAAATACAAAAGTACAACATATTTGTGAGTTGGCCATTTCGTGAATAGGCATTCTTATCGGCTAAAATTCAAACCCACTTTCCATAAAACCAATTATTTCCAATCATCGGAAAACCCTTATGAACAGGAAAAAGCGTCTATTTCCATTTGATTTGTTAACTTTGCTTAATAATTCGGTAGGAAAAATGGAATTTATTTCTAACATTACCGGTTAATTGTCGTTAAATGATTAGGGTAATTAAATTTGAATAGATATGATCATCGTTTCAGAAAAGGCCAAGGATCGTATCCTTGAACTTAGACAAGAAGAGAACAGAAATGAAGAGGAAAACATAAGGGTATCCGTCAAAGGCGGTGGTTGTTCAGGCTTAATGTACGACCTAGGCTTTGACAACAAAACCACTGATTCCGACCAGATTTTTGAAGACAAGGGTGTTAAAATAATCGTAGATAGAAAAAGCTTACTTTATTTGGCCGGCACCACCTTAGAATTTACTGATGGATTGAACGGCAAAGGATTTCAGTTTGTGAATCCAAATGCTTCAAGAACCTGTGGCTGTGGAGAAAGTTTTTCCATTTAAAAAATAATACATTTCGAATACCCGAAATAAGGTAAATCAAGCCTTATTCCGGGTATTTTTTTTTTTACCTTTTCAATTGCTTTTTTCATAAGTCCACAATAGCAGAGTACCCCTTACTCTGTACCCTATTTATTTTATTATTCTTAAATTTTAATTTGGAGATAAGATGGTTCTGCTCTGGTAAAAATTTCGTAAGAAAGCAATCCTAAAGCGCTGCAACTGCATAGTTTATATCTGCTTCATCTGACAAAAAACAACACGATAATTCACTATTTTCAAATAAGAAATATTAAAAGAAAGTTAAATATAATTTTATCAAGATTGCACCAATGGTTATTTTTTTATTACTTTAGTCTCAGTTTAGCAATAAATTTAATCCCCGGAAATAAACAAAAGTCCTAAAACTATTAGGAATTTTTATCACCACATTGCGATTTTAATTATCCACCAGCTTATCTATGAAAAGCAATATATTTATTGTGTTGGCTTTGGCATATGTATTACCAACATTCAGTTTAGCCCAAAACATCACAATCTTCGGAAAGGTAACTTCAGAGGAAGATGGAACTAGAATGCCCGGAGTACTTATTAGTGCCCTGGAGACAGGAAACTCAACTTCTACAAACGATTTAGGGGAATACCGAATTACCTTAAAAAAGGAAGCCATTGTTACTTTTTCCTCGATGGGATTTGTTCCTCAGGAAGTCTTAGTAAAAAAAAGCATGGAATTGAACATAAGCCTAGTGCCCAACCTCAATTCGCTAGACGAAATTGTCGTCGTTGGATATGGAAGCATTCATAAATCTTCCCTTACTTCAAATATTTCCAGAATTGAAGGCCAAGATATAGCAAACATCCCCGTGCCAAATTTTCAAGAAACTTTGCAAGGAAGACTTCCCGGAGTATTTGTAGCCGATGCCAGCGGAAAACTAGGTGATGGGGTAAAAGTAAGAATTAGGGGTACAAGCTCTATCTCTGCCGGAAATGACCCATTATACATCATTGATGGAATACCTGTTACTTCTTCAGGAAGCATTGATAACAGCAACCCCATGGCCATGCTCAATATGAGAGATATCGCCTCTATCAATGTATTAAAAGACGCAGCTGCTGCATCAATTTATGGCGCCAGAGGTTCGAATGGTGTGGTGGTGATCACCACCAACAAAGGATTTTCAGGTAAAACCAAGTTTAATGTAGGCATTCAGAGAGGTTATAGTAGCCCAACCCGTAAAAAGAAATTCTTAAATGCCAGTCAATATGTAGCGCTTTTCAGAGAAGCGGGGTACAACAATGACTTGGCTGCCAATATAGACCCGATCAATAGGCCTGAGGAATATCCGGATTCTCAACTTCAGTTTGTTGACAATCTCTTGGACCAATATGCGGGGCATTCAGATTGGAGAACCGGGAATGTAAATACCAACTGGCAAGACCAGGCATTTAATTCGGATGCGGGAGTGACAAATGTCAATTTCTCAGCTTCAGGAGGAGATGACAGAACTAAGTTTTATTTTTCAAGTGCCTACGATAAGCAAGAAGGAATCTTGATTCGGAATAGCTTGGAAAGAATTTCAGGAAGGTTAAACCTAGACCACCGGCTTAGTGATAATTTTTCTTTCGGTGCTAATTTCAGCCTTTCAAGCACCTCCACCAATACCTTGCCCGGCGACAATCTATTCAATAATCCCATGCAACTGGTGGCTTTGGCACCCATTTCCCCTTTGCGAGATTTGGATGGAAACTTATATGATCGCCCTACTACAATTTATTATAACAATTTAATCGACTCTGAAAATTCCAGCTGGACCACCAGAAGTTTAAGAAACCTCAATAATGTGTATGGGGAGGTGAAGATCAATAAGGAACTTAGCTTTAGGTCTGAGTTTGGATTGGACAATATCACACAAAACGATGACAGGTATTTTGGCTCACTCACAGCCACCGGACAAAGTTCCAATGGTTATGGTTCCTCCCGTTGGTTAAAAATCACCAACTATACGACCAACAATTATTTTACATACAAACCTATTATTCAGGGGAATCATGATTTAGAGGCTACTTTGGGGATGTCCTACCAAAACAGTGAAACCCGATTTACGAGTGTAGATGGAAGGGAATTTCCTTTGGACGGGCTGAAGACAATAAATTCAGCCGCTGAGATTGTAGATGGCACATCCACTCTTACTAGCTCATCCTTTCTCTCCTATTTTGCTCGGGTAAATTATTCACTGGAAGACAAATACCTGCTTGGGATTAGCACCCGATATGATGGCTCCTCTAGATTTGGAAACAGCAAAAAATATGGTTTTTTCCCGGCAGGATCTTTGGGATGGGTTATAAGTGAAGAACCCCTACTGAAAGACAATGCCTACTTAAGCTTTTTTAAGCTCCGCGCTTCCTATGGACTCACAGGAAATGCATTGATCGGTGATTTCGACCACCTAGGATTGTATGAACCACTCCCCTATAACCTAAGTCCCGGCTTGTCCCCCACCCAAATAGCCAATCCAAACTTAACTTGGGAGACCACCAAGCAATTTGATATAGGTTTAGAATTTGGTCTATTTGATGACCGCATTTCAGGAGAAATTGATTTTTATGATAAAACTACAAAAGACTTATTGTTGCTGGTACCTGTTCCTGCCACCACAGGTTTTGTGTCCCAGAGGCAAAATATAGGTGAAATGCAGAATTACGGTTTTGAGATTTTACTCAACTCGATTAATTATGCCAACAAAAATCTAATTTGGCGTTCATCTTTTAACTTTTCCAGAAACATCAACCGAGTTCGATCGCTTTCCAAAGACCAAACTTCTATCCCACCTCCTTACTCTAGTTACCTAAACGGGATCTTTATCGGTCAACCCATGGCCGTTTTTTACGGTCCTAAATATGCCGGCGTTGATCCGGACAATGGAGATGCCTTGTACTATGCGAATGAAGATCTTTCAGAAACCACCAATGATTATAATTCTGCTGCTAAGTTATTTCTCGGAAGTCCAAACCCCGATTTCATTAGCGGATTAACCAATGAAATCTCCTACAAAAACATTGATCTGCTTTTCCTACTCCAGGGAGTATATGGCAATAAAATTTACCAAGCGGCAGGTGGGTATTATTCCAACAATGGATATTGGTTTGACAACAATACGGTGGACCAAATGGAAAGATGGCAAAGCCCTGGAGACATCACTGATGTTCCTCAAGCCAGGATCGGTCAGTGTAATGGATGTTCTGCTTCAAGTAGGTATATTTCTGACGGCAGTTATCTTCGTCTTAAAACCATCTCTCTGGCTTATAATTTCCCTGAAAAATGGAACAGTAAATTAAAAATACAGCATGCGAAAATTTATATAATTGCGCAAAATCTATTGACCTTCACCAAATACAATGGATGGGACCCTGAAGTAGGCACCGAAGCCTTGTCCAATAGTTTTGCCAATGCAAATTTATTTCAGGGAGTTGATCTCTACTCAGCGCCCCAGGCCAAAACCTTTTCCATAGGATTAGATTTAGGGTTTTAAACAATTTAACTATGCCTTTAAAAGTTTCTCATTTACCATTTGTTTTTTTATTCAGCTTCTTTACCCTATCCTGTGATTCCAATCTGGACATTAAACCATCACAAGAAATAGATGAGGGCACAGCACTTGACAATGATGGCAATATCAAAAGCGTCTTAATAGGTGCTTATGCAAACCTGAGAAAGTCTGAACTTTGGGGAGGACGGTTGCTATTATACAGTGAAATGCTGGGCGCAAATAATGAGATTAGATGGACGGGCACATTCAGTCAACCTAGGGAAATGTTGAACAAAAGCATTTTAACCAACAATACTTTTGTAACGGACACTTGGACTGTAGCTTATAGCACCATCAATATCACCAATAATATTTTAGATGCTATATCTAAGGTAAATGAAGCGGACCAAGATAAGGTGAAAGGTGAAGCACTTTTCATACGGGCTATTGTCTACTATGAGCTGGTAAAACTGTTTTGTCAGCCTTATATAGCCGGTAATACCGAAGTAAATCCGGGTGTACCTTTAATTTTAACGCCTTCGAGAGGAGGAAAAAACAATGGTATCGTAGAGAGGTACCCTATTGAAGAAATATATAAGCAAATAATTGAGGACCTCAGCATAGCAGAACAAATTTTACCGGACACCAATGGGGTATATGCATCTAGCTTTGCTGCATCCGCCATACTTTCCAGGGTTTTTTTACAAATGGGGGATTATGCTTCAGCAAGGGACGCGGCCAACCGCAGCATAAACGTTGCCCTTTCCATTGGTAAAAGCCTCATGACTAATTATGCCGATGCGTTCAATAATGAATCTGATAGTCAAGAGGATATTTTCACCATTCAAGTAAACAGTCAAGATTCAGAGAATGCCATGCAGCTTTTTTACTCTACTCCTGAATATGGAGGTAGAGATGGAGATGTAAGCATTTTAAACGCTCATTTGGAATTATACGAAACCGGAGACGATCGCCTCCTTCTTTTTCAGGAACGAGCAGGAGCATTGCGTACTAACAAATGGAGAGACCCCAATAGGAATGTTAAAATAATAAGGTTGGCAGAACTCTACTTGACACGTGCCGAAGCCAATTTCCGTGAAGGGACAAGTTTGGGGGCCACACCTCTCGAAGATCTAAATAGGATTAGGAGAAGGGTTTCTTTGCCTGAGAAAAGCAGTGTCAACCTAGAAAATATTTTAATGGAAAGAAAATTAGAGTTGGCACATGAAGGTCATATTTTGCATGACATCAAAAGGACGAAGGGGTTTGTAACAGACAATAATGACCCTGCGCTAAAGTACACTTTTGATGACCCAAAATTGGTTTTTCCAATTCCCGAACGAGAAATACTAGCCAATAGTAAATTGATCCAAAATCCGGGATATTAAAACAAGCACCGGCTACCGACTAATTTTAGGGATTCAACTTTTAGGTCCCTTCCCCCATGCCGGACGATTCATCAATTGGCTTTATTAAACCTTTTTATAATTATTGTCACCTATTAATAGATGTAAAATGTACTCGAATAGGCAGTCTTTTTCGAATACATTTTCAATAAAATTAATCACAATTCTTACCTTTAGGCTTTCGAAATTAAGTCAACAATCAATGGAGGAAGTTAAGAAAGTAACCTTAGACGAAACACATCATTCATTAGGTGCAAAAATGATCCCTTTCGCAGGGTATAACATGCCGGTTAGGTATAGCTCCGATATGGAGGAACACAAGACTGTACGAGAAAATGTAGGCGTATTTGATGTTTCCCATATGGGTGAGTTTATTGTTGAAGGTCCACAAGCCCTTGATTTGATTCAAAAGGTTTCCTCTAATGATGCCTCCAAACTTAAAATAGGACAGGCCCAATACACTTGTTTTCCAAACGCCCAAGGGGGAGTTGTTGATGACTTTTTAGTTTATAAACTTGAAGAGGAGCGTTATATGTTAGTGGTTAATGCATCCAATATTGCCAAGGATTGGGAATGGATTCAGAAACACAACACCGAAAATGCAAAGTTGGAAAACATTTCCGACCAAACCTCTTTATTTGCTATTCAAGGTCCAAAGAGCATAGAAGCCCTCCAATCCCTAACTTCTGTTTCCTTAAAGGACATACCCTTTTACCATTTCGAAATTGGTACCTTTGCCGGTATAGAAAACGTAATAATTTCTGCTACCGGCTATACCGGAGAACAAGGCTTTGAACTGTATGTTAAAAATGAAGATGCCCAAAAAGTATGGGATGAGATTTTTAAAGCCGGCGATCCGTTAGGAATTAAACCTATAGGACTAGGGGCAAGAGACACCTTACGACTAGAAATGGGATATTGTTTGTATGGACATGAACTCAATGACAGGACTTCGCCTTTGGAAGCAGGCTTAGGCTGGATAACAAAATTCACCAAAGAGTTTATCAACCATGAAAATTTAAAAAAACAAAAAGAAGAAGGTCTTCAGAAAAAGTTGATCGGCTTTAAACTTCTAGAAAGGGGAATTCCAAGGGCTGATTACCCCATATTAAATACAGAAGGACAAGAAATTGGCATTGTAACTTCAGGCAGCCAATCTCCTAGTCTGGGAATAGGTATAGGACTAGGTTATGTAAACATTGCTTATGCCAAAGCGGGAACTGAAATTAAAATCCAGATAAGGAAAAAAAGCCTAGCTGCCAAAGTAGAAAAACTACCCCTTCTAAAAAAATGAAAACCATAGAAACCTGTGTTAGTCCCGACCTGTTGGACTTACATGAATTGACCAATAAAACTGTAATTGTTGTTGATATTTTCAGGGCAAGCTCTACCATGGTAACCGCACTTTCTAATGGCGTGAAAACCATTGTTCCAGTCCGAGACCTAAACCAATGCATGGCCTATAAAGAACAAGGCTGGCTGATCGCCGGGGAACGGAATGGAAAACAAGCGGATGGTTTTGATTTAGGAAATAGCCCTTTGGCATATTTGAACCAACAATTTGCCGAAAAAAATGTAGCCATGACCACCACAAATGGTACTCGGGCCATTTCCTTAGCCAAAGAACACGCTGCCGAAGTTCTTATCGGTTCATTTTTAAATCTAAAGGCTACTGCAAACTATTTGCAAAACTCATCCAATGATGTCTTGGTGCTTTGTGCCGGATGGAAAGGGAAATTTAATATAGAAGATTCTCTATATGCTGGTGCATTATCTCTGGTTTTGGACTGGAAGCATAATTGCGACGCCACCTTAGCCATGGAATCGCTTTATAGACAAGTTGGTGCAAACCTCTATGAATTTCTCCAACAGGCATCCCATGCCAAACGCCTTCAAAATCACGATTTAGAAAAAGACATTAACTTTTGCCTCCATACAGACCAATACAATGCGGTGGTGTATCTCTCTGAAGAAGGTCTAAAGTTAAAGGCTTAAACATCCTTCATAATGGATCATTCATTCTTATATGGCTTAGCTATTTTCCAAAATGGATTTTAGTTTATGTAGCCCTTCAGAAAAATCTTCCCCAACCATTTCTTCCATATCCATCATTAAGAGCATTGTGTTCATAGGGTAATCCATCCTACCTTCAAATCCCCAGATGACCTTGGTATGGTTGTCATCGATTTCCTCAAACGCCATATAAGCTCTGTCCTCAGCCTCAAAAGGTTCTTTGAATCTGAGCGCATAATCAATTCTTTCCCCCTTTTTAATGGATATAATCTCTTGCTCCCCTACCCCAACATTTGGGTCACTGCTATCCCAGGCAGACACAAATCCGACTTCACCATCCACACCAATGAAACTCTTTTTCATGGTAGGATCCTTAGATGCCCAGCTAGAAAAATTCTCTTGGTTTTTGAGCAACCTAACATATTCATAAACCTCATCCTTTGGCCGGTCTATGGTCACTTCCCGGACCACCGAGTAATCCTGATCAACAAATATCCCAACCATTAATGGAATGGAAATCAGTATTAACACTACGACAAGAACTATTTTTACAACCTTCATAATTGGGTTTATTTGTTAGGTGACAGAATAAATAGCTGATATTTGAGATTCACTGACTTAATTTAATAATTAACAGGAAATTACCAAAATATATCAACAACTAGAATCCTTTGCAAGCCTCCCTGTTACCTTATCCTTTTTATTACTTCCCCACAAGTCAACATGGCTTTTCCAAAATAAGGATTCAAAACCTCATCACTCTTACTCAACCAGCTTGCTCCGTTATTGGCATCAGCCATGGGGCATCGCTGCACATACAAGCTATGAGTGTAGCCTTTAGAGATTTCGGTAATGCTTATCATTTTATCGGAAATTGAAAGAAAATTTTTACGGATATCAGCCAAAGAACTTTGAGAATTAACCTTTTCAAGCAGTCCCGACAAAACCGCATGGTATTTGGACCAATCCATATGAGCCTTCTCCTCAAAAGAGGTCTGGTCCAACTTTGATAAACTTTTAAGCATGTCTGCTGCTGTTGACTTGGCTTTTAATAAATCATCAGTAACCAATGCATTTTTCAAATCAAAATAATATTCAAAGAGCTGAGCCAAATCCGTTTTGGAAGTTTTGGAAAGTGGGATTTTATTCGAAACTTCTTTTCCTTTGGCTTTACTTATTTCCCCGTGATTATGACCGGAAGAAGCTACGCCATCCTCCGAACTCATCATGCTCGGCTTACCTGCTAGCTGGGCAGCCGCATCAACACTAAATGCACCATTGACTACAATTTCTTCACCTGACTCAAGGCCTGAAGTGATAATGTATGCAGCTCCCAATGCTGATCCAAGGGTAACCTCCCGCAGTTGAAATTTCAATCCTTCTGTGGTGCTTTTTTTCACATAAACTATAGACCTGGTTCCTGTCCACATCACTGCTGTCTTGGGCACCACTATGGCAGCATCATCTCCTGATACGGTACTGTTAACCACTCCAGAAACAAACATCTCCGGTTTAAATTTTAAATCAGGATTGTCCACACTTATTCGGGCATGGGCAACTCTGGTGACAGGATCTATAATTGGGTCCAGGTAATCAATTTCTCCTTTAAAGGTTTTACCGGGAATGGCTTGCAAGGTATAAGCAACTTTATCACCCGTTTTTACCCAAGGAATTTCAGCTTCATAAACATCAAACAACACCCAAACCCTTGACAAATTTGACACCTCATAAATGGCTTGGCCCATATCCAAATGATCTCCCAGGTTGGCAAATTTTTGAGAGACATAACCCGACACATTGGCTTTGATGGGGAAATTCTTTATTACCTTCTCTGTTGTCAAAATTTTTTGAATCTGTTCATCAGTTACCTTCCAATTTTTAAGTTTTGCCACAGCGGCCTTAAAAAGAGCCGGCTGTTCATCCTTTATTTTATAGGCCTGAAGAAGCTCTTCCTGGCTGGTCACCAACTCAGGAGAATACACCAAAGCTATAGTTTGTCCTTTGGCTATATATTCTCCGGTAAAATTCACCATCAACTGCTCAATTCTGCCCGGTATATGGCTTGCTTGGGTAAATAATAACCGCTCGTCCACTTGAATCTTACCCGGCAACCTCAGCGTTTTAATTCCTTTTTCTTTGCCTACAACCATTGTTTGTACATCTGCAAGCTGGATTGCCGTGGCTGTCATGCTAATTGACATCGGGTCAACTTCGGCAATATCACTCTCCAAAGGAATAAGATCCATACCACATATAGGACAATCACCTGGTTCACTTTGGCGGATCTGTGGGTGCATAGAACAGGTGTAAATCGAGGAAACCCCGGCAGTTTCCTCTTGATGTATATGCTCTGATGGTGGCTCAGAAATGGTTTTAGTTGGTTTAATTAACCAGCCTAGCAAAATCCCTACCACAAGTGAAATGACAATAAGGAAGGATTTATTTTTTATTAGCTGTTTCATAGTTTCACGGTTAAGCTTTGCGCGATTTCAATTTGACTTATGCATTCAATATTACCTTTACTCCCCTTCTTCAAGTCGCTTGATCATTGCTTTCATTTGAGCAATTTCTTTCTTTTGCGCTTCAATAATATCCTTTGCGAGTTGCTGAGCTTCAGGGTCTTTCAAATCCGCTTTCTGACTAACCATAATCGCCGATGAGTGATGAGGAATCATCGCCTTCATCCACTGTACATCAGCAATTAGAGTTTGGTTACGGAGCATGGTTAGGGTTGCTATAAATAGGACGATGGACGTCCCAAGAATCATAAAATTGACTTTTTTATTTTCATACATTCCCCACATAAAAAGAAGCATGGACACTGCCATTGGAGCTACCATTAATAGGGTCATATACGTTCTTGTGGTGCTCAACATGACATGGTCAAAGACATCTGCATTTAAAAACATCACAGCATACATGATAACAAATGAAACTGCCATCATGGCGGAAAACTTGAGATAATTATTGCTTTTCATATCAGTCAGATTTTGCAGTTAAATAATTTATTTGTGCCTCAGCAAGATGGTAAGCTACTGAGGCTTTGACTTTCATTTTATTGTATTCCAGCAGTTGTTGCTGGAGGCGTAAAACTTCTTCAAATTTTTGTCCCGAGTTTGCATAGGCACTGTATAGCAAATCAAGGGTTTGTTTGCTGGTTTTGATCTGCCTGTCAAAGGAATCAATAAGCTCTAATTGAATTTCCATTTCTACTTTATACCTATGGAAGGAACCTTGAAGACGGTTAGCGATGTCCTGCTTTTCCGCTTGATAAGATTCACTGAGCAACGAGGCTTCTTTTTCAGCTGCTCTGTATTTTTTTCTAAAAAGCGGAAGACTCATGCTCAAGGTAGGCATCAGTACATTTTTCCCATTCTCTTCAATCAGTAGGTCATTCCTTTCACCTACCGTCACATAATCAATACCTACCCCTAATTGTGGTAAACCATTCTTGACAGCTAATTTTTGATTAAGTTCAGCAGCTTGAATTTTCAAATCCAAACTTTCAAGTAATGGATTGTTCCTGATAGAATTATAGTAAAGCGGATGAAGATCCTTTGGCAGGGGTATTTTTTCGTCAATTTCTATCGGGGAATCAGGCTCTCTTCCCAAAATAGCATTGAGCCTAGCCTTTGCTGCATAAACTTTTTTACACAAAACATCCAAACTGGTTTGGGCATTGGTATTCATAATATCAACCCTAAGCAGGTCTGTCATAGACCCTTTTCCATTCTCGAACGTTGAGGTAGCAATAGATTTATAGGTTTCCAAAATCTGAAGATTCTCTTTTTCTATTTCCATCAACTCCATAGTTTCTAATAGTGGATAATAGACAGCTGAAATCTCATAATAAAGTACATTTTTTGCATCCAAAAACTCCTGGTATTTTACTTCCGCAAGGACAGTTGCCACTTCCCCTTTCGTACGCAAAGTTCCGAACCATGGAAACATTTGCGTCAATGAAAGACGCATCCTTTGAGGGCCAAGTCTGGTTTCAACAGGAGAGATAAAATAACCAAAAGACAAATTGGGATCATTCAAGGATTGGGCTTGAGGGATTTTTTCCAAAGCCGCTTCAAATGCCTTGTATTTCCCTCTTAGTCCCGGGTTATTTTCCGCAGCAACCGTAAAAAGCCCCTCCAGCGTCTGAGAAAATCCGGAAATACTCAAGATCAAGCAAAAGGATAAGGAAAGGAAAGTAAATTTCATATTGATTTGTTTTTAAATCTTCTTTCTTCCCGAATTGCATACAAAACGGGTACAATAAAATAAGTAATAGCTGCTACTAGCATCCCTCCAAAAGCCGGAATGGCCATTGGTATCATAATATCTGAGCCTCTTCCGGAGGAGCTGAGAATAGGTAGCAAGGCGATAATGGTGGTGGCGGAAGTCATGATGGCAGGCTTAATCCTCCGCTGGCCAGCTTCCAAAACAGCCTTCCTAATCCCTTGAATACCACCAGTTTTATTTCGAGCAAAGCTCTGATCTAAATAGGTTGCCATAAGCACACCATCATCTGTAGCGATACCAAACAAAGCAATAAAACCTACCCAAACAGCCACACTCAGATTAATTGTTTTAACCTGAAAAAGATCCTTAAAATTGGTCCCAAAAAGAGCAAAATCCATGAACCAGCTTTGCCCATAAAGCCAAAGGATGATAAAGCCACCACTAAAAGCCATGGCAATGCCTGTAAAGACCATCATTGCTGTGCTGACTGAACGAAACTGAAAATAAAGAATCAGGAAAATGATGAGTAGAACCAATGGAACGATCAAAGAAAGGCGTTTTTCAGCACGAACTTGGTTTTCATAATTGCCTGAAAATTTAAAGCTTACACCTGCAGGAACCTCCAAATCACCGGAGTCAATTTTACTTTGAATCAAGCGCCTTGCATCTTCTACTACCGTCACTTCCGAATACCCCTCCTGTTTGTCAAACAGCACATATCCCACCAGGAATGTTTCTTCACTTTTTATTGCCTGAGGACCTCTGAGGTATTCAAAATCTACAATTTGACTCATGGGGATTTGGGAACCTGTAGGGGTTGGTACCAATATTTTCCCCAAGGATTCAGGATCATCTCGAAGTTCCCGAGGATAACGCACCCGCACAGGAAAACGCTCCCGCCCTTCTACCGTTGTGGTCACTTTCATGCCTCCAATAGCTGTTTCAACAATACCCTGAACATCCTCAATACTCAATCCATACCTAGCTATTTGCTCACGATTTATATTGAGGTGCAAGTAAGGTTTGCCTACAATCCTATCCGCAAACACAGCTTCCTGCTTCACTGAGGGAATCTGTTTCAAAATCGCCTCTACATTTAAACCAAAAGACTCTATTGTTGATAAGTCGGGCCCATAAATTTTCATCCCCATGGGGGCCCGCATTCCCGTCTGCAACATCACCAAACGGGTCTCTATAGGTTGCAATTTTGGAGCAGATGTGAGCCCGGGGATTTTGGTGACCATTTCTATTTCATTCCATATATCTTCCGGAGAATTGATATGCGAGCGCCAATTCCTAAAATACCTACCAAATTCATCCGGAATAAGTAATGAAGTAGCAATATTTTTGGTTAATATTTCTTCATTGGACAAAGTATCACCTGAACTTAGGACAAAACGATAGTCTTCATCCACTTTAAACCGCTGCTTCTGCCCTTTTTCATTTATAAAAAATTCCGGTTTATAATTGACGACATTCTCAAACATTGAAATTGGAGCAGGATCTAAGGCGGACTCAACCCGGCCAAGCTTCCCAACACTAAGATCAACCTCAGGAATATTATCCATCCGCTTATCCAACTGCCCTAGAACTTTTCGGTTAAAAGCCATACCTGAATGTGGCATGGATGTAGGCATCAACAAAAAGCTCCCCTCATCCAAGGATGGCATAAATTCTTCTTGCATGCCGGGAAAAGCATGAGCAAGCCCTGACCAAACCTTCGTTTTTTCAAGTTTCCACCCTATTTTTCCGGCTACTTTAGGAAGCAACCCAAAAGTGGTAACAAAACCAATCCATACCATGATACCAAACATCATAACAGCGGCAGGGATGGATAAAAATGCTGCTTTATGATCCAGACACCAATTCAAAATTTTCTTGTAATTGGACTCCAACAGAAGAAAGGCACCCAAAATCAAACTGACCAAGCTGCCAACAAAAACAAAGTTTAGGAAGGTGGAATTAGATGCCCCTAAAGGCAGCCAATAACCTGCCAACAGCCACACCACCCCTGAAATTACAATGATGATTTCCAAATTGTTATAAAAAGGCCTGATGCTTTCCGGAAAAGTAAAGCCCTTTGCTTTCAAATAGTCTTTTAAAAGTGCAACCCCTGCCAGTAAAAAAAGAAGGGAACCCGCCCAAACAAAGTCTAAATAAAGTAGGGCTAAACCTATCAAAATAAGCAGGGTATTTCCCGCCTTTTTAAACTTCGAATTGTTCAACTTGAATCCAAAAAAAGCGTGTGCAATACTGGGTAAGATCAAAAGGGAAACGATCAATGCTGCGAATAAGGCAAAAGTTTTGGTATAAGCCAGTGGCCCAAACAACTTCCCTTCAGCTGCCTGCATGGTAAATACCGGGACAAAACTTATAATCGTTGTAGACACAGCAGTAAAAATGGCGCCTGCAACCTCCGCAGATCCATTGTAGATAGTAGTGATAAGCTTTTGCTGTGGCGGGGCTTCATCCATATGCTTGAGTATATTTTCGGAAAGGATGATTCCCAAATCCACCATTGTGCCAATAGCAATGGCGATACCTGATAGGGCGACGATATTCGCATCTACACCAAGATAACGCATGGCTATAAAAACCATTAAAATGGCCAATGGCAATAAACTTGAAATAAGGATGGACGCCCTAAGGTTATAAACCATCACAATCACTACAAGGATAGTGATAAGGATTTCGAGAGACAAAGCTTCTTCTAAAGTCCCAAGGGTTTCTTGAATCAAAGTAGATCTGTCATAAAATGGGACCACCGTCAATTGACTCAAAGTACCGTCTGCAAGGGTTTTCTTTGGTAATCCCGGAGCTATTTCTTTTATCTTTTCTTTTACTTGCTTGATCACCTGAAGTGGATTGGAACCGTACCTGGCTACCACGACCCCACCTACGACTTCCGCTCCACCTTTGTCCAAAAGCCCTCGTCTGCTAGCCGGGCCAAGCTGAACCACGGCAATATCCTTGATGCGAATAGGCACATTATCCTGCACGGCCACGACAGCAAGTTCAATATCCTCCAATGATTTGATATAGCCTAAACCTCGAACCAGGTATTCAGCTTGATTAATCTCAATGGTTTTTGCTCCAACATCTCTATTGGATTGTTTTACGGCCTCCATCACCTTTGTGAGGGGAATATTATATGCTTTTAATGCATCTGGGTTAACATCTACTTGATACTCCTGCACAAAACCACCTATAGAAGCCACTTCAGAAACTCCTTCCACAGCATTTAATCCATATTTTACATAAAAATCCTGAATGGTTCTGATTTCGTGCAAATCCCATCCACCTGTTGGATTTCCTTCTTGGTCTCTACCTTCAAGGGTATACCAATAAACCTGCCCAAGTGCTGTAGCATCGGGCCCTAACCCCGGCTGAACATCATCCGGAAGCAAATCAGCAGGCAAGGAATTGAGCTTTTCCAAAATTCTTGATCGAGACCAATAGAATTCAACCTCTTCATTGAAAATGAGATAGATACTGGAGAAGCCAAAAACGGAACTGCTTCTTATGGATTTAACTCCTGGAATACCCAATAGGTAACTGGTGAGAGGATAGGAGATTTGATCCTCAATATCCTGAGGAGATCTTCCCGGCCATTCCGTAAAAACGATTTGTTGATTTTCTCCTATGTCCGGGATGGCATCTACAGGAACAGGGTCTGCCGGCAAACCTCCTACTTGCCAGCCAAATGGTGCAGTTACAATCCCCCAAATTACTATTACCAAAATAAGGATAAGCGTAACAAGTTTGTTGTGAAGAAAAAACTTGATAATTGAATTAAGCATGATTTAATCCTAAAATAATGTATACCAGATAATAAGCCGCTTACATTGTAAAGCAGCAGAAAACAGGTCAGGATAGCTGACCAAATTAACTGATTAGATTAAATCAAGAAAGTTTGATATAGAACAGTATAATCTCCTGGTGGGATAGGGGGAGGATCTATAGAATTTGTTGAAATGGTAATGAAAACCAATTCTTCTGCAAGCAAAAAAGCATGTGTAAAAGCCGCAACAAACACCAATTGCGGGGCACTTATATCAATAACTTTGAGGGTTTGATCCGTTTCTAGCTGAATCAATTCAAACTGATTTTCGCAGCATTGGTCTTTGCTTTCCTTTTGCTCATTTTGTGAAATGGGAAGATGTTTCTGGCTATCCATATCGCATTCCAAATGCTTGGCAGATAAACCAAAATCATTCAACATTTCAGACCCCATACAGATATGGCTGCTCTTTGCCAAGCCGATGTTGGCAAAAAGAAAAAAGACAGCGATCAATATGGAAAATGATTTCTTCAACAATTCAAAGGTAGGTAAATAAATATCACTTGTCAAAAAAATTTTTAAGCACCATATTATCAACCCTTTATAGAACTGAAATATTTTAAATAATCACCTCCTTCAATAGGTTTTAAATGATCCAGAGTACCTACATACAAATAAACCCAAGCGGAAATTTTTATCCCATCTTCAGATAAAACCTCCAATTTAAGCCGCTCATAATTTATCCCGGTTTCCAAGTCTTCTCCTATACCTTCATATTCATCCAGTACTGTCAACACTTCATGTTCATTGTGGAGCAAATAGACATCTCCATAAACAGATGCTTCCGGTAGGTTACTGTAGGTAAAAACAGGGTAAGGACCAAGGTCATACAAGAGGCCTTGGCAATAAGCACCAGTAAAAAACTCAGCAGAGCGCCCCAATAGGTCTGCCATAGGGTGTTCAAATCCCCTCCTTAACGTACCATAGACAAATAAATAGGACAAAATCTAGAGATTTTATTTTTTATGGCGTTTGATTAGCACCTCCATAACCTCATCCAACTCATAATTCTTTGCTTCAAGCAATACCAAATAATGGTACAAAAGGTCTGCTGCTTCTCCCATAAATAATTCTTTGTCATCATCTTTGGCTTCGATAACAATTTCAACCGCTTCCTCTCCTACTTTTTGGGCCACCTTATTGATTCCTGCATTAAAAAGTGAGGTGGTGTATGACTTGTCTGATGGGTTTTCTTTCCTTTCTTTGATCACCTTTCTCAATTGATCAATAAAATAGGTTTTCCCTTTATTGCTGTGGGCAAAACAGGTGTCATTCCCCGTATGACAAACCGGGCCTATCGGATTAACGGTGATCAATAAAGTATCCTGATCACAGTCCACTTCTATATTTTTGATCTTTAAAAAATTTCCGGAAGTCTCGCCCTTAGTCCATAAACGCCCTTTGGTTCTGCTGAAAAAGGTGACCTTGCCACTTTTAATCGATTCATCGATAGCCTCCTGATTCATGTACCCCATCATTAAAACCTCTTTCGAAAATTCATCCTGAATGATGGCAGGCACTAAACCATTAACTTTTTCAAAATCAATATTTATATTTTCCATGCTAATGTATTGCTCAAGTAATTATTGTAAGATCCAATTTGATGAAGATTTATAACGTCTTCCTTATATTAACTCCCTTTTCATCGAGAAAACTCTTAAGTTCAGGAATGGGTATTTCTTTAAAGTGAAATATACTCGCCGCCAAGGCCGCATCTGCTTTTCCTGCGGTGAATACATCATGAAAATGTTGCATGCTGCCAGCTCCCCCTGAAGCAATTACAGGAATAGAGAGCACGGATGACAATTCGGAAGTTATGTCATTAGCAAATCCATTTTTCACTCCGTCATGATCCATTGATGTAAGCAAAATTTCTCCTGCTCCTCTTTCGGTTATCTCTTTGGCCCATTCTTGGGTTTTAAGCAGGGTCGGCTTTCTACCTCCGTGTGTATGGACAAAATCAATCCCGTCAATCCTTTTGGTGTCAATGGCAACTACAATGCATTGGCTTCCAAATTCTCTGGCCAAGGCATTGACTGCATCAGGGTTTTTAACTGCTGCAGAATTAATACTTATTTTGTCTGCCCCGGCATTTAGCAATGCTTTGACATCATCAATGGTAGAAATTCCACCCCCCACAGTAAATGGAATGTTTACTGTTTTGGCTACTTTCGTGACTAGTTCTACCAATGTCTTTCGTTTTTCTACCGTAGCCGTTATATCAAGGAATACCAATTCATCCGCTCCTTCATCTGCATATATTTTACCTAATTCTACCGGATCCCCCGCATCTCTTAATTCTACAAAGTTAACGCCTTTTACAGTTCGTCCATCTTTTATATCAAGGCAAGGTATTATTCTTTTGGTCAACATTGTTATTTCTGTGTAAAACTGCTCAACTCCTCTAGACTGATTTTACCTTCATAAAAGGCTTTTCCTACAATGGTTCCGTATACCCCTGCTTCATTTAGTTCTTCCAAATCACTAATTGAGGCTACCCCACCACTGGCTATTAATTTAATCCCGGGTATTTCCTCCATGATCTCTTTGTAAAGCTCCAAAGAAGGCCCTTGAAGCAAACCGTCCTTGGCCACATCAGTACAAATTACATATTGGACACCCTTGGCATGATAATCCTTAATAAAATCTATTAAGTCCATTTCAGTAGTTTCTTCCCACCCTGAAATGGCTATTTTTCTATCTTTGGCATCTGCACCCAAAATCAACTTTTCTCCACCATAAGACTTGAGCCATCCACTAAACAAAGCCGGGTTTTTAACCGCTATACTCCCTCCTGTCACTTGTTTTGCTCCTAGTTTAAAAGCCAAGGCTATGTCTTCATCGGACTGAACGCCCCCACCAAAATCCACATGTAAATTGGTTTTCTGACAAATTCCTTCCAACACCTTGGTGTTGATGATTTTTTTTGCCTTCGCTCCATCTAAATCTACCAAATGCAGTCTTTTTATCCCTGCATCTTCAAACCGCTTGGCCACCTCGGTAGGATCTGATGAATACTCCTTTTTTTGGCTATAATCTCCTTGTGTGAGCCGAACACACTTTCCATCTATGATGTCTATTGCCGGAATGATTTCCATTATAATTTTAGAAAATTGTTAAGAATTTTTTCACCTACAACACTGCTTTTTTCCGGATGACCTTGCATCGCATAATAGTTGTCTTTATGCAACATGGCCGAGAAATCATTGATATAATGCGTAGTGGCTATCGTATATTTTAGGTTAATTTCTGCATAATAACTATGCACATAATAAACATAGGCCGATTCATCCAAACCCTCCAAAAGTGGCGTTTTTAAGTTCTCAAGGTTGTTCCAGCCAATGTGGGGCACCTTGTTTAATGGAGGGAATTTCTTTACTTTAATAGGAAATATCCCCAAGCATTCTGTATCGTATTCTTCAGAATAATCACACAACAGTTGTAACCCTAGACAAATCCCAAAAAAAGGTTGATTAAGCTCCTTTATCAATTGATCAAGCTTTCGCTCTTTCAAATATTCCATTGCAGTACTGGCCTCTCCTTGTCCCGGAAAAATAACCTTATCTGCTTTCTTTATGGTCTCCCAATCATCCGTTAGTGTGGCATTGACCCCTAAACGTTCCATGGCATACAATACAGACTTTACATTCCCTGCATTGTACTTGATTACTGCTACTTCCATTGATATCGGCCTTGGCCGCGTTAGTCTATTATTTTTAAAGCAAGCGCTAATTTAAAGCTTTTCATGGTAGGGTGGAAGGTTTCACCTCGAAATATCCCCTTGACATGGGATTTGCTGAGTAAAGATTCGTCAAATCGGCCTACTAACTTTAATGGACGAACTAGTAAAAAACAGATAAATCAATCTCAATGTTTAAATTATCAATTAAATTGCACCGGATATTTGGTATAACACTTGGTTTTGAAAAATAAAATTGCACGGATAATTTCTCAGGTAGGACACCCGATACTTTTGATACTTGCCTTCTTGATCTATTTTTTATTCACCATCCACAGTCCTGAAAAAGCCATCCTTACCCTGCTTATTGTTTTATTTTTAGGGATCTTACCATTGATTTTTTGGAATTTGGTTCGGACAAAGAAAGGATTGTATTCAAATTTTGATGTTTCTATCAGGAGTCAAAGGAACTCGATGTACTTGTTTATTATAATTTTGGCATTTCTTGTACTATTGGCCTTATGGGCAAACGGGCAACCTGACGCTGTAATTATTGGTAGCGCTATATTGATTCAATTGGTATGCTTAGCCTTTCTCATTAATTTTAAAAGCAAAGTTTCATTACATGTTGCCATCACCATATTTACCGCCTTTGGTTTTTGGGAAATTAACCCGTGGATAGCCATCGGTTTATGGGTTGGCAGTCCCTTTATTGCCTGGTCTAGATGGCAGCTAAAGCGACATCAACCAGAGGAACTCATCTGGGGTTTATTATTGGGGCTGGTTTGTGGAATAGAAATATTGTTATTCATCTGATGGAAAAACCATCCACCCAATAAACTAAACACCCCCCAATTAATTCACTGTTTTTAATTCTAGTTTTTACTGTAAGTATCGAATTTTCCTGCTATATCTGCTTCTAGATGATCTCCTTGATGGACGATCACCCTGTATTTCAGGTTGATGGAATCTCCTTTTTTCAGTTGTGTTCCTTTTTCATTTTCTGGCCAATACATTGGTGTAGGGGAAATAAACCCATAATCTCGGGTAAACCAAGGGGAAGGGTACCAATCATTTGATGGATGTTGCATCAGTGCTAATCCTTCCACTCCTTCTCCTCTATTTCCATAAAAATCAATCCATGAAGAGGGTTTTCCAAAGGTTCCTTTCTCTCCCTTATCTCCTTCCGCATTGATCATGGTTCCCCCATTGAGCACATTAAGGTCTTGGTCCATTCTAGCGCTAAACAATGAGTGGTTGGTTTTTTCAATGGTGACATCCTCCAGCATTTCCATAGTCACATCAAAATCAATTTGGTAGGCACCATCCGCTGTGGTACTGATCTTAATGACACGGAAATCTTTGATTGGTGCATTGGCCCCAGGCCTGGTCCAAATACATTCATTGAATATGGTCAATTCATTTTCCTTTTCTTGTTCAATCTCCGCTCTCAGAGAAACAATTTGCCCCCTATCCAAACCTTCCTGCCAGTAGTTTCCACCATTGACCCGGTCACAGCCAAAGAATAAAGAGCTATGATGGGGATAAATCCCATTTCGCATACTTGTTACCAATGCACCTGAGGGTCCATTCACAGGAAAGAAGAAGGGATATTTTTCATTTTCAGCGAAATGGTAACTCGTAAAAAATTGGCCATCAATTATTACATCTATACGGTCACCGACTTTATTGGCTTTAATTTTTTGAGCCATAGTAGGAAGTTGCGCAATAAACGTAAAGCACAAGATTAGGGAAGCTATAATTTTCATGTTTTCTTAAATTAGTAAAATACTAAAGTAAGAATTATCGTGGATTCAAAAAACACAGCCTATAGCTTATTAAAAATATTGAATTAATGCTCCTGTGTTTGAGAGATTGCCCAAAGTACTTAGATTATTATTGGGGTAATCAGAATAAAGCCCACCTTTATATCTGATAAATAAAGACTTATGGGATTGAAATTATTAATTTCAGCCCCATAAGTCAATAAAAAGTTTACATGAACAAATTTTTGGGTTTATATAAAAATTATACAAACCCAAAAGATACAGAAATCCATATTTAATTTATTATATTCCTAATGCTCAAAGGAGGACGAAAAACAAATCGCTTTTATTCCGTAGTTTCCTTTCCAATTTTAGGACTAAGATAATAAGTAGATCCTAAGGTGTATTCATCAGGGTTTTCAACTCTAAACCATTGATATCCTGCACCCTTACCTTGATGTTCATTAAAAATAAACATTACTTCATTACCCATTTTTTTTATAACTTTTGCTTCCGGCTCAAGTACTGGGTAGTTGGTAGAACATGAAGCAGATAGAAATAACAATAAAATAAAGGTTGGTACGCGATTCATAAATAGGGTTATTGAAATAGTTAAAATTGGATAATTTCAAAAACAGAATTCCATACGTTACCTTTCAGCAAAACACTTTGCTAGGCAAGGCATTGAATTATGTAAATAAAATTAAATTGGTAGTAATTCAACCGTATTAAAGATGCATCCTATAATTGTGGATCCTGATGAATCTTTATGGTTTCAGAGAAACCCGATTGAGAAAGGTGTATTCCATTTTTTAGGGTTTGAAATACAGTTTCAAATATATATAAAATTATTTAGGGCTTGTTGGAAAATTCGATAAAATTTGACCACGTAAGTATAAACTAATCCCTTCGTGGTTATTTTGTGTGTTTATCTTCTGATCAGCAGTACAATTCGACT
>NZ_BAAGVC010000040.1:0-47826 GCF_054781075.1 Cyclobacterium sediminis | reverse complement strand
TAGTCGAATTGTACTGCTGATCAGAAGATAAACACACAAAATAACCACGAAGGGATTAGTTTATACTTACGTGGTCAAATTTTATCGAATTTTCCAACAAGCCCTTATTAAAAAGCGCATCAAAAGGGTAGGGCAACGTTTTAGTGTAGTTTTAATCTTTTACTTCCTCATAGTCAATATAGTCTCCTCCTGAAATGGTGCTGGAAGAACCGTTTTTACCATTCTTGGGTATAAAATCAACATTCACATTGCCATCTTTAGGTTTGTTTCTTTTTTTTGTCTCTTCTCTTTGGGCTTCTTTTACCTGATCAGCAAACTTTTTAAGCTTACTGTTTAGGAAAAACTTAAATAAACTAGAAAAAACCCAACCCAGTGCAATAAAGAATATTATTATTTTGAAAATCATGATCTACAATTTTGAAAGCTCACTAATTCTGTTCAAACACAACAAAGTGCTTAATCCATTAACGGAAAATCACCACTTAGCATTCAATATTAATGGAAAAAAAATACAAAAACCAATCTAAACTGTTGTAAAGGAGACAGAATAAAGATACCCGACTTGAAATCCAAGCCGGGTAAGTTATTGATTTAGGTCTTTTATCTACTCAAATAAAGGTTTCTTTCTGCAAATATTTTTAGAAAATAATCGTCCATCAAGTCATCTATAAAATAGATGGCCTCGCCTGTAGATTTCATTTCAGGCCCCAATTCCTTATTTACATTCGGGAATTTGTGGAAAGAGAAAACAGGTTCTTTGATTGCATAACCTTTTTTCACTGGAGCGAAATTAAAGTCAGTCACTTTCTTCTCACCTAACATCACTTTAGTCGCATAATTTACATAAGGCTCTTGGTAGGCTTTACATATAAAAGGTACCGTACGGGATGCTCTAGGGTTGGCTTCAATCACATACACCTTGTCATCTTTGATGGCAAACTGAATGTTTATCAGCCCCTTGGTTTCTAAGGCCACTGCTATCTTCTCAGTGATTGTTTCGATTTGTCGAATAACCAGGTCTCCAAGATTATAGGGAGGCAATACCGCATAAGAATCTCCTGAGTGAATGCCCGCAGGTTCTATATGTTGCATGATACCAATGATATAAACATTTTCTCCATCACAAATGGCATCTGCTTCTGCTTCAATGGCACCTTCGAGGAAGTGGTCAAGCAATATTTCATTGTTTGGAATGTCCCGGAGAACGGTTACTACATGCTCTTCAAGTTCCTTTTCATTGATAACAATTTTCATTCCCTGTCCACCCAAGACATAAGATGGTCTTACCAATAATGGAAAGCCGATGGTTTTGCAAAGTTCAAGAGCTTCGTCTGTACTATGTACAGTTCCAAATTCAGGATAAGGAACATTGTTTTCTTTCAAGAGCTGGGAGAATCTGCCTCTGTCTTCTGCCAGGTCCAGTGCTCTGTAGCTAGTGCCGAGAATTGGGATATTGTATTTGTCCATTTTCTCTGCCAGTTTAAGTGCTGTTTGTCCTCCCAGCTGAACGATCACTCCTGCAGGTTTTTCATGCAGGATGATTTCATAGATATGTTCCCAGAATACAGGTTCAAAATACAATTTATCCGCAATGTCAAAATCTGTAGAAACTGTTTCAGGGTTACAATTGATCATGATGGTTTCATAGCCACATTCCTTGGCTGCCAAGACCCCATGAACACAAGAGTAATCAAACTCAATTCCCTGACCAACCCTGTTGGGCCCGGATCCAAGGACCACTATTTTTTTTCTGTCAGAAACAATGGATTCGTTTTCATCTCCAAAGGAGGAGTAAAAATAAGGTGTTTGCGCTTCAAATTCTGCTGCACAGGTGTCTACGAGTTTAAACACTCGTTTGATTCCCATTTCATCTCTTCTCTTATTGAAAACTTCACTTTCCAAACATCCCAATAGGTGGGCAATTTGCCGGTCGGCATAGCCTTTATGTTTGGCCGTTTGCATGAGTTCTTTACGGATGCTCTCCAGTGTTTCTTTGGCAAGTGTGTTGTCCAGGTGTACCAATTCCTCGATCTGCTTCAAAAACCATTTGTCAATTTTTGTCAGATCTTGAATGGTTCTGAATGAAATGCCTAATTTGAAAGCATCATAAATATGGAAAAGTCTGTTCCAACTAGGGTTGGCCAAGCTGTACAGAATTTCTTCTTGGTTTCTAAGCTCTTTGCCATCAGCACCAAGGCCATTTCGCTTGATTTCAAGGGATTGACAAGCTTTTTGTAGGGCTTCCTGAAAGTTTCTGCCTATTCCCATAACTTCTCCAACGGCTTTCATTGATAGGCCTAGTTTTCTGTCAGAGCCTTTGAATTTGTCAAAATTCCATCTAGGTATTTTAACTATAACATAATCAATGGCAGGCTCAAAGAAGGCCGACGTGCTGCCGGTAATGGAATTCTTTAATTCATCTAGATTGTAGCCTACAGCTAGCTTTGCTGCTACTTTGGCAATCGGATAACCTGTAGCTTTAGAGGCCAAAGCGGAAGATCTTGATACCCTTGGATTGATTTCTATACCTATGATGGTTTGGTTGTCAGGGCTTACAGAGAACTGTACGTTACATCCCCCGGCAAAATTACCGATGCCATTCATCATGCGGATGGCCATGTTTCTCATTTTTTGAAAAACAGGATCCGGCAAAGTCATGGCAGGGGCCACAGTGATGGAGTCCCCGGTGTGAACCCCCATTGGGTCAAAGTTCTCTATGGAACAAATGACCACCATATTGCCAAGATTATCTCTGAGAACCTCTAATTCGTACTCTTTCCATCCAAGAATACTTTGTTCGATCAATACTTCATGTGTAGGTGAGGCTTGAAGTCCTGCACTTAATGCTTTTTCAAAATTTTCAGGGCTGTCTACAAATCCACCACCAGACCCACCAAGGGTGTAGGATGGTCTAATTACCAGTGGAAATCCAATTTCTTGTGCGATTTCTTTGCCCTGTAAAAAAGAAGTAGCCGTACGTCCGACACATACACCAACTCCCAACTCTTCCAGTAAAACCTTAAATTTTTCTCGGTTTTCTGCTGTCTCTATGGCATCAATGTCCACCCCAATCATGCGGGTGTTGAACTTTTCCCATATCCCCGCTTTGTCGCAATCAATTGCCAGGTTAAGGGCGGTTTGTCCTCCCATGGTGGGAAGTACACAGTCAATGTCCGGATGCTCTGTTAAAATCTTTACAATTGATTTTTTCTCAAGTGGCAAAAGGTATACATTGTCTGCAGTCACCGGATCGGTCATAATGGTTGCAGGATTGGAATTGATAAGGGTAACTTTAATTCCTTCCTCCCTCAATGATCGGGAAGCTTGAGATCCTGCATAATCAAATTCACAAGCCTGCCCGATTACAATAGGGCCGCTTCCGATTATAAGTACATGTTTGATGCTACTGTCTTTTGGCATGCTTGATGATTTTTGAAATAGTTTACTATTGGCTAAATTGGGGCAAAATTAATCAAATTTATTGAACATCCACATGAATTCTTGATTTTACGCAGTTCAATTCACAACTAATATTTTTTGCTTGTACCCAATAGAAGAAATGGACTTTGTGTGGCATTTCAATACTTCCGCCAAATCAACCGTTTATTTTAATGGGTAATTATTAATTATCAATTGTTAATTAACAATTGCCCCATTAACAATTACCCATTAATAATTATCCCATTAACCATTAACAATTATTGAATTAACCATTACCCCATTAACAAAACAATTTAAAAATAAAAACTTTATTTAAAGATTTTGAGTATATTTAAATATGCAGATCGAAAGAACAAATGAAGAGATTTTGATTCGGGTTCCCTCAGAAACTGACCTGGTGGGCTTACAACGCATTTTGGACTATATTAGGTTCAGGGAAATCGCATCAAAAAGTAAAGCTAGTCAAATACAAATTGATAAACTGGATATGGTTTCAAAATCATCTTGGTGGGATCAAAATAAGGAAAAATTCCTCAAGTGAAAGTTGTTGTTGACACCAATTTTGTTTTCAGTGCTCTCCTGACACCAAATGGGTCAATTAGTGATATTCTGCTAAATTCATCTGGAACTTTTGATTTCTTCACGCCCACTTTTTTACTGGAAGAATTGGCACACCATCATCAGAAACTTTTAAAATTTTCAGCCTATTCTGAACAAGACCTTTCTTTCATGAAAAGAATGGTTTTAAAAAAAATGAATTTATTGATTTGGAATTGATAAGCGATCTCTTCTGGAAGAAAGCAATTAAGATGACCACTCCAATAGATGAGTTTGATACTCCATTTGTTGCATTGAGCTTAGCGTTAGGAGCTTCTTTTTGGACGGGTGACAAAAAACTCCTAAAGGGATTGAGGCTACAAAAAATTGATTGGGCTGTGAATACTGCAGACCTAGAAGTAATTAGGGATAGAAGCTGAAATTTACATTGATCTTCATTTTCACAGTTTACAGGTTTTCTTCTCGGTTAGGTTTTTAATCCTGTAGAAAACCATGCGGGGACAGCCGGTGCTGACATA
Source organism: Cyclobacterium sediminis (assembly GCF_054781075.1). Classification (NCBI taxonomy): domain Bacteria; kingdom Pseudomonadati; phylum Bacteroidota; class Cytophagia; order Cytophagales; family Cyclobacteriaceae; genus Cyclobacterium; species Cyclobacterium sediminis. The sequence goes on along the minus strand of NZ_BAAGVC010000040.1, from coordinate 43,309 downwards.
AGCGTACTGGGTGCTTGGGATGTCACCATGGGCAGCAATGAAATTGTAGTAGCTGTTCTCGATCAAGGTGTAACCGCTAATCATCCCGATCTTCCCAACGCACGGCAGATCCGTTTGAACGGCAGCAATTTTGTAGGAGGAAATGCCAATGATCCTTCGCCAGTTGGCAATGAAAATCATGGAAATGCCTGCGCAGGAATTATAGCTGCAACAGGGAATAATCGGCAAGGCATTTCAGGTATTGCTCCCAACGTACGGATAATGCCCGTTAGGATGCTCGACGCAACAATTGCAAATACCGCTTCTTCCATTCTATTTGCCGCTGACAACGGAGCTCACGTTATTTCTGCCAGCTGGGGTTACCCTTCTGATAATCCGAATTTTATTCCGGTTATCGTAAGTGCCATCCAATATGCGGTAACGCAAGGTAGAGGTGGTTTAGGTGCTGTAGTCGTGTTTGCAGCAGGGAACACAGCAAGTCACAATCAAAATATGCCGGGGTTTGTTTTATTTCCTTCGAATGTAAACATTCCTGGGGTATTCACCGTCGGAGCTTCGGACAGGGATGACCTACAAGCTGATTATAGCCCAACTAGTAATCCCAATGTCCCAACCAATCAGATTATAGCTATTGTTGCTCCTTCACACCGGGCTTACCCACCTCCGGCAGGTATAATAGGAGAAACTCTGGAGGTCTGGACGATCGATATTCCAGGAAATAATGGATATAATCCATGGCCTAATGATCCAGATTTACCTATCCCTCCGCCGGTTGGAGAGTAGCTTCCCAATGTGGGTATTAATTTTTTCTCATATACTGGTCGCTTTGGAGGTACTTCTGCAGCAGCTCCACAAATTTCCGGAATAGCAGCTTTGGTACTCGCAATAAATCCAAACCTTACTCACCAGCAAGTTTTCAATATAATAATGAACTCTGCTGATGAGGTTGGGGGGTATAATTACGTGAATGGCAGAAGCGACGAGCTGGGAACAGGTAGAGCAAATGCTTGTCGGGCCGTACACGAGGCATATATTTCCACAAACCCAATTTCAGGCCCCGACCGCATCTGCACCACAAATACCAACTTCACTCTCCAAAATGTTCCAGCAGGCCAGACGGTGACCTGGGCGGTATCCCCTACTTACCTCTTTCCCTCCACAGGAAGAACAGGTACGGGAACTACCGCCACCTTACATCTGTCAGTGGTTCAGCCACCCTTACCTACACCGTGGATACGGACTGTGGGGAATACGAGCTGAGCCGGGAGATCTGGGTGGGCGTACCCAACACGAGCATGCAGGTGGATGCCAACTACTACCCCGTCTGCCTGAACGAATACACCTATATCAACCCCTTCTATGACCCCTATAATACCAACCCTGAAGGCAATAAAGATGCTGACATTACCAACTTTATCTGGCAGCAGCCTGCCGGAGTCAGTTGTTTTACCGCAGGTACCAGAAATGAGGTGCTGGCTTGCTGGTTTACAACACCGAATATGTACACCGTAAGGGTGCGCGCTGTCAATTCTTGTGGTCAGGGTGCCTTTCAGAACGTATATATCAATGTGTATGGCTGTTCGTACTATACCATGAGCCTCAATCCCAACCCCGCCAACGACAGGGTAAACATAGCACTTACCGAAATGCCATTGGATGAATCCGCAAAAGCCATTCTTCAGTCCGAAAACAAAACCAGCAGGGAATACCAGGAGTACAGTTTCGACAGCCCTACCCAGCGCATTAGGGTTTTTGACCTGACGGGGGCGGAAAGGATCTGTGTAGAAGCCCCTCCTTCGGACAGCAGCTATGGGCTTGACATCAGCCACCTCCGGCCCGGTGTCTATGTCGTCCACCTGGACCACCGCAATGGCACCGTCACCCGGCAACTAAGGGTGGAGTAAAACGCAAGGTAAACAAGTCGCATCAAACACCCTGATAAGGCGAATTTGCAACGTGTAATAGCTCAGTTCCGGGTGAAGTATACGAATCTCTCTACTAATAATTATCAATTATCAATTATCAATTAACAATTATTCAATTAACAATTAACAATTAACCATTAGCCCATTAACAATTATTGAATTAACCATTAACCATTAATAAATATCCCATTAACAATTAACCATTTTGTCCCCCTTATGAAAGCAATAATACCTGAAATCGGGTGTCTTTTACCGCTGTTACCTATTTGATGAGGATGATATTTCAACTATTTTTGGGATAAATCCGAACAATACAATAGGCTATCAAATACATGGCAAAACCAATTCAAAATAAAGCGCTATCGCTAATGGGAGATTTCCTTGAGGGTTTCCCCACTTATTACGATTCCTGTGGTATAAACCGGATTTAAATTTTATAAAGTAAACAGCTTATTGGTAAAAGAAAGCGTTATGAGAAATGTTGAAAACGGGGACTATGGTGCAGCAGTAACAAAAATTGATGCCGCCAACGCAGAAGATCCGAACCTTGAAGAAGTAAAAGGAGAGAATGTACCCAAAGAACTGTTGTATGGGAAGCGGATGGCCGACATGATGGAAGAAACTTACCCGGAAGCAAATGAAGTATTAAAGCTAGCTGCGAGAAGTCAGCATATTCGGCGTTGGGAAATCCCAAGGGACTCCTATCCTATGGATCGAAAAGGCTATTTGCTATGGAGAACCAACCTCAAGGGGTTTCATGCCAACCTTGCCAAGGAAATCTTGCAAAGCAGCGGTTATGACGCTTCCGATTTACAAAAAATTGATGATTTAATTAATAAACGCAGATTGAAATCAGACCCTGAGACACAGGCGCTGGAGGATGTAGTATGTCTGGTGTTTTTAAAATACTATTTTGATGACTTCATTGCGAAGCACGAAAATGAGGAAGAAAAACTCATTGACATCTTACAGAAAACCTGGAAAAAGATGTCTCCAAAAGGCCATGAAAAAGCCTTGTCTTTAAACCACTCAGAGCGAGCATTGGCTTTGATCAACAAGGCTTTGGCTTAGGCTTTATTTGTATTTTGCTGTTTTATAAACTTTTACATCTTTAGCGATGGCAGAAAGTATGGCCTCTTTACTCATGGTTGGGTGCTTGTGGCCATGCTCTGCTCCTCCTAAGTCGTACTCACAATGTAGGATTTTAGGAAGGCTGCCCATAAATCCCGCATGCTCTTGTAAAAGTTCAAATTTCACATTTCCTTCTCCATAGGGAACATTAATCGGCCTGTCACCTTTGTCATCAACATTCCCCCAGACATAATCCTTTAGATCAAAACTTCTTATTTGATCACTGATCATGTGGAAAACATTTTCATAAGATTGATAGCCTTCTACAGAGGCATGACGCAAATCAAACTGCACCCCAATGTGATCAGGATTGATGTCTTTCAATAAATGGTAAATTTCCCAAACAGAACCTCCAATACGCCTTCCGGCATGGTTCTGATAATGGCCCGTTACCCCATGTTTCTCGTGCAATTCTGCCAATTGCTTCATGGAAGCATTGAGGGATTTTAATTCCTTGATGATATTTTTGGTGGTAAATGGAAGATAGCCCATGCGGTAATCGGTGATTCCTTCGCCGGAAATGGTCCTAAGGAATTCATCCATATCAGCCATTTGATTGAGGTTCATTTCAGTGGTTAGTACAGGCCGCTTTAAGCCCAAAGTTTCACTCTTTCTGACAATTATGGGCAGCTTTTGCTTTATTTCATCCGTATTAAAAAAACCATTTTTCCTTACAGGTAAATCAATTCCGTCAAAGCCTAAAGATTTGACCGTTTCAGGCACCTGTTCCAAAGGAAGCCATTGGAGGGCTTTTGTGAATAGGTAAAAAGGTGCTGGAGCTGCTGCTTTCTTAGCCTCCGGCAATAGGTTTTTTAAAATGCCTAATTGTGGAGTTAATATACCTGTTCCTGCTACAGCCATTATTTTCTTTACGGAAGATCTTCTGTTCATTTGGGGCTTATTTGAATGTGTGATTATTTAGACAAGGTACTATTTTGCCCTCATTGTATCAATAATTTTTCCTTTAACTTATGGCTTTTCAAAATCATGGATCATTTCTAAAGCAGGAGAAAGGCTCATGCCACCGGGATTTAGCCCCGGCTCACCTTCAGGTATTGATAAATTCAATGCTTCAAAATACTTTTCCCACACAGGGAATAGTAGTCCTGTGTCAGGATCCTTAAAGGTCATGGGAGGGGTTGCAAAAATCGGTTCGCCTCCATTTGCCTTCTTAAAAGAAAAATGGATAAGTTCTGAACAATAATAGGCATCATTTGCCAAATCAAAGGCATTGTCATAAGGCTTTCCGATCAGGGTTTTCCCGTATCGAACGGCTTCCGGGATTAGCTGCTGGTATTCGGGCTTCAATCGACCAATATGTACCTTTGGGACTCCCTTCGTATTGGTGTGACGGTATAAAAATTCTTTTAAAGGGGTGACTATAACCCCCTGGCTGTTGGCTTCCAGGACCATCCATTCACCTTTTGTTCCGATCAAAATCCCATTGTGAGAAAAGGGGTGCCCTTCATACCCGGAGGTCACTTTTTTGATTGCTTCACAAAAATCTCCACAATCTCCATTTTGAAATAAAATATCCCCTACTTTCCAATCTCTCCATGGCTCTTGACTATATGCGCTTAAAAAACAGAAGTGAAAGAGGATTAGTAGTCCTGTTCTTAGTTTTTTGGTTTTCATACCAGCATGAAAAAGAGCAAGGATACGGCCAAAATTAAAGTCATCTTTTTGGCTTTTTCTTTTTGTGGAGCACTTATTTTTTTTCTGCGAAGCACCAGCACCGCAAGGCTTAAGCCCAGCAACTGCAGGCCTATGGCCAGGCCGGCAAACCAGCCCGCGTAAGCCATGGTAGGCTGTAACAATGCCTTAACTACCAAGGGTATCAATCCAAAAAGTATGCCCGCCATTCCGGATTGGAAGGACAGCTTTAACAAGTCCTCAGTCCCTTTTTGATGTATGTTCATTGTTTTTTTCTTTTCCTGTCCCCAAAATAGCTGGCCAATTCTTCTCTGCTCTTTGTATTTAAGGTCATCGCTTTGGTCAACCCTCCTTTTCTACCTACAATAACGCCAAATTTCATATGGGCTACACCGGCTTTTTCATGTGCATCAGGGTTGATAGAGAGAAGCACTCCCTTATCCATAGCATACCTGACCCATCGCCAATCAAGATCCAATCTCCAAGGGTTGGCATTAATTTCTATGACCACATCATGCATTGCACAGGCATCAATGACCGCACGATGATCGATCGGGTAGCCTTCTCTGCGTAAAAGAAGTCTACCTGTGGGATGGCCTAAAATCGTGGTATAGGGGTTTTCAATGGCTTTGAGCAAGCGTGCAGTAGCCTTGTTAATATCCATACTCAAGCCGGAATGAACAGAAGCCACCACGTAATCAAATGTGGCCAACACCTCATCTGAATAATCCAGGCTCCCATCTGTAAGGATGTCGCTTTCTATTCCTTTAAAAACGCGAAAGGGCTTCAATGATTCATTGATACCGTCAATTTCTTGGTGTTGCTTGTAAATGCGGTCTTCATCCAGGCCATTGGCATAAAATGCGGAGCGACTATGATCAGCAATGCCGAAATATTCAAATCCTTCTGATTGGCAGAATGCTGACATTTCCATCAGCGTGTTTTTTCCATCACTGTAAGTGGAATGGTTGTGTAAAGGACCTTTTAGGTCTTCGAGGGTCAGTAGTTCATCCAAAGAATGTGTTTTTACCCAGTCGAGTTCCCCGGTGCCTTCCCTCAAAGCTGCGGGAATATAAGGGAGGCCTGCGGCTTCATAAGCCTGCTCCTCGGTTTCAAATTTTTCCTTGTAAAACAATTCGCCAAGGGGCAGCCCATTTTCTGTAGGATATAATAAGTGGGCTTTGGAAGCAGATTTTAAAAGTTTTTGTTTAATAAAATCCTTTGTCGGTACGATGGTGATAAGTAGATGGATTTCGGGTTCCTCCAGTTGTCCTTCCCAACGGTAGGGACTCATTTTGGACTTTTCTTGTTTTATCCCATTGACTTTATTTATGGTAGCAAGGCTTTCTTTTGGATCATTCGATCCAATTAGAAATGTAAGGCCCGCTATTATTTCTGCTTCCATTTCAAAACTCCCCACTATGGCAACCTTGTCTTTAGCCAAGCTTTCAGAAAGTCTATTATAAAGGGCTTTAGCCGCTTGTTCTATATCTGCGTACAACCATTTCCCTTGGTTGGAAGCTTTGTATTCTAGGGCTTGAATAATGCTGTCTTGGGTTTTTTGTCCAAAGCCCTTGATTTTTGCCACCTGTCCGGATTGGCAGGCCTCCATCAATTCATGGGTGGAGGTGATGTCAAGTTCTTTCCACAGCGTTTTTATTTTTTTAGGACCAAGGCCTTTTATTTCCAGAATTTCTAAAATTCCTTTAGGCGTTTGCTCCATAAGTTTATCCAAAAGCTCATGGCTACCGGCCTCTTGAATAGAGAGAATGGCCTCAGCGATACCTTTACCAATAGAGGGGAGCTTTTGTAGTTCGTCCAGGTTTAGGTTAGCAAGTGGCTTGCCTTCTCTTTCAATACTGTTGATGGCAGATTGATAGCCCCTGATTTTAAATGCATTTTCTCCATGCAATTCCATCAATTGCAAGGTTAATTTAAGGGTCTTGACAATTTGTTTATTATCCAAGGTGTTTTGAGATCTGTTGTGTACCCGACAAATGTCCTAAATAATTGTTTCAAAATAAAATCATAAGTCTTATCTTATGGAGTAAATCAAAGTATCAGCGGATATAGTTGATCAACCGTTACTACCAAAACACCCATTTGTAGGCTACTTACTGAGAAATGATTAGTAGGAAGGATGGATTAGGATTGCCGTTAATAATTGAAAGGCCACAAGCATCGCTTAATTAAGCGCAAGAAGAAAGGATATAGCGTTGGCTTATTGGAACAATTAGCATGTAGGCAAAGTTTGGTAGGTGAACAGAAAATAAAACCCTGAAGGAATGTCAAAACAAACCCTATTGACCACTGTACTCTACTTGTTTTTACTGGGAATAGCTGTTGGGCAAGTTCAATTTACGCAAAGGTTTGAGGTAGAATCTCACTGGGCAGACGATGATTTTTATGTATTGCCTACCGAAAGAGGAGTTGTGGGATTTCGAATGAAAGCTGAAAATTCTTTCGGAAGAAAAGATCGGTTTCAATATTTTACCGCAGATTTTCAATTGAATGCAGAAAAGCCACTTGAAAGAGAGTTAGATGATTTCTATGAATTGGTGGGCTTTGATCTTGATAGGGACTTATTGTATGTCCTGTTCGATAAAGGTTCTCAATATGATGATGAAAAAGCTATTTTTGAAATAGATATCGAAAGCCGAAAGCTTAAAGAACTTGAACTTGCCAGTATTTTAGAAATGGAATTACAGGACTTTTTGGTTTTTAACAAAAAGGCAGTTTTTATGGGGAAGTACGATTACCGCCCTGTGATCCAGATATTCGATATTGAAACCGAGGAAGTGGTAACGGTGCCCGGTCTTTTTGAAAAAGATGCCAAGATTTTACAAATGAGGAAGGATCCTGAGTTGAATGTATTTGATGTGGTGATGACGCGAAGGGATGCCTTCAAAAATAAAATAGTATCTATATTGACCTACGACACCGATGGGAATAAGCTTAGGGAGGTGAAAATTGATGATTTGGGCGACCCATCTATGGAGATTGTTGAGGGGCTACTGACTTCCTCAAACAATTATAAGCAGGCTTTGATCGGGCCCTATGGCTTGAAGAAAAAAGAAGCCTATCAAGGTTTGTACTTCACGAAAATCAACGAATTTGGTGAGTATACCAATAGGTTTTATGACATCACTGATTTTGAAAATTTTTACAACTACCTCCCGGAAAAAGCCCGTGAAAAGAAGTGGAAGCGCATAGAAAGAAGAGCTGAAAAGGGCAAAAATAACCCCATCAGAAATGTGGTCGTGACAAGAGAAATTCAGTCTTCAAATGGACTATACTTGGTTTACAATGATCATTTTATTTCTACTTCCTCAAGGTATGCGCCAAGAGATGGGATGTATGTAAGTAATTTTTATCGACTAAACCCCATGATGGGAGGTTATGGAGGCCTTTACAATCCATTGTGGTTAGATCCGCGGTTCAGGGGGGCACAGACAGTAGACCAATATAAGTTTTTGTCGGCACAATTTATTTTACTAAATGCAGAAGGGGATATACTCTGGGAAAATGCCATAGATCTGGACAATTCGGGAAAGAATGACCCGATGAAGTATGGGGAATTGGTATTTGATGGAAGTAATTTATTTTATATGTTTCTTAAGGAAAAAGAATTGATGCTTAGCCAGATAAAAGAGGGGGATATTGTCATGGAAAATGAACCCTTTGAAATTGAACTAGTCAATGAAAATGAAAGAATCTCCGAGACTAGAGAGAATAGTTTGCAGCTTATTTGGTGGTATGACAATTATTATCTTTTAAGTGGTAAGCAAAGGATAAGGTACCAAGGTGAAGATGGCCGGGAGAAAAGCAGGGAGGTCAATTTTTTTACTAAAATAAAAGTGGATGATTTTATATAGAGCCATTAAGCCCCAATAAATAATTTATATATTTGCCTCAAATTTTAATCATGCAAAAAAGACTTGTTCTTGACCAAACCCAGATATCACTTACCATCAGTAGGTTTTGTCATCAATTGATAGAAAACCATGATGATTTTGATAATACGGTTCTTTTAGGTCTCCAACCGCGAGGAGCATTGGTGCTGGATAAAATCATTCAGCGGATGCAGGAAATCCAAAATATAACTCTGGAATATGGGTATTTGGATGCGACCTTTCATCGAGATGATTTTAGAAGGAGAGACCTTCCTTTACGGGCAAATGAAACTAAAATTGATTTTTTAATTGAAAATAAAAAAGTCGTTTTGGTGGACGATGTACTTTACAAGGGCAGGTCTGTTAGGGCAGCAATGGATGCAATGATAGCTTTTGGAAGACCTCAAAAAGTGGAGTTGATGATACTTATTGACCGTAAATTCACCAGAGATTTCCCTATTCAGCCGGATTACTGCGGGCGGCAGGTCAATACCCTGGAAAGCCAGTATGTAAGCGTTGAGTGGCAAAATAAAGGCTTTGAGAAGGATGCCATTTGGATCACTGAAAAAGAAAGTAACGAATAGCAATGGAGCAGCTTAGTACCAGACATTTATTGGGGATAAAAGACCTGAGCCCTGCAGATATTCAATTGATTTTTGAAACAGCAGACAATTTCAAAGACATATTGAACAGGCCAATTAAAAAAGTCCCTTCTCTTAGAGATATAACCATTGCCAACGTTTTTTTTGAGAACTCTACGAGGACAAAGCTTTCTTTTGAATTGGCAGAGAAAAGACTATCGGCAGATGTGGTCAATTTTGCGTCGGCAAGTAGTTCTGTAAAAAAAGGAGAAACGCTGATCGATACAGTCAATAATATTTTGGCCATGAAAGTTGACATGGTTGTTATGAGACATTCCAGTCCGGGAGCACCTCATTTTTTATCCAAGCATATTGACGCCAATATCGTCAATGCGGGGGATGGCACGCATGAGCACCCCACCCAAGCTTTGCTTGACTCTTTTTCTATCAGGGAAAAACTCGGGGATGTAGCAGGTAAAAAAGTTGCCATAATCGGTGATATTTTGCATTCCAGGGTTGCTTTATCGAATATTTTCTGCCTTCAAAAACTTGGAGCAGAAGTGATGGTATGTGGACCAGTGACCTTATTGCCGAAGTATATTGCCGATTTAGGTGTGAAGGTGGAACATGATGTGTTCAAGGCTTTGCAATGGTGTGATGTGGCCAATGTTCTCAGGATTCAATTGGAGAGACAGCAAATTAAATATTTCCCTTCCCTTAGAGAATACTCCCTTTTTTATGGGATCAATAGGGAATTATTAAACAGACTAGATAAAGAAATTGTAATCATGCACCCGGGTCCAATCAATAGAGGTGTAGAGTTGAATTCTGATGTTGCAGATTCAGAACATGCCATTATTCTTCAACAAGTAGAAAATGGTGTGGCGATTAGAATGGCGGTATTGTATTTGCTTGCAGGTGTTAAATGAGGGCTCTACTGGAAGCCTTCCTTAAACTATCATTTTAAAATGTTTTAAAAATAAGTCCATGATATACAATTCAATTGTTGAAACTATCGGAAACACCCCTTTGATTAGATTAAATAATTTAAATAAGGGGATTGAAGGAGAAATACTGGTTAAAGTAGAATATTTTAATCCGGGCAATTCCATGAAAGATAGAATGGCTGTTAAAATGGTGGAGGATGCCGAAAAGGAAGGGATATTGAAACCGGGAGGGACCATCATCGAAGGCACCAGTGGCAATACCGGTATGGGACTGGCCTTAGCAGCCATATCAAAAGGGTATAAATGCATTTTTACGATGGCTGACAAGCAGTCCAAAGAAAAAATTGATATCTTGAAGGCTGTAGGAGCTGAGGTTATCGTCTGTCCTACCAATGTAGCTCCTGACGACCCAAGGTCCTATTATGCGGTAGCCCAAAAACTAAATAAAGACATTCCCAATTCTTTTTATCCCAACCAATACGATAACCCTTCCAATTGGAAAGCGCATTATGAAACCACAGGCCCTGAGATTTGGAGAGACACAGCAGGTGAAATCACTCATTTTGCCGCAGGAGTAGGTACTGGGGGGTCTATGTCAGGGACGGCAAAGTTTTTAAAAGAACAATCAGAAAACCTAATAGCTGTGGGTATTGATACCTATGGCTCGGTTTTTAAAAAATACAAGGAAACAGGAGAGTTTGACGAAAATGAAGTCTACCCTTACCTTACTGAAGGGATAGGAGAGGATATTTTGCCGAAAAACGTCAACTTTTCAGTGATTGACCATTTTATTAAAGTTACCGATAAGGATGCGGCAGTCATGACCCGGAGGTTGGCCAAAGAAGAGGGTCTTTTCGTGGGTTGGTCTTGTGGATCGGCAGTACATGGTGCTTTGGAATATGCCAAAGAAAATCTCAAAAAAGGAGATCGAATGGTAATTTTACTTCCTGATCATGGGACCCGTTATCTAGGTAAAGTTTACAATGATGATTGGATGCGAAACCACGGATTTCTGGAAGATAAGGCCTACGGCACCGCAAGGGATATCGTTTTATCAAGGAAGGATGGCTATCAATTGGTAGTAGTGAATAAAACCACTAAGATCAAGGAGGCCATTGCCATTATGAACGATAAAAGTGTTTCCCAAATCCCTGTGATGGAAGGGGAACATGTCATAGGAAGCCTTACTGACAATAAGCTATTGCTTAAAATCATTGAGAATCCTGAACTGAAAGATGCCAACGTTTCCGAGGTAATGGAAGATTCCATGCAATTTGTTGCCTTGGACAGCACTTTAGATGTATTGTCCTCTATGGTAGAGAGAGAAAAAGCAGTTTTGGTACGGGACGATAATCATCGGGTTCATATCGTAACCAAACACGATATTTTGGCAGCAATTACAAAATAATATTCCAAGAAGAGAAATAGAATAGCAGACTAATTATGGACAAAAAACATTTGGACCTGATCTTAGAAGGAGATTTTGATTTTGATATCAGGGAAGCCATAGAAAGTGGCTGGGAAACTTATAAAAAAGTGGCCATTTATTCTATCTCCTTTACCCTTTTGATCGTTTCTCTTCAGTTTTTGTTTATGTATTACGCGGAGAACTTTCTATTCGTGTATTCATTTTTTCTTGCAGGACCTCTATTCGCGGGTTTTTATTTGGTAGCGAATAAAATCAGCCATGGAGAGCAGGTAATTTATCCCGATTTCTTTAAAGGTTTCAATTATTACTTGCCAGTGGTTTTGGTTTGGATAGTCGGTCAAGTTATCACCGTTCTAGGTATTTTTGCTTTGATTCTTCCAGGTATCTACCTTATGGTCGGGTATATGTTTAGCATATTGATCACCATCTTTTCAGGAATGGATTTTTGGAATTCGTTGGAATACAGCAGAAAAATTATTCACAAAAAATGGACTAAATTTTTCCTTTTTGGTTTGGTTTTGGCGCTGATGAATTTAATTGGTGGGCTGCTATTTGGAATCGGGTTGGTGGTTACCATACCTTTAACCTACTATGCCATTTATCATGTTTTCGAAAGCTTAAATCTTGGTCTTCCCATTGACGAAGAATAGGGTTTTAACACCAAATAGGTTTTTTTTAAGGTTAATCGCCAATTTTTTTAAAAAGCCCTTCATTTTCAAAGGTTTAAAGGCGTACTTTGCATTTAAGTGTAAATTATTCAATAGAACTGAATTGTTGCTATGAATTCATTTTATCTGGAATATGTAATAGGGTTTCCTGAGCTTTATCAGGTAGGATTGCAATCAAAAGAAATAGGCTCTTAAGAGATTTTAGCTTAGCATGGCTATGGAAAAATCGAAAACAGAAACGAAGAGGCTTATTTTGAGATGATTTCAGTTTGTAAAAGGAGGTCTATTGTATATTTCAGGTTTAAAAACCAACCTTGATTATGAGATTCAATGCAAGAATAATGGTAATCCTCGGTTTTTTCTTGGGGATTTGTTTAATAGTGGGGGTAGGGGCAATAACCTATTTTAGCGTGACCAAACTATTGGCCTCTGTCGAATCCCTTTCCGAGCCTAACGAAAAACTGAGAAACCTCAATCAACTTTTGGCAGATATCTACCAACTGGACAAGTCTAGAAGTGTGTTTGTGGAAGAGGATACCAGCCATAATCTAGATTATTACAATCAGATACAAAATGAGATAAAAAAACTTGAAGCCATTGTTTCGGATTCTACAGAATTAAAAAAACTGAAAGGGATTAGCTATAGTGTCAATGAGTTGATGGTGGTTTATAAAGGTCTGGAAGATGTAAAGAAGAGTCTTTATAACAGGAATTTTAGCAATGAGGCCTTATACAATATTGAAAGAAAAATTAAAAGGAAAGAAGAGCTAAGTAGACTACAGAATTTAGGGAAAATAAGGATTGGAATTGACCCTTCAGCGCTTAAAGACCAAAATCAAAGCGTAGATAAATCACCCAAATCAATAAACAAAGATGTAACTTCTTCAGGGACCTTGGCCGGAGACGGAAAAGAAGACATGGATAAGATCAAGGGCACATTAAGGCTTAACCTTAACCGCTTGAACCCTGTAGACGATGACATGCCTGTAAATTCAGATTCCATCATTTATACTGTCAGGCAAATGGTATTGGATATCAATAACGAAGAACAGTATCTTCGGTCCAGGCTAAGTGAGTTGGAACAAGAGCTCAATGAAAAAAACAGGGAGTTGATCATGAATATTCAAAGCGTGGTCACTTCTTTGCAAAATGAATCACTTTTAAGATCTAAGGCTGAAAATGATTCAGCATATGAATTGACCTACAAACTTTCAATTTTACTTGGCGTTTTGATAGCTGTTGGGGTAGTTGGTTCTTCGGGTTTTATTTATAGTATTATTCGAGAAATTAAAAAGGCAGAAGCTTATCAGGAAAAACTAGCTGAGGCCAAAAGAAGGTCAGATAACCTGGCCAAAACCAAGCAAGATTTCTTAGCCAGCATGAGCCATGAAATACGGAATCCCCTTCATGTAATTCAAGGTTATAATGAAGCTTTGCTAAAAACCAATCTGGGTGAAGCCCAGACTGAATATGTGAGAATGATACAATTTGCTTCAGGAACGCTCTTGGGGATTGTTAACGATATTCTCGACTTTTCGAAGCTGGAAGCGGGTAAAATAAAAATCGAAAAAGCGATCATTGATCCCGATTCATTTTTTAAAGACATACATTCCTTTTTCAAGCAAAAAGCTATTGACAATGGACTTTCATTGGAGTTTTCGGTATTGCTCCCAAAAAATAAATACCTTTTGGGAGATGATTTAAGAATCAATCAGATCATGAATAACCTGCTATCCAATGCAGTGAAATTTACCGAAAAAGGGAAAGTTTCGGTTAGGGTTTTCATGGATACTGCGGATAATTTGGTGCTTGAAGTTTCAGATACAGGTATGGGAATGGATGAAAGCCTTCAAGCCAATTTGTTTAAAGAATTCAGCCAGGGAGATGGAACCATTTCCAGAAAATATGGTGGTACGGGTTTAGGTCTGGCAATTATTAAAAAGCTTGTAGATCTACAGGAGGGAAATATAGCTGTAGCAAGCAAGACCGGAGAAGGAACCAAGATCACTGTTTCAATACCGGCAACCCTCCTAGACAAGAAAGAGGAAAGTGCTATTCCTGAAGTGGACGCCAATGTTGTGGGAAATTTGAAGGTGCTATTAGTGGACGATGATGAAATGGGGTTGAAATTCACAAACCTGTTGTTTAGTGGTCTGGGGGCGGAGGTTGTTGCCTATTCCGGAGGAATTGAATTTATGAATAATTTTGTGGAGGAAGATTTTGATCTGGTTTTGCTGGATATTCAAATGCCTGAAATAGATGGTTATCAGGTTTTTAAGTCTTTAAGGTCAAAAGAGAAATACCAAAAGGTGCCAATTGTGGCCATGACTGCGAATGTTTTTACAAAAGATAGGGAAAGCATGATCAATGAAGGTTTCGATGGTGTATTATTGAAACCGTTTAATGAAGCAGAACTTGTTCAAATCATTGTGGAATTTGTTAAGCCTCACAAAGAAGAAGTGCTGCTTCTTGCATCACCTGAAAAATTAAGTCGCTACCTGGCCAATGAAGATGAGGGCAGTGAGCCTGCCTCTGATTACAGCTTAATTGATATCAGGAAATTTTGCATGGGAGATGAAGCATTGTTTAAGGAGGTCTTAGAGGGTTTTTATACTCAAACTGGCTTGGATTTAATCATGATGAATAAAGCCTGCGATGAAGAAGATTATGAAACCATACAGTCCATTGCACACCAGCTTTCCAGTCGGTTGGGGCAATTACAATTCAAATACAAAGATCTCGCAAAAGAAATTGAGATTGATCTGAAAAGGAATAACACCCAAGACATTCAAGAAAAAGTGTGGACTTTGACGGAGAAAATCAACACCCTATTGGAAGATTTAGCCTTAAAATTCGGCTACGAAATGGTGGATTAATCCAGACCGTATTTTTCAAGTTTATTGTACAGTGTTTTCCTGTCCATATTCAATACTTTTGCGGTTTTGGACTTGTTAAATCGCATTTCCTCCAATGTTTTTATGATAAGTGATTTTTCTTGATCCTCAAAGGAGGTTTTTAGATCCTTGGCAGAGCTAATGTCTACGGGCTGAAAAGGTTCGTGATCCAGGAGCTCAGAAGGGATTACTTTGGATTGAATTTGGCCTTCTCCGGTCAGCAATACTGCTCGCCTGATAATGTTTTTTAGTTCACGCAAATTTCCCGGCCAGTGGTATTCTTCGAAGATCTTGACCACCTCCGGACTAAAACCTGAGACATTTTTTTCAAGTGTGGCATTGCTTTTTAACAAAAATAGATTGGAAAAAAACATTAAGTCTTCCCGCCTTTCTCTCAACGGTTGGGCCCTTAAGCTAAATTCATTTAACCGATGGAAAAGGTCTTCTCTAAATAAGCCTTGCCTGGAGAGGTCTTGTAAATCTTCATTTGTTGCAGCAATTATTCTAACATCCACGGAGATGTCTTTATTGGCACCGATCTTTCTGATCTTACGCTCTTGTATGGCTCTGAGAAGCTTGATTTGAATTTCATAACTTAAATTCCCGATTTCATCTAAGAAGATTGTTCCCCCATTCGCATTCTCAAAATGTCCTGTTTTATGGTCTATGGCTCCGGTAAAAGCCCCTTTAACGTGCCCAAATAGTTCACTTCCGGCAAGTTCTTTAGACAAGGCTCCGCAGTCCACAGCCACAAAAGGACCTTTAGATCGTTTGGATTGTTGGTGTACCCGCTTGGAGATGTATTCTTTACCTGTACCACTTTCTCCCAATACGATAATGCTTAGATCGGTGGGGGCCACCAGGCCAATATGTTCTTCAATTTGCAAGGCTTCTTTACTTTTTCCAATTTGGTAATCCAGTTCAGAAAGTTTATTTGCAGACTGTTCATTTTTATTTACTTGTAGGGAAGGTTTCCGCTGCTTGTTTTCCTTCTTTAGAGCTTGTTGTACAGTGAGGAGTAATTCGTCCGGTTGAATGGGTTTGGTGATGTACTCAAAAGCGCCCATTTTCATGGACTTGACTGCCGTTCTAATGTCAGAATAATTGGTAATCAAAATGACGGGGAATTCCGGTTGTTCATTGAGCACCTGATCAAGAATTTCCATACCGGTCCCATCAGGTAAGCGGTAATCAGTAATGATTAAATCAACTTGATGCTTTTCAAAATAGCTCAGGCCTTCCGACACTTTGGTGCTATTCATTACCTCATATCCATTTTTCTCTAAAAATTTGCTAATGATTTTAGAGTAGGTAAGGTCATCCTCAATTAAAAGAATTTTTGACATATATAATTAATACGCATTAGATTTTAAATATAAAGGAAAAGCACCGATTTCACAATCAGTGCTTTTAGGTAACCGTTGGCTTAGCTGTTTTTATATTTTTATTGTGAAACAATGATTCCATTTTCGTCATAGAGCACCATTATATTAAAATAATCGGCATCTTTAAAACATACATCGTAGAAATCATCATCGTTTTGTGAGATTTTTGTTACTGTTCGTATTTCTAGATCGTTAATTAAACTGTCAGTCTGAATAACCCTTTGGATATTCAGGGGTAAATCGGCCACAGCAATATTTACAGAATCTGCATACAAACTGCTTGTTGTACTGTATACGGAGGATTCAATTGGATGGTTGTCTTTGTTGTTCCTAAATATTTCATGGCTATTCCATTGAAATTTAAATAGTATGGAGAATATGAATAAAATGAACAATGTACCAACTCCCAGCCCTGCAATAATTTCACGTCTCATAATCCAAAGGTTATTGAGGTTTTAATGCATTTATTGTGCCAACTTTAGTGCGTAGAAAGGTTTGTGTTTTGCAGAAAATTTTTGTGTATAATGTACCCATACTGCTGACCTCAAACAACCCTTGTGGGAAATGAAAAACTTTACTAACTTTGTTATGCATGCTTTGTGCATGGGATTTAATCCATGGCTAGCGTGCAAAATGTTTTAAATTAGTTTAACCCTTCGCTTGCATTTCCCCGGGTGCGTGAATCCGGGGAATTTATTTTTCTATAAAAAGCTTTTAAAATTCTAAGTAATTATGGCCATCGTTGCACAATCGCCCATAGGGATTTTTGACAGTGGAATAGGAGGGTTGACTGTAGCCAAGGAAGTGAAAAAAATGCTTCCAAATGAGCAAATCGTTTATTTTGGTGATACAGCTCATTTGCCTTATGGAGATAAAAGTACGGCGGCTATTCAAGCCTACTCCGTAAAAATTGCTGATGCCTTACTGAAGGAGAATTGCAAAATGATTTTAATTGCCTGTAATTCTGCCTCCGCTGCAGCCTATGATTTAGTAAAGGCTTATGTAGCATCTAAAGCTTTGGTTGTGAATGTTATTGATCCGGTTGTTGATTTTCTTGGCCACAATCATAAAGGCGAAAATGTGGGATTGATTGGTACCAAGCAGACGGTGACTTCCGGTGTGTATTTACGAAAAGTAAATGGTCTTGGTAAAGGAATAAAAATAAAATCATTGGCCACTCCTTTGCTTGCTCCAATGATTGAGGAGGGTTTTCATTTACAAAATATAAGTAAAGATATTATTGCTTCTTATTTAAACCGGGCGGAATTAAAGGAAATTCAAACATTGGTTTTGGGTTGCACCCATTACCCTTTGATCAAGCATCAAATAATGGAATTTTATGAGGGAAAGATTCAAATTATAGATGCATCAGAAACCGTAGCAAAGTCGGTGGAAAATTTACTCCGAAAGAACAAGCTTTTGGCTGAGCGTATTTCAGGACAAAAAGACAAGTTTTTGGTTTCCGATTACACAGTTTCTTTTGAGGAAACCACCAAGCTTTTCTTTGGTAAACAGATAAAACTTCAAAAATTTCCTTTGTGGGAGTAAGTTTTTTTTGACGTTTATATTGTTTTATGCGTTGGGTTAAAATTTTTTAGCTAATTTATACTCGGTCTAAGTTTGAGCAGTTTGGGGAACTAATTCTTAAAAAAAGACGTAACTTTGGTTCATATTTTACTCCTTTAGAATGTTATGAGTGACCAGATCAAACACGAGTGTGGGATTGCAATGATTCGGCTTAGAAAACCATTGCAATATTATATTGACAAATAC
Organism: Cyclobacterium sediminis; assembly: GCF_054781075.1. NCBI lineage: Bacteria > Pseudomonadati > Bacteroidota > Cytophagia > Cytophagales > Cyclobacteriaceae > Cyclobacterium > Cyclobacterium sediminis. The sequence continues at coordinate 25,030 of NZ_BAAGVC010000040.1, read as the reverse complement.
AATACCCCGTTTTATGCCGCCAATAGGTTGTATGTTTTGATGCAGAAACAAATCAACCGTGGGCAGGATGGCGCCGGATTGGCAAATATAAAAATTAATACCCCTCCTGGTACAAGATACATCAGCCGATACAGGTCAGTAGAACCTGAGGCAGTTACCAAGATTTTTCAAAAAATCAATAAGAAATACAAGAAGGCCAAAAAGCTTGGATCACCTGAAGATTTGATGGATGCGCAATGGGTGAAAAACAATTCGGCTTTTTCAGGAGAAGTTTGGCTGGGACACCTTAGGTATGGTACACATGGGCAAAATAGCATTGAAACCTGTCATCCATTTTTGAAGCAAAATAATTGGAGAAGTAGGAATTTGGTCATGGCCGGTAATTTCAATATGACCAATGTGGAGGAACTTTTTGATATCCTTGTAAATTTGGGGCAGCATCCCAAAGAAAAAACAGATACCGTAACGGTAATGGAGAAAATTGGTCATTTCCTCGATGAAGAAAATCAGAGGATTTTTGATAAGTATAAAGACAAATTTTCTAATGTAGAAGTTACAGAAGTAATCGAACAAGAACTCGATGTTGCCAGAATATTGAGGCGAAGTTGTAGGGATTTTGATGGAGGATATGCCATGGCAGGGCTGATAGGAAATGGTGCTGGCTTTGTGGTTAGAGATCCCATAGGAATTAGGCCGGCCTATTATTATGCGGATGATGAAATCGTAGTGGTGGCCTCGGAAAAACCACCTATTAAGACTGCTTTTGATATAGATTACAAGCAGATAAAGGAAATTCAACCTGGCAATGCGCTTATTTTTAATAAAGATGGGTCGTATGGTGAGTTTGAAATTATCCCTCCAAAGGAGAAAAAATCCTGTAGTTTTGAGAGGATTTATTTTTCAAGAGGAACTGATCCTGATATTTATAAAGAGCGGAAAAATCTTGGGCGGGCTTTGGTTCCTCAGATATTGAAAGCCATTGATTTTGATCTTAAGAATACCGTTTTTTCCTATATACCCAATACGGCTGAAACTGCTTATTATGGGATGATAGAAGGGCTTGAAGATTACCTCAGTGCCAAAAGAAAGGAGATTTTGATAGAAGGTAAACCGCATTTGGATGATCTGGGTGAGTTGTTAAACTTCAGGCCGAGAGTCGAAAAACTGGTTAGCAAGGATGTCAAATTGCGAACATTTATCACCAATGACTCTGATAGAGATGTAATGGTATCGAATGTATATGACACAACCTATGAGGTAATCAGATCAGGGATAGATACCATTGTTTTAATTGATGACAGTATAGTGAGAGGAACCACCATTGAAAAAAGTGTCCTCACAACCTTAGATAAGCTTGAGCCAAAGCGTATAATAATTGTTTCTTCTGCTCCCCAAATAAGATTCCCTGATTGCTATGGTATTGACATGTCCAGGATGAAAGATTTTATCGCTTTTAGGGCTGCCGTACAATTGATAGAGGACAAAGATGGGATGGACAATCTTTTAGAAAGGGTTTATGACAAATGTGTAGCTAACCCTGAGTCAGATGAAAATTATGTAAAAGAGATTTATGCACCTTTTACAGATCAGGAAATTTCCGATAAAATTGCTTCAATTATTACTTCCGAAAACATCAAGGCAGGCGTTCATGTAATTTACCAAACGGTAGATAATCTTCATTCGTCCTGCCCGGGCCATAGTGGGGACTGGTATTTTACAGGGAATTTCCCTACCAAGGGTGGAATTCGTGTAGTGAAAAAGGCCTTTGTTAATTATATGGAAGGAAAAGAAGAAAGGGCGTATTAAACCAAAGTATAAATGATTGATGTTGCTTTATTAAAAGAGATTTGTGAATTACCCGGTGCTCCTGGTTTTGAGAAAAAAATAAGAGATTTTATCGTAGAAAAAGCCAGAGGCTTGGTGGACGAAGTAGCTGTAGATAATTTAGGAAATGTCATTGCAATAAAGAAAGGGCAGAGAAACCCTGAGGGGAAGAAAGTAATGGTGGCTGCTCATATGGATGAGATAGGTTTTATTGTTACCCATATTGATGACAATGGTTTTTTGAGATTTCATACCCTTGGTGGCTTTGACCCAAAAACCCTCACAGCGCAGCGGGTAATTATCCATGGGAAAGAAAAGGATATAATGGGTGTGATGGGTACCAAGCCTATACATGTGATGACCCCTGAAGAAAAAAACAAGCTGCCTAAAATTTCAGATTATTTTATTGATCTTGGGATGGATAAGGAAGAGGTTGAGAAATGGATTGAAGTAGGCGACCCCATTACCCGTGAAAGAGAGTTGGTGGAGATGGGGAATTGTGTCAATTGTAAGTCCATTGACAATAGAATTGCTGTTTTTATTTTATTGGAGGCATTGAGGGTGTTGGAAGCTCCTGCCTATGATGTATATGCCACCTTTACCGTTCAGGAAGAAGTTGGTATACGTGGTGCCCAGGTTTCGGCACACCACATTGATCCGGATTTTGGCATTGCGCTAGATACCACCATTGCTTTTGACCTTCCGGGTGCTGCAGCGCACGAAAAGATTACGGAATTGGGCAAAGGTACTGCCATCAAAATCATGGATGCTTCAGCCATTTGTGATTACAGAATGGTAGCCTTCTTAAAGAAGACAGCAGCCAATAATAGCATACCTTTTCAAACAGAGATTTTAACAGCCGGAGGTACAGATACTGCCGGAGTACAGCGAATGGGAAGAAAAGGAGCCATTGCAGGAGCCATCTCTATTCCTACAAGGCATTTGCACCAAGTTATTGAAATGGCAAATAAAGAAGATGTTCAATCGAGCATTCAGCTTCTTAAAGCAAGCCTGGAAGAAATAGATGGCTTTGATTGGTCGCATTAAGCACTGGCTTTACTCAAACCTCCTGATGAATTGATCTGCTAAAGCTCAATCGTAGGTAAAATTGAAATTTATAAATGTCCCGTATTTCTTAAATGCGGGACATTTTTTCGAAATATTGACAACCTTAGTGGTTTGGGTTGCTCAACCTTTGTGATTGGGATTTAGGATTTCACTTTCTTTTTCGAAGCCTTCTTTCCTAAGTACCTTTTCAAGTCATCATAGCCCAAGTGTTCGTGGTTACTGATAGAAAAGGAGTATTTGTCAGTAAATACCAATATTAACTGTTTGAAAACTTTCTTATTGGCTACTACTTCCTCCTCTTGCCAAGCCAATAGGTCCGTCACACTGTATTTTTTCCGCTGGCCTTTGAGCGGGAGCCAAATTTCTATCTTGTCCTTTCCTGCAGCTAAAAATTTGTAGCCGGCCATCATCTTTACCAAAATAAGTAACAACACTATAGTAATGAGGGTGCTCCCAATCAGGTAAAAAAGGAAGGGGAATTCGCGTGACTGGTTAAAGTCATACAATAAATAACTTAAGCCAATGAACAATAAAAGGACCACAAATCCCAAAGACATGTAGGTGCTTTTTTTTGGTTTACAACTTACCATCTCTATTTTGTAATTGTTTCAATTTTCTTTTTGAGAAATCTATTAATTCAGAAAAGAATTGCTCAAAATAAGATTCGAAAACAGCATGGTTTTCCTCAAGAAATTGAGGGGCTAATTCCATTTTAGAATCAAAAGATGTTCTATAGGACAGTCCCGTAAAAGACCGCTGTATTCCCGCCTTAGTACCATAGGCTGTCAACCAGTTTTCTTTCTTCATATACTTGAATGGCAACAAAAACTTTTGAGGAAGAATCGATCTGTTGGCTTCTAATAAGTCATAAACTGATTGAGTAAAATCCTCTAAAGGCACATTACTGTACTTTCTCCAATGTACGGCTAAGTAGTAATCAAAGTACATATCTGTTATCACAGAAGAGTATCTTGAAAATTTAGGCTTTAAAATGTCCTGGGCTTCTTTTACCAACTTATGTTTGTCTGTAAAGCTGTCGATTTCTCTATGTAACATGATTCCCGTGACAATTTCTCTTTCAAATTGCTCATCAATTTTCCCTCTTACAAAGTCCCCGATAAAGTTACCGATTAATACTTTGGGCTGGTCAAAGGATAAGTAAGCATGTGCTAAGAAATTCATGCGAATAAAAAGGAATGATTGACTAAATTTAGGAATGATTTACTTAACCTAGAATCTTCATACAGTAAATAACAAATGGCAAATATAGGGGAAGAATTATTATATACCACAAAACTTTTACGAGCGGAATGGGCTGAGGACCTTGCCCAGTTTAGAAGTTTGACCTTTAGAAAATCAATTAAGGACAAAGTACAGGCAGGGGTCTGTTGGTATCCTGTGCAGTTGAATAAAATAAAATGGACTTTTTCAGATCAGTTGGTGATTGAGATTTCAGTCAAAGAAGCTTTGTCCAACCATGGGTTTCATTCAGGTAAATCCATTAGTTTGTTTTCTAATGTGGAGGAAAATGACATTCAAACGACCTATCTAAATGGGGTAGTAAACAATGTTAAAGGAAATGTGATGACATTAAGTTTGAACACCGAGCGTCTTCCGGATTGGGTAAATGAAGGGGGTATAGGGGTTAACCTGATGTTTGATGACACCACCTACAAGGTAATGACAAGTACCATGGAAGCGGTTATTGCATCTGAAAACAACAGGTTGGCCCATTTGAAAGAAGTGATTTTGGGGCATCGAAAACCTGATTTTACAACGTCAACAAATAGGGGGTCGGAGCTACTGAACGAGGGGCAAAATAAGGCTTTGAAGTTGATAGAGCAAGCAAAGGACCTTGCGATAGTACATGGCCCTCCGGGTACCGGTAAAACCACCACCCTAGTACAGGCAATCGTTTCTGCTACGCAAAAGTATGACCAGGTATTGGTATGTGCCCCTAGTAACGCGGCGGTGGATTTATTGGTGGAAAGAATGGGTGACGTGAATCTGGATGTGTTGCGGATAGGTCATCCGGCAAGAATAGATGAGAAAATAATTCAGCGAACTTTGGATGCAAAAATTCTGGCACACCCCTCCTATAAAGAATATAAAAAATTACGTAAAGCGGCTGAGGAGTACCGAAGGAAAGCCAATAAGTTTAAACGCAATTTTGGACATGCTGAAAGGGAGAAGCGGAAAATGAATTACAATGAGGCCGGTAAATGTCAAGCAGAAGCAAGACAGTTGTATGATTACATGACTCATTCCATTCTCGGCTCCTGTCAAGTGATTGCCTGCACTCTGGTGGGTGCAGCATCTAATTTGCTGAAAAGTAAGGTTTTTCAGGTTGTATTTCTGGATGAAGCTGCTCAGGGATTGGAACCGGCCACCTGGATTCCTGTAACGAAAGCACAAAAAATAGTATTGGCCGGAGATCATTGTCAGCTTCCTCCCACGATCAAATCCAGAGAAGCAGCCAAAGGACTTCAAAACACGCTCTTTGAGAAAGCCATTACCAATCAACCTGAAGCAGCCCAGCTATTGTCCGTACAATATAGGATGGCAGCGGCAATTATGGGGTTTTCAAACCTTGCATTTTATGACAATAAACTTATCGCAGCAGCCAATACCCAAAAACATTATTTAGAAGAAGGGGAAGCGTCTTTGGCCTTTGTAGATACTGCCGGTAGTGGGTTTTTGGAATTCAGAGATAGGGAAACCCTTAGCATAAGCAATAAAGAAGAAGCCTTTATGCTGCTTACCTTACTAAGGGATTTATTGAAGAGGGTAGGGTTAAATAAGAATGAAAACCAGGCTTGGCAAGTAGGCTTGATTGCTCCCTACAGTGCACAGGTGAGGCTATTAAAGGAAATGGTAGCCTTAGACTCGGAGTGGTTATTCCTCAAACAAATGGATCAAAATTTGACCATCAGTACGGTGGATGGCTTTCAGGGCCAGGAGCGGGACATTATCCTCATTAGCCTTACCCGATCAAATGAGCAAGGTGAAATCGGTTTTTTAGCGGATACCAGGAGAATGAATGTTGCACTGACCCGCGCAAAAAGAAAACTAATTGTTTTAGGCGACAGTGCAACCATAGGCAGCAATGATTTTTACCAGTCTTTCTTAGATTTTGTACAGGAACAAGGTGCTTACCATAGTATCTATGAATTTATGGATCAATAATGCCCTTATTCTATTTTTGCTTTATAACCACTCCTATAGGCATGGTTTAACAAAGCCAGTGTGTCTCCGAAACTTGAAGCTGCAGTCATGATATCTTCAGGCACTTCAAGCCCATTTAATTTACTAAGCAAAATCCCATAGAGGGTATTGATAAATATTTGGATTTCATGTTCAGGAACGGCTTCTTGGCTGTCAGCTATTAATTGTAGCAAGTGGGGCTGGGTTTTGCGGTAAACAGCCACATATTCGGCTTCTTCTTTTAATAGTTTCCAGTGAATATTAGCTAGGTGATCTACCAGTTTTTGTGTTTTTTTTAAGTGGCCCTTTTCCTGAATTCCTTCTTGTTCCATTTCCTGAATCATACCTGAAAGCCATAACTTAGTTTCCTCTTTGTCTTCGGCTTGGACATTTTTGTGTCCCAAGACATATTCATTGACCTCTTTCATATCAAATTGGTATGCTCTGAGTAAGTCTTCCATTCGATACAAGTACAATATGTATTCGATAATATTTTCTTTTTTCTTTTTGTCAGCTATTGATTTCATGTGTTTGTCTGCTAATCTTGTTTTAAGGCCTGAAGCTCGGATGCGATAAAACGGTCCCACCTGGCTTGCATTTCAGGGTTGTGAGGCTTGGTAGACTGAGCGTCATACTGTTCATCCAGTCTTTTCCAATCTTTAAAATTCTCTTTTATTATCTTGTTTAACTGAGTTCTGTGATTCTTTTTGTCAAATTTATAATTGTTTACTGCTTTGAGTATTCGATGGCCTATGATCTGAGCGATTAGATAGTGTCCATTTTCATGATGCAGTACACGCTCCTTTGTTGCTGCATCCCTAGTTTTGAAAAAGTCATTTTTCACTTGGCTCAATTCTTTGTGAAGATTTATTTTAACCTCAATATCCAGACTTACATGGTCACCTTGATCATTGATTTTTACAATTTCAATTTCACAAGTACTTTGGGTTATGGCATTGATTGTGGACCTGTTTCCTATTAAATTGACTTTTTTGAAGTCATTCCAATTGAGTGGTCGATTGGGGTTTATGGAAACCACACCACCTTTTACAGCCTCTTTTTTCTCCCTAGGTTCATTTATCGAAAGCAGAAGGGACCATAGCGTAATGAGAAGAAAATAAAGTTTCATTTGAAGCATTATATTCAGTTATTTTCAAATTTAAGCATTATCCCAATCGCTTGAAAGTCTTCTCTGTCAAGCTTCAGGTGTTAAACTTCTAATTTATATGGACAAAACATATTAAAACACTAACTATTTACTACTTTTGCACTTAGTATGAACATGGATAAAATAAGAAATTTCTGTATAATTGCCCATATTGACCATGGCAAAAGTACACTAGCAGACCGACTTTTACAATTCACCAACACGGTGACTGAGCGGGAGATGCAAGACCAGCTATTGGATAGTATGGATTTAGAAAGGGAGCGAGGGATTACGATAAAATCGCATGCCATCCAAATGAATTTCCCATATAAAGGGGAAGAGTATACCTTAAACCTAATAGATACTCCCGGTCATGTGGATTTTTCCTACGAAGTGTCAAGGTCCATTGCCGCATGTGAAGGAGCACTGTTGATTGTGGATGCTTCCCAGGGTATAGAGGCACAGACCATATCTAACCTTTATCTGGCCATTGGACATGATTTGGAAATTATTCCGGTTTTAAATAAAATTGACCTTCCCGGAGCACAACCTGAGGTAGTTGCTGAGGAGGTAATGGAAATGATTGGCTGTGACCGAGAAGACATTGTCTTGGCTTCGGGCAAGGAAGGCATAGGTATTGAAGACATTTTAAATGCTGTTGTGGAAAGGGTGCCGGCGCCAAAAGGAGATGTAGATGCCCCATTACAAGCCATGATTTTTGATTCCGTGTACAATCCTTTCCGAGGAGTAGAAGTACTGTTTAGAGTATTCAATGGAACCATTAATAAAGGAGATAAAATTAAGTTTGTCAATACCGGTAGAGAGTATGAGGCAGATGAGATTGGTATTTTAGGGATCCAACAAAAACCACAAGATGAATTACAAGCCGGGAATGTAGGCTATTTGATTTCAGGAATAAAAGTGGCCAAGGAGGTCAAAGTAGGGGATACCATTACCCATGTCAAAAGACCATGTAGTAATACAGTCCAAGGTTTTGAGAATGTGAAACCGATGGTTTTTGCGGGTATTTACCCGGTCGAAACAACGGATTTCGAAGAACTAAGGGCCTCTATGGAGAAACTTCAGCTCAATGATGCTTCCCTGGTTTGGGAACCGGAGACTTCAGCAGCCTTAGGTTTTGGATTTAGGTGTGGTTTCCTTGGAATGCTTCACATGGAAATCATTCAAGAGAGATTGGAGAGAGAGTTTGACATGACTGTCATTACTACTGTCCCTTCAGTGCAATTTAGAGCATTACTGAATGATGAAACATTTGCTGTAGTCAACGCGCCTTCGGATATGCCCGAGCCAAACCTTTTCAAGCATATAGAAGAGCCTTTTGTTAAAGCGGCCATCATTACCGCTTCAGATTATGTAGGACCGGTTATTCAATTGTGCATGGAGAAAAGAGGGCAAATAAAGAATCAAGTATATTTGACCTCAGACAGGGTGGAATTGACCTTCGATATGCCTTTGGTAGAAATCGTTTTTGACTTTTTTGATAAGCTTAAAACAATTTCGAGAGGCTATGCATCTTTGGATTATGAATTGATAGGGTTTAAGCAATCCCATATGGTCAGATTGGATGTGATGCTAAACGGTGAGCCTGTTGATGCCCTTTCAGCGATAGTCCATAGAGACAAAGCCTACGAATGGGGCAAGCGACTTTGTGAAAAGCTAAAAGAATTGGTGCCGAGGCAAATGTTTGAAATTGCCATACAGGCAGCCATAGGCACCAAGGTTATTGCCAGAGAAACGGTGAAAGCCTTGCGAAAAAATGTATTGGCGAAATGTTACGGAGGGGATATTTCCAGAAAGAGAAAGCTCCTTGATAAGCAAAAGAAAGGTAAGAAAAGAATGCGTCAGGTAGGGAATGTGGAAGTTCCTCAGGAAGCATTTATGGCAGTGCTTAAACTGGATTAAACTGACAGTATCAATAAAAAGAAATTACAAAGGGTAACCTGTAGTTACTTAATATTTTAGGAGATTTTGTAAGAAAAAATACCTATGCAAGAAAGAGAAGGATTAATAAGGATTGATGGTAAAAAAACATCCGCAACCATTAAAGATGAAATAGCTGCGGAAGTAGTTTTACTTAAAAAAAACAATAAAAAAGTACCTCACCTGGCCGCAATTCTAGTTGGGAACGATGGGGCCAGCCAAACTTATGTAGGCGCAAAAGTAAAAGCCTGTGAAAAAGTTGGCTTTGGTTCTACCTTGGTAAGGTTGGAAGAAACCGTGTCGGAGGAAGCGTTGCTGAATGAGGTCGAGAAAATAAATGACAACCCTGACATTGATGGCCTGATTGTGCAATTGCCATTGCCGGATCATATATCAGTGGAAAAAGTTACGGCCAAGATCAAGCCGGAAAAAGATGTAGATGGCTTTACGCCGGCAAATGTTGGAAGGATGACTTTGGGTTGGCCGGCTTATATTGCAGCCACTCCTTATGGAATTGTTGAGTTATTGAAGCGGTATGAAATAGAGACATCTGGAAAGCATTGTGTGGTGATTGGTAGAAGTCATATTGTAGGTTCTCCAATGAGTATTTTGATGGCCAGAAATGCCTACCCGGGCAACTGTACAGTTACCATTACTCACAGTAGGACGCAAAACTTAAAGGAAATTGCACAAAGTGCAGATATACTGATTGTAGCCATTGGGAAAGAAGGCTTTGTGACCGGAGACATGGTCAAAGAAGGTGCCGTAGTGATTGATGTAGGCATCCACCGAATCCCTGATGCTTCAAAAAAGAATGGATTTAGGTTGGTTGGTGATGTCAATTTCCAAGAGGCCGCCGCCAAAGCCTCAGCCATTACTCCTGTACCGGGAGGGGTAGGGCCAATGACCATTGCCTCTTTATTGTACAATACTTTATTGGCAGCCAAAGGGGAAGTTTACCAATAGGGTTTTAAATTAATGTAAACAAAGCGGTTCAATTACCCGCTAGACCAAAAATTATGAAAGACAAAAATAATATGCTTTCCAATGGACAATATTTGCCATTGATGGAAGCTTTCTACACCATACAAGGTGAGGGGATGTTCTCCGGACAACCCGCCTATTTTATTCGTTTAGGGGGATGCGATGTAGGATGTGTATGGTGTGATGTGAAGGACTCGTGGGATGTAGAAAGGTGGCCAAAAGTGGCCATTGAAGATATTGTAGCAGAAGCGGCTTCTTATCCAACACGATTGGTAGTAATCACTGGAGGAGAACCTTTGATGCATGATTTAGGGCCATTGACCCGCCTATTAAAAGAGAAGGGCTTTCAAATAAACATGGAAACATCAGGTGCTCATCCTTTTAGTGGTACAATTGATTGGACTTGCTTGTCACCCAAGAAATTTAAGCAACCATTGCCAGAGGTTTATGCGCATGCTGATGAGCTAAAGGTGGTGGTTTACAATAATAGTGATTTTGATTTTGCGCTTAAACATGCCAGTTTAGTCAATGAGAAATGTCATTTACTCTTGCAACCGGAATGGTCAAAGTCGGAAAAGATGACTAGTTTGATCATAGATTTTGTGAAGGAAAATCCCGCTTGGAGGGTTTCTCTTCAGACTCATAAATACATGGAAATACCTTAGGACAACATGTTTAGAAAATTCCTCATTCTCATATCGTTTGTAAGTTTATGTTTTCAAGCAACGGGGCAGGAATTTTCTATTATTGACAAAAAAGCCATAAAGTACTTTGAAGAAGGCAATGCTTTTTTGCAAAGGAAACAGCTTCCTGAAGCCAGGGAGAAGTACCAAGCAGCCTACGAAAGGAGTACTGATTTTTATGAGGCCTATCTCAAACATGCTCAGGTTTTGTTAAGCAGTGGTATGCCGGAGGAAGCACTTCGGGTTACAAAAAAAGGGCAATCAAGACTTCCGATTAAAACCAATGATTTTTTTAAAGGTAAATTGGCCTGGATCGAAAGCCAGATTTACTTGGCTCAAGGTGATTTTCAGTTGGCCTTGGATACTTTTGAAGCCAACCGTGGTTTTCTGGATGAGGGCTTTGTGAAGTCGCCTGATTATTTAGAAAAATTGCAACAGTTTGAAATCATCGCTGAAGGCATTAAAAACCCGATAAGCATTAGTAAAAACCGACTGCCTGATCCTCTAAATCAATTCAAACTTCAATATTTCCCTGTACTGACAGCCGATGGTAAACGCTTGTTTTTTACAAAAAGAGATGGCATGTCCCCCAAGCAAGATGAAGACATTTATTTCTCTGATTACGATGGGGAGACTTGGTCTAGTCCTGAGTCCATCTCAGAATTAATCAACACCAGGTACAATGAGGGCACCTGTACAATTTCCGCGGATGGAAATCTTTTAATTTTTACTTCCTGCAATACCCCTGCTTCCCATGGAAGTTGTGATTTGTACATCACCGCACGAGTGGACGGGCTTTGGCAAAGTCCTATAAATATGGGGCGAAATGTAAATACCAGGTTTTGGGAATCACAACCATCCCTTTCAGCAGATGGGAGTTTATTGTTCTTTTCTTCCAATAGGCCGGAGGGCGAAGGCGGGATTGATATTTGGGTTTCTGAGCGACTTGATGATGGCACTTGGTCTAAGGCCAAAAATTTAGGTCCCAATATTAACACCAAAAAGGATGAGGTTTCCCCTTTTATATTTTTTAACAATACTGTTCTTTTTTTTGCTTCTGATGGACATCCGGGATTTGGAGCAAAGGATATTTACAGAAGTAGTATTGGTCGAACAGGTTTCGGGAAGCCTTCCAATATGGGCTTTCCTATCAATGACCAAAAAGACCAGTTGGCATTATTTATTACAGCCCAAAAAGATTTTGCCTATTATACAGAGAACAGTTATCACCTTGGAAAAGTGGACAGTTCTTTCCTTTATCGCTTTGAATTTCCCGAGGAAATTGATTTAGGGCATGAATTGGTTGTCACTCGAGGAAAAGTGATTAATGAAGAAACAGGAGAGGCTGTGGAGGCGATTCTATCATTAGTGGATCTTGAAAGGGACAGTACCTTGTACAGTTTTAAATCAGATGGAAAAGAGGGCGCATTTACCATGATTTATCCGGACAAAGAAAAAACGGGGCTCTATGTAGAAAAGCAGGGGTACATGCCAAAGATTTATAATGTGGATAGGGATAGTTTAAGAAACAAAGTTGGCTTTCAGATTTTACTGGAACCCATAGCTTCCGGAAAACATTTCATCTTTGAAAACATTTTTTTTGATTTTGACAAGTCAATTTTAAAGAAAGCATCCATAAGCTCTCTTAAAAAACTAAAAAAGTTTTTACTTGCCCATCCCGAAGTCAATCTTTTAATTGTAGGGCATACTGACAATATTGGGGACTCAGAATACAATTCAGAGTTAAGTTTACGTAGGGCAGAAAGTGTTAAAAAATATTTGCTGAAGGAGGGAATTTCTGCAACAAGGCTGAAAATTGAGGGAAGGGGATCAACTGAGCCGATTCAGTCCAATGATACAGAGGAAAATAGGGCACTGAACCGACGAATAGAAGTTTATATCCTATAAAAGAAATTAGGAAGGGAATTTTTTTTAAACTCTATCCTGATTACATTGTTAATATTTGACGATCATAAGCCTAACCTTTCTTATGCTTAAGGAATCTGATTGGAAAATTCAAGGAATTTGTATAAAATTGATTGATTGTTAATTACAACTTTACAATATGAGGAAAGTCATACTTATAGTTATTACCCTTCTTTCCGTTAATTTTTTGGTCCATTCCCAAACCAGAACCATACGTGGTACGGTGACATCTTTTGAAGATGGCTTGCCTATTCCCGGAGTTACTGTTCAGGTAAAAGGTGCAGGGAATGGAACGGTTACTGATATTGACGGAGACTACCAATTAGCAATTGAAGGCAATGGAAATGTGCTTGTTTTTCGATTTGTAGGTATGGAGTTCCAGGAGGAGCTCGTCGGAAATAGGAGCAAAATTGATGTCAGCCTAAGACCGGAAGTCACCTCTTTAGAAGAGGTAGTGGTTACTTCCTATGGAGACCAAACCAGAAGAGAAGTGACAGGAGCAATAGCCTCAGTTAAAGGAGAGATTTTTCAGGATCTACCTATGCAATCTTTTGATAGGGCCATGCAGGGTAGGGTAGCCGGCGTGCAAGTTACCTCCAGTTCAGGGCAGCCGGGAGGTACTTTAACGGTGCAAGTGAGAGGGGTAGGTTCCATTAATGCCGGAACGGAACCACTTTATATCGTAGATGGGGTTCAGATTGCCTCGGGAGCCCTTTCCGGACAGGGAAGTCAAAATGCATTGTCATCTATCAACCCAAGTGATATCGAATCCATTGAAGTGTTTAAAGATGCTGCAGCTGCTGCCATTTATGGAGCTCAGGCAGCCAATGGAGTGGTTTTAATCACTACAAAAAAAGGTAAACTAGGAAAAACCAGGGTTCGGTTTTCAGCCCAAGAAGGGATCGTTCAGCCCATTAATTTCTATGATGTGATGAATGCCTCTGAACTTGCATCCATTAAGCGTCAGGCCTATATAAATGCAGGACTCAATTATAGAACAGTAGAAAATATTTTTGGCAGCCCAAGTGATGCTGATTTACAAAACTCTGATTGGATAGATGCTTTATACAGAGATGGGCGAATGAGTGTTTATGATATTTCTTTAAGCGGAGGTGATGAACGCACGAAATTTTTTATTTCAGGTTCACATACTTACCACCAGGGGCAGATCATTCAGTCGGATTATACCAGATCTACCGGCAGAATGAACTTGTCACACAAGGTCAATGAAAAGTTCACCGTAGGGGCCAATTTTTCTCTTGCAAAGCAGGTAACCAATGGGTCGATTGATAGAGGGAATTTTGTTAACAGCCCCTTTGTGGCCGGTTATATAGCCAGACCGAATGTCCCCATTTACAATGAGGATGGAACGTATGCAGAATACCCTTCAGAACACCTTTTCGGTTATAATATAGTGCAAGGTGTCAATGAAGAGCTTAAAAGAGGGACAAGCTACCAGTCAGTGTCTAACTTGAATATGAATTACAAAATATTGCCTTGGCTGGGATTTACCGGATTTGCCGGTTTGGATTTTTCAGACAATCGGGATGAAAACAATAGACCTTCTACTATACCTGTATTTGCCAGTTATGGTGGGTCCTCATATTTTGCAGACAGAAGGATTGTTAATTCAAATGCCAATGCCAATTTTAATGTGAATAAAACGCTTTTTGAGGCACATACCTAAGTGGAATATTAGGATATGAGTATAAGAAGGAAACCCAAGAAACCAATGATGCAGAAGGTAGGGGATTTCCCAACCCTACCTTAAGGTATTTACAAAATGCGACCCAGCCTTTTTATGTAGGTGGATTTTATACAGAATACATAAGATCCGGATTTTTTGGTCAGGCCAAATACGATTATGACGACAAGTATAATTTTGACCTAACCATAAGGAGAGATGGCTCTTCCAGATTTGGTAGCAATGCCAGATGGGGGACTTTTGGAGCGGTGTCTGCAGGTTGGAGGATTTCTTCAGAACCTTTTATGAAGAATGCTGATTGGGTGGATAACCTAAGGGTAAGGGCATCTTACGGTGTCACGGGTAATTCAAGTATTGGCAATTTTGAATCTAGAACCTTGCTTAGTACAGCAGGACAATACCTGGGCGGAGGAGCTTTAAGTTTTGTTCAACTGGGTAATGACTTGTTAACTTGGGAAGAATCTGTATCCACTAATTTAGGCGTAGATGCAACCCTATTTAATGGAAGAATAATTGTAACCTTGGATGCTTGGAGAAAGGATTCCCGGAAGCTGCTTTTTGATACCAGACTACCTTTGGATTCAGGCTTTGGAAGCATCACAAGAAATGCAGGGAAACTACGTAATCAAGGAATAGATTTTGATATGCAGACCACTAATTTGATCATAGGTAAGTTCAGATGGTCCACAGGTTTCAATACTTCTATTTTCTCCAATGAATTGCTAGAACTATATGAAGGCTTAGACAGGATAGGGAATGACTTGATTGTCGGAAAACCCATTTCCTTTTTATATGGGTATGAGTATGCAGGAGTAAACCCGGCCAATGGTTCCCCAATGTACTATGATGAAAATGGTGAATATACCTACCTGGTTACAGATGATGACTTGAAGTACCTGGGAAGTACCCTACCATGGACCTACGGAGGGCTTTCTAATACTTTTAGATATGGGCCGGTGAGTTTAGAGGTCTTTTTCCAATACCAATATGGAAATATAGCTTTCAACCAGGATTTATATAACTTGGCCCAAGCGGGGTCCCTCGGACAGGATAACCAAACGATAGATCAATTGTATTTTTGGCGGGAGCCGGGACAAATAACCAATGTACCTATTCCTTATGAGGGAGGGCGTATACCCGGTCATTCAGGTTACCAACAGAACTCAACCAGACTTGTTTCTGACGGGAGTTATATCAGACTCAAGCAGGTGACTTTGAATTATAATTTACCGAAAACTTTATTGAACAAAGTCAAGATTGAAGAAGTAAATGTATACGTTCAGGGAATAAACTTATGGACCTTCACCAAATACAACGGTTTAGACCCGGAGGTGAATTCATTGGGAACCACTTATGGGACTTACCCTAGCTCCAAACAAATGACAGCAGGTATCAACTTAACCTTTTGAAATTGAGATGTTAGATAGGGTTATAAATAAAATAGTTTATTCGGGAGTAGCGTTTCTTTTATTTGGGTGCACTGATTTAACTACCAATCCTCGGCAAAGTCTAACGCCGGAGATTGCATTAAATGATGTATCCGGTTACCAGTCTGTAGCCAATTCCATGTACAATAGGGCTACCAGTTTCGGATATTATGGCCAAACCATGATGATTGCCCCCGAAATATTGTCGGATAATTTAAAAACTATAGCCAATACAGGAAGGTATCAGGGAGAAGAGGCCAATAGTGACAGGGACCATATCAATATTTGGGGACTGGCTGTCTATGGAGGAATAAATGATGCGAACCTGATTATCGAAGGGATTGATGATGAAGAGGTCTCAGGAGAAGAAGAGGTGAAGTCATTTATTAAGGGAGATGCCTATTTTATGCGGGCACTTTTTTACTTTGACCTGTGCAGAGTTTATGGATATGAACCCGGTAGGGAAGTAAATGGGTTCAATTTGGGGCCAATTATGAGATTAACCCCAACTTTAGTAGCCTCTGAGGCCAATGAGTACCAGTCGAGATCAACAGTTGAAGAAGTATACGAACAAATAGAAAGTGATCTATTGGAAGCCATTCCCTTGGTGGGGTACGTCCCTATCGGTTCTGATGGAGTATATTATGCGAATACCGGAGCCGCATTAACCCTCTTGGCCAGACTTTACTTATACTGGGGGAAAATGGCAGAAGCAGAGGAGGCTGCATCTAATGCGATGAGGATTATGGGCCTACTTACCAATGGTGAAGGTTTGCTGGAAGCTGACCAATACGTTCAAGGTTTTTCCAGAGCGCCCCACCCGGAATCCTTGTTTGAATTAGAATTAAGGCTCGTAGACTGGTCAGGTGGAGATGGTGTTAATAGCTCATTGAACTCCCTAGTTTCAGATAATGAGCCTGCAGCACAGTTTATTATTGGAGCTTCAGATGATTTGATGGCTGCCTACGAAGAAGGAGACGTACGAAAAAACTGCTGGTCAGTAACCACTAGGGAGGGCATCGAAGGAGATGTGTATGCCAGTAGGAAATGGACTGGTTATAAAGGAGATTTTTTGGAAAACCTACCTATTTTAAGGGCTTCAGAACTCTATTTAATAAGGGCAGAAGCAAGGCATGAAACCAATCCAGCCGGAGCACGGGCAGATATTAATGCCTTGCGTTCCAGACGAGGGTTGGGCCCAATTGATAATCTCTTATCTGGTGATGCATTGCTCAATCGCATCTTATTGGAAAGGAGATTGGAGTTTGCTTTAGAAGGACACCGCTGGTTTGACCTGAAGAGAAATGGGAAGGACATTACCAAACATGATGGATTTCTGGATGTGCCCTACACAGATTATCGTATTTTATCGAATATACCTTTGGATGAAATTACATTGAATGAAAAACTGGAACAAAACCCCGGCTACTAATGAAAAAGGATAGAAAGTATAAGGTGTTTGGATGGGCGTTGTTCCTGGGGTTGATGGTAAGTAATATGTCTTGCATGGAAGATTCAGGCTTTAATATCCTCTGGGAGGGGATGGAAGTGGAATTTGACGAGGCTTCATTACCCAATAATGCCATTCAGAAAATTGTAACCAAGTCCAGCGATAACCAGGTGGACCAAGAGCAAATACGTATTAACTTGGTGGGGGCTCAGGTCAATACTCCAATTGAAGTGGAGCTGGGCGTGGACCCTACATCTACGGCAATAGAAGGAGTACATTACAATTTGGAAACGAATAAAGTTACCATTCCGGCCAATAGTAGCTTTGTGGATGTTCCGATAGAAATTCTTACGGGAAATTTAGCAAGTGATGAACTACCAGATCTTGTATTGACCATAATTGATGCAGGTGAAACTAAAATCAGTACCAATTACCACCAATTGACGATAGAAATTAGGCTTTCGTGTCCTTCTGACCTTGCCGGAATTTATACTTCTGTCACTGTAGGTTCTTATGGAACAGTAAATTATCAAGTAACCATTACAGAGTTAGAGCCATTTACCTATAGAATATCCGACATCACCGGTGGTGTTTATTCTGAATTATACGGAGAGAATGATAATCCTGCAGTATTTTCAGAATTGTGTGGAGAAATAACCATGACAGAGCAAGCGGATAATGTGTTTGATAGAGCAGTATTCACAGGGTCCGGTACGGTAGATGCAGATGGAACCATTAGGATTAGTTGGGAAAATGAGGTGGCCGAGCTGAGTGGTATTACCACCCTTACCCCTTCGGGAAATTGATTGTTATGGAAGTGATAAAGAAGAGTTCTTTGTTAAAAATACAGACAAAGGATATAGAAAGGATTAAACCTCTAGGGCAAGGTTAAGCGCTTTGCCCTTGGCTTGGCCATTAGCGGTTAAGCGGGTATTCCTGGTATTGTGCTGGTGGAAGGATGGGGAAAAAATGATGAAATACTGTGTGAAACAGTAAAGGCATTGAGGTTCTGTAAAACCTTGTGACCGATCAAACAAAGCAAATCGGATGAGAAAGAGTATCATTTTAGTCATTTTTCTTTTATTAACATGGGAGTCCTATGGACAAAACCCGGTATTTTCTAATGAGGGAATGCAAAAGGTTCGATCCGATGTTTTTCAAAAATTACAGGAAAGTGTGGGCAGGCATAGCCTCACTAATGATGAAAAGAAGCGCATTTCAAAGACCATGGGTATCCCACTTCGGATCAATCTGGCCAATAATCAATCCGCTACCTTTCAATACTTAGATGAGACTTCCCATCCCATATATTTTACTACATTTAATCTAAAAGCTGCCAATGCCACAGAAACCGATGCATTGCAAGAGGGGGGAAGCCTAAATTTAGGACTTACCGGTCGGGACATGATCGTTGGGGTCTATGATCAAACTAGACCTAAACCCAATCACAATGAGTTTGGGAATAGGGTAACCCAATTAGATGGTTCTACCGAGGAAATAAGTAATCATGCGACCCATGTCACAGGGACTATTTTGGCGGCAGGGAACAATCCAAATGCCAAAGGAATGGCAACAGAAGCGACAGGTTGGGCATTCAATTGGGATGCTGATATATCTAAAATGACCCAAAACAGCTATGACCCTGAGCTTAACCCCGGCGGACATTTGGTGTCCAATCATTCTTATGGTAACCTTATTGGTTGGTATAGGGACAATAATCAGAATTGGAGTTGGGCAGGAAATGAAGGAGTAAGTAGCCAAGAGGATTATCGATTTGGTTACTATTCTTCCAAATCCAGACAGATAGATGAGCTGACCTTTGCCAAACCCTATTACACCATTGTTTGGGCTGCAGGAAACGATCGTTCAGATGTGGGAGATGGCTCTAAACCCTCGGATGGACCTGAAGATACGATAGGACCGGAAGGAGTAGCAAAAAACAATATTACTGTAGGTGCAGTCAGCTTACTTCAGGACTACAGTACCCCTTCGGATGTTTTTATGAGTAGTTTCTCTAGTTGGGGCCCTGTAGATGATGGTCGTATTAAGCCGGACTTTGTAGGCATGGGAGTAAACGTTTTTAGTTCTGCTGTTTCTAATGACGGAAATGGTGACAGTTATGCTACCTTGAGTGGGACCTCCATGGCCTCACCTAATGTTACTGGAACCTTAATGCTTTTGCAGGAATTGTATCATCAGAGAAATTCTGGTAGGTACATGCGTTCAGCCACTCTCAAAGCACTTGCCATCCACACTACCAAGGAAGCAGGTATTGATCCGGGACCGGATTATATGTTCGGTTGGGGTTTGTTGGATGCAAAAGCCGCTGCAGATATAATCATTAATGAAGATGGTAGCTCCAAAGTGATGAGAGAATTACAATTGGAGGACAATGGGGATTATCAAATAGAATTTATTTCTAATGGGGTGGATCCGATAAAGGTTACCATCGCCTGGACAGATCCTGCAGGCTCCCCAGCACCTGTGCAGCTAAACCCCGGCAATTTAATGCTGGTTAATGACCTGGACATGAGAATTGTGGATGAAAATGGAATAGTTTATTATCCTTGGTCATTAAATCCTGCACAAGGTTCAGGGGCAGTGGCCGAAAGAGATAGAGACAATTTCAGAGACAACGTAGAACAGATACTGATTGAAAACCCTAGCCCTCAGAAATACACTTTACAGATCAATCATAAAGGTAACCTTGTCAATGGGCAACAAGACTTTAGTATGATTTTTTCTGCAGGTGTTACCGATGGGCAAACCAGTACTTTGTATTGGATTGGAGGAAATGAGGAATGGGAGAACCCTGACAATTGGTCCCTTTCTTCAAGTGGTCCTAGTGCAGGTATAATACCTGATGAAGGCACCCGGGTTGTGATTGATCAACCTAATAATGGAGAGGTAATACAGTTAAATGAAGACGCGGAGGTGTTCAGTCTAAATGTTTTTGGTGATCAAAACCATGTACTGGATCTAAACCAGCAAAATTTAATTGTAATAAATGGATTCCGCTCTAGTAACCAAAATATGGAGGTAAAAAATGGAAACATACTTTTGGAAGGAGTGGATGAAAAAGAAAGTATTGTGGACTTTGGTCAAATTATCTTCTCGGAGGTGGATGTAGAGATCATTGCAGGGAGATGGCAGGTATTGGCATTGCCTGAATTGGATGCTTTAAGCATTCATTCTGCGGAAGTTGAATTTTTGGTCGACAGTGTATTTGTAAACGATTTCAGCTTATTGGAAGGGGCTGAAATCAGTGGAAGTTTAACTACAATTGTATTTAGTGAGCAATGGTTGGTTGAGGAAAATGCAATGGTCAATCAGCCCATACATTTGCTTTTTCGGGGTACAAATGGCATGTATCAGGATCTGCAAAAATTACCGGGCATCAACCTTACCAATAAAGGGGATAATTTGGTGATCCTTGCATCTGGTGATTTTGAAAATCTGTTTCTTTCAGGACATACTGAAATAGAACCGCTTTCCACGACTGTTAATAGCCTGGTTTTGGAACGGGGTGCTCAATTAACTTTAAATGATGGAGCTACCTTTTCTGTTTTGGAAGATATTAGTCATGAGAATAACCCCGGAGGAAAATCACTGATTACTGCAAACGGTAATGCATCTCTTTTCCATGACGTGTATACCAAGTATTGTTTTGAAGGTTTAAGTGTTGAGAATGTGGATTTATTAGGAGAGGCAGTCATAAACCTGGATCCACAGTCTTCAGTGGTTAATGCCGAAAATTGGAGTAATATTTCCTGTGAAGATGTTATTTTCGTAAACTTTGATGTGCGCTTCAATTGTGCCGGGGGGATTACCGAATTTATAAACTTAAGTGAGGGGAATATTAGTACATTGAATTGGAGTTTTGCCGGCCTTGGAACCTCAAACCTCGAAAATCCTACCTTTGTATTTAACTTTTCCCGAACTTATCAAGTTACCCTTGAAGCCGCTGGCCCCTCAGGAATTAAGACTTTCCAAAAAAGCATATCCGTATCTTCCAATACCTTGGACAGGCCAGTAATTGTGGTCAATGGTTCTCAATTAAGTTCTCAATTGCCAGCAGCATCTTATCAGTGGTACAGAAATGGGGTGCCAATTGCAGATGCCACTTCCAGGTCTTATATAGCCATTGATGAAGGAACCTATCAAGTAGCGGTAATTGACAATCAATGCAACCGTATCTCCGATGTGGTTGTCATATCCGGATCCGGTGATCTGAGTCCAAATACCAGGGCAGGATATAGCATAGGCCCCAACCCTGTATCTAATCGGCTATCTCTGTTTATCAATAATGACTTTTTAGGTGAATTAAAGATCAGCTTGTTTGATGTCACAGGGAAAAGAAAATTGGAGGAAACCTTTGTCAAACAAGAACAGGCCATTGAATATCTGATGGATTTTAATCTCCCTTCCGGGCTGTACTTTCTTCAAGTTCATGCAGGAGGGGAATTAATATCATTTAAAGTTTACAAAGAGTAAGGTTTTAAAGAGGTTTTTCTCTTATTTACTGGGTGGCCAATCGTTTTTTTATATAATCTTAAGAATGTAAGTTTGGTTTTTAGGAAAAACAGATTTACTTAACCATCAATCCCTAATAATACATGTTGGTCTTCCCATCGAAATATTTGGAAAAGTCATAGTATGGAGATTCTGCAAATGTGTTATTTGTTGGTTTTGAAGATTTCTATGGTAGTATATAGAAATTTTATATATTGAGATTGTTATAAATCCTTTTAATAAATTGGAGTGAGAAGGTTTTTCAAACTTTTGTTTTTAATTGCTTCCTTTGAAAGTATGAGTTTTTCATTTGGGAGGCCGAACCCTGAATTGACTCTAATTGTGGATCAAGCTAAAGTCAGACAAGACTCCTTAATGAATCTTGTGAATGATTATTTAGACTCTTCAAAATTCCAAAATGCCGTAACCATACTTCACCTACTACTTGAAAATAATAAGGAAGAGTTAAGTACTCACAACCTTAGGGATATTCATACAGATCTGGGGTACAGCTATTATTATCTGGGAAAATTTGATAGCAGTAATTTTTACTACACGAAGGCAAATGTGGGTAATAGAGCCATGAAGGATACAATTCAACAAATTGGAACCTTAAAAAGCCTTGGGATAAATTTTAGAGAACAAGGCATGTATTCATTGGCTTTGGAAAAATACAAAGAGGCATTGACAATTTCAAGCCACTTGGATGAACCTAAACTTTATGCTGAAATTTTTAATTCTCTTGCATTAACTTATCAAGAAATTGGTGAAATAGAAAAGGCCATTTTTTATAATTACAAAACTTTGAAAATTTGGGAGGGTCTAGCTGATTCCTTGCGGATTGCTAATTCATTTAATAATTTAGCAATTACATATTCCTTTAGAAATCAGTACGATAGTAGTTTGTATTTTAATACAAAAGCACTGGCTATTAAAAGACGTCTGGGAGATAAACTTTCGTTAGCCTCTACTGTCAATAATATTGGGTTTAATTATTTAAACCTTGATAGCTTAAGTAAGGCAAGGCGATTTTTGAATGAAGGCCTGATCCTTCATAAGGAATTGAATGACGTTAAAGGAGTTGCCATTTCATACAATAACCTAGCAGATCTTAATCTGAAGAAAAATAATTATCACAAAGCAATTATTTTTTTAGACTCAGCAAAAAAAATATTACAAATAATTGATTCAAAAAAATTACTTTCAGAAAACATTCAACTCCAAATAGTATTAATGGAAAAAAGAGGAGACTACCAAAATGCACTTTCACTTCATAAAGAATGGGACTCACTAAATGCGTTATTATTCCAAGAAGAAAAGTTAAAGGTGAGAGAGGTCGAATCCAGATATCTGCTTAGGGAGAAAGAGCTTGAGAATCAGAAGATTGGGAGAGAAAAGGAGTTGATAGATATTCAATATCGAAGAAATATTTTTTATTCATTATATCTCGCCATTGGCATTGTTCTACTTGTTGTTTTATTAGCCTTTTTGATTTATTACTTCTTAAGGTCTATAAGGCAAAATAAAATTATTAAAACCCAACAGTTGGAATTGAAACATAGAACTAATAATTTGCTATCCATTATCTATAGAAACTTAGGTAAAACTGTTAAAGGTATGCTGGACATAGAATCCAAACAGAAGTTAATGGAAAACCAGCGAGTAATTTTGACAGCCGCCTCTTTGGAAGAATTTCTTTATAGTATTGAAGATCAAAAGAGCGTACCAATAAGCCGATTTTTGAATAGATTGGCTGAAAAATTAATGGAAATGCATAATGTGGGAACCTTTAATAATATTAATATCAAAGTAGAATCAAGGTCTGAGTTTTATTTACCTGAAGACAAAGTACTTAATATAGGATTAATTGTGACAGAGTTAGTTACTAACGCTATTAAGCATGCATTTTCAGAGGATCAATTAAAGCCGCAGATAAAAATTTCGTTACAGGGGAATAAAAAATTGAATTCATTATCCATTTCAGATAATGGAGTAGGTTTGCCGGAAGGAAAGACAACAGGTATAGGCCATAAGTTGATAGATGAATTGGCAAGTTATATTGATGGGAAACTAAAATCTGATTCTAACAATGGTGCGGTTTATACCTTGATATTTAATTAATTATTACCGAAGCTAAAAAAAAAATCAATGGCAAAATTATTAATTGTGGAAGATAATCCAAGGCAAGGGGCAGATTTAGTTTCTAGCATAAATGAGTTATTTTATAATAATGAATTCGAGATTTTGGGACCTGTATTTTCTTTTGATACAGCAAAAGCAACGCTATTAAAGAGTAAGCCTGATTTAGCAATTTTAGATGTTCACTTGCAGAACGAACCTGAAGGTGGTTTGAAAATTGGGAAGCAAATAAATTCTACTACTCGCATCCCCCTTGTGTATCTTACTGGCTTGCCGGATGATAAATGGTTTTATAAAGCAATGACGACTGATCCTATTGCCTTCTTGAAAAAACCATATGATTCTGAAGCTTTAAAAAGAACCTTGCTTTATGCCAATTGCCAGCGAATGAGAAATAATAATTTTCAGGCACCCCTAATTAGAGCTAATTGTGATGACTTTATTTTTGTTAAAACAGGTAGAAATCAATTTAAAAAACTCAAATTAAATACTTTAATTTATTTAATGGTTGATGACCATTATATTCATGCCAATCATTTAGATGTAGAAACACCAATCATGTTTTCCCAAAATGGTGGACTTGAAGGGTTTTTCACGCATTACTTGGATTTATTAGAAAATAGGTTTTTTCGATTAAACCGAAAGTACCTCATCAATTTAAAATTTATTGAGAGCATTATAAATAACCATGTGGTTTTACCAAGACCAGTTCCCGATTGGACAAAGAGCAAGGAATTTGAAATGAAATATTTTACAATTTCAATTTCTGATAATTCTAAAGTAGAACTGGAAAAAAGATTAAGGTTAAGTTGAATTCCTAAAGCCCTGATAATATAAAGGTTTGATTATAGGATAATTAGGGCTTCTTGCTGATTTATTAATCGCCTGATAACCAGCGGAATAATTAACAAAAATATAACACAAAAACCCCGAATTTAGCTGTTTAAAGCTTTTTTCGGGGTTTTCTTTTTTGTATTTTAAGGTTGCAGAATAAAATACTATGAAAGATACAGCGCAACT
>NZ_BAAGVC010000039.1:0-27497 GCF_054781075.1 Cyclobacterium sediminis | reverse complement strand
CGTTTTTGCCAGATCGTTTTCTGACTGTTTCGTTAAGGGAGTGCAAAGATAAATGAAATTTTTAACTCTGCAAAATGTTTTTGAAAATAAATTTTGAGATCTTTTTAACCCCTCTTTTCTTACTTCCTTTCCCCGCTTTTGGGATGACAAAGGTGCACTTTATTTTTTATTTTACAATGGGAATATTCAAGAAAACTGTCAATAAATCATAAGTCTCCTGATTATCAGCGTTAAAAATATTCGACCTTTTAATATTTAAATCCGGGGATAACCCTATCCCGCTTTTTACCCAATTTATAATTCCTAAAAGTGTACCTCATGGACAACTCATGAGCCCCTCCACTGTTTCTCCAAGCCAACTTTGACACCGTAAAATCAAAACTATAGCCTATCTGCAAATCATTGGGCAATGAGAATCCTAAAAGTGCGATGATCGCCTCATTATTTGGTAAACTGCGTTTGGTAGGAAGCCCCCTGTACCATACTCCCATAATTAAAGGGGCATAAAATAACTCCGCACCCACATCCAATTGATCAAATAAACCCTGCCTTTTGTAATTGAAAGCAAGTGACAAGGTTCGTTCCTGCAAGGTATTGTTGATTACATCTCCAATATTATTACTAAATAAATCAAAAGTAACACCCCCATGAATCCCATAACGTATAGGTAGCCGCTGATTCTCTAATTGAAGATAGGAAATATAAGGGCGGGTTAAATGATGTGCTGATACACCTAACCAAAACCTTTTGTCATAATAATACAATCCTGTATTGATGTCTTCATGGCTTCGTTGACTGACATCTTCCACCCAACTTACTCCATCGCCCACTACTATCCCTCTGTCAATATCAATTTGGGTACCCAAAATTATACTTTCCACATTCACATTTCGGTGCACAAAACTTGCCTGAAGCCCGGAATGTAAATAACTGTATTCTCCCAATTTGACCCTGTAAGCATAGGTTACCCCAATTTCCATATTTTGAACCTGTGAAAAAGAGTCTCGTACACCATTTGCTATCACTCCTATCCCGCTATTCTTATGCGCTATGAAATGATCAAAGTAAGCTGAGAAGGAATTAAAGCTTCTATCCAGCCCTGGCCATTGGTTTCTGTAATTCACCCCAACCCTCGTCCATTCTGTACTTCCGGTAAATGCCGGGTTCAAATGTATGGGCGCGGCATAGAATTGAGAAAACTGCATGTCTTGCCCTAAGGCCTGCGTCACCAGCAAACCCAATAAAAAAACATAGCCAATGATTTTCTTCCCCATCATCTTATCAATAGAAATTTTCCGGACCTGGTAACAAGCTCCCCTTTGTTGGTTTTAAAATCGCCCCGATAAACGTAAGTCCCCGGTGGCAGTGGCTTTCCATTGATCGAACCATCCCAGCCGAGGCTATTCATGTCGTTAATCTCTATTAGAAATTCACCCCAGGTATTGAATATTTTCAACTCCATGCTTTCTATCCCTTTCATTTTGGGCATAAAAAAATTATCCTCCGATCTGGATGGGGTGAAGCCGGTGGGGAACATTACCCTATAGGTCCGACGAATAATTATAGGGAATTCAAAAGTGGCGGCACAATCAGGTCCATTCTCTACCCGTAGGGAGACCAAAAACTCTCCTTTATCACCATATACATGTACCGGCGAACGTTGTTCACTGGTGTTTCCATCGCCAAAATCCCAGAACCAACGTTGGGGATTACCAGCTGATAAATCCATAAACCTAATTGGGTCTATTGCCAATACCCCATCTGCTGACTCTTCTTTCATTCCGGTATTGTCCAATACATAATCGAAAGAAGCATTCAATGCCTCTTCCGGAAGAATCACCCTTATAGTGAGGGGAGCGGACCAACAATCCAAAGATTTGGGCTTCACACTTAAGTAATAGACTCCCTCATTGAACAAGGTGAGCATGTCCTCATTTATATATTCCTCTCCTGACTCATTTTCTAGTTGGTAATCATATTGCTCTGAATCATAATCGGTAATAAATCCCCTTATATCCGGAAACAAATCGGGCTGACAACCATACATAGGGCTAAGCACTTCGAGATCAGGGTAAGCAGGATAGCTGATTGTAATGGGCTCAGCTACCAAGGGACAACCATCTGAGGAAATGGCTTGGGCATGAAAAATTCCCGCTTCTTGGACCAATAGACTTGCCGATGATTCTTCCTCTATCTTTTGTCCGTCTTTAAACCATTCGTAATGTTGATTTTCTCCTAATGAAAAAATGCTCAATTCAACAACCTCACCCGGGCAAGCCTCCTTACTTAATAGTGGAAGCTGATTGACCATGATACTTATTGGTTCAGGCTCGTCCATCACATCCAACAGAATAGCGCTTCCATTTGAAGTTTTTCCGTAATTATCCGTAAGGGTATAATAAACCTGCAATTTATCCCCTTTGAATTCGGGATGGGGCACAAATGAAAACGCTGTCCCGACACCGGAATATTTAAAAGTACCTTCATTGGTGACCAAAACCGCTTCATCCGTGTTGCATCTGCCCGAAAGGCAAGGGTCTGTCTCAATTTCCATAATTTCATCCATGGATTCAAAAAACCTGAGACAGCTAACCCTGGAGTCTATATTGGGTAATGTATGGTTCTCCTCCGGTATTTCAAGAAAATTCTCTTGTCCCAAACATACACCTACATTTTCTATATCTTTTGTTGTGGGTTTCTTTAAATTGTCTTGATCGGCCACCTCCACCAATAAATTCCTGATTTCATGAATATTGGTCTCTCCACCAGTGGAGCCGGCAAAACCTATTTTCAAGGTTTTGGGTGAAGGGTAGGGATAATCTACATTATCTATTAATGTTATTTGGCGGGGATTACCATTTTCAGTAGTGAAAATCATTTCTACATCTAAAAAATAACCCGCATCACCATGCTTAGGTCTTAGCTTAAAAATCACTTTGCGGTAACCTTTTTGATCGGGCTCTTCCGCTCGCCCTGTTCCTGTGCCACCAGAACTGATGGGGAACTGCTGGTCCTCCGGCAAACCATAGGTACCTCCTTCATTGGTTTTAACTCCGGTGATAAAATGATAACCATTGTATCCATGCCCCGGCCCCCTAACCACTACTGCGTTTGGATGCAGCTGATTTATTCCGGAGGAAAAACCTCCAATTTTATTTTCAGAATTATTTCCGAAATTCCCAAAACTATCGAATCCCACTCCTAGATAAGCATTGGTCAAACCGGGGCTATCGACATTCATGGCATAACCCAAAGACCCGCCGAATGCTCCGGGGGAAAAAGAGTTAGATTCACCATCAAACAAGAAGACAGTCATCCCATCTGCTCCTGTACCACCATAGCTAAAATATTCAAAGGAAGCTTTAACCCCGAAACTGGAAGAAAATGGGATGTCAATGTAAACATAGCCTTTCTGATCCATCACCGCATTTGTAAGCCTCAGCACCCCATCTCGGATGACAGCATTCCCGCCCAATACAGTTTCTTCCCGTTCAATCTCCTCCTGAAAAGATTCACAATAGGGGAAACCCTGTTGCGCTTTCAGGTTAAAAGAAAGCATCATTACAATTAAAGAAAATCCAATAGATACCTTCATACGGTTAGCAAGCTTGCAGCTTCTATAAAATTAAAATGAGTACTCCCAAATGCATCCATTGAATAAGCACATTTACAGCATGGCTTTTATCGGCATTCTACCAAACTGAAACTTAAAAGAACAGCCTTTCTAAACAAGTTTTTCTCTGCTCAAAATTGATTAATGAATCTATTTCTATTAATAGTATAACATTATCCTGAAAACAACAAAATGAATTCTGGAATAGGCAACTATGGGGTTATTCAATTCTACAAGAAATAAATAGAAACTTAAGATAGCCAATAAAAAAATAAATAAAAAAGGCTTCTTCCTGATAGTTAGGAAGAAGCCTTAATATTATAAGTGTGTAAATTCTCTTATTTAAGTATGGTCTGTTTT
Source organism: Cyclobacterium sediminis (assembly GCF_054781075.1). Classification (NCBI taxonomy): domain Bacteria; kingdom Pseudomonadati; phylum Bacteroidota; class Cytophagia; order Cytophagales; family Cyclobacteriaceae; genus Cyclobacterium; species Cyclobacterium sediminis. The sequence continues at coordinate 23,524 of NZ_BAAGVC010000039.1, read as the reverse complement.
CTATCGGGACCGACAGACACCATTTTAATAGGAACCTCTAATTCTTTTTCCAGGAAGGACACATAGGTTTTCAGCTCATCGGGGAATTTTTCATAATCATCAATTCCATCCAAGCTACAATTCCAGCCTTTCAAGGTTTCATAGACCGGTTCAATTCCTTCAGTAGTTCCATTCAGGTATTGTTGATCCGTTTGGTTTCCATCTCCAAGTTTGTACTCCGTACAGATTTTGATTTCTTCAAAGCCATTGAGCACATCAGCTTTCATCATAAACAATTGGGTTACCCCATTGATCATGATTGAATATTTCAATGCGGGAAGATCAATCCAACCACACCTCCTGGCCCGGCCTGTAGTGGAACCGAACTCATTGCCATCTTTACGCATTTGCTCCCCATCGGCATCAAATAACTCTGTAGGGAAAGGACCACTTCCAACCCGGGTACAATAAGCTTTGAAAATTCCGAACACCTCTCCTATGGTGGAAGGAGCCACACCCAAGCCTGTACAAGCACCTGCAGCCATGGTGCTGCTGCTTGTTACAAAAGGGTAACTACCAAAGTCAATGTCCAAAAGCGAACCTTGAGCTCCTTCAGCCAAAACTTTTTTACCTGATTTTATGGCAGCGTTCACTTCAAATTCCGTCTCTACAAGCCTGAGGGATTTAAAAAACGTAACAGCCTCGAAGAAATCTTCCTCCAGGGCATCAAGATCTTCTAATCCAAAATCATAATAATTCAAGATTGACTTGTGCCGTTCGACCAAGTCATGGTATTTCTCTTTGAAATCCGGAGACAACATGTCCCCTACTCTCAAGGCCACCCTGCCAATTTTATCTTGGTAAGTTGGTCCAATTCCTTTTAAGGTTGAACCAATTTTTTTATCACCTTTGGATTTTTCATAAGCGGCATCCAAAAGTTTATGGGTAGGAAGGATAATGGTGGCCTTTTTGGAAATGGCCATATTTTTATTAAAATCAATATTGAATTTTTCCAAATTCTTGATTTCTTTCCTTAAAACTACAGGATCCAGCACTACGCCATTGCCTATTATATTCTGGATATTTCCCCTGAAGATCCCGCTGGGAATTTGATGCAAAACATGCTTTATCCCGTCAAACTCTAAGGTATGGCCGGCATTGGGTCCTCCTTGAAATCTGGCTACCATTTCATAGCTCGGCGCTAGATAGTCTACTACTTTACCCTTGCCTTCGTCACCCCACTGGAGACCTAAAAGAACGTCCATTTTCATTTTATTTTTAAATAAGTATTACTGCCTTCTATCAAAACAAGCCGTGAAGATTGTCATGTTTGTAAAAATTTACAACTTCCCGGCTAAATTTTATTGAATAAAAATGGCTTTTAAATTATTTTACTTGATCTAACGCCTCCTCAAGTGTGTCAGATACATTAAATATATTATTGAGTTTGGTAATAATTAGCAGCTTTTTAACATGCTCTGAAGGAGAGGCCAAAAACACTTCCCCATCCGCATTTCTCATTTTTGTCAGTACTGTGATCAGCACTCCTATACCGCTAGAACTAATATACCTGACCTCACTAAGATCAATGATGCAGTTTTTCACTCCATCTTGCAAGCCGTCCGACACCAAGCCAACCATTCGAGGGCCTGAATCATCTCCAATCAAATCACCTTTGATTTTTAATAACAAAGAATCATTTTCTATCTGGGACTGAAATTCTGCTTTCATGAATTATAATTTATTTTTTTGCTTTGCCTTCAGTAATACCAACTCTATGTTCACAATTTTCATCGGTACAATTTCCGTAAAGTAATAAAGAGTGATGAATGATATTAAAATTCAATACCTCTCCTACTGTATTCTGAATATTTTGAATTCGTGGATCGCAGAACTCCTTTACTTGGTGGCATTCTGTACAGATCAGGTGATCATGCTGCTTGTACCCATAGGATTTTTCGTATTGAGCCAAGTTTTTTCCAAACTGATGCTTGGTAACAAGGTCACATTCTACCAGTAAATCTAAAGTATTGTAAACCGTAGCACGACTTACGCGGTAGTTTTTATTCTTCATACTTATATACAAGCCTTCCACATCAAAGTGCCCTCCTCGGCTATATATCTCTTCTAAGATCGCATACCTTTCCGGTGTTTTTCTCAGCTTTTTGTTTTCCAAATAGGCGGTGAATATTTTCTTTACCTTTTCGTAAAGATTTTCTACTGAAGCCATACTTTCATTTTTTTTACAAATATACTGTTCTTATTTAAAAACGGACGGTTTAACTTTCCTAATCAAACCTGGACACCTTAAGAACACCTGAAACCTTGGATAAATTATCAATTAGCTTATCTAGATGGTTGGTACTGTCAACGTATAGCTTTATGCTGCCTTCAAAGATCCCTCGATCAGAATCAACGGTAATGGAGCGCATATTTACTTTCAATTCGTTGGAAATCACCTTAGTTAGATCACTGATAAGCCCCACCCTATCGGTACCTATAATTTTTAACCCGGCCAAAAACGCAATTTGCTGCTGACTGGTCCATCTTGCTTTGATTACCCTATTGCCATGATTGGACATTAATTCCAAGGCATTGGGGCATGCCGTTCTATGAATTTTTATCCCTTCATTCACAGTAACAAAACCAAAAACGGCATCTCCGGGAATAGGGTTACAGCATTTTGCCAAAACATAATCTACCACATCCATGTCCTCACCTATTAAAAGCTGATCATGCTCCGGCCCTTTTAGGTTTTTTATCTCCTTAGTAAAAGATTTTTCATCAGTAAAGCTCAACTGGGGCCCCTTTTTAGATTTTTTTTGTTGCTTGAAATCTTTGAAACTTTTAATAGCCGTAGCATCAATGATCCCCTTACCCACTTTGTAATAAAACTCTGTAGTGGTCTTTGTTTCAAAAAATGCCCGCAACTGTTCCACTGTCTCTGAGGTAAAGTCGAGCTTCATTTGCTTTAGCTTTCGCTGGACAATTTCTTTTCCATCCAGCATATAGCCCTTTTTCTCCTCCTTTAGGGCATCTTTAATTTTGGCCTTGGCTCTCGAAGTTACAACAGATTTAAGCCAATCTTCACTAGGCTTTTGTTTGTTTGAGGTTAGGATTTCAACCTGATCTCCATTTTTCAACTTGTGACCTAAGGAAACAAGCTTTTGATTGACTTTGGCACCGATACACTTGGCTCCAACCTCAGTATGTATTTCGAAGGCAAAATCCAAAGCAGTAGCATCAAAAGGCAGTACTTTAAGGTCTCCTTTTGGGGTGAACACAAATACTTCATCATGAAAAAGATTCCCCCTAAAATCATCCATAAATTCTATGGCCGAACCGTCATTGTTTTCCAACAAGGTTCTTACTTGTGTAATCCATTCATCCAAACTCCCGGCAGCTTTCTCAGGGGCATTTTCTTTTTCTTTGTACTTCCAGTGGGCCGCATAACCTCTTTCGGCAATGTCATCCATCCTTTGGGTACGAATTTGAACTTCCACCCACTGTCCTGTTTGGCTCATGGCTGTAGTGTGTAATGACTCATATCCATTGGCCCTGGGAGTACTTATCCAATCCCGCAACCTATTGGGGTTTGGCCGATAAAAGTCAGTTACAATTGAATAAACCTGCCAGCAAGCCGCCTTTTCATTTTCGTAGTCAGTATCTATAATGATCCTTATGGCAAAAAGATCGAAGACCTCTTCAAAAGGAATGTTCTGTTTTTTCATTTTATTATAAATGGAATAAACAGATTTTGGCCTTCCCTTGATAACAAATTTAAAGCCTTGTTCCTTTAGCTCTTTCTCAATTGGGGCAATAAAGGTTTTGATAAATTTATTCCTAGAAACCCTGGTATCACTTATTTTTTTTGAGATAAAATCGTAGTCTTCTTTGTCCATAAACTTAAGGTACAAATCCTCTAGTTCGGACTTTATAGAGTACAGCCCTAAGCGATGCGCTAATGGTGCGTAAAGATATTTTGTCTCCGAGCCGATTTTAAGCTGTTTGTGCCTTGGCATGGAATCCAAGGTCCTCATATTGTTTAGTCGGTCAGCTAATTTTATAAGAATTACCCGCACATCATCAGATAAAGTAAGCAGCATCTTCCTGAAGTTCTCTGCTTGCTGGGAGGAACCATAATCAAATACTCCTGCAATTTTGGTAAGTCCATCTATGATCTGGGCCACCTTAACACCGAATTCTCTTTCAATATCTTCCAATTCCATATCCGTATCTTCCACCACATCATGTAGCAGGGCGGCAATGATACTGGTTGTCCCAAGACCTATCTCTTCAACACAAATAAGGGCAACCTCTAGAGGGTGATAAATATAGGGTTCTCCGGATTTGCGGCGCATTTCTTTATGAGCTTCGCTGGCTACATTGAAAGCTTTCTTGATTAATTTGGCATCACCGGGCTTAAGCAATGGTTTTGCCAATCTCAAAAGTTTCCGGTAACGTTTGAGAATCTGTTTGCGCTCTTCTTCTATATCAACTTTGATCATACGATACAAGTTATAAAATTATTCTAGACTAAGGAATCAAAATCTTAAGTAAAATTTTAATTTTTTTTTACCCAAAGTATTGAATCTTTAAAATTGATTATTACCTTTGCATCCACATTAAAAAACAAGCCAACAAAAACTATTGTTGGCAAAAGATAAGCTGGGACTATGGGATTTATTTCCCCGGTTATTACAAAAGGTAATAGAAGTAGACAAGCTGAAATTATTTATTTGCGGATGTGGCGAAATTGGTAGACGCACTAGACTTAGGATCTAGCGCCGCGAGGCATGGGGGTTCGAGTCCCTCCATCCGCACACCCTTTAAATCCCTCGATCTTGATAGCTACCTTTAGGTAAGTCAGGATGGAGGGTTTTTGTTATTGGTAAACATTAAATTCAGATCCCTTGGAAATTACAATAGACAAGCATGCTGCCAATGAAGCCTCAGTGAAAATAAAACTTGGGGAAGCAGATTATCAACAAACAGTTGATGCCAAAATAAAAGATTACGCAAAAAAGGCGAACATCAAAGGGTTCAGACCCGGAAAGGCACCATTTACGATGGTAAAAAACCTTTATGGCACATCCGTTTTAGTGGAAGAAATCAATTCCATTTTGTCAAAATCCCTAAATGATTTTTTAAAGGAGCAGGATTTTGAAGTTCTTGGAGATCCTTTACCATCTGAAGAAGACGGTAAAAATATAGACTGGAAGAAACAAAAAGATTTTGAGTTCGAATATAAAATTGGTTTTGTAGAAAATCTTGAATTAAACCTTGAGCAGGATTTGGACGCTAAGGTTTATGAGATCACACTTTCAGACAAGGAAGTAAATGAAGCCATCGAAAATATCAAAAAACAATACGGTAAGATGACCAACCCTGAGGTAAGTGAAGAAAATGATTTTCTTTACGGAGACCTTAAGGCAGACGATGGATCTTATGAAGAAACCCTTTCCTTGCCATTGAGTAGTTTGGATGGCAGGTCTGTTAAAAAGTTTTTGGGAGTTAAAAAAGAAGACACCATTTCCTTTGATCCTTCTAAAGCAATCAAAGGTGATATAGCTGAAGCCCTAAACATCAGCAAGGAAGCTGCTGAAAACCTTAAGGGAGATTTCACTTTCACTGTTCAAAACATAAACAGAACGGAGGAAGCGACTTTGGATCAGGAGTTGTTTGACAAAGTTTTCGGTCCTGACCAGGTTTCATCAGAAGAAGAATTTTTAGAAAAGGTTAAAACAATTCTTACTGAAAATTACCAAAAAGAGATTAAGGTATTCAATGAGGAGCAGATCAAAGATGCTTTGATTTCCAATCACAAGCTTGATCTTCCTGAAGCATTCTTAAAAGAGTGGTTAATCAAAGCCAACGATGGCAAAGTCACTGAAGAAGATGTTGCCAAGGAATTCCCAGCCTATACCAAACAATTGACTTGGTCTTTGATTTCGAATAAAATTTCAAAGGACAATGACATCAAAGCAGAACATGAAGATGTCATTGAAAAAACCAAAGAAATGATACGAGAGCAGTTGGCCTCATCCGGCATGGGTGCTCAACTAGAAGACAATATGGACATGTTTTTACAAAACTACCTTCAAGGCAACGAAGGTAAGAATTACATGCAAATGATGACTTCGGTGCAAAATGAAAAAGTCCTTGATTTTGTCAAGGAGAAAGTCAAATTGAAAGAAGAGAAAATTGGCGTAGAAAAGTTTAAAGAACTTCTCGAAAACTAATTCCTGAAATTTTTTGTTCATAAAAAGTCCTTATCTAAGGGCTTTTTTTATTTTTGTAATATTAATCTTAGAGAAAAGTAAAAATGAATAGAGAGGAATTCAGAAAATTCGCAGTCAAAGGCCAAGGAATCAGTGGCAATACTTTTGACCAATATATCCACTCTGTGGAAAACATGACCCGTGCAGTCATTGAAGAAAGGCCAACCAATTTCAGAGAAATAGATGTTTTTTCCAGACTAATAATGGATAGGATTATATTTCTTGGAACAGGTGTAGACGACAATATAGCCAATATTATTACCGCTCAATTGTTGTTTTTAGAGTCTGTGGATGCCAAGAAAGACATCCTACTGTATGTAAATAGCCCGGGAGGATCTGTATATGCAGGTTTAGGGATTTATGACACCATGCAATACATCAGTCCGGAAGTGGGTACCATATGTACCGGATTAGCCGCTTCAATGGGAGCCGTATTACTTGCAGGCGGTGCCGCCGGCAAACGAGCAGCATTACCTCATGCAAGAGTAATGATCCACCAGCCTTCAGGAGGGATGCAAGGTCAGTCCAAAGATATGGAGATCTCTGTAAGGCAAATTTTAGAATTGAGGCAGGAGCTTTATGAGATCCTAGCCCTTCACAGTGGAAAAAGCATCGAGCAAATTGAAATTGACTCAGACAGGGATTACTGGATGAGAGCATCAGCGGCCAAAGAATACGGCTTAATTGATGAAGTTTTGACGAAAAAAGTAAAATAACAACTGAATGGCGCAAGTAACATGTTCATTTTGTGGGAGGAATAAGAAAGATGTGGACCTAATGGTTTCAGGCATTTCTGCGCATATCTGTAATTTCTGTATAGAACAAGCCTTCCAGATTTTAGGGGAAGAGGACAAGACGAAAAAGGATGCCAAACAACCTAAGTTCAAACTAAAGAAACCAAAAGAACTTACTGCCTATCTGGATCAATACGTCATTGGGCAACAAGAGGCAAAAAAAGTCTTGACTGTGGCGGTTTACAATCATTATAAAAGATTGGGTCAAAAGCAAGAAGCCGATGATGTAAAGATTGAAAAATCCAATATCATTATGGTAGGTGATACAGGTACAGGTAAAACCTACTTGGCCAAAACCCTTGCCAAAACTCTCGAAGTTCCTTTTTGCATCGCAGATGCTACAGTTTTGACGGAAGCAGGCTATGTGGGTGAAGATGTTGAAAGCATTCTAACTCGTTTGCTCCAAGCAGCTGATTACAATGTGGAGGCTGCAGAGCGAGGGATTGTTTATATAGATGAGCTTGATAAAATTGCCAGAAAATCAGATAATCCATCCATTACCAGAGATGTAAGCGGCGAAGGCGTTCAGCAAGCAATGCTTAAATTACTGGAAGGAACAACGGTAAATGTTCCACCTCAAGGAGGAAGAAAACATCCTGACCAAAAGATGATCTCTGTAAACACTGAAAACATTCTGTTTATTTGTGGTGGAGCTTTTGATGGTATTGGTAGGCATATTGCCGGGCGCTTGAATACCCAACCTTTGGGATTCAGTAAAAAGACCAATGCTGATGTGATCGACAGAACCAACCTGTTGCAGTATGTAACGGCCCAAGACCTGAAAGCATTTGGACTAATACCTGAATTGATTGGTAGGCTTCCGGTGCTGACTCACTTGGATCCATTGGACAAAGATTCGCTAAAATTGATTCTTACAGAACCAAAAAATGCCTTAACCAAACAATACGTTAAGCTATTGGCGATGGAGAATGTGAACTTAATATTCGAAGAGTCGGGCATTGATTTTATTGTGGAAAAGGCAGTAGAGTTCAACCTGGGCGCCAGAGGACTAAGGTCAATCTGCGAGGCAATTATCACGGATGCCATGTACGAACTCCCTTCTGAGGAAGGCGAGCACAATTTGGTAATCAATGAAGAGTACGCCCGTACACAATTTGAAAAATCTAAGTTCAAAAAGCTTCAGGTAGCTTAAGCTGATATACTTTCATAAATAAGCCTTGCAGTTTCCTGCGAGGCTTTTTTATTGCCCAATAGTTTTTTCAACTCTGAATAGCCCTCAAGGACCTTTTCTCTTTTAGGCCCATCTTGTAAGATGCCTCGAAGTTCCGCATTAACAGAGGCCGGCTCATAGGCATCTTGAATCAATTCTTTGACCACCTCTCTGTCCACTATCAAGTTTACCAAAGAAGCAAATGCTACTTTTATTAGCCGCATTCCGATAGTGTAAGAAATACGACTTGTCTTATACACAACCACCTGAGGTACATTAAAAAGTGCCGTTTCTAGCGTAGCCGTACCGGAAGTAACCACTGCGGCTCTAGCATTCTGCAGGATATCATATGTTTTTTCGTAAACCACCTGGATACCCGCCTCTTTAGCCAGCTCATAGCTTTCTGAAGGTAAGTTTCGCACTCCGGCAATTACCCAATCCACATTCTGAAAATTGTTTTTTAAGGCAATCATGGTAGTCAACATCTTGTCTACCTCTTGCTTTCTACTCCCCGGAAGAAGAGCAATCAATGGTTTGTCTCCCAAAATATGCTGACTTAAAAAACCCTGATCCGGCTTAAATTTATTGATTTCATCTAAAAGAGGGTTGCCGACATAATCCACCTCCCAATCAAATTTTCTAAAAAATTCTGGCTCAAAAGGTAAAATAGTATACAGCTTGTCTACATTTTTCTTGATTCCATAAGCCCTCTTTTGATTCCATGCCCAAACCTTTGGAGAGATATAATAGTGTACCTTAATATTGTTTTTAGTGGCAAAGGTTGCCATTTTCATATTAAATCCGGCGAAATCGACCAAAATCAAGGCGTCCGGCTGGTAAGCCAACAAATCTTTTTTTACTGCAGACAAGTACCGGAAAACCCTTCTAAAATGCACCAGCACCTCCACGAAGCCCATCAAAGCCATCTCCTTATAGTGGGCAAAAAGCGAACAGCCCGCCTCCTCCATGTATTCACCTCCCATGCCCCTAAACTGGGCCTCAGGATCTTTTTCTTTTAAGGCGAGCAGTAGATTAGACGCATGCAAGTCTCCTGATCTCTCTCCGGCAATTATATAATACTTCAAGGACAGCTTTTTTAAAAGGAGTTAGGACATCTACTCCCCATAATATTCTACAAAATTCCGAGGGGTTTCATACAAGGTCAACTTATAAAGCCGGCCATCCTTAACGATTTTATCCACACGGGGTTGAAGGATTTTCCAAAACTCCATGACCAAGTTCTCACAGCTAGCCATTTTCCCTTGCATAAAAGGGACATCTATATTAAGATTTTTATGATCTACTTTATCTATGACTTCCTTTCGGATAAGGTTGCTTAGCTGCTTCAGGTCTACTACAAAACCGGTATCCTCATCAGGTTTCCCTTTAATCGTGACGATTAGTTCAAAATTATGCCCATGCCAATTCGCATTGGAACAAGGACCAAATACCGATTTATTCTTTTCCTCAGACCATTTCGGATTCCATAATTTATGGGCTGCATTAAAATGCTCTTTCCGACAAACGTGTACCATTTTTTCTTTTCAATTGAGGCCACAAAGTTACATAAAAAAGATACAAATATCACTGCTTTGTGGTTTGGATACCTGTTTCATTGAACTTCATGGTCTATTTTGTAATTGCTTTCAAATATAAAGTTGAAAATGATTATGGGTAAACATATTAATAATACAATGTCATGAAAAAGTGGAGATGCTCCGATAATGTATTTTAAACCATCAACTAAAATTATCCATAAACCAAAGTTCAAAATCAAAATAATTGACTATAAATAACTGACTAAAAAGAGAATAAAGCCACTCCATAAACTCTCTTGTTGTCAATGGATCCAATTTATCACGATATTTTTTGCAATCTTTAATTAATGCCTCCGGATCCGGAATATAAACCTTCAAACTTTTCCATGGGATAAATTCAAATTTATCATTTTTTCCATTATCAAAACTTACGGACAATAAGAGTTCACCCAAAGTATTAAAGTGACCTAAATTAACGAGTTCATTTCTTTTTATAAGGTATGAATAAACACCAACTTTAGAGGTTTCAATAATCTGGTTCATATTATCTACACATTGAATCAATAGTGCATTTGTAAGTTTCAAATCGTCATCTTTAATTGTCAGGCTGTCCAAAAATAAAATTGGAAGATCTTTAGGTATTTCACTCCTAGTAATCGGCACATATCTATGAACATTGTCAAAAATATCTTTTAATCGGAATTCTATTTCAATGTTTTTTAACAAAGACGGAACATCCAACACCTGATTAAAAATACTATCATCTGAATTAGTTTCATTTTCTGATATCAAGACAGGTGATCCTGGAAGAGTTATAGCAGAATATCTATCAATTTTGTCATTGTAAATTTTCAATATCTTATCAATTTCTTTTTCATCTCTAAAAAAACTAGTAATACCCTTATGAATGGATCTAAATATCTCTAATTTTTTTCTTGGATTTAAATTTAAATTACTTATCTCAGATATATAATATTTTTGAATTTCAAAATCAGAAGACCATTTTGCTTTCTCTACCATTATTTCCAACTCTAATACATCAATTGTATCATTATATATTTTTAATATTCTCTTATGATTAACAGCATTATTTTTCCTATTAGAGACATCCTTAAGAATAGCTTTAAAAGCCGTTAATTTTTCTTTTTTATTTACATTAAAATTATAAATTTTATTTATAACTTGAAAATGTATAGATAAATCTTGGGAATATTTGGCCGCGTGGCGTAAATTAATTAGCTTTTGATCAGTCAAATTAGATAGTCTCAAATAAGCATAATCTCTATTTGTAATTTTATTTATATTAACTACTTTTTTAAAAAAATGTTTAGCTGATGTGAAATCAGAGATTTCATCAAATAAAATAGCCAAGGGTAGAAAAAACTCTTCATCAGAACACTCTTTAGATAAATCTCCACTAATAAGGTCTTTTATTATACTTTTGTAGTTCCAATATTTCTCTTTAAATTCAGGCTGTAGGTAAAGGAGGGCTAAATTTATTCTGGCTTTAAATAGCCCCTCCTTTTCTGACAGGATTTTTTCCCAGCATTCCTTTGCTCTTTCAAAAGCACCTAATTCAAATAGGCAAACTCCCATAATAAACCAGGTTTCGTCACACCTTTTACCCCTAATTACTTTTTCAAGAAAATCTAGCGCTTTTTTAGGATTATTATTCAAATAAAAATTTAAAGCCAAAAGTAAGTATAAGGCTTGATCTATATCGGTTTGTAAGTCACCTTCATACAATTGAACAAGACCTAATTCAATAGATTCACTATTCCCTGTTTGACTTATGGTATGTTCACAAGAATTAAACCTTTGCAAAAAAACAGGATTAGTAATGGCATAGTGAAAATCCATTTTTAATAACCCAAGAGTTTGCTCCTTGTCCTCTACCACAGCATTTGCGTACATCACCAAATCCAGACTTTTTTCAACACCAATTCTTTTTGCATGGTCTAAATCTTTAATACCTTCATCCTCTTCCAGAAATTCCAGTTGAATATCATTACCACTTATATTATTTTGAATACGTTTTTGTATAACATCATTTATCTCTTTCCTAAATTTATCTTTATTACAGAAAAAGCACATGACATTAATACCGAAGTAAATTTTAGCATTCTGATTATCATCTTTAAACCCATACCGTATTGGATTATTTTTTAATTCCTCATTAGCTTCATAATTAAAATCATTTTTAAACTCATCCCACCCATAATTAATATTTTCATCGTGTTTCAACACGTTGATAAATTTATTAATTGTTTCTTTCTTAAATGATGCTTTATCCTTATAAGTGTCAGTAAAAGGTTTACATTTAAAAACCCTTAACACAAGTTGAGGGAAAAATTTATTTACTTTTACTTCATCATAATCTTTATTAGGATATTTTTCTTTTATTAATTTATTAATTTTATCAGTATAGTCTTTTGCTTTATAGTCAATTGTCTCTTTATAATGGGCATTCAATAAACATTTCAATTTATCAATAAGAACAATAGACAATGCCTGGTTATATTTATCATTAAAATTTATTTTATCTGCCATAGAGTATTGTAAGCTAAAATGGTGATTACTTTAATTCTATTTTTGCGTTTGCTTCAATTTTCTCCACCTCTATTCCATATTTTTTAGAAACCCAACTATAAATCTCAGTTTTATTCATTTCCTTTACCGTACACTCCACTTTTCCAATAGCAGACAATTTATCTTCGTCAGTGGATGCATAAGGATAACCTAATTTGAAATTTTCCAGATTTTTTTCTTTAATCAAAAAAACAACATGAAAGGCATTTGCTAACCCGGATTTCAGAGGAAATTGGAGGAGATAGAAATTTTCGTCAAAATACGGACTTAGATCTTCGGGTTTGGCAAGAGTTAACAATCTATCTACTGTGATATCGGCTTTTTCCAGCAAATCTGTTTGAGTTTGCAATTCTACATTCGATTTATTTTTTTCCTCGCTTGCAGCCTCCAAGGCGTATACGCATAAGTCTTCAAAGCTAACCCTATTCTTTTTTGCAAGGGCAAGTAGTTTTGCGTAGCTCTCCATTACTTCCTCAGGTATTTTACCCCCACGTTGCTCCTTAAGCCATCTACTTTGGAATTCTAGCGGATGATGGCCTTGTTTTGGATTTCCAATATAGACATCAAAGGGTGCTTTCTTTTTACCAAAATGACAAGGAATAGTGAATTTTTTCATTGTAAACTTGCTTAATAGTCCTCTTTGATTGCAATACCTGTTATTTCCAAAATACTATTATATATATGGTTATCCAATCTACCCATATGGATTATTCTTTCTTTCTTATTACTATCTATACCATCATCACTAAATGCCAAATAAACATGCCTCCTGTAATCGTCAATATCAATCTTTTCCCTTAAAAGGGCAAGAATCTCCTGATGTAATTCCGAATCAATCTTTGGAGATTTCCCTATAGCGGTTAGAATTTTTATTATTGAAAATCGGGTACTTAAAGTTTCCTGGTCCAAATTCTTCACTAGTAACTTAAAAAAACTTTTATCCAGCAACTTGAATCTTTCAGAAGAATCAATTGCTTCTTCTTGAACACAATAAATATCACTTAATGCACATTGAAATGCCTTAATTGTTTTAACATCTAGTTTTCTCAAAAAACTCAGACAGGTGACCGCATTCATTCTATCAGTAAAAATAAAACTATTAAAAATTATCTTCACTAACTTTTCACCAAAGCCATTTATTTTCCGGGCATTTCGTTCAAATGTGGCGGGCATTTTTTTAGCACCTGCCGACAATGCATCCAGAAACACCATTTGGTTCATCCAATGAATACTTCTTGAGTATGACAAGTCATGTTTAGGTCTATAATCTTCAATTAGGTGTTTAGAATAGCTATTAATAAACTTTACATAAAGCCCCTTACTTTGATTTTTTTCAAAAATTAAACCTAAAATTTCTTTACATTTCTTACTATAAGAATCCCACCATCGATGTTTAGAGACTTCAAACAAAACATGCAAATAATCTACTTTATTACCTATTTTTAATTCGATTTTCTCCAAAGTTTCATTAGTCGGTTCATTATTTTTTATAATATTCCTTGCGGTAGCGACCGTAGCCGCAAAATGTAAATCACTTTCTTCATTTTGTAAGTACTCCTCGATATATTTCAGCTCAAAACTATAGTTCGCCCTCCCCAAACTAATTAAAGCCAGTTCACTTTTTTTGGGTACATTTTCAATAATTATAGTTTTTAAGAGTTGAGTATTCGAAGAATTCAACTCAGGCATATACCCCATTGCATCAATTGCAAATAAAGCTATCTCTGAATTATTTGATTGTACACACTGATGAATACTTTGTCTCAAATTTTCATACGAGCTATTTTCTAAAACAACCTGCATGCTCCACTTGTTTAATATATAAATAGAACTCTTTAACAAACATCTTATAATATTTGCATCACTATGAGAGAAACCACCAGTAAAAGCATTTAATGTATCATCCCCTTTAATCAATTGAATACTTTCCAGAACTAAACTTGCATTTAATTCTTTTTTTGATTCATTACCTGCATTGTCTATTAAATCATATAATAACTTCGAATCATCAAAATAAATATGTTCAAACATCCAGCTTAACCCACGCAAAAGAAAGGGAGAAGAGTAATAGTTGGCATTAATCGTTTCTGCTATAAGGAGCAAACCTTCAAACCCAATGGAGGAGGCAAAGAAAAATTGATTGTTTAAAGCAATATTCGCACGATTTCTAAAAAGATCCTGAGTTCCAAATACCTTTTTTAACAAAATTAAGGCTATAAAAGGAAAGGTTTTGTTGTTAATTATTCCAACCTCCAACAGTGAAAGAGCAGCAAAACATTTTATTCTGTCTTTTGAATTGTTTAACCACTCTGTAATAATAGTCAATGCATCCTCCTCTGGGCTTTCGATACATTCCACTAAACGATAGATCCAATCAAATTTCGAATCCTTGATGAGTTTGTCGATAGAAAGTGCTACTAATAGATTAATCTTAAAACGTTTTTCTCTACCCTTATCACAAATCTTCTTTATAATTCTTTCTTTGTTTGGAACATAAGGTGAATGCAAAAACTCCCATAATTGCTGGTTAGAGTTTGGGATCGCAAATAATGAGAAACTATCATTCAACAATGCTCCCAATGATAAGATAGCAAGTGAAGGGTTGGTCTCTGGTTGATCCCTAATATTATTTAAATAGGGGTAAATCCTATTTTCATAATTTGATAAGGCTATCGGGTCATTTATTTTACCCTCAAGGTTCTTGAAAGATTTACTCTGTATGGATAGATTGAATACCCAAGGTTTGATTTCTTTTAAGAATTGAGCCAACAAAAATGGGTCTTGAATACCTTCCAACAATGACAAAATTAATTTGACTTTGTTTCGTCTATCCCCTTCTTCCAAGTAGGAAATCAACTTTAAATATCCCCTTATCTGATCATGCACATCTGAAACCTGACTAATTAGTTTACCTGCCATTAAAATAAATTCAGAATGAGAGATTTTATTTTCACTAAAATTTTCTGAAGCCTCGTTTGAAATATTCTTGACCCTACTGTTAGATAAATTAATAAAAATAAGATTTAATCTAGCTTTAGGTTCTAATTCTTGATCGATATTAAAATACAAATCTTCACTAAAATTTGGCTTATTAGAATATATTAAATCCTCATCTTGATTTAAATTAAATAAAGGTAAAACTCCCTCTGCATAATTTCTATTTTTAAACCTACTAATAATATAATATAAAAAATTATTTAATTGAGGATTCTCCTTTATCAATGGAATTAACTGAACTAAGCCCCAGTATTTTAGAATTTCAAAGTTAGAATGAATATTATATAGACTAAACAAAGCATGAAATAAAACACCAGTTTCATCTTCAGGTGAAAAGAGATTTTTTTCAAGATTCCATACCTCTTTGGGTGGCAAATGCATCACCTTGTTAACATCCAAAAATCCTTTAGCAATAATAATTGGATCTAGTTTACTAAATTCCGAGCCTAAGGTGTCGAAAGTAACAGCTAAGCTATAACCAGGATCATCAGCCCGAAGCCTATAGACCCAGAATTCAGCGAGTATAGTTGATTTAACTTCATATGGGACCACATTAAGAAGTTCAAAGGGGCTTATTCCTTTTTGGTGAAAAATGCTAGCTAATTGGAGCAAAATCGCTATGAAATTTTGTATTTCTCGGTGGTTTTTACCTTCAATTAACCTTCCAACTAAACCAGGATTATTTATTACATCAGCACCGATTATCCCAATTTCACTTGAAAACAAAGCATTGATTAAATCAATCCTTTTTAAAATGGCTAATTTAAGATCAGAATTGGCACCGCTTGTGATTTTCTTTAACATCGGCACTATAGGTCTTCCGGCAGCAGCTAAAACTATTAGACAATCAACTTTTTCTTCATAGCTCTGAGAGTCACTATCCCAATGATTGGCACAAAAAACTGTTAATTCTTGTGGTGATTTTCTTTTATCTAACAAATCAATTATTCGCTCAGATAAAAATGATTCTCTTATAATCCCGTCAATAGAAAACTTCAACTTTTCTTTGTTCCCTACATTTTCTAGGACCACTATAGCATATAACAAGTAGAATATTTTACACCATAACGGATCGGATTTCAAAAACTCAAATGCAGATGGAAACTGTAATAAAAAAAGCTTTAACCTAAGTTTTGGGTGTTCTAAAAACTCAGGTTTGGTATTCGCTACACGTTTAAGACAGCGATGAAATGGCCAATCCCAAAGTTCAGAGTCTAAATTCAAATTCTCCAACAATGCATGTACAATGGATGAAGAGAACCAATCACCATTTTCAATAAGGTTAGCCAAAGCTAGTTTATCTATAGGCAGGGAATCAGTATCATTTAACTTAAAAACAAAATAGTTCATGACCGTAGTCCAATTCCTTCCTTTATTTGCCATTTCTTGAAAAGTTTCCTCTACTACTTGACGTAGATTAACACCCCCTTCAAAAAATTCAGTATTGGCATAGGCTGAAATAAGGTTATTTAGAATTTCAAAAACCACCTCATCTTCTGGTGGTTCAGCCATTTCAGGAAGTGCCATTGCTATTAAAGTTGCACTTCTGGGAATGATTTCGTGCAATGGGTCATTAATATCTAGGAGAGCCCTTATAACTATTTTCCGATCCTTTTGTTTAAGACTTTCATTCAAACTCCCTATAGCCATTAATAAAGGTTCACGCCACCGGGGCTTATAGGCATTATTTATAATAGAAGTAGCAATTAAAGCCTCATTTCTAATTATTTTTCTCGCAGCAAAATATTCTTCAAAAGAAAGATGTAAAAAGCCATATAATTTCTCTGCATTTTCAGCCAATAAACCTATCTGTTTATTTAATATTCCTACAAATTGTGCAGCTTCATTTTCAATTTTTTCATCAATTTGGGGTTTTTCAGTTTTTCTATTATAATTCCTAAGACTAATTTCTATTCTTTCCTTTAAAAGAGGTAAAAACATCAACCCCGCAGGATATTTTTCATGAAGATGTTCCGCTACATCCTCTAAGACATAAAAAATTTTATTCTTAGAAAAATCTAAATTTTCAATTCTAAATTTTTCTTGCCATATCTTAATCATATTGTTGGCCAAAATCGAATAAAGCTCGATTCGCGTACCTGGGAGTACTCCACCCTCTGAATAAAATAACTTCGCTAGTTCAGTGAGAAAAAGTGGGTTCCCTGCCAATTCTAATAAACTAGCTCGCTTTGGTTTAAATATTTCTTTCAGGAAGGCCTCAGCCTTCTCATGGGCTTCTACTTCTAATTGGTAAATTTTTGGATTTATGACACACTTTAAATGAGTATTAAGTATCCAATTATGGCTAAATGCTCTTATTTCCCTGTCTTCCATGGACTGGATAGTAACATGACAAAAACCCTCGAGACTAATGGGTTGCAATTGATAACCTGCAATCCTACTTGTTATAATAATCTTATTTCGCTTTCCAAAGGCATTATATTTTTGATTAGAAATCTCATCAACAAATTTTTCGATTTCTTTTACAATTTCTTTTCGATAATGAGTCTCGGTAATTTCATCCAATCCATCCAGAACCAAAATGGCCTCATTGTTTCGAAGGTAATTTAGCATCATTTGGTTCAGTGCCTGTGAATTATTTACCTCAACAGTACTACTTTCTGTTGACATAGAAAAAGTATTTCCCTTCCAGGAATTCTTACCTAAAAAATCCTTTAAATTTAATTCTAAGTTCTCCTGTCGCCATTCTGCAAACTCTCCAACCCGTATCAAGATCGGAAATAAAGGTCTTCCTAAATTCAATTTTGGTGCTATCAAATTGATAAAATTAAAATAAACGGAGGAATTATGGATTTGGAGAACGGCTTCTTCATTGTATAAGGCTTGGGCATGTTTAAGCACCAACCACCTTGCCAAGGTCGTTTTTCCGGTACCAGGATCTCCTAAAATCACCAGATTATTGTGATCAGAAATTATCTCTGAAATATTTAACCTTTTAAAATCAGCTTGGCTTTTATTACCTTTTTTTTGTCTCGATCTTTCATCATCTATAGGCATATACAAATTACGCCCAAGCAGTCTAGACTTGGCTTTAAGTAGCTCTTTTTCAGTTAGGTTACTTTCTCCCCAGCTGTGTTCCAACTCATCTAACTCTTCTTGAATTTGTTTATGGGATTGATTAATTTCATAAGATTTAGCAATTTCACCTTCCAGAGAAATGTAAACTTTCTCTAACTCCATTTCAGCCGCTCCCTTTAATCCAGCTACAGTAATTTTTTGGTGCTGTTCTATCAACCAGTTCAAATATGGTTTTAATAGTGTTTTACTATTAATATAATTATATAGTTCATTTAGTCTCAGATCCAAAATACTTACGTCTGAATAAAAAAGTGTCCATGGAAAACCATTTGATAAGTTCTTACCTTTTACTTTTCTGGGATCCCAAACCTGTATAGAATTGCTATAATCATGCGATTCCAATAAATTAGAATCATGTGCGCCCATATATTTGATTGCCGATGAAAAAGCATCCTTGATTGTATAATTATTTGTAAGTCCTCTATAAAATTGCTGAGAAAAATTAGCTGCTGTTTCATCAAAAATTTCTCTATTAGTGACAATTACAGCAGATACTCCTACCTCCATGTAAGATATCGCTTGCTCATAACTGTCACACCCATTAATAAATACTAGAGGGACACAATGATGTTCTTGGAAAAACTCTATAAACCCTTTGATTCCAATTTCATTCTCATTGAAGCTAATATGATTTGGACTCGCATGTCCGGAAAAATGAAAAATACCTAACCTACCTCGAGAACTCTTAAGGCTATCTATGATATCATTAAGATTCCCAATCGGGATAGGGATAGAAATAAAATCAATATCACTTCTTTTCTTAAAACTTTCCTCTAGTTTTTTTTCTTCAATTTTTAAATAAAATAAATGGTTGTTATCTAGGTTTGCAAATACAGCAATAACATTGGTTTTAGGTTGGTTAATAGGGTAATCATTCTCCATTAAAGGGTTTGGTTTTACAACTCTACTATTGAGTCAGTCAATAACGATAAAATTGTCTCTCCCAAAATAATAATTATTTATTTAAAAAAATACCTTCATCACTTTTTCACAGAAGAGATAGTTACATACCTGTACAAAAAAGTTACAAAAGAGCCTTTTTTTTCGTAACTTTTTTATAACACTCTCATAACTTTTTGAATATAAAAATAACTTGTTACGCATTTTTTCCACCTTTCAATTTACGCAATAATTGTAACATTAGATTTAAATAGGGCCCTATGTAACTTATTCTAATCTTTTAAGGATTGGTTTCGAAACCCTTCCTTTTAAACCTGGCATGTTGCTGTCCGGGGCATGCCAGGTAAGCCGGACGATTTTGTTTTACCTACAAATCGTATTATGAAAACTTCAAAAAAGAGTATCGTATTAATGGGAGTTATCTTATTGTCTATTACTTCTTGTGAGTTTTTGGGTTCAAAAGAGGATATCCTTCCCAAGTCAACTAATGGAATAGAAACCTCCATGGAGTCTTTCGGAAGTGAAAAAGGGAATGAACGTCCTATTAGAAGCCGAAATTAATTTTACATCTAAATCTTATAACAATATGGTTGTGCCTTATCAATGGGGCGCAACCATTTCAAATACAATTTAGACCATGCAGTGAAATATAACTTCCACGTTATCAAAACCCTTGTTTACGAAAAAACATTTCTAATCAATAATAAATCAACGGTATTTGATAAAGAATTACTTAATACTCATAATAATTTATAAACATTATCTAATTAAACCAAGTCATGAAAAAAAAAATCAATTTATCCGCAATCCTAGCTTTGCTAAGCATTATAACTATTTATAGCCATGTTAGTGCCCAAAACACTGAAATGCCAGCAAAAAAATTCTCATTTTCTTTGGCAATTGACCCTAGTTTCAAAGATTATTTTGGAATGAAGTCTGTTATCCCACCTTCAGCGATTTACCTCGAGCAAGGGATTGCAGGGGTAAGTAGTTTAGGTCTGGCAATAGGTGCAGATTTTCAAGAAAACAATGATTTTGATGATGTAAGAGCCGGAATTGGTGTAAGTGCCAGACTTTCAGGATATGCCTTGCAAATTATTGAAAAAGTATCAGATTTAAACATTAACAGCTTTGGTTTTGAACCTTTTGTAGCCATCACCTATGGAAGGTATTACTCCTTACTTACGTATGATGGAGGGGACCCATTAACAATCGGGCTCAACAAAGCAGGGCTCAATGTAGGAACAAGGTGGTACCCAGGAAACAAAAGGGGTTTTGGTATTTTGGCTGAATTCAGTTCTTTAGGAAATACTGGTAGGGGGTCTTCATTTAATGTAGGCATAAGTTTAGGAAGATAATCTTAATCTCGGTACATGTTATAGGTATTCAATTAAGGTTTGTTCCTAAAAAAAAGCAAAACCGAATCCTATTACATAATCCGGGTTAAACATAGCAATTAATCACTTTAAAACCAACGCAATATGTGTAAAATTAGAACAATAATTTTTAGCACAGTTACCTACTTCTTGTTTACAATCACCACCTCTGCACAGGATTCGGTAGCTATTGCAGTACAGCAACCCCTATCAATAGGTCTACATGTAGGGTACTCGGCAAACAGTCCTGCAGGTGGAGCAAAAAAAGGATTAAATCATATGATTTCCACTTTCGAAGGAACAGGTTCTGACAACTTCAAGGTAAAGGGGAATTTGCCTTATCAATTCAGTCCAGTCGTAGGGCTATTTGCAGACTACAATTATAATAGGAAAATAGCTTTTAGCACTGGGATTAACTTCACCATGAGAGGATACACTTTGGAGATTGAAGGAGTGGATAGGGATCCTGAATACCAATTCGATCAATTTGCGAATTACACAGAAAAATACAAATTGCATACAATTGAAGTACCCATTTCTATCCAATATAAACCTAGCAGTTTCCTTTCATTAGGAGCTGGTCTTCAGATCGGTAGTGGTCTCGCACACACCTCAAAAACAACTACCACTATCGACCAACGGGTGGAGATCAATGGAGAGACCAATGAGGAGTACCCTGAAAAGAAGACGACGGTAGAAAATAATTTAAATGAGGAAGTGTTAAGTCCATATTTTGGTTACTTCGCCTCTGCAGGTTATTTCCTAAGTAAGCGGATTGAGTTAAAACTCTCTCTTTTGAAAAGTGGAAATTATGCCGAAACAACTTATGGAAAACTTTCGGATACCTCTTTAGTGGTCTCAGTACGTTTTGGACTACTTAGTTTATAATTCCGGTGAAAAATTTCATTAAATCCTAAGCTATGAAAAATCAAATAATATATATATTCGCAATATTAGTAGGGTTTGCAATATTTTCCTGTTCTCAAGAAGAGGAAACTGAATTGGATACCAGACTCTTGGTTAACCAACCGATTGACCCTAGTTCTCAGCCCGACGAGCTTAATAAGGAGCTTATCATAAATGGAGAGCTACAAGGAGGAAATATGCCATCCGCAAAGAACCCTGATCAAATAAGGATAAACATTTTTGTCTCCTCGGCGCTAATCACTAATGACAATTATCTATTCCTACCTTTTTCTTTTGACTCCAATGAACAATTGAAAGGAATATATATAGAGGTGGAAGGTGCTCAGGGACATTGGGATGCCCCTGCCAACCTCGATCCCGATGAAAACAGTTTTGCCGTAGCCATAGGCATTCCTAATTATATTCAAAAAGGTGATTTTGTGGTTTCGTACAGAATCTATGATCAAAACAACAATGTTAGTGAGAAAAAATCGATCAATGTATCCATAGTAGATTCAGAAAACAGGTGTGGCAGTGGCCAGTCATTCCCCAGGGTATCAGGAAGTGACGGCATTACAGTTAAGACTTATGACATGGGAGATTTTCCAGGAATTGTAAACATCTCCTATTATATGTACACCCGAAAGGACAGAATGGATATCCGTTACAACGGTGAATGGGTAGCCAGTACAGGCCCTGATTTATTAGAGAGTGGGAAAGCACCACCGTATAAGCTATGTAATGAAGCAACTGCTGCTGATGGCTTCGTAAGTGGTGGAGGCTCCTTCTCTATCCCTTACGACCCAGCAATTAGCCGAGAAATAAGTATTTATGTCTCTGGTTGTTTGCAGGGAGGTACTGCATGGTATTTTGATGTTAGTTGTCCATCTTCAGGTGGCAATAACCCTAACCCGCCAGCCAATATCATTTGTGACAATGGGCAACTACTGGACACCTATGATCCATCACATGAAAATTATCATATTTACCCGAAAGAAGGGGAAGAGCTTAATACTGTGATCTGCGATACGAGTGTAGATCCTACATGTAATGCAAGAAGTGTATTTAACGCCATGCTCGAACAGTCAAATTTTATCGCTCCAACTCCTGACACTTCACCGGTAGAAGATTGTAAATTGACTTGGGTAGAAATATTAACCCCGACCAACCCTATAATATCAAAAATTAATTATTTTGATAACTCTGTTACCAATTATACAATGGCGAATCAAGTAGATAAATTTGGAATTGAAAGATCACATCTCCTCCACCCCGGTAAAGTGACAAGGAAAGTTGAATTGATTGATGGAAAGGTCGTCGTTTCCACAAAAGGCGAAGGTACTGGTTGGGCTGCTTCCATTAACACATTCTTTTCCGAAATAGTATGGAAAAAAGTAGATGATAATTTAAAAGAGTATTGGGACAAGTAATAGTAAATACAAATAACTTTACCCATTTAGTCTAAGGCTAAGCGTTTGCTATATCTTAATTTTAGACAACTATTAAAAATGTAGGTCGGTTAAATTACTGGCCTACATTACTTTTCTTACACGCAATTCCTTATTTAAAAAAAGATAAATATCCGGCTATTTGAATTCTGCCGGAATAATCCCGATATCCAAATCCCACTTTAATTAATTAGGGCTTGTTAGAAAATTCGATAAAACTTGACCACGTAAGGGTAAACTAATTCATTCGTGGTTATTTTGTGTGTTTATCTTCTGATTAGCAGTACAATTTGACTACGGTAAAGTGCAATTTGGCGGGACATTGGGTAGGTTTTCTTTTTCCTTTTATCCATTGGGCATAGGTATCCCACGATAAAGATTTTTTGATCTTTTTTCTCTTTAGGCTGCCTTCTCTCTGGGTGCAGGCTCCTCCCGGTTTCTTTTCT